>CAUWHJ010000001.1:0-197751 GCA_963558655.1 uncultured Peptococcaceae bacterium
CCCTCCCGTCAGATACCTACCCTGTGTAGTCCCTTGTAAACTGTACTTTGCTATGCGCAATAAATTTTTGACACGAAAAGATAGAGAGGATGAGAATGCTATGACGATTGAGCAGTTATACTGTTTTTTAGAAGTTTTTCATTATAGGTCAATAACAAAAGCAGCGACGAATCTTGGAGTGTCTCGCCAGGCAATTTCAAATTCTCTAAAAAAATTGGAAAGTGAATTTGGTGTGGTGCTGTTTGAGCGTTCCGTGAATGGTGCAATACCGACTAAAGTAGGTTATGCGTTGTATAAGCATGCAAGTGTGATTATTAGAGAAGTATCGGCTATCAATCAAAATATGTTGGATTACAACGAAAAGAATGAAACGTTGGCTACTTGTCGCATTGGCATGGCAGAATCTTTACTTTTGACTTTTGGTGAGGATTTATTGAAATTATTATCCGATACGTTTCCGAATATTTACTTTGATATTTCCATTTTTGAGTTTTCTTGTGAGAAAAAGAATCAATATAGCGAGTATGATATTTGTATTCCGGTTCTTTTTGAATCTCAGTATCGATGTATGTTTGATCAATTGAATAGCAGCTATATTTCTGCAGAATTGGACAAAATTCCGGTATATGTATGGATTGCTGAAAATTCTCCCTATAATCAATATGATGTGTTGAATTTTTCTATTCTTCGAGATTCACCTTGTTGTACTTTAAAAAATTCGTACAATATCAATAATCTGATTAAAGTATTGGAAGAAGATACGGATTGCAGCTTAAAAGAAGTTGATGAAATTTATTTGAAAAATAATTTTGTTGACAGTATTGAGAAATTTGGTTATTACACGGTTGATTTTCCGGTCATCAACAATAGTTTTTTCTATGAAGATTTGCTTAAAGGTCACGATGTGGTACTGAAGCGTACGAATTACTATCTTTATAAAAGCATTGTATATAATAAGACAACATGCCAAAATATCTATCCCATTGTGGTCAGCGTGTTGGCATAGTAACAAGGAAATCTATGCCCAGGTAATATCATCTATTAAGATGTTGGAACTTAAGAATTGGTTTGGAGGAAGACGGTTATGCTTGATCAACTCTACTACTTTACGGAAGTCTATAGAAATGCGTCAATCTCGCGGGCTGCGGATTTTTTTGCATATTTCGCGCCAAGCGCTTTCTCACAGTATCAAATCTTTAGAACATGAACTTGGTGTAGAGCTTTTTGTGCGTCAAAAAGATGGGGTGACGCCGACGAAGGCAGCCGACGCACTTTATGAATCTGCGCAAAACGTGTTACATGAGGAAGCTGTTATTCGTAAAAAAATGTTAACCTTTTCGCAGGATTCAGGGAATATTCATCAATATACTATTAATGCGCCGCAATCATACGTTCATTATTATGGTGAGGATTTAGTAACACAGTTATCCCAAGCATTCCCGCAGGTAATGTTTGTACTCTCGACAATTAAAAACAGCGACGATATCAGCATTTCGCAAAAAGATATTAATATTCAAATTAAAATCAATAAACAGAGTCGAAAAAGTATGCAGGTGCCTGTCGATTATCAATGTGTAGAGTTAAAACGTTTACCGATGTATATTTGGGTACATCGTTCGAATCCATTAGCAATGGAAAAAAATATTACATATACGATGCTGCGTCCATATCCATTAAGTGTATTAAAAAATACACTCAATGGTTTGGAATTTGCGAAAATGCTTAATTTGGGTTATGATCCATTAGTGGAGGTTCCAAGTAATCTGAAGGGCAATATTAAGCGTTTTGGCCATTATTCGATTGACGTAAAAATGCTTAAAGGTCATTTATTGCTTGAAAAAGATTTTAAGGATGATCCAGAACTTGTAAGTGTGAAAACGTTGGAAAGCATCTATGTGTATGTTATATATAAAAAGAATATTGAAGAGGAAATTATTGATTATATTGCAAGATCTGTGAAGAAATCTTTTGAAAAATGAGGTTACTTTACAGTTGTTTTTTGATATATATTTTATGAAGCGCATACGGAGGATTTGTTCGGAATGCGCTTTTTTTGCACCTTTTATAAGTAAGGTATGATTGGAAAATAAAAAGTATTCAGAATAAGTGAGCAAATTATATTTGCGTAAGAGCAGGAATTTGTCAAAATATAAATTCTTTCGATAATATCTATTAGGTGGTAGTATAAGGACAAAGATAAGGGCCCTGGTATAGATTTAAATTACTTATCAAATTTTTTGAAGAGGAGAAAAAATCATGGAAAGAAAAGCAAGAACAAATAAGATCTTACTTCTCGGTGTCGACGGGTTGGATCCTAGCCTGACAAAACATTATGTAGAAATGGGTTTACTTCCAAATTTAAAAGAATATATCGAACGCGGTGCTCAACGTGAGGACCTTGTCATGCTCGGCGGGCATCCAACTGTTACACCTCCAATGTGGACTACATTGGCAACTGGTTGCTATTCTAATGTTCATGGTATCACCGGCTTTTTCCGTAAAGGTAGTGACCTTGATAAGACCGCTTACAATATTGACTCTCGTAATTGTAAAGCAGAACAACTTTGGAACGTTTTTGCAGAGGCTGGTAAGAAAACCCTCGTATGGCATTGGCCTGGTTCCGCTTGGCCACCAAGCAGCGACAATCCTAATTTGATGGTGGTTGATGGGACTTCTCCAGGGTCTGTTAATATGGCAGTGGCAACAGTTGATGCGGAAACCATCGTTGGTGCTTCTACCGAAATTGAAGCGGTTACATTTAAGGCTAAAGGTGCTACCGATGCTCATGCAGCTTGTGTAGTTGAAGATTTGCCAGAAGATGATGATGCTGAAGTATTTAATGTCGGTGACGCTTCTAAGGCTGACCGTGATGCTTGCTTCCTGATTTACAAGGAAAGTCAGAAGACCACGATGATGACTGAAGCAAACTTGGATTTATCACAATCTCCAATTAAACCAGCGTCCGGTTGGGCTGCTGCTCCTGCTGATGCTAAGGAATTCACGATCCTTCTCTCTGGTGGTTTGATCCGTCGCCCAGCTTTGATTCTTAAGAACGAAGATGGTATCTATGATAGAGTTGCTATTTATAAGAGCAAAAAGAACACTGAACCAATGTGTGTATGCCCGCTTGGTGAAATGGTTGTTGAAGTATTTGACGAAGCTATTCAGAATGATAAGAAATACGAAAAGGTTAACCGCAATTTCAAACTTTTGAAGCTTGGTGAAGATGGCAACAATTTGACCATGTATGTATCAGCTGGTATGGATGCAACTAATGATAGCGTATGGCATCCAAAGAGACTCTTCAAAGAAGTCACTGAAAACGTTGGTTATCCAACCCCTACTTCCATGATCGGTTGTCAGGACTCCATGCTGATCACCGAATGTATGCTGTCCTGCTGGTATGCAACTGCTGACTGGCAGGCTGCTGCTCTGCATCACCTGATCGAAAGTGAAGATCTCGATGTTATCTTCTCCCACTTCCATGCTGTTGACCTTGAAGAACATATGTTCATCAAGCACTTGGCAGAACGTCCATTCAACAAACAACCTGTAGAAGTTGCTGAAAAATGGATGCGAGATCTGTATGTACAGACCGACTACTATCTCGGCAAGTTCTTGCACCTCCTCGATGAAGGTTGGACCATCCTTATCTTCTCCGACCATGCTCAGGTTGCTCCAGCTCACGAAATTCCATTCCTCGTCGACCTCAATGGCGTTGTAACCCCACTGATGGAAAAACTCGGCTACCTCACCACCTTCAAAGATGAAAAGGGTAATCCAACTGGTATCGACTGGACTAAGACAAAAGCGGTTATGCAGCGTGAAGGGCATCTGTATTTGAACCTCAAAGGTCGTGATAAACATACCTTGGAAGATGGCACTGTGATTGACGGTATCGTTGACCCGGCAGATCGCTATGAACTTGAGGAACAGATTATGACTGACTTGTACAGCTTGCGCTCGGAAGAAACGGGACATCGCATTGTATCCGTTGCATTGCGTAACAGAGATGCTGTTTTGCTTGGTCAAGGTGGTCCTGATGCTGGTGATATCTGTGTATGGATGTCTGAAGGCTACAATTTCGACCATGCTGACTGCTTGTCTACTACTCTTGGTGAACAACATACTTCCGTATCTCCAATCTTTATTGCGGCTGGTCAAGGCTTGAAGAAAGGGTATAAGACCGATCGTATTATTCGTCAAATTGATTTCGTGCCTACGATTGCTGTGCTTGGTGGTGTGAGAATGCCTCGTCAGTGCGAAGGTGCACCGGTATATCCAATCTTTGAAGAAGAAGTGTAATCACATTTTGTTTAAGCATAATTAAATAAGAAGGGGCTGTCACGCAGAAGATACCTTTTCAGGCAAAGTTACATACCAGAAAAGAGAATGTATTCAGCGTGTCAGCCCGCTTTTTATACTTGCGAAAAAGATTTTATGTGAAAGTCAAAGCGCCCCTGATCTTTCCGATGAAAATCTTCGTAAGGGGGAAATCAAATGAGTACATTGTTTCATAAGATGGACAAAGCGACCATCATCAAATGGTTAATCTGTGTTGTTCTGACAATAATATGTATCGTTATTCCAGAGCAAGGATTTTACAACTATAAAGTTAAATGTTTCTTAGCGGTTACGGTATTCTCGTTGGCTTTGTCAGCAATGGAACTGGTTCCAAATTTTGTTGTTGCAATTATTATGCCAGCTTTATGGGTGTTCGTTGGTGTTGCTCCGATTGAATTGGTAATGTCTTCGTGGACCAATTCGACAATTATTATGCTTGTCGGTGCATATTTCATGGCTGCTAGTCTTGAACATTGTGGTCTCATGAAGCGTATAGCTTTTATGCTAATGTGTAAAGTTAAAGGAAGCTATTTTGGCCTTTTGTTGGCAGTTTTGTTGGTATCGGTCTTAATCAATATTCTAACTTTTGGTAGTGCATATGTGTTGATGCCTGGTCTCGTTTTAGGGCTTTGCCTCTCCCTGAATGGAATGAAGAAAAACCTTGGAGCTGGTCTTTCGGCGGCATTGATGCTTGGTTGCGCGACTTCTCATGCTTATACCTATCAGGCACCTGCTTGGGGTGTTATTACGTCGATGGGTTCTGAATGGTTGGATAGCAGTTCTGTTACACCGATTACCATTATTCTGCATAACTGGCCATTATTCCTTATTTCTTTGCTATTACTCTTTATTGCTTACAAAATGTATAAACCTGAAGAGCCACTTGGTGATGTAAGTTATTTCGAAGATCATCTGAAAGCCATGGGTAAAATGACCGTTGATGAGAAATGGAATGCTATTATTCTTGGGTTACTTTTACTTTATACTTGTACCGTAACTTGGACAGGGTTGGATTTAAATCTGGGGTTTGCTCTGGTTCCGTTTTTGCTCTATCTGCCATTTGTTAAGGGGGCTAATGAGACAACCATCAGTAAGACTAACTTGCAAATCCTGTTTTTCGTAGCAAGCTGTATGGCTATTGGGACTGTCGCTACAGAGCTGGGTCTTGGCGATGCATTAGCAGATCTTTGTTTAGCATTCCTTGGCTCTAATGATAATCCAATTATTATTTTAGCTATTGTTTTTGGTATCGTCTTTTTGTTTAATTTCTTGATGACGCCTATGGCCATTTGGTCATTGTTGACGATTCCTCTTTTGACAATTGTTACTCACTTAGGGTATCCGGCCCTGCCATTTGCATATGCAATTAACGCTTGTGCAGAAGCAATCATTTTGCCATATGAATATGTGCCATATTTGATTATTTTCAGTTTTGGCATGATGAAAATGAAGGATTTCTTTGTTTTCAATGTTATTCGTTCTGTTACAGTTATGGCAGGTATCTGCGTAGTTATGACTGGGTATTGGCATTTGATTGGGTTAATGTAAAATATGTATATTTTAGGAGAAGAGAGGCTGAGCGTCTCTCTTTTTCTTAGAATTATGAAATTTAAACTATTTTTATGACAATTAGGAGGGGACTGCTATGAGCATTTCCAATGATAATAAGAGTTATAAGTCTGAAAAACGAGTAGATATGTTGAAAAAACGTACCAAACGTTGTGTATGTAAGTACTGTGGGGGCAAATTGAAATTACGGCAAATCATTTTTAGTGAATTTGAAGATGCGCGCACAGAAATTTTTTGCGGTGATTGTGATCGTATTGAGTTTGGTGTAGAAAAAGAAATTTACGACAGTGCGAAATATTTCGTAGAAAATAGTCGTTTCAATTGTTATCCAGATTTGGATGATAGTGAAAATACTAAGCAAATGACGATTGCAAAAGTGTGCGAGATTATGGCTTGGGAAAATCAGAATCTTGGGTTTATGAATAATGATGGTTTTGTGGTGCCTATTCATGCTAATGAAAACTTTGTTGGTGAATGTGTAACATTAAGCGATGAAGATTTGAAAGAATAATGGTACGTTGCGTTAAAAGAAGGTGATTGTATGAGCGATTATATTGTAGAAACGAATAAGCTATCGTGTAAAGTGGGTTATAAATATCTTTTGCATGATGTTACATGGAAAGTGAAAAAAGGTGAGCATTGGGTCGTCTTTGGGATGAATGGAAGTGGGAAAACGACACTGCTTTCTATTATCGCTGGGTTGAAACATTATACGAGTGGCGATGTAAAAGTGTTTGATGAACATTTTTCGAACGATAATATTTTAGATATTCGTAAGCGTACTGGTTGGGTGAGTGCATCATTTTTTGATAAATATTACTCACGTGAATCGGCATTAAATATTGTACTTTCAGGTAAAAGTGGTACGCTTGGATTGGAAAATGACATTACGTTAGATGATGTGGTGTTGGCTAAAGAATTGTTGGAAACATTGAACCTTGGGGATAAAATGAACCGTACTTTTGATATGTTGTCAAAAGGGGAACGCCAGAATGTGCTCATTGCACGTGCTCTCTTTCCAAATCCAGATATGTTAATTTTAGATGAACCATGCACAGGGCTTGACATTTATAATAGAAGTTATCTTTTTGATACTATCAACCAGCTATCGGAGAAGAAAAAGTTGACGATTATTTATGTTACGCACTATGTAGAAGAAATCATTCCTCTTTTTGATCATATTCTCTATCTTAAAAATGGAAATGTGTTTGCTCAGGGAAAAATTGGCGAAATGCTAAACGAATCAATGCTGGAGAATTTGTTAGATTATCCAGTGGATCTATTTGCAGAACCGGATGGTACTTATCGTTTGGCGGTTGAGAGCCATTCGACTTTGGCACGTATGTTTTAAGAAAGGAGGAACTATCATATGACTGGAAGATTGGGTTTGATGATGAAGCTGCATGACGCGCAGGTTGCTGATGACGTGCGTAGAATGGCAGAATTGGGTTATTTTGATACAGAATTTACAATGTATGGTTGTGTATACATGGAAAATGGAAAACGTTATTATAAAATAAGCCCAAATGCTGATGATATTTATAGTTTTACAGAAAAAAGCAATCTTAATAATATTTTTCCGGGTAATGTTTATCAATATACAAAAAAATGTCCGGTACCTGCCGGAATGAAAGAAGTTATTGCGCAGGAAGTGAAGGTGGAATTAGCTAAAAAACTTAGCGAAGATTTTCCAATAACATATATGGAAACGTTAGAACAGTTTGCTAAAGATATAACTGATGATAGTGCTGCCGACTATCTTTGGCAACGAGTAGACGACCTGGAAGGGGTTTTCGATATTGAGAAATTACGTCGCTTTGAAGAACAAATGGAGTATCTATATACCTGCCGAAAAATTACTTGGGTTACTTTTAAAGCGTTACGTGATTGGCTTAAAGATGAACGTAAAAGTATGTTGGAAAACTTTGAGACAAAAGATATTTTTGAAAAGACCGTGTATGGGATGATGTATGTTGATGGCGAACGTTTACGTTATGTTGAAAATGCACGGATGGAATATGTTTATGAAAAAATGTATGATATAGAAGGTAAAGGTGGTGTTGTAACACCAATCTATAAGAAGACATTTTGGTATAATTACACTTATCGTTTGGCGGATGTTATGCAGGATTTTAAAAAAGAATTGCGTGCTTACTATAGCAAGCGATCACTAGATGAATTGGAATTGGTGCGTCGTACAGATGCTCATCGTGATTTGTTTATTGATGTATATCGAAATATAAAGGCGAACTATAATGACAAAGCAGTAGAAACTTTGTTGCGTTATAGTAATCGGTGGGGAATTTATAGAAGAGATAACATCGATCTTGAGGCGATTTGAATATTGCCACAAAATAATAGAGTCTATGTCAATAGCTGGCACGGTGTGACGGTTGTGATGTAGACTCTTTATTCTTGTTGAGTATTAAGTTATACTATTATATAGTTTATAAAAAGGAGCTGAAAAAAGTGAATCTACAACAAGAACGAAGGGAATGGTTTGGTAACTTGAAGGGAGATGTTCTTGCCGGTCTCGTATCATCTTTTGCGGTCATTCCGGAAGTGGTAGGGTTTTGCATTGTTGCTGGCATTAGTCCAATGATGGGGCTGTATGCTTCGTTTTGGCTTACAGTTCTTATGGCTTTCCTTGGCGGCAGGCCAGCGATGATTTCTGCGGCAGCAGGCTCAATGGCACTTGTCATTGTAAGCCTTGTTCGTGACCATGGGCCGGAATATCTCATGGCTGCCACCATTCTATGCGGTGTTATCATGTTTATTCTAGGTGCTCTTGGCATTGGGAATCTTCTTAAACTTATACCAAACAGCGTGCAAATCGGTTTTGTTGATGTGCTTGCCATTCTTATCTTTTCCTCACAGTTAGGAAACTTTGAAGGTGAAAGTTGGCCAATGTATGCGCTCGTTGCCTTGGGCATTGTCATCATCTATCTTTTTCCGCGTCTCACCACAGCGGTACCATCTACCCTTGTGGCTGTTATTGTTGTAACAGCCATAGCCATACTGGGAGACGTTCATGTACGCACCATTGGTGATATGGGCACCATCACTGCTGCTTTACCACCTTTCCATATACCAAGCGTACCTTTGAACCTGGATACCCTTCTCATCATTCTGCCATACTCCCTGTCATTGGCCATCGTTGGACTTTCGGAAACACTTCTGACCAGTAAAGTCATCGACGAAATGACAGATACCCAGGGCGACCGCAACCGAGAATGTCGAGGACTTGGCATTGCCAATATCGTTAGCGGCTTCTTTAGTGGTACCTGTGGCTGTGCTATGATAGGACAAGCCATCGTCAACGTCAACTCAGGCGGGAGAGGACGCCTCTCCAACTTTGTATCTGGCAGCTTCCTTATGGTGCTCATCTTCCTCTTAAATGACCTTATGGTACAAATACCATTGGCTGCCCTCGTTGCCGTCATGATTACCGTCTCCATCTCTACCTTCGATTGGGGAGCTTTAGGCAGACTCAACAAAATGCCGCGAACAGATGCGGCCGTCATCATCATTGTTGTTGCCATCGTTGTAGCCACCAACAACCTCGCTTATGGTGTCATTGTTGGTTTGGCATTGACCGCCATCTTCTTTGCTCTGCACATGGCAAAAGTGAGCGTAAGCGCAAAGAGAACTGAAAACGAAACCCACTATTACATTCAAGGGCCGGTGTTCTTTGCTTCTACCGAAGCTATAGTGAGTGCTTTTGAGTATCGCGACAATGGTAAAGACATTTTTCTGGACTTTAGCAAAGCACATCTATGGGACGAATCTGGTGCATCTGCATTGCGTAAAGCCGTTAGCCAGTTTGAGCGCAATGGGTGCCAAGTATGCGTGACGGGGCTTGATGAGAGCAGCGAACAGCTGTTGACAAAGCTCTATGGTGGCGAAATTTTGATTGCTGCCGTGCAGACACAGAACGGTGATGTTCAAGCTGCTTCAGCAGGATGATGAACAATCTTTTAGCCACCTTCTTTGTAGTGCCTCCAATTATTTGGACAAGCAAATGATTGGGGGACGCTACATAATGAAGGTGGCTTTTTTACGAGCACTATTTTGAAATGCTCGTAAAATACAAATAAGTTCTTCTTGTTTAACCACACCTCTAGGCGTAAAATGGAAGTAGGGGGTGGAAATAGTGGATTTGAATTTTTTGTTGGCGTTTTGTGGCATCACTTTTGTAGGTGCTGTTGTGCAAGGGGTAAGTGGTTTTGCTTTTGGCGTAGTAGTGCTCATGGTGTTTCCGTACCTGTTTGGATACACCAGCGCTTTAGCGTTTACCAATCTCTTAGTGCTCTTATTGGTGCTTTATAGCGCTTGGTTGTATCGCAAGCATTGCAATTGGCAATGGATTGGCTTAGGTGTAGTTGTTTCGATAGTGGCTGATTTTATCGGTATTGTTGTTCTTGCAAAGGTTGGCGATAGTCCAATTTGGCACCCGCTTATGGGGGCGATGTTTATTATCATGGCGCTTTATTTGCAGTGGGGACAGAAAAAGGTGCAGGTGCGGCCGTGCACAGCCAGTTATGTTATTTTTGCAGCTTTGAGTGGCTTGGTGATGGGGGCGTTTGCAGTAGGCGGGCCAATTATGGCAACGTTCTATATGTTGGCGACTAAGGGTAAGGAAGAATATTTGGGCACGATGCAGATGTTTTCTGTGTTTACGATGGCTGCTGATGTGTTTTTGCGTATAGCTTTTGGTATGTTTTCTTTTAATATGGTGGGCTATGTGCCATTGGCATTGGTGTTTATGGTGGCGGGCATTTTCGTTGCTCGCATTCTTGTGCGGCGTATGGACGCTTTGACGATGCGTCGTGTCATTTGTGTGGTGATGGCTATCGATGGATTGGTTATGCTCGTGCGTTAAATATGTATTGTGATCAAAGTAGCATTGGTAGAATAAAAAAGCAGTCACCTTGCGATTTTTCGCGGGGGTGACTGCTTTTTTGTTACAAACAAATTTCTTGCGTTTCGCAAACGGCGGTTTTGAGCACTTCAATAAAGGCGCGGTCGGCGTTGGAGGGTTTGTATTTGGTGCTTTCGATATAGCCGATGTGGGAGGTGACGTCGTAGTTGGAGATGGGGATGGCACGCAGGAGGCCGTGTTTGAGGTAGACATCTTCGTGGGTCATGAAGCGGTGATAGAAGGCAACGTAGTTGTCTTCGGCGATCATTTTTTTGATGGTTTCAAGTTCATCGGTACGCAGGGCGATGTTTGGGGTCATGCCTTTGAAGGTGTCGCTGATACCGCCGTTGTTTTTAATGAATTCGTCACGCCAGGCGATGTAGGGTTGTGCCATGGCTTCTTCGATGGTGATGCTGTCGGCATCCCAGTAAGGAGAATGAGGACCAACGTAGAGGACGTATTCATCATCAAAGAGTGGCGTAAAGGTGATTTCCGGACTTTGGATGTCGTCGGAGGCAAAAAGAATGCCCAGAGAGGAGATGCCGGAAAGAACTCGATGGTAGACTCCCTGGCTTTCATCGGTGTGGATGGATACCTGAAAAGGAAGCGCCTGGTTGCGGGCAATTTTGAGTGCTTGCGGTAAAATTTTGTCGCAGAGGCAGGGGATGGTGGCCAGTTGGACAATGCCTTTTGCGGAATGGCTGTAGGCAATGCTTGTGATGTCGTCTACAAGGCAGAAAATGTCTTGTATTTTTTCTAAGATGGCACTGCCGGCAGAAGTAGGTGTGACACCGCGACTGGTGCGGTTGAGCAGGGTGACGTCCAGTTCTTTTTCGAGTTTGGTGATGGCAGCACTGAAGGAAGGCTGTGAGATGAAGTTTTTTTCGGCGGCAACAGAGATGGATTGGTACTTGCAAGCTTCCTGGAAATATCTGAGCTGATCAAGTTTCATAATGGTGATCCCCTTTGTAGTGTTGAGAACGGTGAATGTGCTGGACGGGTCAATACAATAATAGTACATATTATAGCATAATGATGGTTTGACAAAAAGTTTTTTATATACCTGGTATCGCTTTTTGCTTATGTTCATAAATACAGGTTATTTTTATAATAAAACTAACGATAAGGCCTGTCGTCAACCGGAGAAAAATTTTCAGACAAAAAAGATAGAGGTGAGTTGCTTTGTCAGCCAAAACAGTCAATGTGAATAAGGGGGCATTGATCAAGTGGGCGATTAACATTCTCGTTCCGTTGATTTTGTTCCTGATCCCGGAAACAGATGTCTACACCTACGAAGTGAAGATGTTTCTGGTCGTGACACTCGCCGGCATTCTCATGGTGGCTTTTGAACAGGTCCATTTGATGGCTGTGTCGATGCTTTTCCCAATCGGTTATATGGTGACCGGTTTGGTGCCGATGGATGTTGCATATTCTGCCTGGTTGCAGACGATGCCACTGGTTGTTATCGGCGGTTATATGATTGCTATGGTGTTGAACCGTATCGGTCTTTTGAAACGTATGGCGTACTGGTGCTTTATTAAGGTGCGCGGTAGTTATTATGGTTTATTGTATAGTGTGTTTGTTGTTGGTTGCATTCTTAACACGGTAACCGGTGGTAACGCTTGGGTTATGATGGCAGCATTTACGTTTGGTTTGTGCATGGGGTTTGACCTTGGCAAGTCCATTGATTCGGCCATCATCATGCTTGTTGGTGCGATGTCCGCAGGGGCTTCTTGTATGTTCATCTATTCGCCATACTTCATGAACCTGCTCTGGAACGCGGCCAATACCACGCTGCCAGAAGGTGCAGAGCCATACGGTGCTACTTGGGTGGAATTTTTCTGGCAGAACTGCCCATACTTGCTCTTCTGCTTGCTTTTCATTTTTATCCTGCCAAAGATTTTCAAGCCAAAACACAAACTGCCTGGTGTTGAATACTTCAAGGAAGAGTATCAGAAGCTGGGCAAGATGACGCGTGAAGAAAAAATCGGTGCTGTGATGACGGTGCTCCTCATCGTGTTCATGCTTACCGGTAACATTCACGGTATTGCGCTTGACTGGGGCTTCATTGTTCTGCCTTGGCTGATGTTTTTCCCTGGCATTAAGATTGCCACGGAAGAAGATGTTAAAGGCGTAGACTGGAGCATGGTGTTCTTCTGCATCGCCTGCCTGTCCATCGGTACCGTATCGAGCTACCTGGGCATTGGCGAACTGGTTGCAGAACTGCTCGTACCAGCGCTCGAACCACTGAACTCCACGCTGATTATGGTGGCTATTTACGCTGTTTCTGTTATTCTTAACTTCTTACTCACCCCACTGGCTATTCTCGCTGGCTTCTCTGAACCAATCGCTCAGATTGCTGCCGGTCTTGGTCTTAACCCTGTGGGCGCGATGTACAGCTTGTTCCTTGGTGCAGACCAGATTCTCTTACCTTACGAATATCTCACCTACATGATTTTCTACGCTTTCGGGCTTATTAAGCTCGGCGATTTCATGAAGATTCTTGGTTTCAAGATGGTGGCTGTGACGGTGGTGTTGGCCGTTGTTATGATTCCATGGTGGCATTTCGTTGGGGTGCTGTAAACCGTTTTTTTCAATCATCCTTTCCATTTATTAAGTTGTTAAATATAGCCAAGCAAATTTTGAAGGAGGAATTTTCAAATGGCTAGACAAGCAATGACCAAAAAACTCATGGTCCTCGGTGTCGACGGGATGGATGCCCGCATCACCAAACATCTGATGGACGAAGGCAAGATGCCTAACGTGAAAAAGTTCGTAGACCGCGGCGCTTGCCGTGAAGACTTGCACCTCTTGGGTGCTATTCCAACCATCACCCCTCCATGCTGGACAACGCTGGCTACTGGCGCTTATCCTGGCACCCATGGTATCACCTGCTATTGGAGACAGAGCCCTGAAAGCCTCGACGCTGTTGTTTACAACATGGACAGCCGCAACTGCGAAGCTGAACAGATGTGGAATGTTACCACCGAAGCTGGCAAAAAGACCCTCGTATGGCACTGGCCTGGTTCTTCCTGGCCACCATCTTCCGACAGCCCACTGCTCTCTGTTGTTGATGGCACCCAGCCTGGTTCTGTGAACATGGGCGTGGCACAGATGGACTGGGAAAAAATCATCGTTGCAACCCCAGACATCACCGAAGTGCAGTATGCACCTCGTGTTGAAAAGCCAGCCGGTGTTGGCTGCATCATGACCGACATTGACGACATGGTGGTTGGCGACAACGACGACGAAATGATGGAACTCTGGTGGGGGGACGAAGCCCGCAAGGGTGGCGAAATCCGCACACCTATCATGAGCCTTGATGACACCGAAATGATGATTGGTGCAAAGGTTGCTTATGACATCATCAACTCCCCACTCAAGGCTGCTGAAGGCTGGGCAAATGCTCCAGAAGGCGCTTTGGAATTCACCATTCTGACTTCCAGCGGTTTCACCCGTCGTCCTGCATTGCTCTTAAAGAACGAAGCTGGCGAATACGACAGTGTTGCTATCTACAAGAACAAGAAGGCTGCTGAACCAATCGTTGTTGTGAAGAATGATGGCTCCATCGCTACAGCAATCGACGATGTTACCAAGAAAGAAGAAACCAAACCATGCTGCCGTTGCTACAAGATCCTTGAAATGGATCCAAAGGGCACCATGATTCGTCTGTGGATTTCCAACGCTTTGGATACTACCAACGATATGCTCTGGCATTCTAAAGACCTGTATCAGGAAATCGTGAAGAATGTTGGGCCAGTTCCTCCAGTATCCCTCATCGGTGGGGAAGAAGCAGACCTCGTTCGCGATGTCTTTATCCCATCCTGGGACAACTACTGCGACTGGCAGGCAAACTGCCTGAATTACCTGGCTGACAACGGCGGCTATGAAGTCATCTTCAGCCATCTGCATAACGTAGACTGCGCTGGTCACCAGATTTGGCACCTTGGTCACACCCTGGAACCATGGAAGCATACCGACGAAAAAGAATATCAGGAACTGATCGTTGATATGTATCGTCAGACCGACGACTACCTCGGTAAATTCCTGCATTACCTTGATGAAGACTGGACCGTGCTCATCGTGTCCGACCATGGTCTCATCGTTGGTGAAGAAGTGCCACCACTCATCGGTGAATATGGCGGTCTCAACGTGCCAATCATGGAACAGCTTGGCTACACCGTGATGAAGAAAGACGAAAACGGCAACGACACCACTGAAGTGGATTGGGAAAAGACCCGTGCCGTACAGATTCGTTCCAACTATATTTACATCAACCTCAAGGGCCGCGATAAATATGGCATCGTTGATCCAGCCGATAAGTATGCCCTGGAAGAACAAATCATCAACGATCTCTACAATTATCGTGATCCAGCGACCGGCCGTCGTGTGATTGGCATCTGCCTGCGCAACAAAGATGGCGTGCTCCTCGGTGTCAATGGCCCAGAATGTGGCGATATCTTCTTCTCCATCGAAGAAGGCTTCAACCGTCTCCATGGCGACAGCCTTTCCACTTCTGAAGGTTACTTTAACACTTCCGTATCGCCACTGTTCATCGCAGCTGGCCCTGGCGTGAAAGCTGGTTTTACCACCCCACGTACTATTCGTCAGGTGGACGTGACCCCAACCATCGCTGGGCTTTTGGGCACACGCTTCCCAGCACAGTGCGAAGGGGCACCAGTTTATCAGATCTTTAGCGAAGAACTTTAATGCGTATGCACCTCTATACTGGAGAAGCAGATCGGCTTGGCCGGTCTGCTTTTTTATATAGATATTCATTGATGATTTAAGCCTGGAGAATGGGCAAACTGTATGCGAGTGTTAAGTATAAAAGCCGTAACTCTGCCCCTTAGAGGAAGGTTTGTGGTTTTCGTGATAAAGATATTAAAGTTATAATTAAGACTTTAAATTCTAAAAAGGAGAAAATTAGATAGCTTATACTTTATAAAGATTTTGTGAACAAAGAAATATAATTCCTCTGAATTAAAAATTAAAATAGATGCAAAGACGTTTTAATTTTCTTGAAATAAATTGACATTCCCCTTGGGGCAATGGATAACATTGATATTAAAGTAAGTCTGGTCTAAGGCATCACACATCTGCTATTACAGGATGTGTTGAGCCCTGCCGGCAAGGTGTTCGTCTGGGTGGTATAAAAGATGCTGCTTGGAGATGCGGGAACGGGTTACTTAAAGAAATCTTTTTGTGAAGGGATGAAAACGAATGTCAATGAATCCAAGCAACGACGCTCGGCGTCAAGCTGCCCAGCTAAAGGCCAAGCTGGATAAGCAGTTCTTCAAAAAAGGCCTTTTCGTCGCTGTGTTATCCGGGATTGCGTATGGGCTTTATACAGCTTTCATGACTTTAGGGATGGCCAGAGGTGTGTGGATTGACTGGATGTCCGCAGAAACGGTGCTCTCTATTTTTGTTGTTACCTATCTATTGAGTGCCTTGGGGAGTGCGCTTAATGACACATGCAGTGCCATTTGGTGTTTGATTATCGCTGCGTTCAAGGGTAAACTTGGCGACTTTTTCCGCACGCTCAAGACGAAACCTGGTATTGTCATGATTTGCGCTGCTTTGGTCGGTGGGCCAATCGCCAGTACCTGCTATGTTATTGGCTTACAGCAGGCGGGTTCCATTGCGGTACCGATTTCTGCACTTTGCCCAGCCATTGGTGCTGTGCTTGCACGTATTTTCTTCAAACAGCCATTAACTCCTCGCATGGTGCTTGGGATTGGGGTTTGCTTCCTTGCAAGTTTTATGATTGCCAGCACCAGTCTTGGTGGTGAAGCGGCACCTGGCATGGCACTGGGGCTTATTCTTGCTTTTGGTGCGGCTTTGGGCTGGGGGCTTGAAGGTTGCATTGCCGGTTATGGTACCTCTATGATTGATTATCAGATTGGGATTACCATTCGTCAGGTGACGTCTGGTATTTCTAACCTTATTATTCTCTTGCCACTCATGAGTCTTGTTGGTGGTGAAAAGATTACCTTTGCTTGGAATTTAGTAGGTCAGGCAGTTTCTGATGGCGGTTCTATTATTTTCTTTGTCATCAGTGGTTTCTTTGCGGTATATGCGTACAGCCTTTGGTATAAGGGTAATAGTATGTGCGGTGCTGCGCTTGGTATGGCCTGCAATGGTGCGTTCTCTTTCTGGGGACCATTCTTCTGCTGGCTCGTTTTGGGTGTGGCTTGCGGTGAAGAAGGCTGGAACATTGCGCCAATCGGTTGGGCTGCTGCGATCGTTATGATCATCGGTATCTTCCTGATTGCTGTGAATCCACTGGATTATTTCAAAAAGAAAAGGAGCTGATCGTTATGATGCCACTGAACTATGCCATTCTTAATTATCTTACCACGGTGAAACGCGCTTGTGCGGATGATGTCATTGAGGCACTCAAGCCGGAGTATGGTCACTTCAAAGGTTTACGTAAGTCAGAGGTTATTGAAGCGTTGATGACTGCTGAAAAAAATGGTCTATTGGTGGAAGATGGCTATGACCTGGATGAAAACGGTGAGCTTCGCGTGTATTACACCACCACGGCTGAAAGTCTTGCGACGATTAAGAAATACATTGGTTGACAGACAATAGAGATTGATCTGCGTTCAATAGAAAATAGAATCAAAAGAAAGTTGGAATAGATATGCAGGGAATGGCGTTGGCGAAAGCCTATTACGAAGACTATGGCAAACCCATGCTGGAAAACCGTTTTGCCGACTGGCAAGCGCATATGGCTGTGGGTCTGGTGGGCGAAGGCTCAGAGTGCTTTGGTTACGATGATGCTTTCTCTACGGATCATGATTTTGGTCCCGGGTTTTGTATATGGCTTTCAGAGCCGGTGTATGCTCAGATTGGTGCAGAGCTGGCGCAGGCTTACAATGCTTTGCCAAAACAGTACCGTGGCTATCAGCGCTTAGAAACAGCACTAGCCGGAAAACGTGTGGGCGTGTGGCCCTTGGAACGTTTCTACGCCAAATATAGCGGCCTTGCCCATCCGCCTAGAGACAACATGGAATGGCTGCGTATTCCGGAAAGCCATCTGGCCACCTGTACCAATGGACAGGTGTTCTGGGACGGGCCGGGGGATTTTTCCGCCTGGCGCCAAACCCTGCTTAATTTCTATCCCGATGATGTGGTTAAGAAAAAACTGGCAGCACGCTGTGCACAAATGGCTCAGACCGGACAATACAACTATGGTCGTGCGCTTAAACGTGGTGACCATTATGCGGCCTATTTGGCCGCTGGTCTTTTTGTGCAGCATACGTTGGCTGCCTTTTTCCTGTTGAACCGCTGCTATATGCCGTTTTATAAGTGGGCGTTTCGTGCCACCGAACGCTTTCATGTGCTCAAAGAAAGCGTGGAGAAGCTGAAAACATTCACGTCTCAGACTGATGGCGAGCAAGCAGCGCAGAAGAGGACGCTGATTGAGGACATTTGTGCGGATGTGGTCGATGCGCTGAACCGACAAGGTTTCACCAGAAGCAGCGAGGTCTTTTTGCAAGTGCAGGCAGAAGAGTTGATGCGCGGCATCAACGACAGTCGTTTGCGGGCGCTGCACATTCTGGCAGATGCCTGACATATAGGAGGTGTTCCATGCGAGAAGCGATTAAACGCAAGGCTTTACCAAAGGATCTGCTTATCAATGAGATTGTTGACATCGAGTGGCAGATGATGGATAAAGTGAACAATCAGGGCGGGCGTGCCGCTTGTCAAGATGATGAATGGACCTTCTATGTGATGCGTTACAGTCAGTTTATGGCATTGCCGGTGATTCTTTTAGAGAGCTATCGAGACGACTTATACCAGGCTTTGGCGGAAGGACGCAATGTGCTCGTGGAAAAATATGCTTACATGATGGCTTATACTGATCCAGAGGTGTTTGATGCCACCTTGCGTGCCTATATTCCGGAGGTGTCAGCAGGTAAAGAAGCGCTCGTAGAGCGTGTGGCGACAGCGCTCATGAAAGCGGAGAAAGCTTTTGCAGCACAGTATCCGCGCTTACATCAAAAAGGGCGCCCTCTCTCTGGAACTGCTCGAGACGAAGTGTCGGCTCAGGTGTATACTTTAGGGGAATTGAAGACCTACTCGGAAAAAACGCTGCGGCTTTATGAAAATTACTTGGCTTTGTTGGAAGCCAAGGGCGGCGAAAATATTTCTGTAACGGTGCATCGTATCATGGCACTTTTATATGGCTATCACTCTTTGGATGAGGCAGAGGCACGCCAGGTATAAGTGGTAGAAATAAGTCGGAAAGGAACGAACACTATCATGGCTGATGAAAAACAGAACGCAAGCAAAGTACAGCGTACAGCGGCACAGAAGAAAAATAAGCTGCCTGTGCCGAAAGGAGAACTGTACTCTATAGGGGAAGTTAGTAAGATCTGTAACGTTTCCAAGAAGGCGCTGCGTTTTTATGATAAAATCGGGCTGATTTCGCCGGATTATATTTCTGAAGAAAACAATTATCGCTACTACAGCCGTAAAACGCTGCTTTTTGTGCCTGTCATTAAATACTATAAGCAAATGGGATTCAAGCTCGAAGAAATGAAAAATCTCATGGAAAATAACCGCTATGAGTTTCACGCGAAGAAAATGCGTGATAAGAGCGATGAGTTAAAAAAACTACGTGAAGAAATCAACGTGGCCTATACGTCTGTAAATGATTGGTACAATCTCATTCGTGAAGCAGAAGGTGTCATCGAAAATAAGGTGACAGAAGTCTCGGTGAAGTATATTGAATCGATTACAGCATGTTACATGGTACAAACTTTTGATAACAATTATATGGATGCCATCATCAACATCGATTGGACCAATTATTTGGAAAGTATCGGTCATGCCATCACGGGGCCAGTGCATCTCTATTTTCCTCGCTATCGCGAAAAACTTGCTGGAATGGCTACCCAGGCTGTCATTTTTCAGCGTGGTGTAGGTGAGTTGGAGGCGAGCAAAACGCGAACCTTTGCCGGCAAGATGATGCTTTCTGCCTACCATATTGGCCCGCATGAGACGGTTGGTGATAGTTATCGCAAAATCGAAGCTTGGGCCAACGCCCATGGCTATAAATGTGGTGAAGCAGCTATTGAACGTTATGTTACCGATTATTGGACAACCAAAAGCACAGAAGATTTTGTTATGGAAATTTTGATTGATATTGAGAAAAAATGAGGTATGAAAAGCATCAGTACACGAGCGTGGGCTGATGCTTTTTTTGTGCGGAGCACGGCGAACCTTCCCCAAAAGGGGAGGGTTCGTTTTTTGTAAGCAGGGAGCACGTGCACGAAAACGGAGCGAAATAAGAGCGAAAAACACCGAAAATACAAGTGAAAGAGGACGATTTTACAGAAAAAAGCAAAAAATAGTCCGAAAATTACAACGGTGAAAGACGGACAAGGGGAGCATATTTTTTACATGAAGCGTTTGACATTCCTCCAAGGGCAAGGCGTAAAATTTTAGACAAGAAACTGTATCCTCGGGAAGGAGAATGAACATTGGCAAGATATTACGCAGAACAGGCGCTGGGTATGCTCGAAACGGTAGGCATGGTACCAGCCATTGAAGCTTGCGACAAGATGCTCAAGGCAGCGGACGTTGAGTTGATTTCTTACGAAAACGTTGGTTCCACCTTGGTAACGATGTTTGTCAAAGGTGATGTGGCAGCTGTGAAGTCGTCCGTGAAAGCAGGCGTGGAAGCAGCATCGGCCATTGGCAAGGTGACCGCTTCTGATACCATTCCTAGACCAATTCGTCCAATAGGCGATGTGGTATCGATTTACGATATTGATGAGCAGTGTGAACCAAAGGCGCAGGACGACTTTTTCGCTTCAGCGCTGGGGCTTTTAGAAACCTTCGGCATTGTCTATTGCATTCATGCAGCCGATGCCATGTGCAAGGCTGCCGATGTGGAGCTGGTGGGCTTTGAGAACACAGCTTCCGGTTACATTTCAGCCATCGTAGAAGGCGATGTTGGCGCTTGTAAGACGGCCGTTGCCGCTGGTGTGAAGGCGATCGAGGAAATGGGCAAAGAGGTTTATAGCTCTGTTGTTATTCCTAGACCTCACCCAGGTATCAAGAAAATCACTTCTCAATATTCTGTCGAGAAACTGTTGCCATATACGGCGGAATGACACAGGCAAAATATAACGAAGCGTCTTAGAGAAGGAAGGTGAGAGGAATGCGACTGGAGATTATTGATAACGATTTGCTTTCTATTCAAGAGGCGCGCATTTTAGCCGAAAACGCATTGGAAGCACAAAGACGGTTAGCAACGTTTTCACAAAGCAAGTTGGACGCCATAGTAGATCATCTGGCTCAGGCAGTGGCCGAGCATAATAAGGAGCTGGCCATGATGTCGGCTGACGAGACAGACTACGGCGACTGGAAAGACAAACTCATCAAAAATCGTTTTGTGACGGAAGTTTTGCCGCGGCATCTGCGTTCCATGAAGTGCGTGGGCATCATTCGACGAGATGAAGAAAAAGCGCTCTGGGACATTGGCGTGCCACTGGGTGTGCTGGTGAGTCTTTGCCCGGCGACAAGTCCTGTTTCGACAACCGTTTATAATGCGTTGATTGCTTTGAAAAGTGGCAATGCTATTGTCTTTTCGCCGCATCCTCGTGCGGAGCGCACTTCAGCACGGGTGCTGGATATTCTCATGGAGGCTGGCGCTGAAGTGGGGCTGCCGGAAGGGGCGTTGACGTATCTGCACACGGTGACAAAAGCCGGTACACGTGAGCTGATGAATCATGCGGCAACGGCGCTTATTATGATAACAGGCGTGCCAGGAATGTTTGATGAGGCGAAGCGCTCAGGCAAACCTGTGATTTATGGTGGTGCGGGCAATGGCCCAGCTTTCATTGAAAAAACAGCCGACCTGGAACAGGCGGTGTGCGATATTATCGCCAGCAAGACCTTCGACAATGGTGTTGTTTCAGCAGCAGAACAGTCGATTGTCGTAGATGGCTGTGTGGAAGCTGAGGTGCACACGCTTTTAGAAAAACATGGCGCTTATTTTATGAGCGACGAAGAAGCAGCACGTTTGGGGCATCTTTTCTATTTTAAGGATGGCTCTGCTAATCCGGAACCAATCGGGAAAACGGCGTTGGAGCTTGCCCGCAGGGCAAAAATAGAGGTGCCGCTTGATACCACCGTGCTGATTGCTCGCCAGAAATACGTTTCTTTGAACAACCCCTATTCTAAAGAAAAACTCTGCCCTGTGCTGAGCTATTATGTGGAAGACGACTGGATGAATGCCTGCGAAAAGTGCATTGAGCTGCTGCTCACAGAGCGACAGGGGCACACGCTGGTGATTCATTCTAAAGATCCAACGGTTATAGAGCAATTTGCGCTGAAAAAACCGGTGGCACGCATTTTGGTGAACACGCCGGCTGTGTATGGCAGCATGGGCATGACCACCAATCTCTTTCCGGCGATGACGTTGGGCAGCGGAACAGCAGGTTTGGGGATTACATCGGACAATGTGTCACCGATGAATCTCATCTATATACGCAAGCTCGGCGTGGGCGTGCGTGACCTGGCAGATCTGGATTTGGGTTTGTCCGCGCATGAAGAAAAAGAACAGTCGGCCTTAAGCCAAGAAGATTTAAGTTATTTACAACGTTTGCTTGAACAAGCATTACAATGCAATCGTTCCTGACGATTGATGAAGAAAGTGAGGTACAATCGTGGATATTCGTGAATTTTCCAACAAGATTGCGGAAGCAACCAAGAATATGTCAGACGAAGAACGCCAATCTTTGATGAAGGTGTTTGCGTCTGTCTCTAAAGACATCTCCGGTGTAACACCGGAACAGGCACAGCCAGCGCAGAACACAGGGGCTGCGGCAAGCAGTGAAGAAAAGTTCCCATATTATTCTTCCATTGCTGGTGCTACCACTGAAGTGGATGAAGATGGTGTGCCATTGGGTCCAACAGAACGTTTGGTGAAGCTCAAAGAAAACTTCCTCAAGCAGGTGCCTTCCATCACCACCCATCGTGCACGTGCCGTGACGAAGATTACTAAAGAAAATCCAGGGCTGCCAAAAATTGAGCTGCGCGCGAAATGTTTCAAGTATTGCTGCGAAACGGCACCGCTCGTTATTCAAGACAACGAACTGATTGTTGGGAATCCTACCGGCGCACCTCGTGCAGGGGCTTTTGCACCAGACATTGCATGGCGTTGGATGGTTGATGAAATCGACACCATCGGCAACCGCCCACAGGACCCATTCTATATTTCCGAAGAAGACAAGCGCATCATGCGTGAAGAATTGTTCCCATTCTGGGAAGGCAAGTCCGTTGATGAATACTGCGAAACCCAGTATCGCGAAGCAGGTGTATGGGCGCTTTCCGGCGAATCCATGGTGTCTGACTGCTCCTATCATGCCATCAACGGCGGCGGCGACTCCAACCCTGGCTACGATGTTATCCTGATGAAGAAAGGGATGCTCGATATTCAACAGGAAGCCAAAGACCATCTGGCGCAGCTTGATTATGAAAATCCGGACGATTTGGAAAAAATCTATTTCTATAAATCTGTTATTGACACCACAGAAGGCGTCATGATTTATGCGAAACGTTTGTCCGATTATGCGGCACAAAAGGCTGCTGAAGAAACGGATCCTAAACGTAAGGCAGAACTTTTAGAGATCTCTCGCATCAATGCGCGTGTACCAGCCCATAAACCAGAATCATTCTGGGAAGCTATTCAAGCGGTGTGGACCATTGAATCTCTCCTTCCGATTGAAGAAAACCAGACGGGGATGTCCATTGGTCGTGTTGACCAGTATATGTACCCATTCTATAAGCATGATTTGGAAACCGGTAAGCTCAACAATTTCCAGGCCTTTGAACTGGCAGGCTGCATGCTGATCAAGATGAGTGAAATGATGTGGATTACCAGCGAGGGTGGCTCCAAATTCTTTGCCGGCTATCAGCCATTCGTCAATATGTGCGTCGGCGGGATTACCCGTGATGGCCGTGACGCCACCAACGAGCTGACCTACCTACTCATGGATGCTGTGCGTCATGTTAAAATCTATCAGCCATCTCTGGCTTGCCGTATTCACCAGAAATCCCCTCAGAAATATCTCAAGAAAATCGTTGATGTTGTTCGTTCCGGTATGGGCTTCCCTGCTTGCCACTTCGACGATACCCACATCAAGATGATGCTGGCGAAGGGTGTTTCCATTGAAGATGCTCGCGACTATTGTCTCATGGGCTGCGTGGAACCGCAGAAATCCGGTCGCCTTTATCAGTGGACCTCCACTGCCTATACACAGTGGCCAATTTGCATTGAACTTGTGTTGAACCATGGTGTACCGCTGTGGTATGGCAAACAAGTTACCCCAGACCTTGGGGACATTGATCAGTACAAGACCTATGAAGAATTTGATGCTGCCGTGAAGGAACAGATCAAATACATTACGAAATGGACTTCTGTGGCGACGGTTATCAGCCAGCGTGTACATCGTGAACTGGCACCAAAACCACTCATGTCTATCATGTATGAAGGTTGCATGGAAAATGGCCGCGATGTCTCCGCCGGTGGTGCCATGTATAACTTTGGCCCTGGTGTTGTGTGGTCTGGTCTTGGTACCTATGCTGATGCAATGGCGGCTATTAAAAAGCTTGTTTTTGACGATAAGAAATATACCTTAAAAGAACTCAACGAAGCGCTGAAAGCCAACTTTGTGGGCTATGAACAGGTGCGTCAGGATTGTCTGGCTGCGCCAAAATACGGCAATGATGACGACTATGCCGATCTCATTGCGGCTGATCTGATTAACTTCACTGAGATGGAACACAGAAAGTACAAAACCCTGTATTCCGTGCTCAGCCATGGTACCCTTTCCATCTCCAACAATACGCCATTTGGCCAGATGACAGGCGCCAGCGCTGGCGGTCGCGAAGCTTGGACGCCATTGTCTGATGGTATCAGTCCAACGCAGGGTGCCGACTTCAAAGGTCCTACCGCTATCATCAAGAGTGTATCCAAGCTCTCTAACGATAACATGAACATTGGTATGGTGCATAACTTTAAGCTCATGGCTGGTCTTTTGGATACACCGGAAGGCGAACAGGGCATCATCACCCTGCTGCGTACAGCTTGTGCAATGGGTAACGGGGAAATGCAGTTCAACTACATGGACAACAAGACCCTCATTGATGCACAGGAACACCCAGAACGCTACAAAGATTTGGTGGTGCGTGTGGCTGGTTACAGTGCATTCTTCACTGAACTGTGCAAAGACGTTCAGGACGAAATCATCAGCAGAACGGTGCTGACCAAGTTCTAAGTGCCCTCAAACAGCCAGAGACAGGAGACGTAAGATGAACAACAAAACGGTTATCGGGCGAAAAGCCTTCATATTTAATAAACAGAAATACAATCTATATGATGGCCCTGGTGTGCGTTCACTGGTCTTTTTCAAAGGCTGTCCCCTGCGTTGTAAGTGGTGTGCGAATCCGGAAGGGTTGGAGCGCAAGTATCAAATTATGCTCAAACCGACGGCCTGTGTCAGCTGCGGAGCTTGTGTGCAAGTGTGTCCACAGCACATTCATCACATTACCGAAACGGGTGTGCATGAAATCAATCGTGCCGTTGACTGCCTTGGCTGCGGGGCGTGCGTGAACGCTTGTATGCAGTCGGCGTTAAAGGTGGCTGGTGAGCAAGTGTCGGTTAGCGAGCTTTTGGATTATGTGGAAGAGGACAGACTCTTTTACGAGCAATCTGGCGGCGGCGTAACGCTGGGCGGTGGCGAGGTCACTGCTCAGCCGGAAGCCGCGATTAACCTCCTGGAAGCCTGCAAACGTGAAGGCTTACACACGGCGATTGAAACGTGCGGCTATACCAAAAAAGAAACACTTCTTAAGTTCGCAGAATTTGTGGACTTGTTCCTTTTTGATATTAAGCACATGGATCCAGAACGCCATGCAGCGCTCACCGGTGTACGCAATGAGACCATACTCGAAAATCTTGAAACCCTGCTCATGACACGGCGCAATGTGAAGGTGCGTATGCCGCTTTTAAAGGGCATTAACGACAGCAGGGAAGAAATTCAGGCGGTGGTTGATTTCCTGACACCTTACAAGGATCAGAAAAACTTCAAAGGCATCGACCTATTGCCTTACCACAAGTTGGGCGTTAATAAGTATGTGCAGCTTGGTAAAGATTATCCTATCGAAGGCGACCCGAGCCTCAGTGATGAGGAGTTGGACCGCATCGAAGGGTGGATTAAAACTTGTGATTTTCCGGTGTCAGTCATTCGACACTGAGCGAAGGAGATGGGACGCGTGAACGATAAACCGATCGACAGAATCATTCAGGAATCTGTGCCGGGCAAACAGGTCACCATCGCCCATGTGATAGCTTCTCCAATGGAAGATATTTACGAACGCTTAGGCGTTGAAGGGCATGGCGCTTTAGGGATTCTCACGCTTTCGCCTTGTGAAACGGCCATCATTGCAGCGGATATTGCAACCAAAACAGCCGATGTGGAGATTGATTTTCTTGACCGCTTCACCGGCTCGGTGGTGATTTCGGGTGATGTGCAGAGTGTTGAAACCGCTTTGCGTGCCGTCACAGAAACCTTGCAGTCGTTGCTCAAATTCGACACGGTTCCGATTACAAAAACATGAAAAGAAAACGCATCATGCTTATTGGGCCACGAGGTTCTGGAAAATCGACGTTGGCGAATGTGCTGAACGCCGAGGACAGACCGCTTCGACAAACACAAGACACCATTTACAGAAAATATACGCTGGATGTTCCCAGTGGGTATTTGGAGAACAGCTGGATGTACCAGCATCTCATTGCGCTTTCACAGGATGCCTGGTGTATTCTTGTGCTGGTAGATGGTTCTAAAAGAACAGAGGTGTACTCTCCCGGTTTTGCGAAAACATTTCGCTGTCCGGTGGTGGGCGTCATCAGCAAATGCGACCTCTGCTCAGAGGGTGTGACGCAGGCGGAAAAAGAACTTGCAAAAATTGGCGTGCGCCCGCCGTATTTTGCCATTAGTGCCAAAAGCGGCGAAGGGCTTGAACGCCTTATCACATATTTGAAACAGTTGGAGGGAGGTAAGGGCGTCTATGAAATTTATCACCGAGAATGATTTGCGGGCGATGTATAAGACACAGCCCTTTACAACCTATACGCCAAACGAAGGAGAACGTCTCACACCTGGTGCCAGACAATTTCTCATTGACCGTGGCGTGAATATCTACACTGAAACACCAAAACCACCAACCTCCTCTCCGTCTCCGACAACGCCGAGTGGGGTGCCACAGGCGAAAAAACAATGGCTCTGCCTCAAACTTGATGCTCTGCGCTTGCAATTTCTCAGTGCAACCAAAGAGATTCTGACAAGCGATGTGCAAATGGCGCAGCAGCTGACAGCGCTGGCTCGTCAGCTTTCCCTTCTCACGCTTTCTGTGGAAGGAAAATGCGACGTGGCCGACTTGTACTGCGTGCCATGTGCCGGCATGAACGAAGAAACTTTCTCCGATGCGCTTGGCGATTGCGTGGAAGTGTCTGAGTTCTGTATGCAGCTGGAGAAGGCGCAGACGCTTTTAACCATGGCGCAGCTGCGTAATGCGGTGCGGCTTTTTGAGGCGGAAATGGAAATGCAGCTGGACGACGAGTGCATGAAAAAAACGCTCCTTGCAAAGAGCGCGCAGATTGTTAATCGGTTGTCGCAGTTGATTTGTCAAACGATGGGAGGCGGCGTATGTCAGAAGAAAAGTTGAATTTTGCGTATTGCGAGCAAATGGTGGCAGATTTTGAAAAAGTCATCGAAAAGCCAATACGAAAAAAATCATCGGTTTACTACACCGGCGTGGACCTTGGTACAGCCTGTGTGGTAATCGCCGTGCTTGACGAAAACAAACAACCTGTGGCTGGCGCTTATCGCTACGCAGATGTGGTGCGTGACGGCATGGTGGTTGACTATATCGGCGCGGTGCAAATCGTGCGTGAATTGAAAGAAGAAATCGAAGAAAAGCTCGGCGTTGAGCTTTACGATGCTGCCGGTGCTATTCCACCGGGCACTGACACCTTAGACGGTGGCGCTGTGAAAAATGTTATTCAAGGCGCAGGCTTTGAGTGCACCAATCTGTTGGACGAATCCACCGCAGCTAACCTTGTTTTGGGCATGAAAAACGGGGCTGTTGTGGATATTGGCGGTGGCACTACGGGTATTTCCATTTTCAAAGATGGTGAAGTGGTGACCATTGCCGATGAACCAACAGGTGGTACGCATTTTTCGCTGGTTGTGGCAGGTGCTTATGGCAAATCTTTTGAAGAAGCCGAACGCTATAAGCGTGATGAAAGCCACCATCGTGAACTCCTGCCGGTGCTCAAACCGGTGATGGATAAGGTGGCCTCCATCATCAGCCGGCAGATTCAAGGCTATGAAGTAGACGAACTGGCGCTGGTTGGCGGTACTTGCTGCTTTACCGGCATTGAAAACGTCATTGAAAAAGCCACGGGTGTGCCAACGCACAAGCCAAAAAATCCAATGTTCGTGACGCCTTTAGGTATTGCACTAAGCTGCAAGCCTGAGCAGCATGAGGAGTGATGCAGATGGATATTCGCATCATCAAATCTCCTTCAGCCGGCACCGTTGACATTCTTATGCGGCGCAAAGGCTCTGCGAAAAACGAACAGCCGCCTTGCATTGATGCCATCGGCCTGGTGCAGGGCAAGATGATTGACATGGTGGTGGCTGCTGATATTGCCGAAAAGGCGGTAGGTGTTACCGTTGAGGACATTCGCGGCAGTTGTCCGCAAAACATGATTTTACTTGCGATTTTTGGCGATACGGCTTCGGTGGAAGCGGCGCTCAAACAAATTCGCACAGAGATAGAAGGAGGAACGCGCAGCCTATGATCACAGCAAAACTCATTGGCCACATTTGGTCAACACGTAAAGCCGACTCCTTAAATGGCTTAAAATTGATGCAAGCCGAGATCATCGGCGGCGGAACCGATTCGGGTAAACGCATTATTGTTGTAGACATTATCAGTGCCGGCATTGGCGACCGAGTGATTGTCACCACAGGCTCCTCGGCACGACGTATGCTCGGCGACGACAATGTGCCCGTAGATGCAGTCGTCGTTGGCATTATTGACGAAGACTGCCATTTTGAATAAAGCGGGGTGTGAGAATGAACCTTATCAATCAAATCAAGGAGGCTGGGATCATCGGCGCCGGTGGTGCAGGGTTCCCTACCCATGCGAAACTGGCCTCCGAAGCAGAATATATTTTAATGAACGCTGCGGAATGTGAACCATTGCTGCGTGTTGACCAACAGCTCATGGATATTTTTGCAGACGACATCTTAAAAGGATTCGAGATGGCTGGTCGTGCCGTAGCGGCAAAGCACGCCATCATTGGCATTAAGAAAAAACACGGCAAAGTCATTGCCAAGCTCCAGGAGCGCATTGTAGCGCTGGGGTTTGCCGGCTATGTTGAAGTGGGTGAGCTGCCGGATATGTACCCAGCTGGCGATGAACAGGTGCTTGTTTATGAACTCACCGGACGGGTGGTGCCAGAAGCGGGAATTCCAATTCAGGTGGGTTGTGTGGTTGTTAACTCTGAGACTGCACTGAACATCTATAAGGCGTCTCAGGGACAGCCTGTGACCGAAAAATACATCACCATTGCTGGCGATGTGCCACGCCGTCTTACAGTGAAGGTGCCGGTGGGCACGCCAATCATTGATGTGCTGAAACTTTCCGGCATTGACGATTTCAGCGATTATGCCGTGATTGACGGCGGTCCAATGATGGGGCCTGTGATGAAAGATTTGAACGGTTATGTGTCAAAGAAGAACAAAGGATTTGTGATTCTGCCAAAAGACCATTTCCTGATTCGCAAAAAATCGGTGACGCTTGAACAAGCAAAGAAAGTCAACAAAGCTACCTGCGAGCAGTGCCGTATGTGCACCGACCTTTGTCCACGTTATCTTTTGGGGCACAATATGCAGCCGCACAAGATGATGCGTGCTCAGAACTATGCGTTTACCGATTTGGACAGTGTGAAGATTGCTCAGCTTTGCTGCCAGTGCAACCTTTGCGAACTGTTCTCCTGCCCGGCAGGGCTGCATCCAAAGATGGCCAACCTTTATTTCAAAGGGCTTTTGGCGCAGGAAGGGGTGCGCTACAAACCGGAAACCACCGATTTTGAAGCGCGCAGTATGCGTCCATACCGCAAGGTGCCATCGAAACGCCTGATTGCGCGTTTGGGGCTGACGCCATTCGACCAGCCAGCGCCAATGAGCGATGACACCGTAGTGCCAGATGTGGTGAGAATTTCCACCCGTCAGCATGTGGGTGCGCCGGCAGTATCAACGGTGGCAGTTGGCGACCATGTAGAAGCTGGGCAGAAAATTGGTGACATTGCACCGGATAGTCTCGGCGCTGCCATTCATTCGAGCATTGCGGGTACTGTAACGGAAGTGACACCTCATTTTATTGAAGTAAGGAGACAATAAATATGCGTGCAATAGGTATGGTAGAATTTAACAGCATTGCCAAAGGCATCTATGCGGCCGACCAGATGGTTAAAATTTCTGATGTAGAATTTGCAGCGGCCACTTCAACCTGCCCAGGCAAATACATCGCCATCGTTCACGGCGACGTGGCAGCGGTTGAAGACTCTGTACGCATCGGTGAACGCATGGCAGAGGAATTTTTCGTGGATTCAATTGTGATTCCTAACGTGGACCCAGGCGTGTTCCCGGCAATTACGGGTGCAACCATGCCGGAACGCGTGCAGGCTGTGGGCATCATGGAATCTTTCTCTTTAGCCACCATGATTGTTTGTGCCGATGCCATTCTCAAGGCTGCTGAATTAGAAGCGATTGAGCTTCGTCTTGGCAATGGTCTGGGAGGAAAGAGCTACTTCACTTACACCGGCGATGTGGCTGCGGTACAGGCTGGCACTGATGCTGGCATGGAAATGGCGAAAGAAAAAGGGCTGCTTGTGAATGCCGAAGTGATTCCATCGCCATCGGAACTCTTGATTCCAACCTTGTTATAATTGTATAGAACCATCATAGATGGAAAGGATGTGAGTCTATGAAGAAACTAATCTGTGCCAAAGATGTAGAACAATGCGTGCAGGAAGGGAAAACCTTCATTGCTATTGATGGCAACACCATCATCACCCCTTCCGCAAAAGACGCAGCTGCTCTGTCGGGCATCGAATTTCGTGAAGGCGCTGGCAGCGAATGTGAGAACGCTTGTGCAAACAACAGCGCACCAACGGTGGAAGCAGACAACCAGATTATTTATAAAGCCTTGCAGATTCTTCTTGAAAAAGGGATGCTTGGCCAACTGATGAATGTGGCTGGCGTTGACGTGCCTTATGTTTCCGAAAGCGATTCTGCCGGTATGCTGAAACTGGTGCGTGGCAACACTGCCAAGTGGCAGCCTTTAGATACGGGCCATGCTGGCGACAAGGTGCAGTACAACGAACTGATTGGCGCTGCTGATGGCGTGCAAATGAACGCCGGTTTTATGACCATCGACGATTGCACCTTCTCCTGGGATGTCGATTGTCAGGAAATTTATTATGTGATTGATGGGACGCTGACCGTTGAAAAAGATGGCCGCGTATTCACCGCACATCCTGGTGATTGCCTGCTCTTCAAGCGTGGCGCGCATCTGATGTTTGGCACACCGGATAGTGTGAAAGTATTCTATGTGACACATTGAGTCATAACCAAGGAGGACAACAATGGAAGCATTAGGAATGATTGAAACCTATGGTTTAATACCTGCCATTGAAGCAGCCGATGCCATGCTGAAAGCTGCTGAAGTGCGACTTTTGGAAAGAGATTTTGTTAAAGGTGGTATTGTTACCATCATCGTTACCGGTGATGTGGCAGCTGTTAAAGCAGCCGTTGATGCCGGTGCAGCAGCAGCATCTCGTTTGGGTGAAAAAGCACTGCGTACACAGCACGTGATTCCTCGCCCACATCAGGAAGTTGGCGAAACGATTGTAAACCCAATTCCACTTTCTGAACTTCGTCAAGCACAGGGAGAGTGTCCCAGGCAAGGCTTAATTGAAGAAGCTGTTATAGAAGAACCTGTTTCGGAAGAACCGGTTCTGACCTTTGCGAAGGACGAACTTTCAAAAGAAGCGCTCGACCATTTGGTTGAGACGCAAGGTCTTGAAGCGGCGCTGGCTGCTTTGGACACTTGCCGCGTGGTGGCTCTGCGTAACCTGGCACGCAGCTACGACAATCTTGGCATTGCCGGACGTGCCATTTCAAAGGCCAACAAAGACACCTTGCTCAGCGCATTTGCAAGCTACTATGCGCCTGAGAAAGGACGTTGACATTAGAAGGAGGTTGACAAATTTATGGAAAATATGGATTATGATTTACAATCGGTACAGGAAGCCAGAGACCTTGCTCGTAAAGGGCAGGTTGCTACTGAAAAACTGGCGACCTATACCGAAGAACAAATTGACCGCATCATTCGCAACATGGTGCGTGTGGCAGAAGAAAACGCTGTTTCTCTGGCACAGATGGCAGTTGAAGAAACTGGCTTTGGTAAAATTGCCGATAAAACCTACAAAAACCACATGGCATCCACCCTGCTTTATGATGCCATCAAAGATATGAAAACGGTTGGCGTTATCAACGAAGACCCAGTGGCAGGCACCATGGACGTGGCTGACCCTGTGGGTCTGTTGATGGGGATTGTGCCTTCCACCAACCCAACATCCACTGCAATTTTCAAGTCGATTATTGCTGTGAAGGCAAGAAACGCCATCGTATTCTCTCCACATCCATCTGCTGTAAAATGCACATCTCGTGCCGCTGAGTTGATGGCAAAGGCTGCTGTGGAAGCTGGTGCACCAGAAAACACCATCGGTTGCATCACGAAAACCTCCATGCCAGCTACCAACGAACTGATGCACTGCAAAGAAGTAAAGATGATTATTGCTACCGGTGGCCCTGGCATGGTGAAGGCTGCTTACAGCGCCGGCAAGCCTGCACTGGGCGTTGGTGCCGGGAACTCCCCTGCTTACATCGAACGCACAGCGAATGTGAAACAGGCCGTTTCCAACATCATTGCTTCTAAGACCTTCGACTATGGCACCATCTGCGCGTCTGAACAGTCCATCATCTGCGAAGAATGTAACAAAGATGCCGTTATCGCCGAACTGAAGAACCAGGGGGCATACTTCATGAGCACCGAAGAGACCGACAAAGTCTGCAAGCTGCTCTTCAAAAACGGCCATGCCATGAACGCAAAGTTTGTAGGCCGTTCCCCACAAGTCATCGCTGAAGCAGCCGGTATTTCCATTCCGGCGAACACCACCGTTCTCATCGGGGCACAGGGCGGTGTTGGCGAAGGGTATCCTCTCTCCTACGAAAAGCTCACCACCGTATTGGCGTTCTATGTGGTGAAAGATTGGCACGAAGCGTGCGATCTTTCTATCGCCCTTTTGCAAAACGGTATCGGCCATACCATGAGTCTGCATACCGAGGACCGCAACGTGATTCTCGAATTTACCCGCAAGCCAGCCAGCCGTATTCTTGTGAACACCGGCGGCAGCATGGGCGGTACCGGCGGCAGCACCGGTTTGGTACCATCTTTCACCCTCGGTTGCGGTACATGGGGCGGCAGCTCTACCTCGGAAAACGTTAGCCCACTCAACCTCATCAACGTGAAAAAGGTGGCTTTTGGTCAGAAAAACTGTGCAACCATGGTTGCCGATGACCCAACTTTCAACCATCCAGAACTGGCCAATATTCCGGGCGCTTTTGGCAACAACGCTTGCCAGGCTGGTAATGTATCCCTTGGCGCACCTTCTGTGGGCACAGGTTCCAGCTACCTGACACCGGAACAATATCAAAACAGCGGCATCTCTTACAGCGTTGGCTGCAATAGCTGCGGCAGTGCCAACAATGGTCCTGTGGCAAGCGACCAGGACATCGACCTGAGCCAGCTCAACAACATCATCGAAGCTCTTGCAAAAGCATTGAGAGGTGAGTAAGCATGGCGAGCAAAGAATATGAAGCCATTCTTGAAGCACTGCTTCAGGCGGTGCAGTCGGCTGCTCAGAATACGCCAAGCCAAGCAGGCGGCGTGCCGGTGGGCATCTCGAACCGCCACATTCACCTTTCTCAACAAGACCTTGAAGCGCTCTTTGGTGCGGGCTATGCGCTGACACCAATGAAAGAGCTTTCTCAACCAGGGCAGTTTGCCTGCAAAGAAACTGTGACGCTCTGTGGTCCAAAAGGTGCCATTGAAAAGGTGCGTGTGTTAGGGCCTGTACGCAGCGCAACACAGGTTGAAATTCTTGCTGGTGACGGCTTTAAGCTTGGTGTGAAAGCACCGGCAAAACTTTCCGGCGACCTTGCCGGCACCCCAGGCGTTACCATTGTCGGGCCAAAAGGCTCTGTACAAGCGCCACAGGGCGTGATTGTGGCTCAGCGCCACATTCACATGACGCCACAGGACGCACAGACCTACGGCGTGCAAGATGGACAAATCGTGAGCATTGATGTTGACGGTTTGCGCGGCGGACGTTATCATAATGTTGCCATTCGTGTGACCAACAGCTCCAAGCTGGAATGTCATCTGGATACGGAAGAAGCCAACGCAATGGGCGTGTCCTCTTCCACCACTGTTAGTATTGTTAAGTAAAAAAATTATCTATAAAAAGTTCAATCAATTTTAGGAGGAAATCACTATGACTAAGAATGAAGCACTCGGTATGATCGAAACTAAAGGTTTGGTAGGGGCTATTGAAGCAGCCGATGCCATGGTAAAAGCTGCAAACGTTACCCTCATTGGTAAAGAATTTGTTGGTGGCGGTCTTGTTACCGTTATGGTTCGTGGCGACGTTGGCGCTGTAAAGGCTGCTACCGATGCTGGCGCTGCTGCTGCTCAGCGTGTTGGCGAACTGCTCTCCGTACACGTTATTCCACGTCCACACGCAGAAGTGGAAGACATTCTCCCACAGAAGTAATTTGCTTATCTGTGTGACGAAGAACAATAAAAACACACCAAACATTCGTTGAACTTAACAGAGAGCTGTTGTAGCGAGTGCATTATTTCGTGAGAAATAATGCACTCGTTTTTGCTTTATAATAAAACAAGAGGAAATAAGGCTATGTGAGCACTGGTGCTTTATTGAACGCTTAACTGTAAAAAAGAATATTCTCATTGACATACATGCAGACTGCATGATACCATATACATGCAAAGTACATGTATATGGGAGTGAGTTTTTTGCCACGGAATAAATATCCAGAAGAAACTGTTCAAAAAATATTGGATGCTTCTTTGAAATTATTTTTAGAAAAAGGGTATGAGGAAACAACGGTATTAGATATTATAAGTGAAATGGGCGGACTGACGAGAGGGGCTTTTTACCATCATTTCAAGTCAAAAGAAGAAGTATTTGACGCTTTATGTGAAAAACTTTTTTACGAGAGTAATCCTTTTGAGAAAGCAAAAAATCACAAGGAACTGAACGGATTAGAAAAGTTGAAGTTCGTATTAAAAACATCTTTTGATGAAACAGCGCATCATCAGTTAAGTATGGCCTCCATGCCGCTTATGGGAAGTCCTGCGTTTTTGAAAAAGCTGATTGAAAGTAATCAAGAATTGGCGCCTATGTATCAAGAACTGATCGAGGAAGGAATACAGGACGGTTCGATTCAATCAGAACAGCCAAGATTGTTAGCAGATTTATTTGTTCTTTTGACGAATTTCTGGTCGATACCTACGATATATCCCATGACTGATGATGAAGCATGGCAGAAATTTTTAATGATTAAATCGATTTTGGATCATCTAGGGCTTCCTATTATTGATGATGACATTGTCCAGTTATGTAAAGAACATGCTTAGTGTTGTAGATGAAAATAAGATTGTCGAAAGACAATTTTATTTTTAACAATATACATACATGCAACATGTATAAAAGGAGCGAATGATGAGCACTTATATTAAGAAAAACAAGTTCTTGTTTATTTTAACGATTTTAGCCAGCGTAATCTCTTCTCTGGGATATGTTTTTATGGCTGTTTTGCTTCAACAACTGTTGGATATTGCTATGGGAAAAGACATCCAGCAATTTATAAGAATGGTTGTATTTTCGATTATTTATTTTGTCGTGTTGGGATTTTTTCTTTATTTTCAATCGTTGCTAAGCAAAAAAGTGATTTGTAAAATTATGCTGCAAATTCGTTCGGATGTTTTTCGAGGAACAATCAATCACAATATAGAAGAGTTTGAAACGAAGAATACCGCTGATTATATATCTATCGTTACAAATGATGTGAAAATGCTGGAGGACAATTTTTTACTTCCATTGTTTGAAGTGGTTCAATATACAGTTATTTTTACTGCTTCTTTCATATTGATGATTTATTTTGATATTGTCGTCACAATTTGTGTCATGGTAGCGATTGCAGTAATGTTTCTTGTTCCCAGCCTGTTGGGCGGAACGCTGGAAAAAAGGCAGAATACGTTTTCTTCGAAATTGGCCGCGTTCACAGTCCAATTAAAAGATATTCTGTCTGGATTTGAAATCATCAAATCATACTCTATGTCAAAAACCGTGATACAACGATTTGATAAAGCAAATACTGAAACAGTCAATTCAAAATACAGCGTTGACAGATTACTTGCATTAAATGAGGGACTTTCTGCTTTTCTGGCTCTTATGGTTCAAATTGTGGTTTTATTTCTATCTGCTTATTTTATTATCACAGGCCGCATAACAGTAGGAACTCTATTAGGCATGGTGCAGGTAAGCAGTAATCTGGCCAATCCTCTTATTATGATATTTACAAACATTCCTAAAATGAAAAGCGTTCGTCCTATTGTAGAAAAACTGGAGACCATATCAAGGTATTCCATCGCGCAACCACAAAAAGAAAGTGTAGCTACCTATGAATCGCAGATAAGTGCAAAGAAGTTGTCTTTTTCCTATGATGGGAATACAGAGGTATTGAGCGGAGTTGACTGCCTTATTGAAAAAGGGAAGAAATACGTGATTGTTGGAAAAAGCGGTTGTGGAAAAAGTACCCTGATTAAGCTCTTATCTGGTTATTACTCTTTCTATAAAGGCGAAATTTTATATGATAATACGGAACTCCATAAGCTGGATAAAGATAGTGTGGTTCAGCTTTCTTCAATCATTCATCAAAATATTTATATGTTTGACGAAACGATCTATGATAATATCTGTTTACATGAACATTATCCGAAGGAACAAGTTGAAAAAGCCATAAACGACAGCGGACTGACCGAATTTATATCTGAGCTTCCAACCGGCTTGCACTATCGGGTGGGAGAAAACGGGGCGAATCTCTCTGGTGGGCAAAAACAAAGAATTGCGGTTGCGCGTGCTTTAATCAGAAATAAACCTATTCTGATATTAGACGAGGGTACATCTGCTATTGATATGCAGACAGCCTATGATATTGAAAATAGATTATTAAAAATGGAGGGCTTAACGCTCATAACGATTACGCATCATTTAGAACAAAATTTGTTGGATAAGTACGACGAAATCTTCTATATGGAAAATGGTCATATTAAAGAAAGAGGGCGTTTTAAACAGCTTGTCAATACACCTTCTTGTTTTGCTGAGTATTTTCGTTTAAAGAAATAGAGGGCAGCGGAAAGATTTTCAAAAATCCTCGCAGGTCTTTTTTGATTTTTGGGTTTGCGTGAATAAACAATGTTCTTTGTTTATATATCATGTTTCTCATGGATGATTTAGGCAAAATAAAACGGCGGTTTTGATTTCTCAAGACCGCCGTATATTCAATATGTAGTTTGTGAGGAATCTATTTTACCGTTGTTTGCAACAGTGATTTATCCCAAAGATTTTAAGCTGCTGCGATATGCAGCCATGTCTTCTTCGCTAACAGTATCAAGAATGTGCTGCAATTCGCTAATCACCTTATTCTTTTCTTTTGGAAGAAAAGCTGTCACTGGATAATAATTGGATGATGAATTGGCAAGGAGATGCGTGCGGATTTCTAAGTGTTCGATAAAGATCTGTAATTCTCTTATCCGCTCTTTTTCTCCGGCTGGTATAAATTCTCCACGGGCTGCCATCTCATACAGTTCAGTACCGGGGAAAAGCGTTAATGCATCTACCGAAATAAGATATGGATGGAGTTGGTTGAACAGTTTGGCGCTGTTAAGTGCATTTCTAAAGCCATTTCCTTTTCCGGCAAGGCCTGTCATGTAGACAAAGTAATACTCGATACCAGCTTCGTCTAATTTACGGCACTGTTCTAAAATATCTTCTGCTGTGTAGCCTTTATTTGCCAGTGCCAGCGTCATATTATCGCCACTTTCAGTTCCAATACTCAGACCGTTGATTCCTGCTGCGCGCAGCTTTTTCAGCTGCCAAACTTCTTTGTTTTTTATATCTCGGATGCTTGAAAACATTGCCATCGACTGACACTTTATTAAGTAGTCCCGAACTGTTAAAGCGCGAAGTCTTAAATTTTCATAGCTCATGGCAAAGGGGTTTGCACCCGTCCAGAAAATTCTTCTGGCGTTGGGTTGATAGGTTTTTATCTCGGCTAAGTCCTCCTCAAATTCCTTCATAGGCGATAGTCGAAAACATTCATGCTTATAAAGGTTGCAAAATCGACATTGTCGATAGGTGCAACCAGACGTTGCCTGTATGATAACGGAATAAGCTTCATAAGGTGGACGCCATGTTCTTCCTGTAAAATGCAAAGTGATCCTCCAGTTATAGGTGTTTTAGATTTTGGCGGTAGTGGCGCAGTGTTTCTTCGCTGACGGTTGCAATGATTTTGTCTAGCGTGTCCAACAATTTTTGTTTGTCACGGGGGAGTGTACCCATAATCTGAAAAGCATTAGATGCTCCCAATGCGCCAAATATCGTAGGAATGGTCAAATGTTCAATCAGGGTTCGTATTTCTCTATATTTTTCCAGTTCACCTTCTTCTGTCCAATTTCCATTTTGAATCTCTTGATAAAGTTCAGAATCGGGATAGATCGTAAGCATATTTGCACCTATTATGGTGGGATGGAGTTGATTGCAAACTTTTGCTGTTGCTTTGGCACCAAGCTCACCGCGGCCTGCCCCGGATATACTGGTAAGGTAGAAAAAGTTGTAATGAATGCCTGCGCGTTCAAGACGTTTGCATTGAGTTACAATATCGGTAGAAAGATAACCTTTGTTCATAAATTGCAAAGCCTCATCGTCGCCGGTTTCAATGCCAATTGTCAGGCCATCATAGCCTGCCTGGTGAAGTGTAGCAAGTTCTGCATCTGTCTTTGGGGTAATGTCAGTAATACGGGCAAAACTTCCAATTGTTTTGCAATCTGGAAGGTATTTATGAATCAGATCTGCAATGGCCATCAATCGTTCAAACGTTAAGACAAAAGGATTTGCCCCAGTAAGAAAGATGCGGTTCAATCCGAGATTTTTCTGGTGCTTTATGGCGTTTGCCGCTTCTTGTAAATCGGCTTCAATATCTTCCAACGGAGACATTCTGAATAAGAAAGGCAAATCGTTATAAAGTGTGCAGAATTTGCATTTATGGTGTGTACATCCTGCTGTTGCTTCCAACAGTAGGGAGGATGCCTCATAAGGGGGCCTCCATATTGTTCCTGTATAGTGCATAGAATTTCCTCCTTTACACGAATTATAGCATTGTACACCAATTTGAAAAGTACGGTACTTTTTTGTAGTACATTGAAATATCAAGGTATGCGAATTATAATGGCGAAGAAGGAGGCGTGAAGAATCATGCGAAAAACCGAACGAGCGATTGAGCGATGCAAAACAATTTCTACCATTCAAAAGCTATTGGGTGGAAAATGGAAGATAGAGATTCTATATTATATTGCGATTCAGGATATTCATAGATTTGGCGAACTTCGACGACAGATTGGAGAGATTACAGATTCTTCTCTTACAAAGCAACTTCGCGAATTGGAAGCCGATGGTTTCTTGATTCGGCATGATTATCATGAAATTCCGCCCAGGGTAGAATATACGCTCACAGATTTGGGTACGAGCTTTATTGCAGTATTGGAATTTATGAAAGAGTGGGGCGACAAGAATCTGAAACTTGACTAAAATATATTATGATGGCATAAATTGCAGGTTGATTTTGTCTTTTCTTAGATGCTTTCAGTGAAGGAAAAAACGTCTGAGATGGTCGAAATAGTGGGAGTGTGTTAAGCAGAAATTTAGCGCCGAGAGATAAAAGACTTTGAAGGCGAAAAAGCCCCCTTAAATTTGATAGAAACGCCGTTTTATGGTATAATTAGAGCATAACATGAATCCACTTATCCAAGGGTCGTCATTATGGCCCGTTTTTTATTTGCATTTCTATCTATTGAAAGGAGATTGTCTGTGTCAGAAACAAAGGTAGAAACCCAATACACCGGCGAGCAAATCGAGGTCCTTGAGGGTCTTGAGCCTGTTCGTGTGCGTCCGGGGATGTACATCGGCACCACGGACAGTGCTGGTCTGCATCATTTGGTCAACGAAATTGTTGACAACTCCATCGACGAGGCGCTGGCTGGTTATGGGAAGTTCATTGATGTGATTATTGAACCGGATGATTCCATTACCGTGCGTGACCAAGGGCGTGGGATTCCGATTGATATGCATCCAAAGATGCACAAACCAACCCTGGAGGTTGTTATGACGGTGCTGCACGCCGGTGGGAAATTTGGCGGCGGCGGTTATAAAGTGAGTGGTGGTTTGCACGGCGTTGGTATGAGCGTTGTGAACGCGCTTTCAAAAGAAATGGACGCGGAAGTACGTCGTGGCGGCAAGGTGTATCGCCAAACGTATGCATATGGTAAGACGACCAGTGAGGTCACTGTGGTAGGCAGCTGCGATGAACAGGACACCGGAACAACGATTCATTTCAAGCCGGATGAAACCATTTTCAAGGAAGGCACGGTCTATGATTTTCAGACCATTGCCAAGCGTTTGTCGGAGCTTTCTTTCCTTAACAAAGGGATTCAGTTGACGCTGGAAGACAAGCGTGAAGGAAAAGAGAAAAAAGAAACCTTTGTGCACCCTAACGGCATCAGCGAATTTGTGCCATTCTTGAATCGCAACAGAAAACCGCTGCATAAAGATGTTGTGATTTTTGAAAAAGAAAAAGACAATGTCATTGTTGATGTGGCCATGCAGTTTACGGATTCGTATACAGAAAGCATTTACAGCTACACCAACAACATTCATACTCAGGAAGGCGGCACGCATGAGTTTGGCTTTAAGACTGCGTTGACCCGCTCCATCAACGAGTATGCCCGCCGTATGAAACTGCTGAAGGAGAAAGAGGATAACCTTCAGGGCGAGGACATTCGCGAAGGGTTGACTGCTGTTATTTCCGTGAAGGTGCCAAATCCTCAGTTTGAAGGGCAGACCAAGACCAAGCTCGGCAACAGCGAAGTGCGTGGTATTGTGGACACCATCACCGGCGAAGCGGTGAGTATTTATCTGGAAGAACATCCAGCCGAAGCCAAAAAGATTGTTGATAAATCGGTAAAAGCGGCGCGTGCTCGCGAAGCTGCCCGCAAGGCGCGCGAAATGACACGTCGCAAGAATGCGCTTGAAAGCACGAGCCTGCCTGGGAAATTGGCAGACTGCTCAGTGGCTGATCCGGCGTTTAGCGAACTGTTTATTGTCGAGGGGAATTCCGCAGGTGGTTCTGCTGTGGATGGGCGTGATCGCCGTTATCAGGCGATTTTGCCACTGCGCGGGAAAATCCTCAATGTAGAAAAGGCACGCTTAGACCGCATCTTATCTTCGGAAGAAATCCGTAATTTGATTACAGCAATCGGCACAGGGATTGGCGACCAGTTTGATGTGTCTAAAGCGCGTTATCATAAAATCATCATCATGACCGATGCCGATGTCGATGGCGCCCACATTCGCACGCTGCTGTTGACGCTGCTTTATCGTTATATGCGTCCGCTGATTGAAGCCGGCTATGTGTACATTGCCTGCCCACCACTGTATAGTGTGAAGCGTGGCAAGAAGAAACATTATCTTTATGATGATAAAGCGTTGCAGGAGTTACTCGCTTCGGAAGGCAAAGACATTGACACCGCCAAAGGCATTCAACGTTACAAAGGGCTTGGTGAAATGAACCCAGAAGAGCTTTGGGAAACAACCATGAATAACGAAAACCGTATTCTGCTCAAGGTGACGTTGGATGATGCCTTGGCAGCCGACGATGTGTTCTCGATCCTTATGGGTGAACGCGTTGAACCACGCCGTGAATTTATCACAGCCAATGCGCGCTATGTGACCAATCTTGATATTTAAGGAGGGCCTATGGACAATAATTATACCCACGGCACCATAGAGAGCCGTAATATTGTCGATGAAATGAAGGAATCTTTCATCGACTATTCAATGAGCGTCATCACCAGCCGTGCGCTGCCAGATGTGCGTGATGGTTTGAAACCAGTCCATCGCCGCATCCTCTATTCTATGTACAAAACCAACATGACACCGGACCGTCCGCATAAAAAATCGGCGCATATTGTTGGGAACGTGTTGGCGAACTACCATCCACACGGCGATGCTGCCGTTTATGATGCGATGGTGCGTTTGGCGCAGGATTTCAGTATGCGCTATCCGCTTGTCGATGGTCAGGGGAACTTCGGGAACATTGATGGTTACGAAGCTGCTGCACAGCGTTATACCGAAGCCCGCATGGCGCGACTGGCACAGGAAATGCTGCGTGACATTGAAAAAGAAACGGTTGACTTTATGCCAACCTATGACGAATCGTCAGAAGAGCCAGTGGTTTTGCCAGCACGTTATCCAAATTTGCTTGTCAATGGCACCTCTGGGATTGCGGTTGGTATGGCCACCAATATGCCGCCGCACAATCTGCGTGAAGTGACCGATGCTATCATTGCGTTGATTGACGACCCAACCATCAGCGATGAAAAGCTGGCGAATATTGTCAAGGCACCGGATTTCCCAACAGGCGGTATCATCATGGGGCTTTCCGGTGTGCGTGATGCCTACCTCACCGGACGCGGTGCCATCACCGTGCGTGCCCGTACGTCCATTGAAAAAATGGCCAATGGCAAGAGCCGCATTATTGTCACCGAAATTCCTTATCAAGTCAATAAAGCACGTCTTGTGGCGAAGATTGCCGACCTGGTTAAAGAAAAGACCATTGATGGCATTACGGCGCTGCGCGATGAATCCAACCGTGAAGGTATTCGTATCGTTATTGAATTGAGACGCGATGTGAATCCGCAAGTCGTGATGAACCAGCTCTACAAGCACACTGCGCTGCAAGATAATTTTAACGTTATCAATCTGGCGTTGGTTGATGGAGTGCCAAAAATTCTCACGCTGCGTGAAATTATGGTGCTTTATCTGGATCATCAGGAAGACGTTATTGTGCGTCGTACCCGCTATGATCTGCGTAAAGCCGAAGAACGCGCACACATTGTTGAGGGCTTGAAGATTGCCGTTGACAACATTGATGAGGTCATTGCCATCATTCGTTCTTCTTATGATGATAACGAATCCAAAGAACGTTTGGGCAAACGTTTCGGTCTTTCCGAGCGTCAGGCACAGGCGGTTATCGAAATGCAGCTGCGCCGCCTGCAAGGTTTGAATGTTGAAAAGCTCGAAGAAGAATTGGCAGACTTGCATCGCCGCATTGCGGAGTACAAGGCCATTCTTGCTGATGAAAACAAGGTCATGCAGATTGTGCGCGATGAATTGAGCGAGATTGCCGACAAATACAGCGATGCGCGCCGCACCGAAATTTCCTTCTCTAAGGACGATTTGAATGTGGAGGACCTCATTGCCGAAGAGGACATGGTCATCACTATCAGCCATGCCGGCTATATCAAACGTATGCCGATGGACAGCTATCGCAAGCAAAAGCGCGGTGGGCGTGGTGTGAATGCCACGAAGATGAAAGATGACGATTTTATTGAAAACATCTTCATCACCACGACGCATCACATGATGAACTTCTTCACCAACCGTGGCCGTCTCTTGCGCCTCAAAACCTTTGAGATTCCGGAAAGCAGCCGTGGTGGCCGCGGTACAGCGATGATTAACCTGCTCAAGCTGGGCAAGGGTGAAAAAGTGACCACCGTTTTGCCATGGAAAGACCAGGGTATCAGCGGTTACCTGACCTGTGTGACGGCAAAGGGTATGATTAAAAAGACCGACATTGCCGAATATCAGAATGTACGCAACGATGGCATCAAAGCCATCAACCTGCATGAAGGTGACGAGCTGATTGACGTGCGTATCACCTCCGGCAGCGACGAGCTGATTCTCGTTTCCAAGCGCGGCAATGCCATTCGCTTTGCTGAAAGCGATGTCAACCCAACCGGCCGCAGCACCTCCGGTGTGCGCGGAATGCGTATTGACGAAGGCGACAGCGTTGTGGGCATGGATATTGTGCGTGACGACTGCGAACTGTTGGTCATCAGCGAAAACGGCTATGGGAAGCGCACCGCACTGAGCGAATACCATACGCAAACCCGTGGCGGCAAAGGTGTGCTGACGCTCAAAGTGAGCGAAAAGACCGGCAGCGTTACCTCGGCGCTTGTGGTGCGTGGCAATGAAGAAATTATGGTTATTAGCCGTGAAGGTACACTGATTCGCACCGCTGTTTCAGACATCAGCGTTCTCAGCCGTGCCACCCAAGGGGTTAAGGTGATGAAGCTGGACGATGGCGACACCGTCATTGATACAGCTCGTTTTGTCGATGAGGACGACGAATAAACCATTGACATAAAACTTTCATAAAAAAACAGCCAAAATGAGTTAATTTTACTGTTGTAAAAAAATTTGCTCAAATTTTGGCTGTTTTTTGTATATCCTGATGGTATTCAACAAACAGATGTGATATGATAAGTATATAACATTTTCTTGCTTTCCGCTTTAAACAAATCGAGGTGAACATTTTATGCCAATCGGAAAACGTTTGGAAGAACTCATCAACTATCGCAATACCAATGTGAACCATGTGGCCAGAGAGGCGGGCATCAGCCCACAAACCATCTATGGCATCATCAAACGTGATAACACAAAGGTCGACATCAATATTCTTTTGGCGTTAGCTAAAGAATTGAACGTGACACTCGACTATTTCTCAGGCGGTCCCCTCGACGCCATTGAAGTTGACGTGGAAACCTTTGTCAGCCGTTATCGTCAACTTGATAACCATGGCAAAACAGTGGTACAGGCCTTGATCGATCTTGAGCTGGACCGTGTTCAGACAGAGGGTGTTTGAGCAGAAGGATAGGGAAAGGGCGCACCCGAAGCCCGCAGGTTTTGGGTGCGCTGTTTGTTTGCGTAAAAATAGAGCTTACAGCTTTTGGTGATGAAAAGCTGTAAGCTCTATTTTATTTAGATAATGCGTGTGGCACGTTCGTCGGAGGCTTTGCGTAGCGGACTAGCACCGCCGGGGTCGGAGACAAGGGTGAAGGCGGTGCCGTTTTTATCCTGAATGCCGGCAGTGATGGTGATGTCTTTGCCGTTTATGTTTGCGGCATCTTCTGCGGTATCGTTGACATCGCCGTTGATGAGCACGGCGTCAAAACGGATGCGGCGTGTTTCCCAATAGGCAAGCGCATCGTCACGCCCCATGATGCAAAGCGTGTCGGCAAGCGCCGCCGCCAGTACCCCATCTTCCGCAACCACGGTGGCAGAGGCAAGGCCGCTTTCTGCGGGATAGCCGGTGCGTGGGTCGATGAGGTGGTGATAAACATGGCCGTTCTGGCTGAAGGTAGCTTGATAGCCGGCGCCGGTAAAGACATCATCGTTGAGGGTTTGGTAGTTGGCAATGACCAGTTTGTTGTCGGCAGGATTGGTGATGTTGACGCTCCACTTTTCATCACGCAAATCGGCGGAAAAAGTGGCAGCACCGTTTCCTTCCAAAAATCCGGCATCGCCGTTTTCATAACGTTTCTGGTCCAGTCCGAGGGTGATAAAGCCGCGGTCCAGTGCGTAGTCGGAAAAGACCTTTTTTATATGGTCGGCAAGATAGCCTCTGGCGATGCTGTCTACATTGACACGCACAGATTCTGGAATGGTGATGGTGTTGCCCTGAATATTGATTTGGCTGTCATCAACATGAGCGAGCAGGGCTTTTAAGGTGGCGTCATCTGGCACCTGGTAGTCGCCTGTGGTGAAGCCCCAGGCATCGAGCACCGGCGCAAGCGTACAGCTGTACAGCCCGCCGGTATCGGCAGAAATTTCTTTGGCGCGGCTGAGCAGCGCTACGGTGTCTGGGTCGGCGGTGATGGTTTTTTCTTTGTTAAGGGTGGCAATGTCTCCGCTGCCGTTGTAGGCAAAGAGTGCATCTAAACGTTCAATTTCACGGCAGGCAGCATCAAGCGCGCCTTCGGCCTGTTCACCCTGTGCGCCGATGAGAATGGTTTGGCCAAGCGCTTCGGTTTGCTTGGTATGCAAAATGTCGCCTGTGTGATGGGTGCCTAAAAATCCGCCCACAAAAATACAGGTGGCAAATAAAATAATCAGTGCCAACGTTTGTTGTTTCATAGAGGGCATCCGTCCTTCCTTATGATTTAAATGTAACAGTGTCGGCAGATGGTGTCAAGGGGAAGGCGGGTGCACACTGAGAAAAACGGACGTTGTAGCAAAAATTCGCAGATATTTAACTTTGAATGTTCTGTTTTGTGCGTTGAGCATAAAGTTGGAGCTTCTTAAATTGTAGCAATATCTTCAAGATTCGTTGCTGCTTTGCTAAAAATCGGGTATAATGAAGGTAACTTTATTATTGCAGATTTTTACAGAGTAATAAAAATCAAAGGAGATGAGGACGATGAAAAGGAAATTGACAGCACTTTTAACCTTGCTGGTGTTTGCAGGGAGCATTTTCCTGCCGCAAACAGCAGCTGTGGCTATACCGGCTGGAGGTGCAACGTACACCGCTGTTAATCGCACGCCGGCGCTTCACGAAGCGGCTGGTGTGGTGAGCGGTATGCAGGAATTGCGTGTGAATAATGGCAGCGATGCCGGTGTGCTGGCTTATGCGCTGAACGCTACACGGCAGATGCCATCGGCACAGGGGACAAGCGGTTATGTGAAAATGGCAGCCAATGGCGCAGAAGATTGGAAACGCCTGGTTGATAAGGCACAGAATCCGGCTACGGTGCGCCAAGATGTGCTGAATGTCATCTGGAATGGTTATCCTTACATGGCAGGCACCTGGAAAGGCGTCAGCGGCGATCCTGCGGGACTTGCTGCCAAAAGTGGGCTGACCCTTGCTCAGTTGACACCGCTGTACAATCTTGCTGTAACGCAGCAGGCTATTTGGCACTATACTGACAATCAGCCAATCGGCGGTCCTTTGGCAGAGGAAGTCAAAAAGTTGGTTGCAGCAAGCAAGGCAAATCCTGCGCCAAGCAATTTTGACCTCGACATTTACGATGCCAGTGGCATTGCAGCGCAGAGAACAAGCCATCTGATTGCCACATCGGCGGCGCAGAAGCAGGCTGTCAGCATTAAGGTGACGCATCGTTGGCTGGATGCAAGCGGTAACCTTCTTACCGGAGTGCCAACGCCAACCCTTTCTTTCGCCCTTTACCAAGGCGAGAGCACCGAGCCAATGGCAGTCTACGGCATGAATGATGCGGTGGGCACCTTGGCGTTTGCCCTCTTTGATGACGAACAAACCTATCGTTTGGAACCGGTTTTGAGCGGCCAAACGGAAGGGTTTGATGTTGGCAAGGCACAAACCTTTAGCCTGAAAGGCGAGCAGGGAGCGGTGGTGTATCTTGATTTCACCACCACCTATAAAACCGATGGAGACGTAGAAACGCCGGCAGTGAGTGTACCGCTTGGCGCCACCCTGAGCCTTGATGGCAATACGCCAAAAGATGGCACGTTCACGCTGATGCTCAAAGATGAAGCGGGGAACATCTTACAAACCAAGAGCAATACCGGCGCCAATGTTAAATTTGACGAAATCCGTTATGACAAAGAAGGTGTCTATACTTACACCATCAGTATGCAGGCTGGCACAGATAGTAAGATAGCCTATGATAAAGCGGTTTACACGGTGATTGTGAACGTGACCCGTGGTGAAGCATTGTCTGCTGTGGTGACGTATCAGAAAGACGGCATCGTGTACACAGGCATACCGGCTTTTGCAGGAAAAAGTGTGAGCACGCCGACGACACCATCGGATAAAACCGTCGATGTCACAGTCAACAAGGTGTGGAAGAACGACAAAAGCTCGACACGTCCAAGTTCTGTGCAAATGCAGCTTTACCGTGACGGCAAGGCTTATGGCAGTAAAGTCACATTAAACAGCGCCAATGGCTGGAAATATACCTGGAACGATTTGGACGACGATTATAAATGGACGGTCAATGAACCTTCGGTGCCAAGTGGTTACACGAAATCGGTGAAGAACAGTGGCAATAACTGGACTATCACCAACACGGCAAAAAAATCATCAACCACCACAACAACCACGAAGTCGGATAAGAACAACACATCTAAAACCGATAGCGATAAAACAAAAAATCGCAGCACACCGGAAACCGGCGACCGTTCCCATCTTCGCCTTTTTGGTACCATTGCCATTATTTCTCTGAGCGGCATGGTGGCCATTGCAGCCATTTGGCTCCTGACAAGCCGCAACCGTTTGCGCGGTAAAAAGTAAGCCGTTCTTTTGATGGTGGCGCGTGTACGCACGTGCCACCATTTTTTATAAGCGCTTGTTCGTTCTTTAGAAGAGTTGTTAGAAGAAAGGAGGCAGCCTATGGGCAAACATAAGCGGCGTTTGCTGGCGGTCTTGTTCGTTGTTTTCGCCGGAGTGTTCATTGCATCGGCAGGCCTTTTTGGCTGGACAGCCTATCAGCAGCACCAGGAAAACGAGGCCTTTGCAGTGCTGCGCGCGCAGCAAGAAGCGGCAAAACAGGCGGCTGCCGATGCAGCAGCTGCACGTCAGGCCACCTACGATACCTTGCATGGGCAAAATGCCGACTACGCAGGCTGGCTCAACGTAACAGGCACGCAGATTGATTATCCTGTTATGTGGACCCCTTCGGCACCGGAGTATTATTTGCGCCGTGCGTTCGACCAATCGCCTTCAGAAAGCGGCACGCCGTTTATCGGCGAAGGTGCAGACATCAACAGCGATTGCCTCATTATTTACGGCCATGAGATGCAAAATGGTACCATGTTTGGCGAGCTTGACCGCTACGCTGACCCTGCCTTCTTTCAGAGCAACGGCGCACGCACCATCTATCTCTACACCCGTGATGAAACACGTCTCTACGAAATTTTCGCCGCCGTGCAAACACGCCTTTTGGCAGACAACGAAGAAGGCTATCGCTATTACAACGCAGCCGGTGCGTTGGACGAAACCGGCTTTGCGGCGCTTGTGAACTGGCTGAAACAAAACGACCTTTACGATACAGGCATCACCCCCGCCTATGGCGAGCAAATTCTCTTGCTTTCCACTTGCAGCTACCATACAGAAGGCGGTCGCTTCCTAGTAGCAGCTCGGCGCATTGCATGAAAAAACGCCTGCACAACTCTCTTGCGGTTGTGCAGGCGTTTTCTCTTAGCAGCCATCTTCGGCATGAATTTGCTGGCAAAGATTGTTCATCAGTTTGTCCAGTTCGGTGCTCACATCGGCACAGATTTTGAGATCATCGGCCATTTTTGGCGTGAAGAGGTAATCTTTCTTATAGTGCAGCTGGTGCTCTAAAGACGCCCAGAAATCCATGGCGATGGTGCGGAGCTGAATTTCTACGTTCATCATACGTTTTTCGCTGGTGAGGAAAATCGGCACCGAAACAATGAGATGCAGGCTGCGATAACCGTTTTCCTTTGGCTGGGCAATGTAATCTTTGCGCTCAATCAGCGTGATATCGTCCTGGCGAATCAGAGCCTCTGCCACGCGGTACACATCGTCCACAAAGGAACAGACCACACGCACGCCCGCTACATCGAAAAGATTTTTTTCAATGGATTCTACGCTTAATGGAAAGCCTTTGCGGTCGAGCTTGTCGATGATGCTCGATGGTTCTTTTAAGCGTGACTTGATGTTTTCAATAGGATTGCGCTCGTAAAGAACGGAAAATTCTTCGTTGATGACGTTAAACTTGGTTTCAATTTCCATAATTGCACAGCGATAATATGCCATTAGTTTATGAAAGGCAAAAAGCTGCTCACGTGCAATGTGCACCAGATTTTCTTGCGTTTCAGCGTCATTAAGGTCGCTGTTCAAAATATAATCTTCCAGCTTCTTATTGTTGTCCATAGGAAACCTCCCTTGGTTGTTGAACACAGGTATGTGCCTGCTACTCGCTGCTATCATGCACCATTCTGCCGCTTTTGTCAAATATTTTTTCGCACCAAAAAGAAAGCGTTTTAATCGTTGTCTTCTGCGTGGTCGTGCGGATTTTCCTGTGAGCGAAAGCGGCTGAAGATGCCCTTGTCTTCAGGAATCCCTGTTTTTGCAATGCTAAGCAGAATCAGCCCCCAAATGATGGCAACGATGGCATGGGTGCGTATGGCAGCGTTGAAAATGCAGACAATGCCGCCAATCAGACAGAGGATACCGAGCAGAGCAAGCAGCAGAGGCCATGCTTTTTTCATGGTGATGCCTCCCTTATGGTTGTGATTGATAGTTGTGAGAACATAAAAAAAACAGAGGTTCAATGAACCTCTGTAAACAATGGACCGTCAGGGGATCGAACCCTGGACAACACGATTAAGAGTCGCGTGCTCTACCAGCTGAGCTAACGGTCCATCTCGCAACTGCAAGGACTATTATAGCGAGGGAAGCGCGGCTTGTCAATAAAAACTTATCAAGTTTTTACAGTTTCTTGCTAAAAGCGGCTCATAAATCACGAATGGCGGCTTCTGGCTCCCAAATGGCTTTTACCGGAATGAGGCGGTGTTCTTTGGCGTAATTGGCAATGTGGCGAACGCAGCGAGGGTCGCCTTCGAGCACCACAAAATCTCCGATGCTGGCTTCTTTGTCCAACCAGGTGCAGAGATCGGCCAGTGGGGCTTCGATGCTTTCGTCGTCATAGCTTTCTGCGTGCTTCCAGAAATTAGTCATTGTGATGGGTGGTTTTTGCATATCGCGTGCTTCACGCAGGGAAATGGCAAGATAATGGTCGTCGGTGAGACGGTGTTGGGTAAGAATATGGGCTTTGCCGCTCATGTTGAACGCTCCTTTGTCGTCAGATATGGTTTCATTATAGCCGATGGCTGCATCTGGTGCAAGGCGGAAAAAATGAGTAGCGTTAAACGCTTTTTTCGTGTGTTTCTATAATAATGTGTATTTATAGGCAGCTATGGATTTTTTTAGGCATTATTCCTAGGTGAACGGAGGAATCGGTGCCTATTTTACATACAATATGCTATAATAGGGATATAACGATGTTTGTTCAGAGGTGAAGATCATGAAGATTTCAACGAAGGGACGCTATGGGTTGCGTGTGATGCTTGATTTGGCAACGTATAGCGTTGATAAGCACATTCCGTTGCGTGAGATTTCGCAGCGGCAAAATATCACGATTAAATATTTGGAACAGATCATGACGCCGCTTTTGCGTGCTGGTTATGTGACAAGTTTCCGTGGCAACAACGGCGGCTATCAGCTGGCGTGTGCGCCGTCGGAGGTGAGTGTGGGCGAAATCATTCGCACGATGGAAGGTTCGCTTGCGCCGGTGGCTTGCCTGGAGGGCGAAGAAAACTGCTGCCCGAATAGGGAGAGCTGCCAGACTTTGCCGGTATGGGAAAAGCTGGATGAATTGATCGGTGATTATTTGAACAGCATCACCTTGCAAGATCTTTTGAATGACGATCATCAGGCCCATGAAACGTGCCCACTGACGCAGGGGCGCCGCAATAGCCGAAATAGCAAGTAACGTTCCGAGGAGGGGAGAGGACCATGGTCTATGCCACGTATAGCGCGGTAATATTTTTGCTCATCTTATGTTCAGCGTTTTTCTCTCTGGCAGAGATGTCCTTTCTGCTCGCCAGTCCGGTGACCTTGCGTCATTGGGCGGAAGATGAGGACAATCGTGCGGCAGAGGTTGCGCTGGGCTTGCTTGGGGAAACCAATCGCGTTGTGACAACGATTAACATTGGCGATACGATTGTTAATTTAGCGGCCATCATGCTGGGAACGGTCTTTTTCATTTCGTATTATTCAGGGCACGGCTTGGTGATTGGGGTTATCACGCTGTTTCTGGCCATTCTTATCATTGGCGAGATTTTGCCGCGCATGATTGCCCAACGCTACGAAAACCGTGTGTTTTGCCGTGTGGCACGTCCGCTTAAGGTGTTGGTGACGCTTTTCCGCCCTTTGACCTTTATTTTTGGCAGTGGTCAGGTGATTCTCGAACGTGCGAGTCGTGAAGATGACGAAGAAGAGTATTTCGAGGAAGAGCTTTTGAGCATGGTGGATGAAGCCGAAAGCGGCGGTGAATTGGAAGCGCGTGAAAGCGATTTGATTCGTTCTGCCATCAATTTTGAAGAGCTGCTCGTGAAAGACATTTTGCAGCCGCGTGTGCGTGTGGTGGCGATTGACGATGAAATGGATGTGCGCGAGGTGCTGGATGTGTTTGAAGAAACCGGCTATTCGCGTTTGCCGGTGTATCACGACAGCATTGACAACATCATTGGCATTTTGCATCTTAAAGATGTGTTTAACGCCATGTTGGACGGCGAGCTGCGTGGCTATGTGCCGTTGGTGCAGGAAGTGGAGTTTGTGTTTATTCAAACAAAGGCGTCTCATCTGCTTCTGAGTTTGCAGAAAAACCAGTCGCATATGGCGGTTGTGGTAGACGAATACGGTGGTACGGCGGGCATTGTTACCTTGGAAGATATTATTGAGGAGCTTGTCGGCGATATTTGGGACGAACACGACGAAGTGGACGAACCGCCGGTGCGTGCGATTGGCCAATCGCTGTATCTGGTGGACGGCAACATGGATATTGACGATTTCTTTGAATTTTTCGGTTTGGATTTTGACGACTACGAAGATGACATAGAAGCTTCTTCTCTCGGTGGTTGGGTGGTGGATCTTTTGGATCATCTGGCTAGCCCTGGTGAAGAGGTGAGCTTTGGGCCGTTTGCGATTACAGTGGAAGAAGTGGTGAAACGCCACATTGAAAAAGTGCGTGTCGTTGTTGACCAAGAGGCGCTGCGCCAGGAAAAAGAGGCATAGCGATGTGGTGGGAGCAAATGATCTTTGCTCCCATGTTTTGTATGGAAAGACAGGAGGGGTGCCATGCGGCTGGACAAATATCTGCACGATTTGGGCTATGGCAGCAGGCGTGAGATTGAACGCTTGCTCAAGCGAAAGGTGGTGACGGTGGAAGGGGTTCGTGTGAAAAACGGCGCTGTGCAAGTGTCGTCGGAAACGCCTGTTGCCATTGATGGCGAGGTATTGGTGTATGCGCCGGAGGTGTGGCTGATGCTTCATAAGCCGCAAGGCGTGATTACAGCCACGGAAGATGCACGGCATGAAACGGTGATGGATCTTTTGCCGGAACGCTTTGCACGTATGCAGGTGGCACCTGTGGGGCGGTTGGATAAGGACACCACCGGCTTGCTTCTTTTGACGAATGATGGTGCCTTGGCACATCGTTTACTTTCGCCGAAGCGCCATGTGGAAAAAGTCTATGATGTGTGCTACGAAGAAACTCTGGTGAGCGATGCGGTGGCGCGTTGCGCCGCAGGCATCGATCTGGGCGATTTTACCACGGCGCCGTCTGTGCTCACGTTGTTGGCGCCAGGGCATTGCCGGCTGACGCTGCGCGAAGGCAAGTTCCATCAGGTGAAACGTATGCTGCACGAGCTGGGCGGCGTGGTGACAGCATTGGAACGCATTTCTTTTGCCGGCCTTGCGCTGGACGAGACATTGGCGCCGGGCGCTTGGCGTATGCTGAGCGAGGCGGAGATTGAACATCTGCGTGTGCAGGTGTCGTGAGAGAAAGGAGAACGTTATGAACCTTTACGATTTTGATGAAACCATCTATGATGGCGACAGCACCCGTGATTTTGTGCTCTATTGCTATCGTCATTTTCCGCAGACCTTGCGTTATCTGCCTCGGCAGTTGGCAGCAGTGGCTAGCTATATGGCAGGAAAGATTGATAAAACCACCTTTAAGGAACGCTATTTCAGTATGTTTGCAGCGGTGCCCGATATTGATGCGGCGATTGAAGCGTTTTGGGACAGCCACGAACATCGGCTCATGCGTTATTATCCACGTCAGGCGCATCATGATGATGTGGTCATTTCTGCTTCGCCGGAATTTATTGTGCGTCCGCTTTGTGAGCGCCTGGGGCTTACGCATATCATTGCCAGCGATGTGGACAAACAAAGCGGCCGTTTTGTGGGCGTGAACTGCTACGGTGCAGAAAAGGTGCGCCGTTTTCTTGATGCAGGCTTTGATCCGGCGGAAGTGGAACAGGTGTACTCCGATTCTCTTTCTGACACACCGATTGCGGAGTTGGGCAGAGAAGCGTTCATCGTTCATAAAGATGGCAGCGTAGGGCCATGGGAGGCACCAAAGCAGAAGGGGATGCAAGGCTTTTTTACCTTATTTAACAAGCGCGAGGCGTTGCTCACTATTGCTGTCGGCGCGGTGCACCTTCTGATCACTGGTCATGCGGCAAAAGTGCTGGTGCGCGACAAAAAATGGCCGGTGCCTCATACGTATGGCACGCTCTTTGGCATCAATGCTGGCTCCATGCTTGCTTGTCTGGCAATAGCCGGTAAGAAAAATGCCACTTGCGGTCGTGTGGCGCGTGCATTTTCCATTCTTGTATTGCCGCTGGGTGCTCTCACTGTGGGCATTGCGACAGGGCTTACCGCTGTGCTTGGCGCACCGGTGCTGGCGTTGGGTGTGGCCACAGTAGCCGGCTTGCCAGTGCTTTATAAGGGCACGCAGCTTCTTTTCCGCAAGGAAATTGCACAGATGCAGGCCACGCAGCATCTTAAAGAAGGGCAGGACAAGCCATGAACATTGCCATCGTTACAGGCGCGACCTCAGGTTTGGGTCGCGCCTTTCTTGAAGAGTGGGCGGCGCAGGGCACACGTTTTGATGAAGTGTGGCTCGTTGCCCGTCACCGTGATGCGCTTGCAAATACGGCGCAAACGCTTCCTTGGAAAACGCGGCTTTTTGCCCTTGACCTGTCACAAAGCGCTGAACGCGCAACGCTCTTTAGCGCCTTCGCCACAGAGCGGCCACAGATACGAGCATTGGTGAATGCTGCCGGTTATGGAAAAATTGGTGATGTTGCCGCCATCAATCCCGAAGAACAAACCGGCATGGTGGACCTTAACTGCACCGCGCTTGTCGATGTTACCCAGCGTGCATTGCCCTATATGGTCCACGGCGGGGTGATTTTCGAGATTGCTTCGGTGGCGGCTTTTTTGCCACAGCCGGGATTTGCCGTTTATGCTGCCACGAAAGCCTTTGTGCTCTCCTTTGCCCGTGCGCTAAATGCCGAGCAGCGAAAACGTGGTGTGCACGTTATTGCCGTGTGCCCCAACCCCATGCACACCGCCTTCTTTGAACGCGCTGGTGAAAAGCCAAACTTTTTCAAGCTGCTCTTTTTTGAAAAACCAATTGATGTTGCCCGCACAGCCATGCGTGATGTAGCGCGTGGCCGTGATGTTTCCACCAATTGTCGCATGGCAGGCTTCATTCGTGTGGTGGGAAAACTCCTGCCCCATCGCTTGATTATTCGTTTTGAACGTTTATTTATGCATTGACACAGTGAAAATCATCGCTTTCCGTATAATGAATAGTGGGTGATCGAATGAATGAGGATGTAAATACTAAAAAATGTATATTTCGCTTGTCTGTTATAGGCTATACGCTTATAGCAATAGCGGTGCATGAATATTATCGGAGTGCGTTCTTTGGAATTTTAAGCTTTCCGTATATTTGGATTTTTGAAGCCTTGGCAGGTGTCATCATTTTGTTGAAGAAATTGACGATATCCTCACTAGAGCAGCGTTTTCATCAAATACGAAATGATTTAATCTTTCTATGTCCAATAGCGTGCCTGATGATTTTACCTGTTAGTAAAGATATTTCTTTAATTTGTATTCTTGTGTATGTTATAATATTTTTTCTGGTATTTGCGAAAAAATATGAACATGATATTTCCCGAGGTCGCTGGTGATCCTGCTATGTGATGGTGCGGCATTTTTATGTAACAGAATAGCTGCACGAGGCGATAACACGTTTGTTTGCTTTACCGCTTACTCTTAAGCGTTTGTTTCTCAACTAATTAAAGCCCTTGCGCTGTGTATTCAGCGCAAGGGCTTTTGCTATGCAAGGTGGTCAGTTGAGATTTCGTACTGTTTGGCCGCGTGTGATGTAGGGGAGGGGAACTGTTTCGCAGGGGCGAGGGTCAAAGCGCGCGTAGTGTGGCGTTGGCTGTGTGCTGATGTTGGCGAATGTTATCGGCAGACCAGGCGCAGTGCAGAAATCGTTGCCGAGCTGAAGCTGGAAATGGAGGTGTGGTTCGCTGGAATTGCCAGAGTTGCTACAGGCGGCGAGCACATCGCCCGTGTTGACGCACTGACCAACAGAGACACGGATGCTGTGTGCCTTGAGATGGCAGAGTAGCGAAAAAATATTGTCACCGTGGTCAATCAATACAAAGTTGCCGCGCAGGTCGCCTGCTTTGCAGGCAGCACGGCGTCTTCGCGAGATGGGGCTATCGGGTGCGCCGTCGGCAATTTCTGCGATGATGCCGCAGGCAGGTGCGAGAATCTCCCTTCCGTAGCAATAGAAAGCAGAGGGAGCGGTGCTGTGTGTGTGGTGACTGCTGTGACCTTGTGCGTCAAGTATGACAAAGTCATAGGCGTAACGTTGGAGCGGAATATCCCACGAATGAGAGGTTTCTTTGGTAACGCCGCCTTGAACGACTGTCCATGCACCCTGAAACGGCAGCGCACATGAAAAGGGCAGTGTATAGGTAGCAGGCTCTGGCAGTGTGCCGTGGTAGCGTTGCTCTGATTGGATGATGCCCTGCATTTGATTGAGCATTTGCTTGTACAGTGAAAGCTTCATGGCAACGGCTCCTCTTGTGCAGATGGTACCCTCAGTATACAGAAATTCACAGATAAAGAAAAGTGTGGTCGTGTGGTATAATAGAGAAAAACCATCAGGAGGAATCAACATGGAAAACATCAAAGAATTTAACACCGACATTTTCAAACTGTTCGACGACCACTGGGCACTGCTCACAGCAGGGACGCCAGAGCACTATAACACCATGACCATCAGCTGGGGCAGCCTTGGCACCATCTGGGCACCACGCGGTGCCGGCCGTCAGATTGCAACGGTGTATGTGAAACCAAGCCGCTACACCTTTGACTTCCTCGAAAAGAGCGACTACTATACCATCAGCTTTTTCCCGGAAAGCCATCGCAAAGACCTTGCCTATCTCGGCAGCCATTCCGGGCGCGATGGCGATAAAATTGCAGCTACCAACCTGACACCGGTGGAAAAAGCCCACGGCACCATGGGCTTCAAAGAAGCCAGCTTGACCCTTGTTTGCCATAAACTGTACAGCGATGCTTTCAAAAAAGAAGCCATTCCAGCAGATATTGTGGCGGCTTACTATGATGGAGAAGACCCACACCATTTCTTTATTGGCGAGATTGTGGATTTTGATGAACAATAACAGCAAAAAAGACAGCCCGCGGAGGGCTGTCTCCAAAAGTTGGACATAATGAAAAGTACATAACGTATCTTTCCTAGGATCGGTCTCTGTTTCAATAGAGGCCGATCCTTTTAGCTTTTCTTATGAAACGTTTCGCATTGTTATAGGTCCCATCAGTCAATCAATGACCAAATAACTTTTATTCTTTCTTCTGTGCTGCTAATAGCATATCTAATTTTCGTTCAAGTTCTTTATGTTGTGCTTCCATGTATTCTCTCTGTTCTCTAAAGCGGCTTGGCAAGCTAAAAATAATAAAGAGCATTGCAATTTGTATGATAATCGCGATTATACTAATAATTATTTCCATGATCCTCACTCCTCAACTGCTTAATAACATGGTCTGCTTTCTGTTATTTTTTTCGAATAAGTTCCCTTTCCTGACGTTAAGCTGTTGTTAGTTCTGCGAAAAATGTGAATCTTCATGCTTTTTCTCTTTTCAGTATATCATGTAGCATTTCTACTGTAAATAGTGTGGCTTTAAACAACATATAATATCCCAACACAAACATTTGCTCCCCCGAATTGTTACAAAGGAAGAATCTGTAAAACAATTTTACTTTCGATCATAAGCCAGTTTCCTTTTTCAAATGTTGATTCTATGTTTGGTGAAGGTCTGTTTTGATGCTGGCAGTTCCAAGCCAGATTTTTGCATGATTGTTGGTTCATTTTGACAAGAAAAAGGCCCTCAATAATTTTGTCTAATTATTGGGGCCTTTCATATAGGAGGGCGGTTTTTTATTTTCACTTGTCTTTCCAGATTTTATAGAGGCGGTCGATAAAGGGGAGAAGTAGGAGTAAGGCAAGTGTTTCCGAAGGAAAATGTGGCATGGTGTAGTCTTCCTTAGTGTTGTAGTGCGATGAAGGTGAAAAGAAGAGTGATACCTAAAGCTATTAGGGTGCGCTTTGGTGAAATCTGGCGCAGTTGCATAGGATTTTTGGTATCGTAACGAATGGTGATGGAGCTACTGATAAGGGCTGTCTTTGGGACTTGCAAGCGATTTTCTGAGATGATGGTGTGACCGTTTACGGTGTAGGCTACTTGTGCCCAATGGGCGTTAAGGTGGGTGTTGGCGTTGGGGTTTGGTAAGCGAATAATTGAAACAATGGTGCCGGTGGTTGTGGCAGTGGTGCGGTGGATGCGCAAAAGCATCAGGCTGCTGATGAGCGCATAGAGCAAGGTGACAGCGGCAATGCACCAACAGATGAGGGTGTCTCCAGTCATGAGCATTCTCCTATTTAGATGAGGTCTGCGCGGTTATAGACACGTATGGAGAGGTAGGCGCTGATGATGAGCAGAATGAAGCTGACGGCGATGAGGCTGGTGAAGAAGACCGGTGGGGTGAGTGTGGTCATAAGTGAGAGAATACTGGTCCGGAGTCGTGGCATTTGATCAATAGCGCCAGTGAGAATAGGAGTGGCCATGATGACAAAGACGAAGCTGTATTTCGTATTATCATACCCGATTTTGTAATATAAGGGCCAATAGATGCTGAGAAAGAGTGCGGTCATCATGAAAAGAACGGCTTCTAAAGGACCGTTGAAATGGCCGAGCGAGGGAAAAAGCAGGGTTTCGACCCAGAAGATGAGGGTGCAAGTGCCAAATATAAGCAGGGAGATGAGATATTTGCTTGCGACCATCCATTTACGTGAATAGGGGGTGGCGGCAAGAAGCTGTGTGGCATTGGTGTACTTGTTTTCTTTTTCTCCAAGATACATGAGTGGCATGAACGTACCAAAAACGGAGGAAAAAATGGGCCCAAGTGCAGCTGCGAGTTCAGGATTGCGCCAGAGTAAGAATGGTGGCACAAAGATTGCAACGAGAAGCCCCAGCAGCACATATTTTTTAATAATGAGCAGATCTTTGAGCATGAGATGAAGCAGCATGACGGTTGTCTCCTTTCATATAAGCGAGCATGATGTCTTCAATAGTTGGGCGTTCGATGAGCGCGTCGGGAAAAGCTGTCAGCGTTTCCGGAGCACGTGTGAGGCCGGTGAAGCCATAGGCGGTTTCTTCAAGGGTTAGGAAAAGCGCACGGTTTTCGGCGTTGAGTGTGGTGCGATCGCCTTTGAGGATGCGGTGGCTGTCGAGAAGGCTGTCCTTGTCTTCTTGGAAAACAATGTGGCCTTCGTCAATCATGACGAGATAGTCGGCGATCTTGTCAAGATCGGAGGTGATGTGGGTGGAGAAAAAGACGCCTTTACCGCCGTTTTCCATAAATGTAGTAAGAATGTGTAAGAGTTGGTGTCGGATTTTTGGATCAAGTCCGCTTGTGGGCTCGTCCATGAGGAGCAGTTCGGCACCATGACTGAGCGCCAGTGTGAGTGCAAATTTCATGCGCATACCACGAGAAAGGGTGGCAATTTGCTGGCGTGCGTCGAGATTGAAGTGGTTGAGCCAGTGGTGAAAATCTTCGTCGCTCCAGTGGCTGTAAGCCGGAGCGATGATGCGTTTCATTTCATTGAGACTCAGTTCGTCGTAGAAACCGCCGTTGTCCAATACAATGCCAATGCGGTCTTTGATGGCAGTGGCATCGTGGTCCATATCAAGCCCAAAGATGTGTACGCTGCCGCTGTCTTTGTGGATGAGATCCAGCATGGTGCGTAAGGTGGTTGTTTTACCGGCGCCGTTGGCACCGATGAAGCCGGTGATGCAGCCTTCAGGCAGGGTAAAGGAAAGATCGCGCAGGGCGAAACGTGGTAAGGTTTTGTTCAAACCTTGTACGGTGAGCAGTGTGTTCATGTTATGCCTCCTCGTAGAGAATGTCCATCATGGCGTTGAGCTCAGCTTTACTGATACCCAATGTTTTAGCGTCAGCGATCATTGCCGCCATTTTTTCTTCTACACGTCGGCGGCGAGCGTCACGCAGAAGTTCCACATTACCGCTGGCCACGAAGGTGCCTTTACCAACTTGACTGGTGACGAAGCCTTCTTGTTCAAGATCGTCATAGACGCGGCGAATGGTTAGGACGCTGACTTTGAGATCACTGGCAAAGGCGCGGATGGATGGCAAGGCGTCACCTTCGGCAAGCGTGCCTTGCAAGATGGCGTCCTTGAGCTGATCCTTGATCTGTTCGTAGAGCGGGCGTGTGGAGGTGTTGGAGATGAGAATTTTCAATGGTTGGTGTCCTCCCTTTTTACACACTGTGTGATGTTTTGATATACACACTATACACGATAAGCACGATGCTGTCAAGGAGGTGTGAGGCGGAAAAAGTGCGGATGGTTGTGGAGAAAAATTTTTCGGCATCGGCGCCGGAATTTTCTGGCGGTTGATGCCAAGTGGTGGGAATTGTGGTAACATGGTGGTAAGAGTTGACTATGGCAGGGAGTGAGGATGATGAAAGCGAAAAAGATACGGCAGCTGGCGGCGGAACTTGTGACGGTGTTGTTGAGCCGGCAATTTTTTGATAAAACAGGACTTTCGGCGCAGTGTGTGCGAGAGATCGCCGGGCGCGCATATTGGGAGCCGATTTTCGCTCAGCTTTTTCCGATTCGTGAGCGGCTTTCGTGTGCAGAGGTGCTGACGCTGTGTGCCGAGCCAATGGCGGCCCTTTCTGAGACGCCAAAAGAAGGATGGCTTTCGTTCATTTATGATTTCGGCTGTACGGTGCTCTATCCTGAGCCGGAGAAAGAGACACGTTTTGCGCCGTATCAAGCGGCGGCGTATTTGTATTTGACGGTGCTGCAATTTTTGCTCGATGAGGAGCGGAAGGTGATGGCGGCAGAGCCGTTTGTGGATTTTGTGCTGCTGGCGCCGGAAGAATACGAGCGTTTTGAGTCGCGCAATGAATATGCACAGTTTCTCAAGGCATGGCGCAAGGATTATGTGTACGAGCTTTTCCGCCTGAACATGGAGGCCACTGCCTTTAAGACGCTGGAACACGTTGCCGGTGTGCATTATGTGGCGATGTTTTTGGCGCGCGGGCTTTATGAGGCCGGTGTGCCAATTGATTTGGCGTTGGTGAGTGGGGCGGCAGCGGGGCACGACTTGGGAAAGTTTGGCTGCAAGCCGGGCGAAGAAGTGCCGCATATGCACTATTATTACACCGACCGTTGGTTCCATCGTCATCACATCACCTATATCGGGCACATCGCCGCCAATCATTCCACCTGGGATTTGGAGCCGGAGCGTTTGAGCGTGGAGTCGTTGGTGCTGATTTATGCAGATTTCTGCGTGAAGCAGGAGCGCATCCATGGCGAAAACCGCACGCGCATCAGTTCGCTGAAAGAAGCGTTCGACATTATTTTGGCGAAGTTGGAAAATGTGGACGCCGAAAAACATCGTCGTTATCAGTTTGTGTATTCGCGCCTGAAAGATTTCCATGATTATGCGATTTCGTTGGGGGTGGATACGGAACCATTAGACGGCGTGCCGGTGGCGCATCATGCAATGCCGGCGGTGTCGCTGCGTGATACGGAGGACACGGTGCAGTCGTTGGTGTATCTGGGCGTTGAAACGAATATTGCCGTTATGCACCGCATGAGTGCCGGACGGCAGTTTGGCAATTTTCTTGAGCAGGCACGCAGCGAAACAAATCAGCGCAGCTTGCAGGTGTATCTGCGTCTTTTCGACCGCTACACAGCCTATACCGATGATGAACAGAAACGGCAAACGGCGGCGTATCTCTATGAGTTGATGATGCACCGTGACGGCGACATTCGTGTGGAAGCGGCGCGCCTTTTGGGAAAGACCATTGCGCAATTTAATTTTGGCTATCGCAAACGCTATCCGAGCGGTATGAAAAATGCTGATGTGCAGCAGGCGTTTGACCTTTGGTGGCAGTATATCGCAAGCATTCTGCGGCCGGATCTCAAGCTCAATGAGGTGCAGAAGAGCCGTATTCAGGCGAATTTGAAAAACGTGTTGGCGGCGTTGTTGCACTATGCGTCGTCGGAGGATAAGGCGACGTTTCTGGAGCTGTTTATGACCTGCTTTGATGATAAAACGCATTGGAGCGCAGAGGAAAGCGTGTTGCTTTTGAATACGGTGTTTGATTTGCCGCTTGACACCATGAACGATATAGATCTGACACGCATTGGTCACTATGCACTTGCCTGGAGCGACTGTGCCTTTTATGAAGCACGCATTGCCGCCTGGCGTGCCATGCACTGGCTCACGTTTTTGCGGCCGCAGTTGGCGGTGTCGCAGCGTATTGCCGATTATCTTGAGCGTGTTGCGACAACGGGCGACACCACGCTGACCTATCTTAAATATAAGATGCTTACCGATGTCGGGCGCAAAGCGGCAGCAGAATATGAGGCACTTTACGGCACAGACATTGTGCCGGATATTTTCCTGGATAACCTGCAAACGGCCACACCGTGGATTGTGAAGGCGATGAACATTCGTTTGCTTTCCGACCAAATCCGTCACGATTCGTCTAAGCATCGGCTGCACATTGCTGCCCATCTTTCCAACTTGCTCAAGGTGAACGACATTATGGTGATTCCACGCGATGCCGGCATGGCGATGAGCCAGCTCTTTCCACTTTTGCGTATTGATGAGCGCACAGAGGTGGTCATGGAGCTGGTGGGCGCGCTGGAAGTGGCCGATGCTCGCTATTCGTGCTATATTCCGGAATATTTAGCGCGCACATTGCTGTGGCTGCCGTTGGCGCAGCTTGATGAAATGCTTTCGCATATTACGGGACTTTTGGCGAGCACCAACGATGGCATTGTGATGCGTGCTTTGGACACGGCTGGTTTTCTTTTGCGCCATTTCTCAAAATATCCGGAACGCTTTCACATCAGCGAAGAAGCCTATTGCCAAAGACGCCGCAAGATGCTTGGGGCGATTCTCAAAGGCATGGCCAGCTATCGTGAGCCGGTGCGTCAAGAAGCTATGATGGTGCTGGCGGACGTTTTCTCCGGCGAAGCGGACATCGACCGAGCGATGCCAGCAGAAGAAAAATATTATCTGTTCACCACAGGCTGCCGCAAAATTCTCTTCCTGTTGACGGAAATTGGCGGCGATGATGTCAGTCTCTTTGCTCGGGCATCGGCGGTATCGTCGATTGCCAACTTTATCAGCCAGTGGCGCATGGATTTTCAGACATTTGACATTGTTGAATGGCCGAAGGTGGCATTTTTGCCGGGCACGTTCGACCCATTTACACGTTCACACAAGGAAATTGTGCGTGAGATTCGCGATAAGGGGTTTGAGGTGTATCTTGCTGTGGACGAATTTTCATGGTCGAAAAAGGCACAGCCGCATCTCATTCGCCGCAAGATCGTGAATATGTCTGTGGCAGATGAGTTCCACGTCAATATTTTTCCGTACAGTATTCCTGTGAACATCGCCAATCCGAACGATTTGGCGACTCTGAAACAGGTGTTTGCACCGCGTGAGGTGTACATGGTGACGGGGAGCGATGTTGTGCAGAATGCGTCAAGCTACCGCAAGCCGCCGGAAGAACATTCCATTCATACGATGAACCATATTATTTTCCGCCGTGGCGCCGATGCAGACGCGAGCGTGCGCCGCGCACAAGAACTCTTGCAAGGCAAGGTGGAAATTGTCGATTTGCCGCCGGAATTTCGGGACATTTCGTCAACCTTGCTGCGTGAAAACATTGACCTCAACCGTGATGTGTCCAATCTGGTAGACCCTATGGTGCAAGGCTATATTTACGACCGCGGGTTGTATTTGCGCGAGCCGGAATATAAGCCGCTTGTGAATGGCAAGGTGCTTTCGTTTGACTATGTGGATTCAATCGATGAAGCGCTTAGAGAAGAAATTGGCAACGTGGTGCTGGCGCACAGAGAAGATGCCGATGCCACCTTAAAGGCGATGGCCCAGTCGGGCGATGCGCTGATTCTTCTGCGTAACAGAATGTGCGGCCATCGCCTGACAGGGGTGATTCGTGGGCGTTATATGGCACCGGAGTCGCTCTTTGAGGTGCTTGGCGATTTGGCACTGGCGGATCAGGTGCGGCGCAACACGTCTGGCAAAATTCTCCTCATCAGCGGCATCTATACTGCCAAAGATGAGATGATCGCCGATCCGGCGCAGCTATTGCTCACGGAAGTACTGGCATCGGCTTGCGCCAATGGCTGCAACTATGCCATGTTCTTTCCGCAGGAAAGTGTGCCGAGCGATTACATCATGGGCGCAGTGCGCCGGCAGGGCTTTGTGCTGGCGGAACAGATGAACACCAGCATACCGGTGTATCTGGTGGATATGCGCCAGCCGATTGTTGTGCTGCGTAATTTGCAGAACTTTATTAAAGAGCCGCTGATTAGCGAGCCACAGGTGGTGCGTGCCATTGAGAACGGTTATCGTGAGCTGCAGGATGCACTTACGGCACTTTATCCGGGCGAGCTGGTGCTCACACTGGCATCGGAAGTCATTTTCCCACGCATGGTGGAACGCATCACAGCCATCAATGGTGTGCCCAACGAAACAGTGACGCCGCGCGTGTTGGGCGAGAATATGTGCGTGCCGTTTGGGCGCATTTTGCGCGAGCGTGTCATTCCTAATACGGTGACCAAGACGCTGCATACCGACACAGTCTATCAAAAGGATTTGTCCGACTACACCGTTGGCCCGTTTAAGAACTATCCGCCGCTCTTAAATCAGGTGCGTATGCTGCATTCATTTAACAGACCCGTGATTTTGGTGGACGACATCATGAACCTGGGCAAGCGTTTTACTGCGCTCGATGCGCTGCTGCGCCAGGAAAACGTGCCGATTAAAAAGATGGTGTTTGCTGTTATGACAGGTGTTGGCCGTGACCGCATGGCACGCCGTGGCGTGGAAAGCGAGAGCATGTACTATGTGCCGAATGTTCGCAAATGGTATGTAGAATCGGTGCTCTACCCGTTCATTGGCGGTGATACGGTGGAGCGAGCCGGCTTCACCAACAACGAAGTATCGCCATCGGTGAATCCCATCTTGCCCTATACCGACCCTGATTTGCCAGGGGTCAGCCGTGAAGCGCTCTTTCGTTTTTCTGCCTGCTGTATTCGCAATGCGCGAGATATTTTCTATGCGTTGGAAGAATGTTACCGTGCCCGCTATGGCCGCAATCTCACCATGGAGCGGCTGGGCGAGGTGATTACGGTGCCGTCAGCGCCGGACCGCGGCGAATGTGTCACCTATGACCCAAACCTGGCGGCAAGCGTGTATCTGGACAATGATTTGAAAATGCTCGAGCGATTGCAGCCGTAAAGGAGGGGTGGTATGTATTTTTATCGTGTTGATGATGTGATTTGTTGCAGTTGGGAAACGTTGCCGCTGCCTTTGGCAGATGCAGGGGAAGAGGACGCTGTTTCGGTGTTTCTTTTTTCACGACCGCTTGAAACTTCTCGTGCTACGTTTTTGGTAAATGATGAAGCCTTGCTTTATCAAACCACGGAAGATGCAGGCTGGCTTTCCGAAACAGTGCTTGCGGCACAGGCTGCGCCGCGTCGTGCAGAGCTGGGCGCACCGCCGGAAAGTGTGCGTGCCGCTGTGCGTGAGGGCCGTCTGCGTGCTGTCAACTGCCTGCATCCGCGCTGGCAAGAACTGCTTCGGGGTGAGGCGTGGCGACAGCTAGGGAAAAAACGCGTAAACATTCTTGCCCTGGGAGATGTAGGCAGTCACCTTCTCATTGGCCTGCATCTTTTGGGGGGCGATGTGATTACGCGTTTAGGTATCTGCGATTTGAGCGCACAGGTTGCGGCACGTTGGGAGACAGAAGTGAATCAGATTGGCTATGCCTGGGACTACGATGCCCTGCCTGCTGTGGAAGTGGTGGCGCAGGAGGCGCTTTTTGATTGCGATGCCTTGATTTTCGCTGCCTCTGCCGGTGTGCCGCCGGTGGGCAACGAGGGCGTTGACGTGCGTATGGTGCAGCTGGAAAAAAACACCGCCATCATCAGCGCCTATGCACGCCAGGCGCGGGAAGCCGGTTTCCGCGGGCTGTTTTGCGAAGTTTCCGATCCGGTTGACCCGCTGGCGAAAGCGGCCTGGTGGGCGAGCAATCTGGACGAGAACGGTATTTTCGATGGCAGAGGGCTTCTGCCGGAACAGGTGCAGGGCTATGGGCTTGGTGTGATGAACGCGCGTGCTGCCTACTACGCAAAACGCGATGTGCGTTTTCAGCAGTTTCTTGAAGAAGGGCGTTGCTTCGGCGGTCATGGCAAGGAACTTGTCGTGGCAGATTCCGTTGCTCATTACGATGATGCACGCTCGCGCGCATTGACCACGCTTGCACTGGAAGCCAATTTGGCGGTGCGTGCGCTTGGTTTTAAGCCGTTTGTAGCACCGGCTTATTCCTCGGGGGTGCTTTCGATTTTGCAAACATTGCGCGGCGAGTGGCACTATGGCTCGGTTTTTCTCGGTGGCAGTTATATGGGCGTGAAAAACCGCACGACGCTGCATGGCCAATCCCACGAGATTTTGCCGCTGCCGGAAGCACTCATGGCGCGTATTCGTGCGTCGGAAGCATCTCTTCGCGCCATCAATTGATTGTCAGAGAAAGAAGATGATTTTTATGCGTTCTTCATCCTTACTTGTTGTGGCACCCTGTGAAAAAGGGCGAGAGGATAACGCACGCCTTACCCAGGTGTTGACCCAGGCACTTGCTGGTGTTGAAAAACAGTTTGTGACGACGGCGCAAGAAGCCGAGGAGGCTTTTCGGGTATTGGCACCGGCAGAAGATGATTTTGCGCGGGTTCTTTTTGCGGTAAATCTCGATGCTGACGGCATTAACCTTGAATACAGTCGCCTTTTGCGTCTTTTGCGTGCACAGCCGCATTTGCTGGAAGGCTGGCTTGGTGGTGTGATTGTCGATGCGCAAAGCGAATTGTATACGAAATCAACTGCGCAGGAACTTGTTCTTACAGCTAATATGAGTGGCTGCAGTTTTGTCGGCCGTTCGCTTGTGGAAGGCACCGGCTCTTTGCGTAATTTTGCTGTTGCTGCGCGAAAAAATGGTCATGATGACCTTATGAAGGCTTATGTGGATAGTGCGTGCAGCCTTGTGCAAGCGCTGCAAACTTTTCAGGGTTATCGCCGCAGTATGCCTAAACTTGCTGTGTTGCACGCGTCTAACCACAAAACGTCCAATACGTTCGCGCTTTGGCATGCTGTGAGCGCTGAACTTGACGGTTTTGCCATAGAAGAACTTGGTTTGCGCAATGGTACCGTGCAAGACTGTGCTGGCTGCCCGTATAAAACCTGCCTGCATTTCGGCGAAAAAGAAAGTTGTTTCTATGGCGGCATCATGGTGGACAATGTTTATCCCGCCGTGAAAAGCGCCGATGCCATCGTCATGATTTGTCCAAACTACAACGATGCCATCTCTGCCAACCTCACAGCGTTTATCAATCGCCTCACTGCGCTTTATCGCAAACGCCAGTTTTACGACAAAGCCCTCTTTGCGGTTATTGTCAGCGGTTACAGTGGCTGTGACATTTTAGCCAAACAGTTGATTGCAGCGCTCAACATGAATAAAAGCTTCTATTTGCCGGGCCATTTTGCTATGATGGAAATGGCAAACGACCCGGGCACTGTATTGAACATTGACGGCATTGAGAACCGCATTCGTGACTTTGCCCGCACCATTACGCAAAACTTCCGTCGGGAAGAATCATTCACAAGAAAGGATAGTGTTTATGTCTAATCTACCAACCAAACTTATTTCCGCTCTTGGCTTCAGCGCATTGATGACGTTAGTGCTTACACATTTTCTTAATATGAATCATAACGTCACCAAAAGCAGCAAGGGCGGCTATCCGCAAACTGTCAGCGACAGTAACAAAAATAGTTTTGAAGGCACTTTTCAACCGGCATTTTTTAACATCAATGTGAACATCAATAATCACAATCAATAATAAAAAACACGCGGCCACTTTTTCGTGGTCGCGTGTTTTTACGTTTATTTGCTATGAAGCTATTGGTTAGATGGAAAAGTTTTTGCGGCTGAAAATAAGCATGGTGAGCGCATAGCAGAGAATGGCGGCGAGCAGCAAAATGCCTGTGCAGAGCCAAGCGGTGGTGTCACCATCGGCAAGCCCTGTTGGGTCGAAGAGGGTGAAAAAAGTGGCATATTTTAGGTCAGCCGCTTTGTCACCCACATTGGCAAGCATTTGCAGAATAAACATCAGCGTTGGAATACCGGCACCGAAGGTGAGGCTGTATTTGGTGTCGCTGCAAGCGCTGGAAAAGAGCAGGCAAAGGCTGCCGATGAAAAGTTGCAGGCAAAGCAGGCCAACATTCACCGTTAAAAGTCCGGCAATATCCAATTCGCCAGGGAAAAAGTGTTCAGCCACACCAATTTCCAAAGCGGTGGTGTAAAGCATGAGCAAAAGAATCCCGCTGATTAAGGCAGTGATTTGCGTGAAAACAATGGTGCGGCGAGGAACCGGCGCTGCAAGCAAATAGCTCATGGCGCCATTGTTGGTGTATTTGGCGAGCAGGCCGTTGCCGCGCAAGATGCAATAAATCATCGGAAAAACCAGCAGAATGAAGCCATAGAGATAGGAAATCATAAAACCGAGTAAGTCGGTGGCGCCGCTGCTCATGCCAACGGCTGCCAGAATGTCAGGCATGGCTTCCACATAGCTGTCGAGCAGGGACATCATTTCTGGTTCGTACATATAGACGATGATGCTGACATAAAAGGTCATCACAGCGGCGAGGATAACGAGCAGCTTGAGACTGTTTTTTATTTCGCGTTTGTAGAGGGTGGTGTTAATCATGGTCGTTTCCTCCATAGTAATGCAAAAAGATGGATTCAAGATCCTGACGGGCGGTGACGGTGACACGGGTGCCCTCGCAGGTGCCGGAAAAATCGGCAGCAAAATGTTCCGCCAGCTCTGGTGTATCCAGCTGCACGGTATAGGTACGAAGATGGCGGCTGCGAAGATTATCCACGGAATCAATATCCGCCATTTTGCCCTGGCGAATAATGCCGATGCGGTCGCAGGTGCGTTCTACTTCCTCGAAAATGTGGCTGGAAAGGAGAATGGTTTTGCCGCGCGCCTTTTCTTCGGCAATCAGGTCAATAAAGCGATGCTGCATCAATGGGTCAAGACCGGACGTTGGCTCGTCTAAAATGAGCACCTGTGGGTCGTGCATGAAAGCGGCAACAATGCCGAGCTTTTGCTTCATACCCTTGCTCATTTTTTTAATCTTGCCTTTTGGGTTCAGTTCAAACCGTTCCAGCAGCTCTTTTTGACGGTTTTGTGCTGGAATGTGGCGGTACTTGGTCATAAAGCGAAGAAATTCCTTGCCTGTCATATCATCAAAGAAATTGATTTCGCCGGGAATATAGCCAAGGTCACGCTGAATATCGGCGCGCGCTGTCCAGCAATCTTTGTTATTGATGCGGCAAGTGCCCTTCTTCGGGCGAATAAACCCCATCAGATGGCGAATGGTGGTGGTTTTACCGGCGCCGTTTGGGCCGAGAAAGCCAAACACCTCACCTTCATCAACGCCGAAAGTAACGTCAAAAATCCCCTTTCCGCCACCGTAATCGCGCGTCAGATGGTCGATTTGTAACATAGTCATAGATATTCCTCCTTATAACAGGCTTTTTTCACTAATTGTGCGCATTGCGAAAATGTTTGCGCCATGGTGTCAAGATGATAGGTATTACCGGCGAAATGTTGTAAGTGTAGATAGCCGGTCGCCATCCAGGTGAGCATATTTAACACCTGCGTGGGGTCTATGCCGTCAATGAATTTCTCTCTGTCGATGTTTTGAAAATAGACGTTGTAAATATCTGCCACATCCTGGCTAATTTTTTCTCTAAGGGGTTCGGCGATTTCTTTGTTTTCGTTGTAAAGCGTGCGCAGAAAAAAATCGTAAAGATAAGGCATCTTTGTCATGACGCGCAGCTTTTTTTCTGTGGCGTAGTCGAGCAACTCGAAGAAATCTGTGAGCTCAAAAAGATGTGGGTCGTTGATGGCGGCACGTCCGGTGCGCATGGCATAGTCGTAGGTTTCCAGATAAAGGGTACGTTTGTTGTGAAAATAATAGAACAGCATACCTTTGGATATGCCCGCTTTAGCGGCAATATCATCGGTGGATGCTTTTTTATAGTCATTTCTGGCGAAAACTTCCATGGCTGCGTTGAAAATGGCCAGTTGTTTTTCTTCTGGCAGTTGATGAAATTTTTCGTTCACAGGTGCCCCTCCTTTTTCGATGGTTGACCGAACAGGTTTGACCGCTTGGGTTGACGTCTTTAAGTTTAGAATTTTGACTGGAATTTTCAAGGGGGATAAAGAAAAATTTATGCCGAAAATAAAAATTGGCATCAACAAAATATGCTGATGCCAAAAGGTTATGGGAAAATGAAAATATCTTCGATGGGTGCTTCAACGGCGCGAGAAATGTCAATGGCGAGTTTGAGCGATGGGTTGTACTGGGCTTTTTCAAGGCGCATGATGGTCTCTCGGCGAACGCCGACTTTTTCGGCAAGCTCTTCCTGGGTCCAACCTTTTGCCATGCGAAATTGTTTCAGATGACATTCAAATTCTACGGTTGGCATAGGCAATCACTCTGCTTTCTCATAACGGTAAAGAAGGTAGTTGCAGAGGAAGAGCACCAAGCCATAGATGAGAGAGATGGCAGCGAGCATGAAGATGGCACACCATTCGACATTGCGGCTAAGGAAGCCCATCCCCATCAGCCAAATGACGATAAAGAGCAGTGCGAACCCAATGCGGTAAGCTTTGAGTTCGGCACGCCGACGGTTTTCCTGGAACAGTTCGTCCTCTAATGTGTGCGAGAGCTTGCCTTCAAAGAAAAAGCCGAAGAAGCCAAAGAACACAAAGAAGATAAAGGGAAAGATTTTGCCAAACTCGGCATAAGTCCAGAAACCGCCAAAGCCCAAAAATCCTGCAAAGCCTAGCCAACCGAGGCGTGGTGAGATGGTGCGGGAATAGCTGCGGCCATCTTCGGAAGGCTCTTTGGTGAACATGAGTCGGATGACGTGGCGCCAAAGGACAACGAGAAAATAGATGACATAGCAGAAAAGCAAGGCACCGGGAATGAGCAGCGATAGATCTTTTGGCTGGAAGGTGTAGGTGGAGAGGTCCATATTATACACCCAACGACCGTCGTTGAAGGCGAGGGAATAGGCCACGCCTAAGAGCAGCAGGGCGATGACGACAACAGCACCGATGATGAGGCGTCGAATGCTTTTCTTTGGCAGACGTTTATCCATGATGGTCAGCTCCTTTGATAGTGATATATTTGTCTCTTAATAAGACAAATATATCACATAGAACGTGAGCGGTCAATAATAAAGTGACAAATAAATCTCTTTTGTGAAAAACGGCATAAAAAAACTGCCGCCGTTTTGGCGACAGTTTTGCCTTAGAGCACCTGGCTAATATGGAGCACTTTGAGATCTTTGTAGCGTTCTAACTTGCCGAGCTGCATGAGGCAGCTTGGACATTCGGCAACGACAATGTCAGCACCGGTGGCTTTGAAATCCCGGTATTTATTGTCGAGCACCTTAGCAGAGGTTTGCGGAAAATCAATTTGGAACGTACCGGCACCGCCGCAGCACATGGTGGCATTTTCGGCTGGCAGATAGGTCACAGCCTTTTCGAGCAGTGCCTGTGGTTCTTTGTGAATCCCCTGGCCGCGGTTGAGATGGCAGGAGGCGTGATAAGTCACGTGCAGATCCTTGTGCGGGGTTGGTTCGTAACCGACGGCGTAAAGATATTCGGAAAGTCCCATCACTTTCTGGCTAAAGGTGCGGGCTTTATCTTTCATGGTGAAATCATCAGCGAAGAGTTCGCCGTATTCTTTGAGCATGGCGCCGCAGCTGCCACAGTCGGTGATGATGAGATCGTAGTCTTTTAGGGTGTCAATGTTGCGGCGTGCCATCTTTTTCGCCAGAGGAATCATGCCGTGGGATTGTTGCGGCAAGCCACAGCAATCGACATTAGGCACATCAACGCTGCGGCCGGTTTTTTCGATGAGCGCAATGGACGCTTCACTGGCGTTGTTAAAGAAGAGCTTCATTGCACAGCCTTTGAAATAGGCGACATGTTTCACTTTTCCAAGATCCATACGACACTTTTCCGCAGGTTTGGAAAAAATAGCGGGGCCGCTGTGGCGCAATGCTTCCGGCGCAGTATGGTTGGCTGGCAAAAGACCACGGGTAAGGCGTGGAAATTGCAGGGTTTGGGCAGCACCAATGAAAGGGCGGCTCAGGCTTTTTAACGGGCTGGAGGACATGAAGCCGCCGACAAGGCGGTATTTTGGTGAAAGCCCATAGTCCTCACGCAGCCATTGACGAATTTCAATCATGGCTTGGTCGGTCATGACTTTGCCTGGGCAGACTTCTGTGCAGGCTTTACAGAGCAAACAGTAATCCAGTGCGTGGCGCAGGTCTTTTTCACTGCCGTCGAGCTTGCCTTCGAGCAGGGCGCGAACGATGGCGATTTTGCCACGTGAGGTGGCGCGGTCTTTGCGGTCAACACGATAGAGTGGACAGACTGTGGTGCAGGCGCCGCAGCGGTCGCATTTGAGAGCGATGGCTTTGAGTTTGTCATAATGGGTGTTGTGTTCCATGATGCTCATCGCCCTCCTTGAGACGTGGTGTCGCGACCAAAGATTTTTCCGGGATTGAGAATACCATTTGGGTCCAGTGCTTGTTTAATGAGCAGAGAGGCGTCGATTTCTTCTTTTTCGAGGGCAAGGTCGATGTACGGTTGTTTGGAGATGCCAATGCCGTGTTCGCCGCTGAGTTTGCCGCCACAATCGACAGCCGCCTGAAAGATTTCTTCCACGCAGGCGTGGACTTTTTCGGGCACGCCAGAAACACCCATATCGCAGAGCAAGGATGGATGCAAATTGCCATCGCCGGCGTGGCCGAAGATGGAAACCTTGAAGCCGTATTTTGCACAGATGTCGGTAATCTTTGTGCAAACCTGCGGCAACTCAGCGCGTGGTACGGTGATGTCTTCACCAACGCGGTCCGGCGCCAACGCTTTGAGTGCGGTGGAAAGTTTGTTGCGAAGATTCCAGAGATGGTCACGCTCGGCATCGTCTTTGGCTAAGGTGAAGTCCAGTGCGCCGTCTTGGCGGCAAACGGCTTCGAGGGTGGCCATATCGCTGGCGCAAATTTCTGGGGTGTTGCCGTCGAGATCGAAAACGAGCATGGCGCCAACGCCGTCTTTGATTGGAAAATCGTTGAATTTGGCAGTGGCTTCACAAGAGAGCTTGTCCATCAGCTCAGCGGCCGTTGGCGTAACGCCGCTTTTCAAACAATCACCAACGGCGGTGCAGGCATCTTCCACACTCTTAAAGGTGGCCATGGCACTTTTTACATAGCGTGGCTGACCGATGACTTTGAGTGTGGCTTCGGTGATGACACCAAGTGTGCCCTCAGAACCGACAAAAAGCTGTGTCATGTTGTAGCCGGTGACGTTTTTTATGAGCTTGCCGCCGGTGTGGATGATATCACCATTGGCAAGTACCACTTCTAAGCCCAATACATAGTCGCTGGTGACCCCGTACTTCACGGCACGGATACCACCGGCGTTTTCAGCAATGTTGCCGCCGATGGTGGAGTATTTGTGTGAAGAAGGTTCCGGTGGGTAGTAAAGCCCATGAGCAGTGCAGAAATCATGCACTTCTTTGGTGAGCACACCCGGTTGTACACGCAAGGTGAGATTTTTTTCATCAAGTTCAACGATATTTTTCATTTCATCGACACTTAGCACGATACCACCTTTCACAGGAATGGCACCGCCGCTGCGGCCACTGCCTGTGCCACGTACTGTGACAGGAATTTTTTTTGTGTTCGCGTACTTTAACAAGGCGGAAACTTCGGCGGTGGTGTGGGCTTTGCAGACAAAATCGGGCGTTTCATCGGGATTGAGGGCTTCTGGTGAAGCATCGTAACTGTAACCGAAACAGTCGATAGGCTTATACAGCACCCGTTCTTTACCAAAAATTTCTTGTAGCACATGGAGATGCGCGTCTTTATTTTCTAACATGGGAGGGGTCTTCCTTTCTTATGGGTATGGGTACCCTTCGGATAAAAACTCTTTTCGTGCCTTCTATTATAGCACTATGATGGTGAATTGACAGAAGGCGACTGCATTTTTTTCAAAAATATTGCGTATTTATGCAGTTCGCTCTATAATTGTCCTATAACAGTTTATCGATCAAAGGAGTTGTTATCATCATGGAAACGCAATCCGTTTTTCTTCCATCTTATAGCATCGGCGGCAGCGATGTATATAAAAGAGTTCCGGCTATTTGTCGGCCGTATGGCACCAAGGCCATCGTTATTGGCGGCGAAAAAGCTATGGCTGCTGCAAAGGCTGATTTGCTTGCGGGTGTTGCAGGAAGTGACATCGAAATCACCGGTTTTCTCAAATATGGTGACGATGTCACCTACGAAGCAGCAGATGCTCTTTGTGCCAATCCGGACGTGCAGGCAGCCGACATGATTTTCGCCGTTGGCGGCGGCCGTGCTACTGATACGTGCAAAACGGCAGCCGACAAGCTCGACAAACCGATCTTTACTTTCCCTACGATTGCTTCTAACTGTGCGGCTGTTACGCTGGTGTGCGTGATGCACAAACCAGACCGTAGCCTGGCAGGGTTCCACTATCGCAAGGAACCGGCCAAGCATTGCTTTATCAACCTGGATATTATTTCTAAGGCACCGCTGGAATACATCTGGGCGGGCATTGGTGATGCCTTCAGCAAAGCCTATGAACCATCTTTCTCAGCCATGAATGATGAGTTGGACCATTCCAACATGATTGGCGTGGATTTGGCAAAGCACTGCGGCGAACCATTGTTTAAGTATGCTGTTCAAGCGTATGAGGATTGTAAGAACCATCGTACCAGCGAAGCGCTGAAACAGATCGTGCTCAACATCATCATTACCGGCGGCATTATCAGCACCCTGATTGAAACCGAAAAATATAACGGCGCCATTCCACATTCCATTTTCTATGGCAGCACGCCAATTCCTGCTTGCGAGCAGAACCATTTGCATGGCGAAATTGTCGCCTATGCCTGCCTGCCCCAATTGATGCACGAACAACGCATGGAAGATTTTGAACGTCAGTTTAAGCTCAATCGTGCGCTTGGCTTGCCAACTAGCCTGGCTGAGATTGATGTTACCATTGGCAGTGAAGATTACGAAAAATTGCTCGATGGCACCATGGCAGACCGCTGTATGCAGTATCTGCCATATCCGATCAGTCGCGCAGATGTGGACGATGCCATTCGTAAAACCGAAGCCTATCACAACGCGCATATTCAGTAACCTTGCGATCCCCGACCTTGTGTCGGGGATTTGTCATATTCGTATCGTTGATAGCAGGGATTCCTATTGGTACGCTTGAAGAGAATGGCGTATAATATGTATAGTATAAAAAATCGAAGGAGGTCATCGATTAATGGAATCAGTAACATTGAACAATGGCGTTGTCATGCCATTGGAAGGCTATGGTGTGTTCCAGGTGACGGATTTGGACGCGTGTGAAAAAGTTGTGCTGGAAGCCATTCAAACGGGCTATCGCCTCATTGACACTGCTGCGGCCTATATGAACGAAGAAGGTGTTGGCCGTGCCATCAAGGCAAGTGGTGTGCCAAGAGAAGAACTCTTTATTACCTCAAAACTCTGGGTTCAAGATGCCAGCTACGAAGGTGCTAAGGCTGCTATTGAACGTTCTCTGGAAAAACTCGGCTTGGATTATATGGATCTCTACCTCATTCATCAGCCACTTGGCGACATCTATGGCGCTTGGCGTGCTATGGAGGAAGCGTATAAAGAAGGCAAGCTGCGTGCTATTGGCGTGTGCAATATGTATCCAGCCCGTCTGGCTGATTTTTGTGAAACCGTTGATGTTCTGCCTGCGGTCAATCAGGTTGAGTTGCATCCGTTTTTCCAGCAGCCACGTGCGCTTAAGACCATGAAACAGTACGGTGTGCATCCGGAAGCATGGGGGCCATTTGCGGAAGGTACGCATGACATTTTTAACCATCCATTGCTCACGGCGATTGGCGAAAAATATGGCAAGAGTGCGGCACAAGTGGCATTGCGCTGGAACGTGCAGCGTGGTGTGACGGTTATTCCAAAATCGGTGCACAAGGAACGCATGATTGAAAATCTGAACATCTGGGATTTCCAGCTCAGCGAGGACGACATGGCAGAAATCTCCGATCTTGATATTGGGCACAGCGAAATTGTTTACCACGATGACCCTGGCTATATCAAAACCCTGCACAAATTGAAAGTGCACTAAAAACACAAAAAGAGGCAAGACGCGCGCAGTCTTGCCTCTTTTTTATGCTTAGTTCACACGATGTTTGCCCCAGAAACAAACGCAAACGCAGCCGGGGCCGCTGTGGCTGCTGAATGTGGCGCCGAGCGGACGAATGGCCAAATCAACAAGGCGCGGAAATTTTTCTCGGATAAGTGCGGCGGTTTCCTGTGCCGAGGGCAGGTCGGAATGAGCAATCATGAGCTTGCCGTTGTAGTTGTAGCCATCGTTGGCGATGTCGGCAATGTGTTCCACAATGCGTGTGATGGCTTTTTTGCGGGTGCGGATTTTATCGCTCATGACAATCTCGCCCTTGGTATTGGCAACCATGATTGGGCAGATTTTCATTTTTTGTGCGAGAAGTCCGGCATAGCGAGGGATACGTCCGCCCTTGATGAAATAGGTGAGGTCGGTGGAAAAGAAATAATGCTGCATATTTAGCCGATGTTCCTCCACCCATTCACGCACCTCTTCGATGTTTTTGCCGGCGGCACGCAGATGGGCGGCTTCTTCCACGAGCATACCATAACCCACCGAACCGCTTAATGAATCGACAATGATGAGCTTGCGTTCGGGAAATTCTTCCAGCAAGTGACGCGCTGCCAGCATGGCAGAGTTGTAGGTGCCGGAGATGCCACTGGATACCGTGATGTGGAGAATATCGCGCCCTTCTTCCAGAAATGGACGGAAAAACGCCTTGTATTCGCCAACACTGACCTGCGAGGTCTTGACATCATGCCCGTCTACCATGTATTGATGCAGTTGTTCCGGACTGATGCTTTCACCAAAATCGTCGAGGTAATCTTTTCCATCTAAAATGACATGATAAAACACCGTTTCCACATCAAGCGCCTTCATTGCCTCGCGCGAATAGTCCACAGGCGTGCAGCAACTGATTACAAAATTATTCAAGGGAGCCCCTCCATTTCATTCATCGTGATGGGATTTGTTCCTATTGTATCGAATTGACACGTTGAATGCAATATGATATTAAATAATCTTGAAAACTAGATGTGTGGTGTGGCAGACGGCGCTTGCAGGAGTGCTTTCGGAAACGGTATAATACAACGCAGAGTGAAAGGAGACAAGTCCCATGATTTTTGATGGACATTGCGATATATTTACGGACGTGCTGCGCCGCCGTTTGGCAGGCGAGGAGAACGTTTTGCAGCGTCGCCATCTGCCGCTGTTGCGTGCCGGAGGCATCAGCGGCGGCTGTTTTGTGCTTTGGGTGGACCCGCCCTACACAGATGCACCGGCAGAGCGTTTGACGCAGCTGATGCAGGCAGTGGAAGCAGAAATGGCAGTATGTACAGAAGCCGTGCTCGTGCATCATAGTGCAGAGATGCGGCAGGCACAGGCAGAAGGGCGATTTCCGATTCTTCTTGGTGTGGAAGGTTTGGCGGCGATTGGCGAGGACATCAGCGACATTGAGCGGTTGTATGCCTTCGGGGTGCGGCACGCCATGCTCACCTGGAACGAAGAGAACGCACTGGCGACCGGCGCTAAAGGCAATCCTGCACGCGGGCTTACCGATGCCGGGCGGCGTGCTGTGCGCTGCATGGAAAAGTTGCAGATGCTCGTTGATGTGTCGCATCTCAATGAGGCTTCTTTTTGGGATGTGCTCCGCGTGGCACAGGCGCCGGTGATTGCTTCTCATTCTAATGCTTATGCGCTGGCAGCGGTGCCACGCAATCTTACAGACGAACAGCTGCGTGCCATTGCAGAAACAGGCGGGCTGGTGGGGCTGAATGCCAATAAAAACCTTGTCAGTCCAGATCCGGCCAAACAGCATTTGCGCCACTTTGCGGCGCACGCAGCGCATATCGCTGAAACGATTGGCGTGGAGCATCTCGCCTTTGGTTTTGATTTTAATGAGTATCTGGCAGTCGATGCCACCAAAAGCTACAACGATGGCGGCAACCCCAATGTGCCGGGGCTGGAAGATGCCAGCCACACGCCTGCTTATATGGAAGCGTTGCGTGCTGTCGGTTTCTCCCCGCAGGAATTGACGCAGATGGCGGAAGCAAACTGGCTGCGGCTCATTGAAACGGTCATCGGATAAAAATACATACCGTGTGAATGATTCTTGACAACGCTCGCTGAAACCGCTACAATGAAAACATACCAAGAGAATGTAAAAGGGGAGGTTGTATAGATGGCGCGTAACAAATATCCGGAGATTACCGAAGCACGTATTTTGGACGCCGCACAGCGGCTGTTTCTTGAAAAAGGCTATGAACAGACCACCATTCAGGATATTGTAACGGAGCTGGGCGATCTCACCAAAGGTGCTGTTTATCATCATTTCAAATCGAAGGAAGAAATTCTCAGCGCTGTGTGCGACCGTATGTTTTTCGAGAACAATCCGTTTGAAAAGGTGCGTGAGCGCAAGGATTTGAACGGGCTGGAAAAACTGCGCGAAGTCATTCGGCTCAATCAGGCGGATACTGCACGCACCCGTTTGACGGTGCAGAGCATTCCGGTGTCACAGAATCCGCGTTTGCTGGTGGAGATGATTACTTCCAATCGCAAGGTGCTGACGCCGCGCTTTCAAACGCTCATCGAAGAAGGCATTCGTGACGGTTCCATTCACACCGACTATGCAAAGGAAATTGCCGAGCTTTTGCCATTGCTCACGAGCCTTTGGTTATTGCCAAGCGTGTTTCCTGCAACGAAGGAAGAGATGCGACACAAGTTTGATTTCATCGGCGAAATGCTTGCGAAAATGGGCGTGCCGCTTTTCGATGAAGAAATGTCGGAGCTTGTGGATGCTTTCTTTGCACAGATGCCCGAGAACGATCCTGCATAAAATTGCCGAAGGGCAATTTTATTTTACCTTTTTACATTCGTACGGTAGGTATTATTGTTGAGGTGATGGGATGTTATTTTTTTACACTGATACATACCATCATCATGTATCAATGGAATGGAGGAAAAATCATGACAGAAAAACAATTTGACCAACTCATCGAAAATGCTGTTGAAAATGCAGCAGATCGCTTTGAACGCTGCGTGGAGGCAGGTGCCGACCACTTCGACCGGCGCTTAAATCATTTTTGGTGGATTTCGCCATGTTTTCGCCGCAGTGTGCGGGTGTTAAACATCGGCAGCGGTGTGGCAATGCTGGCACTGGCGAAGCATTTGTACGATGAAGGCAGCGAGACAGCGGCACACTGCTGTGCGGCGCTCGGCGGTGGTGCGCTTCTCTGGGAGCTGGGGCGGTTGGTGTTCTTGCGAAGAGGGTGAGCGCATAATATTTGCGCGGAAGGGGCAATTCATGACGAGAAAAATCTTTATCCATGGCTCCGGTCATCAGGCGGCGAGCTGGCAAGATACCTTGACACACATGGCGTGTGCTGATGACATTGTTTGTCCAAACCTGAGCGATCTTCTGGCAGGAAGGCAAGTCAGCTATGATGCGTTGTATGCGGCTTTTGCCGACTACTGCAATAAGACGGCGGGCGCGGTTCACCTATGTGGTCTTTCCTTGGGCGGGATGTTGGCCCTTGCTTATGCGTTGGATTTTCCGCAGAAAGTGTGTACGCTCGTTTTAATCGGCACCCCGCACAAAATACCAAAGTTGGCGTTTGGTGTTCAAAACCTTGTGTTCAGGTTCTTGCCGGCTGCCATGTTTGAAGCCATGGCATTTGATAAGAAAGGTACCTTTGCCTTGGGAAAGTCCATGAAAAATGTGGATTTTAGTGCACACCTGCACGCTATTCAGTGCCCAACGCTTATTCTCTGTGGTGAAAAAGACCGTGCCAATCTCGCTTCTGTGCACTTCCTTGCCGAACATATTTCTCATGCCGAGATGAAGGTGGTGGAAAACACGGGGCATATTGTGAACGAGGAAAATCCCGCAGCATTGGCGCATATTTTGGACGAATTTTACGCGTTGCACGATTGAACATAGGGTCGAAAAAATACGCTCCGCAACAAGGATTGCGGAGCGTATTGGCGTTATTCGATTGCTTCAGCGGTGGCAAGTAGGGCTTGAAATTCCGGTTCGTTACGGAGAAAATCATACTCCGGCTGTGTTTCCATCTCACGGATAAAGGCGTTGATGAACGCGGGTTCAGGTGCTGGTAGCCGGCCAGCTTGGGCGAGACGGTAGAAAAGCGGTGAATCTTCACCCTGCCAAGGGCGGGTGAGCTGATCGAGAATGGTGCGAATGTGCGTGAGTGCAGCGCTGGTATCTTTGCGATAGAGCGCAGCGACAAGCTGTGGTGTGGTCTGCTCATAAGGCCAAAGACCAAGGCTTGTCGCAAAGTGGCTGGCAATGTCAACAATGGCTTGGGCTTCATCGGTGTGACCGGTTTTCGTTTCAAATTCAATAAGCTGTTGCAAATGACTGTGCAGCGTTACAATTTTGGCGAGCACCTGTGCTTCGCTTTGTAGCGCTGCTTCATCAAAGTTGCCTTGTTTGGCAAGCAGCCGGAGTTGAAGCATGGTTTTATCAAAGGGGATGTTTGGCAGCTGCTCAATAAGTGTTTCAGCGTGTTCAAGGTTGTCATCGTCGATTTCCTGGACAGCCAGTTGATAACAAGCAGCGGTGCGGTAGTTGGCGTCGTCGCTTTCGCTGACACGCATGAACCATTTTTTCACCGTGGCTGCGTAGGTGCTTTTTTCTTCTGCCGAAAGCGTAGAGAGGGTGAGCGCCGCTGAAAGCATGGTGGCACAAGTGTAGATGAGTGGTTCACAGTGTGGGTAGTCGCGAATTTTCGCTTGTGCTTCGGTAAAGGCAGCGGCAATCTCGCCGGAGGTGGCTTTTTCATAGAGGGTGTTGACAAAGTGGGCGATTTCGGGCTCTGTGAGCTCGTCGTGGAACGAGAAAAGCGTGTTCATGTCGATTTCAAGGAGCCTTGCCAGGGCAGGCAGAAGTGTGATGTCTGGCAGGCTTGCGCCGCGTTCCCATTTATTTACTGCTGGCGCAGTGACGCCGAGGGTGGTGGCGATTTGTTCTTGGGTCATGTTATGTTCTTTGCGGTAGATGCGGATTTGTTCACCAATGTTCATGTTGATGACCTCCTGTGGAATGGTTCAGGTACCTGTTGTGTTTATGATACCATGCCATTTGACAGAAAACCATTGAGCGGTTGTTAGAAAAACAGTTAAGAAAATAAACCACTGTTCAATAAAAAAAGCTGCCGCGATGAGCGACAGCTTTTGCGCTTAGAGCCAGCGAAAATGCTCGATGCCAGCGCCAAGTTCAAAGTGGTATTTAACAATGCCAAGGTCTACTTTGCTGTAAAAACCTCCGGTGGCTTTAACAGCAACGCGGTCGCCCTGACGTGAAAAGAGAAATTTTTGTTGATTCATAGCTGTTGGTGCGAGCAGTGCATAGTGTAGGCCGCGGCGATACCAGTCTGGCAGCTCGTCGTTGTCTTTGCAAATGGCACTGAGTGGTTTGCTCTTGTGTGGGCTGCCCGATGTAGCGCCATAACCTAATGCCAGTACGCAGACGAGTTTTTCATTTTTGGCAATGATGCAACGATCTTTACTGGCACCTTTGGCGAAAGTCAGCGCTACCCAGCAGGTGTTAAGGCCGAGTGTCTGCGCCAGAAGTGCTAAACGTTCGCCATAATAACCGATGCGTTCATCAAGGTCGGCGCTTTTTTCACCAATGAGTGCAATGAAGTGTTGTACGTTTTCGAATTTGCCATAATGAGCCAGGCGGCTTTCAAAGACTTCTGGTGCATCGGTGACGAGTTGCATGTGCAGGTGCCCTTCACGGTTGCAGCGAGCGATCTCTCGTTGCAAGGTGGCGATGCTGTCTTGAGAAAGGGGCTTTGAGAGATAGCGGCGTACGGAATGGCGCGCTTCCATAGCTTCTAAAAGGGTCATTGTTTATTCCTCCTTGATATGGGGACAACCGTGCTTGCGGGCGGCGCGTACTGCGGCCAACACCTGACCGGTTAGTGTATGCAGGCTGGCCCAACGCTCTTCGGCAGTGGCCGCATAATAGTAGTTCTTTGTACCAATGCGGCGCAGTTCCACGAGATCGGCTTCTTTGAGAATACGCAGGTGATGCGAAAGGGCTGCACGGGAGAGATGGGTGCGCTTCATGAGTTCCGGCACGCGCATCCCTTCATGGTCGGCTTCCAGCAAGGTGAGAAAAATCAGCTGGCGGTTATCGTCGCCGAGCGCTTTCAGTACCAACCGTGACGCTTTGAAGTTTTCGGCAAGAAGTTTGCGCTCGTTGTAACAAGTGTCCATGGTTGTCGCTCCGTTTCTGTATGGGTTTTGTATCATTATAACAGAATCATAAGAAATTGGTGCATTGGTCAAGCAAATCGAGACCATTGGCGAAAGAAAAACGGAGCACTTCATCGTGAAGTGCTCCGTGAGGGCGTTAGCCAATACCAATGAGTGCCAGACAGAGTTTGAGCACGCCTGCTAAAATCATGACCGGTACGGCGCCGAGTTTGGTTTTACGCAGAAGCACCACGCTCAGGGCGAAGATGGCGACCATAAGCCAGTTTGTTTTGGCAAATTGAATGGCAGTGATGACAGCGTCATTACCCCAGAAAGCAGTGATGAGAATGGAAACACCGGCTGAGGCGATGAGTGCCACGGTGGCTGGTCGCAGTGTGCCGAGGATGCTCTTGAGGCCGCTGGCATTTTTGTATTTAAGATAGAGGATGGCAAGAATGGTAACAATGATGCAGCTTGGTGCCACACAGCCGGCGGTAGCCACTAAACCGCCGGGAATACCGCCCATCTTGGTGCCGACAAAGGTGGCAGCGTTGAGGGCGATTGGGCCAGGGGTCATCTGCGAGATAGTGACCAGGTGGGTGAATTCATCCATCGAAAGCCAGGCGTTGTTGTTAATCACCTGGTCTTGAATCAAAGGCAGCGCCGCATAGCCGCCGCCGAAGGCAAAGAGACCAACCTGGAAGAAACTGACGAAAAGCTGAAGATAAATCATCATTCTTCCTCCTTTCGCAGAAACAGCGTGCGCGCAATGCCTAACAGGATGCAGATAATGACAATAGCCACCACACTGACGCCAAAGAAACAGGTAGCGATAAAGGCGCAGACCATGATGAGGTCGGAAAACGGCGAACGGCCTTTCACGACACCGGCAGCCATGTCGTACACCACGGAAGCGATGACGGCACCAACACCGGCTTGCATACCTTCTAGCAGTTGAGCGACAACGAAGTTATCAGCAAACGCATCATAGAAAAAAGAGATCACCGTGATGATGAGAAAGGGTGGCAGCGCCGTTCCAGCCACGGCAGCCAGCACACCGGGCAGACCGCGTAGTTTGTAGCCGGTAATCACAGAACCATTGACAGCGATTGGCCCCGGTGCTGATTGGGCAATGGAGACCATATCAAGCATTTCGTTTTCTTCCATCCAATGGTATTTGTCAACGAAACGGTCTTTCATCAATGTGATAATGACATAACCGCCACCGAAAGTGAAGGCACTTAACATAAATGTGGCGCAAAACAATTTGAACAGGGGGACTTTTTCTTCTTCCATAGAGAACCTCCTTCTTTATCGTATCTTTAGTATAGTCGTCAAAGTGAACATTGTACAATAAAGGATTTTTGCTAATGAAAAACAACCGCCACCATGCAGAAAAATGCACGGTGGCGGTTGTGTGATAGCCCATTGTCAGCGTACCTGACATTTACGATAGGTGTGGTAGATGAGTGGTATCAAAAGGAGGGAAAGCACGCTGTAAAGCACAAAGAGCACAGGCACAGCACCGGTGATGTGGCCAAAAATGTTGTAAAGGTTGAAATCATCGAGCACCTGCGACATGAGCAGGAGTTGATCTGGCAGAAGCCCTAAAATTTGCGGCAGCACTTCCCAGTTAGAAAGCAGGCTCGCGGCGAAGTTTGCGGCGAGCACGATGACATAAGGCACAATAACGCCGACAACTTGCGAACGGGTCAGTGCGCTGATGAACATGGACAACAACGAGAGGAAGAGCATGCCCACATAGCCGCCAAAAATGGTCAGGAGATAGGCTTGACCAATCGTGAGATTATAGAACGCTTTCCATTTTAGGAGCTGGTAAGCCCCATCGGCCCCGCCTGTGCCCAGAAGTGCAAGCAATACGACGGTGTAAATGGCAATGGCAAGCCAGTACAATACGCTGACGGTGATGAGCCCGGCAGCAATTTTACTGCGTATCGCCTTGTGCCTGCCGCGCACGGTGGAAAAGAAGATGGCGTCCGATTTCCAGCGGTGCTCGCAAGGAAAGATGCCGCTCACAAGGAAGATGCATAGATAGAGAAAGACAAGCACCAATGTAGGCGCATAATAGAGAATGGTTTCCCAGCCGTCGTTGTATTCGTAATAAAGGGGTGTCGGCATGGCCTTGTAGTGATTCACAAGAAAGTCCTCTTCGGCTGGAGAGAAGTTGATGTCTGGTCGCGCCAGCCATTCTTCCAGATTGGTGATGCGCCGTGCGTAAAGTTCGCCGGCTTCGTCCGGTGTGATGGTGCCGATGAGGTAGTAGTTATAATCGTTAAAACCACCATAGGTTTGTGCAACGAGGTTGCGAAGGGTGGCATAGCCTTGGGTATCGTGGTAGGCCATGTTTTGGCGGGCAATGTCATCAGAATTATAATTATCCGAGCTGGTGATCTCATGGTCACGCTCTATGGCGCGTGTGAGTAAGTTTTGGCCAATGAAACCAGCCCATTCATTTTTGGCATCACGCAATTCCCGTGCAGCCTGCGGCCCAACGTGGGATACGCCGTTTTCATCGGTGTAGGATACTTGCAGCATGGCGCTGTAACAGATGACCACTAAGCCGATCAATAAAATGAGCAGGGTGACTTTACCGCTGGCGCGGCTGAAGATTTTTTTCAGCTCATAACGCAACATCTTGATCACCTCCGGTTTTACCAAAATGGTAGAGAAAGACATCTTCAAGCGTTGGTGTTTCCTGTATGGCATCAGGTGTTGGGCGTATTGGTGCGACGATGCGTAACTCAGCACCCTCCGGTGTGGTTTTAATGTTGGCTACTTTGAACTGCGCCATGAAGGTGTTCACCTCTGCACGCGGCACTGTGACACGCCATACGTCGTCGCGCATTTCGTGAATTAAGGCGTCAGCCGTGCCCTGGCTGGTGATGCGCCCTTCGTTCATGAGCCAAATTTCGCTGCAAATGTATTCTACATCGCTGACAATGTGGGTGGAAAGCAGCACCATGCGGTTTTCGGCAAGCTCGCTTATCAAGTTGCGGAAGCGGATACGTTCGTTAGGGTCGAGACCAGCCGTTGGCTCGTCAAGAATGAGAATGCGAGGATCGTTGAGCATCGCTTGTGCAATGCCGGCACGCCGTTTCATGCCGCCCGAGAGACGCTTCATCTTGCGGGCAGCAACTTTTTCCAGCCCCACCTGCCGAATGAGCTGCTCCACACGGTCGCGCGCCACCACCGGACGCACGCCTTTGAGTGTGGCAATGTAGCGCAGATAGTCGCGCACAGAAAAATCCGGATAGAAACCAAATTCCTGTGGCAGGTAGCCGAGCCTGTCGCGGTAGTCGGCGTCCATGGCAAAAATGTCACGTCCATCGAGGGTGATGCTGCCGCTGCTTGGTGTGAGCAGGGTGCAGAGCATACGCATGAGCGTGGTCTTGCCTGCGCCGTTGACGCCTAATAGGCCGTAGACGCCATTGCTCATGGTGAGATTCACATGATCGACAGCGATGAAACTGCCGAAGTGTTTACAAACATTATTCATACAGAGTTCCATGTTGATTGACCTCCCATTGTTTGGTGGAACCAACGATCCAATGGTGGATCGTGAGGCAGAGAAAAACCAAACTGATGGCGAAAAGCCCCAGCCATATCGGTGTACTGATGGCGGCATAGAGCTGTTCATTCAAAAGTAAGAGCCACCACAATCCACCCCAGAAGAGACAGGTGCAAATGGCTGTGAGCTGCGAAGCACCGTGTTGGCTGGAAAGCACGCCAAAGCAGAGAACGGCAGTGACCACCAACGGTAATAAAAATTGCGTTACCAGAGTGACGAGAGAAAGCTGCATCGTCAGCGAGAGGGTGCAACAGAAGCTCGTGAGAATGAACAAATCGACCCCGCCAAAACAGAGGATGCGCGCTGCGTAAATGTGGCGTAAGGTGTAACGAGTTGTGCCTTCGATCTCTAACGCATTCGCGGCTGTGTTCCTGGCAATTTCAGGAATGACGAGAATAACAAAGAGCGGCGCAGCAACGCCGAGACTGCGTGCAGTAGGCTGCAGTTCCGCTAAGTCCGGGAGCAGCAATGCGACGACCAAGAGCAAGAGGGCTTGTGCCAACCACCAGCGTTTTTGGATAAGAGCCAGTTGTGCGCGTAAGAATGTGGTGCGGGAAAGTGGCATTTCACTTTCGGCGTGTACAAAACTGGCGTGCGAAGCTTGGATTGTTTTTCGGATATGGGCTTCGCGTGGGCAAATGGCGGTATGCTTACTGTCCGTTTTCAGAAGTTCGTCCAGCGTCATTGGTGAATCCCTCCTTTTCGAGTATGTTTTGAAGTGCTGCCTTGGCTTGCCGGAGTCGGTATTTTACCAATGGCAAACTGATTTCAAGCACTTCGGCGATTTCACGTTGCTTAAGCCCTTGGTAATAGTGCAGAATAATGACTTCGCGTTGTTCGACAGGCAATGCATCCAACGCCCATTCCAAAAGCAGATGGGTGGTAGATGTTTCCTCATCCGATGTTGTGCCTGCAAAGTAGGTGAGCTGTGCATCTTCGATGGGCACCGCTTGCTTGCGCTTGTAATGATTGCGGCACAAATTGGCGGCAATGGTGTAGAGATAGTTTTTGGTTTTTCCTTGATGGCGATATTCGGAGAGCTTGGCAAAGAAGCGCGTGAAGGTTTCCTGCGTCAAGTCTTCTGCATCTTCACGACGGGCGGTGTGGAATGTGCAGTAGCGCAAAATGTCATCGTAATATTTGCGCACCAGTGTTTCCAGTGCAGCCTCGTCGCCTTGTTTGATACGGCGAAGCAAGAACAAATCTGCGTCCAAGCCGAGTCCTCCTTTCTTTGTGGTGAAACGTTTTACCCACCTACTATAACCATCTGATGGCGAAAAAAGATAGTTCGTTAAAAACTTTTTTCGATTGCTAATAAAGGCATGAAAAAACCGCTGCCTGTTGGCAACGGTGGTAGATTAGCATAAGCAATCAGTCAAATTTTTCATCAAGTGGCTTGCTAGGCTGGTTGACCACAATCAGGCAATGGCCCTGGTCAAGCAGCGTGCGGGAGCCATGGAGCGCCAGCTTGACTTCATTGATTTCATCAAGGGAATCAATAGCGGCTGGGTCAATAATCTGAACAGGAACTTCTTTTTTCAGTTTTGCCCAATAGAGATAGCCGGCTGGGTCAAACTTAGGGCCGTCATCTTTCTTTTTGCCCTTTGGTGCTTCTTCCGGTTCTTCCACAACAGGTGGTTCGGTGGCAGACAGCTTTGCATCGCCTTCAGGTGAAACAAAAACCTTGAAGTCGTTGGTGGTTAAGCCGCGCGCCAGGCAGTCTTCTACTTCATGCAGGGCGTGTGCAGCGTCGGTGAAATTGCTCTGTACAAATACATACATGGTTCATATCTCCTCTTTTATCAACGATGGCTGATTTCGTAAAGTCTATACCTAATATTCTACAAAACAAAGCACGCGCCTGTCAACCGTAAAGGCCGACAGGCGCTGATTTTGCTCAGTCAAACAAATACTGGGTTACTTTAACAATTTCGCCGTCCTTGAGGTACACACGAGGCACACGGCGGTTGATGTCGCAGAGAATTTCGTGAGGAATGGTTGGGATGCGTGCCACCACTTCTTCCACAGAAATGCGGTCATCGCCCTGGCTGCCGATGAGCACCACTTCATCGCCGATTTTTACATCTGGCACACCGGTAACATCAATCATGCACTGGTCCATGCACACACGGCCCACCATCTTGCAGCGTTTGCCGTGAACGAGCACTTCGCCGTTGTTGCTCATCAGGCGCATCCAGCCGTCTGCATAGCCGATAGGCAACGTAGCGATGACATCGCCTTCCGATGTTTCATAGGTGCCGCCATAGCTGATGCGTTCGCCGGCGTGTTCCTTCTTCACATTGGAGATGCGTGCCTTGAGACTGAGCACCGGCTTTACGTCGATGTTTTGATTCTGGGTTTCATCGCTTGGGTAAATGCCGTAGAGAATAATCCCAGGGCGAACCATATCGAGGAAGTATTCCGGATGGTCAACAATCACAGCGCTGTTGCCGCAGTGGCGAATCTTTGGCGTGAGACCGCGTTCGGCAAGACCGTTGAGGAAGAAGTTGTAGCGTTCCCACTGCAAATGGCAGTAGGTCTTGTCGGCGTAGTCGGCTTTTGCAAAGTGGGTGAAAAGACCGGTAAATTCCACATTTGGCAGTGCGAGAATTTCCTGGATTTTGTCAAGGCTTTCTTCCGTTGGCAGGAAGCCGATGCGACCCATGCCGGTGTCGCACTTAATATGAATCATCGCCGTTTTGCCCTGTTCCACGGCGGCATCGCTCATGGCTTTGGCAAGGTCGTAAGTATAAACGGCTTGCTGAATGTCGTACTTAATCAGTTCGGCAGCACGCTGCACTTCGGTGTAGCCGAGAATCAGAATAGGCACATCGGTGAAACCGGCTTTGCGGATTTCCAATGCTTCGTCTAAGAGGGCGACACAAAGAAAATCGGCACCATTTTCCAGAAGCGTTGGGATAATATCCACAGCACCATGGCCGTAGGCGTTGGCCTTTACAACGGCGGCAACGTGACGATCTTTGCCAGCGCGTGCGCGAATGGAAGAAATGGTGAAAGCGAGGGCATCGAGGTCAATTTCAGCCCACACCGGACGAATGTGCATGAGAGTGTCTTTTGGTAGCGTTTCCATAATATAAGAAACCTCCTTACTAATATGATTTGCTTTAATAATTAAAATTTTATAGCAAATCCGCCAATAATACAAGATGCCTGGGATTTATTTCTGAGAAAGGTTATTTATAGATATTTTTTTGCAAAAGTTGGTGAAAAATTTTTCTGAAAACAACTTGACAGTTGGCGCGTGGAAGCCTATAGTGAAATTAACAAGTGCATAGAAAGTCTTCAGGGCGGGGTGCAATTCCCCACCGGCGGTAAAGCCCGCGAGCGTGTCCAAGATGGACAATACGCATGATTCGGTGAAACTCCGAAGCCGACAGTATAGTCTGGATGAAAGAAGATGCAACACGCGGCCGATGGTCGTGTGTGATGGCTCTGGAATGTGGTGACATTCCAGTTTTATTTTTATATGGCCTTTTTATAAGCCCTGAACGGTATGCGTTCAGGGCTATTTTTGTGAGGTGACAAAGATGAATGATCAAGATTATATGCGACGAGCGCTGGCGCTTGCCGAACGTGGACGCGGCTGGACAGCGCCGAATCCGATGGTAGGTGCTGTTATTGTGCGTGATGGGCGTATTATCGCTGAAGGCTGGCATGTGCGCTATGGCGAGCTGCATGCCGAGCGAGCGGCGTTGGCACAGGCGGTAGAAGATGTGCGTGGTGCGACGATGTACGTAACATTGGAGTCTTGTTGTCATCAAGGTAAGCAGCCGCCTTGTACTGAGGCTATTATTGCCAGTGGCATCAAGCGTGTTGTCATTGGTTCGGCGGATGCCAATCCGCTCGTTGCCGGGAAAGGTGTGGCGCAGTTACGAGCGAATGGTATTGTAGTGACGGAAAATGTGTTGCGGGCTGAATGTGATGCACTTAACGAAGTTTTTCTGCACTACATTCGTGAACAAATGCCCTATGTGGTGCTCAAAACGGCAATGACCTTGGATGGCAAAATTGCTACGCGTACAGGTGCTTCGCGGTGGGTGACTGGTGAAGCAGCACGTGCGCATGGTCATGGATTGCGCCAACGTTACAGTGCCATCATGGTTGGTGTTGGAACGATACTGGCGGACGATCCGCTGCTTACTTGTCGCATCGAGAAGAGATGTAATCCGTTGCGTATTGTTTGCGACACGCATTTGTGCACACCGCTTCATGCACAGCTTGTGCGCACGGCGCATGATGTGCCGACGCTTTTTGCAACCTGTGAAAAAACAGAGGCGCGTATAAAGGGTTACGAAGAGGCTGGTTGCCATGTTTGGACGCTGCCGGAGAAGAATGGACATGTTGACCTTGTGGCACTGATGCGGCGGTTGGGTGCGAAGGGCATTGATAGCGTGCTTATCGAAGGTGGTGGCACTTTGGCTTGGACAATGCTTGAAAGTGGGTTGGTGCAAAAAATTTATAGTTACATTGCACCGAAACTTTTCGGTGGATGTGCCGCTAAAACGCCCATCGAAGGTGAAGGTGTGGCTTGGCCCGAAGAAGGTGCACAGCTTGCATTGAAAGAGATAACGCGCTTGGGAGATGATCTGCTCATTGAAAGTGAGGTGATAAATCATGTTCACAGGTCTTGTTGAAGAAGTGGGGCAGGTGCGCCGCATCATCCGCGGTTCTCACTCCGCTGTGCTTGAGATTGCTTGTCATACGGTGCTTGAAGGGACAAAGATTGGTGACAGCATCGCTGTGGATGGTATCTGTCTCACAGTGACGGCTCTTTCACCAGCGTATTTTTCTGCAGATGTCATGCCTGAGACGCTGCTGCGCTCTAATTTGAGCACGTTGAGCAGAGGCAGTGTTGTTAACCTTGAGCGTGCATTGACGGCAAATGGACGTTTTGGCGGGCACATTGTCAGCGGGCATATTGATGGCACTGGTACAATTACGCGTATTCATCGCGACGACACCGCTATTTGGTACACCATTACCTGTCATGCGGCACTCTTGCGTTACATCGTCGAGAAAGGTTCGGTGGCGATTGATGGCATTAGTCTCACTGTGGCGCGTGTGACGACGCAGGATTTTTCCGTTAGTGCCATACAGCATACGGTTGCTGTAACCACATTGGGCAAGAGACGTGAAGGCGATGTGGTGAATCTTGAATGTGACATTATTGGAAAATATGTAGCGAAGCTGCTCGGTTCGGTGGAGAACCTATCGACAAAGAGCGCTATGAGTTTAGAATTTTTGGCTGAACATGGTTTTTAAGGAGGATGTTATATGGTAACTTTTAACACCATCGAGCAAGCGCTGGCAGATTTACGCGCTGGTAAGCTCATTCTTGTCACCGATGATGCCGACCGTGAAAACGAAGGTGATCTCATTTGTGCGGCTGAATTTGCCACCACCGAAAATGTGAACTTTATGGCGACCCATGCCAAGGGGCTCATTTGTATGCCGATGAGCGCTGAATATATTGAAAAACTGTGCCTGCCGCAGATGGTGACCACCAACACCGATAACCACGAGACGGCATTTACTGTGTCGATTGACCATATTGCCACGACGACCGGCATTTCAGCCGAAGAACGTGGCCTGACAGCACGTGCCTGTGTTGATCCAGCGGCCTGCCCCGAAGACTTTCGACGTCCAGGGCATATGTTCCCTTTGCTTGCCAGAAAAAATGGTGTACTAGAACGCAATGGCCATACCGAAGCAACGGTTGACCTTTGCCGTTTGGCAGGTTTGAAAGAGGTTGGCCTTTGTTGTGAAATCATGCGTGATGATGGCACTATGATGCGTACCGCCGAACTTGCTGAATTGGCAAAAGAATGGGCGCTTACCTTTATTACCATCAAGGATTTGCAGAACTATCGCAAGAGCCACGAGGTTTTTGTGGAGCAGGCCGCTTGTGTAAAGATGCCGACGATATACGGCAGCTTTATTGCCTATGGTTTTGTCAACCGCCTTAATGGTGAGCACCATGTGGCGCTCGTCAAGGGTGACCTCGCAGATGGCGAAAACGTGCTCGTGCGTGTTCATTCCGAATGTCTCACCGGTGACACCTTTGGTTCTTTACGCTGTGATTGTGGTCAGCAGTTTTCTGCAGCCATGACACAAATTGAAACAGAGGGGCGTGGCGTGCTTCTTTATATGCGCCAAGAAGGTCGTGGCATTGGTCTTATCAATAAACTGCGCGCTTACGAGCTGCAAGATCAGGGCATGGATACTTTGGAAGCCAATCTCGCCCTGGGCTTTGCTGCCGATGAACGTGAATATTATATTGGCGCCCAGATTTTACGGGCTTTGGGTGTGAAAAGCATGCGTCTGCTAACCAACAACCCCGATAAAATCTATCAGCTTGAGGCATTTGGCATGGAAATCTTAGAACGAGTACCCATTCAAATACCAGCCAATGACTACGACCGTTTTTACCTTGCAACCAAACAGGACCGCATGGGCCATTATTTACAGGTGAAATGAATTGAAAGGATGAAACATCATGCATACTTATGAAGGAAAACTTGTTGCCGATGGCTTGAAAATCGGCATTGCTGCTGCTCGTTTTAATGAATTCATCGTCGCTAAACTTATTGACGGTGCCCGTGATGCGCTTTTGCGTCACGATGTCAGAGAAGAGGACATTGATCTTGCCTGGGTGCCGGGGGCTTTTGAACTTCCGTTCATTGCCAAGAAAATGGTTGAAGGTGGAAAATATGATGCGGTCATTTGCCTTGGTGCTGTCATTCGCGGCGCCACCAGCCACTATGATCTCGTTTGCAACGAAACCGCTAAGGGAATTGCCCACATTTCGCTAGACAGCGGCGTGCCTGTGCTTTTCGGTGTTGTCACCACAGAAAACATTGAACAAGCCATTGAGCGCGCCGGAACCAAAGCCGGCAACAAAGGGTATGATACGGCCATTGCTGCCATCGAAATGGCCAACCTGGTGCGCGATATTGGGGCGTGAAACATGCAAAAAGCGCGCATCACAGTGTGAGCACACTGCGATACGCGCTTCTTCAGGCAATTTGATGGATAAAGTCGAGTTTTCTATAATAATCCAGTTCAACAAAGTCGGTGGGTGTTACATGGGCGGCATTTTTCTGGAAGTAGTTTAGCTCGACGAGTTCCAACATGAGATAGACAAATTGCGAGCAAAAGAGACTGTTTTGTTTGGGGCGGATTTTTAGAAATAAACCAAGAAGATTGTAAGCACTGCCCTGACGGTTAATCAAGCGCACTTTTTCAAGCATTCTGCGTTTTTGTTCGTAGGTGGCTGGTAGGCGATAGACCATGACGGAAGCGCCATCTTTGTCGATGAGTTGTTCAAGCGCTTCTGCATTTAACCCGGGAGAGACACGGTTTTCGCCGCCGTTGTAGCTGATGAGGGTGCAGAGGTCAGCATCAAAGGCGAGGGAAACGTGATTGTATGTGCGTCGGGTGAAAAGTCCGATCAATTCGCTGGGAGCACTTTTAGAGCTGGTGATGACAAGATAAATATAGCCATCGTTTAAGGATTGGGCTGCCAACTCAAAGTAGGCATCATTCAATGCGCCCTGGCTGGCGTAGGAGAAAAGACGGTGGCGTGGCAGTGTTTGTGCGATTTCTCGCAGATTTTGTCGAGAAAGGGCGTGTGCGGCCTCACCGGCTGCTTGATAAGCGTCCAGTGGTCCTCGTTGTAAACGTGATTGCATGAGGAGCAGAAGGCAGGTCGCTGTCAGCCCTTTGTGAAAAAGTTGGCGTTTGTTTTTCATTGGTCACTTCCTCTCTGTTGTCATGTTTAACGGAAAATGATTTCGCCCATATCGGCGCTGATGGAGAGGCTACCTGTTGGCGTGCCTTGCGGCGTGCGGCGATAATGGTTGGCGACGACGTCGTCGGTATCCAAGAGATTGCCGCCCCAACTGTCGGGAGCGGTGATATTGCCCATGTCGGTGTTGGCGTCGATGAGGAGGCCGGCTCTGCTTTCTGGCGAAAGTGTAAGCTCTGCGTTGCCCGTGTTGACTTCGATGGTGGCGTCGCCGTTAAAGGTGAGGTTTTCGCCTGTCAAGGTACCCATGGCAACGTCGATATCGCTTTGGCTGAGAGTGGTGCCTGTCAGCGTGAGACTGCCCAGTGCCAGATCGGCGGTGAATCGTGTAGCTTGCAAGCTATCGACACTGAGATTGCCCATAGCGAGCGTGAGCTGTATGCTGTCATAGGTGGCCGCTGGCAGATAGAGGATGATGCTGCCATCATTGGCATAGGCTTCGCGTTCGGCGTCTGGTAAGAGCCAGAGAAAACCGGTGAGGATCTGTTCGATGTTCGATCGGGAAATGGTGTAGTTTTCGTCGCGCAGTTGCAGTATGCCGTCCTGCACGTTGGCGTGGACCGGTGTGTTTTCACGAGTGCCTTCGATGTGGTACTCAAGGTACGCGTGCGTGTCGTCTGATGGACGGATCTCCATGCTGCAGACGGAGAGGTCTGCATCGAGCGCTGTAAAATCGTCGAGCAGCGTTTTCTCCTGGTCGTAGCGCTGCAAGCGCGCGCCGGCGATATTCTGGGCGTCGTCGATGCCGCCGGCTAGGGCGCCACCGGCGCATAATACGATACCGGCGAGACAGAGGACGAGGCTGAGAATGAGCAGTATTTTATTGAACTTTTTCATGGTTTACGCACGTCCTTTCTTGGAGAGACGATGAAAGAGAGTGACAACACCGTGCGCGATGACACGGCAGAGGGCAAGACCACAGGCAACGATGAGCAGTCCGGTGCCAAGTGCAAGGATACCGCCGCCGCAGATGACAGCAGCTGCAGCCCATGAGTCGCCGGCCATACTAATGGCAGAGAGAATGAGACAGCCGCCGCTGTAAAAGAGGGCGGCATCGCAGGCAATGGCAGCAGCAATGATGGCCACCATCGCAGCACCGCCCGCTACGAGAAAGATGCCCCCAAAGAGAAGGCCAAGCCAGCCCAGTGGCGAGAGCAGCATGGCAATCGCGGCGATTTTCAGGGTGCGTGTGGTGTCATTTTTGTGCATGCTGCTGTCGTCATGCAGCAGATTTTGCAAAATCTCGCTTGCTGCTTCTTTTGGCGTGCCAAGATCGCGCATGGCCTGGGCTTCATTCTCTGGCCCGGCTTCCTCAAAATACTCTGTGAAGTAGTCCATGGCACTTTCGTAGTCATCTGGCGGCAGCTTGCGTAGATAGCGACTAAGCTCGGCGAGATATTCCTCTTTGCTGAGCATACGTTCGTAGGTTGTCTTATTCATGGCGGATACTCCCTTCGATGATGCCGTCGATGATGCCCTTGTATTCCTGCCATTCCTTTTGCAGGAAGGCCAGTTGGGTGCGGCCGGCATCGGTAAGATGGTAATATTTGCGTGTACGATTGTTGAATGCCTGAGCATAGGTTGTCAGAAAACCGTTCTGCTCCAGTTTCTTGAGAATGGGATAGAGCGTGGATTCTTTGATGTTGGCAACGAGCTTGATGGTTTGGCTGATTTCGTAGCCGTAGGAATCCTTGTCTTTGACAATGGCGAGAATGAGGCATTCAATGAGCAGTGCTGACAATGGATAATACACGATGACACCTCCTTGATAATGTGTAGAATTTTTATATATAGAAATCCTACACATATACTACCACACGCATGAAAAATGTCAAGTGGAAAAATGATGCGAGATGTGTTACGATAGCGGTTATCAAAGGAGGGAAGCGTAATGAATGAAACCATAAAAGCGCTGATAGCGCAGGCAGATCGGGCGATTCGCGAGGAACGTTTTGACGATCTCATGGATTTTTACACCGACGACGCTGTGTTGGTGGTGCGCCCAGGCGTGACCGTGCAAGGAAAAGCGGCGATTAAAGAAGCGTTTGTGAAAATTGCTGCTTATTTTCAAAATGATTTGGTGCCGACGCAAGGCAATATGACCATGCTGGAAGCCGGCGACACCGTGTTGGTGTTGTCGCAGACTTTGCTGGATGCGCCGAACAAAGAAACATCGGCTTACAGCATGGAGCGCAGAGCCACTTATGTGTACCGTAAGGTAGAGGGAAAATGGCTTTGTGCGATTGACAATTCCTATGGCACAACGCTGCTGGACGATTGAGACGTTGTGTGACAGCCCGTTATCAGACGGGCTTTTTTTGCGCACATTGACAAACGAACAGTGTTCGTTTATGATTAAACTAACATTGTTAGTTAGGAGTGGTTGCCGATGAAGAAAGGCTTAACAAAAGATGGCATTGTGCAGACAGCGGTGGTGATGATTGCCGAGAAGGGCTGGGAAACCTTTTCGTTACGTGAATTAGCGGCACGTTTAGCGGTGCGGCCGGCGTCGCTCTATAATCATGTGGAAAATGTTGATGATCTTTACACGTCGGTGGCAACGCTTGTCATGGGCGAACTGGCAGCGCAGCTTGAGAGGGCAGTGGCTGGTAAAGAGGGCGATGCGGCGGTGCGTGCGCTGGCGGAGGCTTACTATCGTTATGGCAAAGAAAATCCAGAGCTGTATAAAACCATCATTGCCATGCGTATGAAAGAGGGCGCTGCACTGCATGATGCCTTTGGTGACATTTTGCAGCCCTTTTATGCAGCACTTGCCGCCTATCATCTCAGCGACGAACAGTGCGTGAGTATGCACCGTATGCTGCGTAGTTTGGTGCATGGCTATTTAATGCTGGAAGAGGCAGGTTATTTCACCAAACCAACACTTTCCACCGCTGCCTCTTTCGCACAAGCCGTGCAGTGTTACATTGATGGGCTGCATGCCGCAGCGGCGCACAGGGAAGGAGGGCAGGCAGATGAGCGTGCAGAATGATTTCTCTGTTGGCAGCATTCCGCGCCACATTATTGACCTTGCCATTCCAATGACGCTGGCGCAGCTTGTGCAGATGGCATACAATCTTGTTGACCGCATCTACATTGGCCATTTGCCGGGCACGTCCTCCATGGCGCTCACCGGGCTTGGTCTAACGTTTCCAATCATCACCATCATCATGGCGTGCACCAACCTTTTCGGCACCGGCGGCATGGCACTTTATTCCATTGCGCGCGGCAAACAGGACGAAGCGGCCGAGCGGCGTTACATGGAAAATACCTTCATCATGCTTTGTGCCACCTCGTTGTTTGTGATGCTGTTGGGTTATGTATTCATGAAGCCAATTCTTTATCTCTTTGGTGCCAGCGATGTCACCTATCCATACAGCGCCGAGTATTTACGCATCTATCTCATTGGTACGCCGCTGGTTATGCTTGCCACAGGAATGAATGGTTTTATCAACGCACAGGGGTATGCCCGCACCGGTATGTGCACCATTCTCATTGGTGCGGTGATTAACATCATTCTCGACCCAATTTTTATCTTTGTGTTTGATCTGGGCATTGCCGGTGCTGCTGTTGCCACCATCATCAGCCAGTGCATCTCTGTGATTTGGGTCATGACCTTTCTTTGCGGGCGCAAATCGCTGACGCGGCTGCGTGTACATCAGGCGCGCTTTGATGGCGGTGCTGTAAAACAAATCACCAAACTGGGCGTGGCAGGTTTTGTCATGCAAGCCACCAATGGGATTGTGCAAGTGGCAGCCAACAATATGCTCGGTATCTATGGCGGCGATATTTACATCGGCATCATGACGGTGGTCAATAGCGTGCGCGATGTTGTCACGTTGCCATTGCATGGTTTCACCAATGCAGCACAGCCGGTTATCGGCTACAATTTCGGTGCGCGAAAATATTTGCGGATTCGCCAGGTGATTCGCTTCACCACGCCGGTTACAGTGTGCTACATGCTTGTGTGCTGGGGGATTATCTTCCTTTTGCCGGCACCCATTATGCACGTTTTTAACTCTGACCCCGAACTGCTCGCCAAAGGCGTGCCCATGATGCACATTTTCTTTTTTGGCTTTTTCTTTATGGCGTTTCAGTCTGTCGGGCAAAGCACCTTCGTTGGTCTTGGCAAAAGCAAACAGGCGACTTTTTTCTCCCTTTTTCGCAAGGTCATCATCGTGGTGCCACTAACACTCCTTTTGCCGCGCATTGATGGCCTGGGCGTGGCTGGTGTGTTCCTCGCCGAGCCGATTTCCAATCTCGTTGGCGGGCTTTGCTGTTACCTCACCATGCTCTGGACGGTGCGCCGTCTCGGTAGAGAACAGCAGCTTGCTTAATCATAGAAAAACGTATGTCACTCTTTTTACGATGGACATACGTTTTTTTGTTGACGTCGTCGCTCCCTTGCAATACAATATAGTTAGAGAACTACTTTGCTTTACAAGATACTGGAGGTGATTATGTGATACCATCACAAATGCTCAAAGGCGTGCTTGAAGGTTCGGTGCTTGCCATCATTGCCGAGGAAGAAACTTACGGCTACGAAATTTCGCAAGCACTTGAGCGCTACGGTTTTGGCAAAATCACCGAAGGCACCATCTATCCCCTGCTCTTGCGGCTGGAGAAAAACGGTGCGCTGGAAGCTGTTTTTCGTGCATCCAGCCAGGGGCCAAAACGAAAATATTACCACCTCACTGACAAAGGGCGTGCCGAGCTTGCACAGTTTGTGGAGGATTTCAGAGAAATGGCTGCTGCCGTTCAGGCACTATTGGCAGAGGAAGAACACGGCAATCATGAAGAGAAGAATGAAAAGAACGAGGGAAAGAAAGGTGATGAGACATGACAGACCGCAGAACCTTATTTGCAGATATTGAAGCGCAAGAAGCACAACTGAACAGTGCCAATAAAAAAGTCATGGCACAGATTAGTGATTATCTGGAAACGGCACCTATCAGCCGAGTACAAGTCGCAAACGTGCGCCGCGACCTGGGCGCCATGCTCTTAGACGGACAAAAGCGCGGCCAATCTGCTAAAGACATCATCGGTGACAATGTGCAAGCCATTTGCGATGATGCCATCAATGCCCTGCCAAAGCAGCGGCTGGACGCCATCTTGCCGAGCGCATGGGTGGTGGTTACAACGCTCTGGGGATTTTTTGCCATCAGCTATCTGCTCCATCTGCCGGCATTGCTGCGCGATGGCAATGCACTTTATGTGCCCTTTAATATGCGTACCGTGGCAAACGTGCTCATCATTCTCATTATCATTCGTGGCTGGGGCTGGTTGCAAAAACGCCGCCGTTTTCAACATGGCTGGCGTGCATGGCTCGTGCCCATCGTGCTCTTGTTTTTGCTGGCAAGCGGTCTTGGCATCATCGTTGGACAATTTTGGCCGCAGGGCGAATGGAAAATGCACGTGGCATTGTTTGCAGTTTTTGGGCTTGTGCCCTATGGTATGTGGAAACTCATGCGGCGAAGAATGGATCGGGAATAGGGGCGATCATCATGGACAAGCGAACCCGACAATTACACAGAGAAAATCAGAAAATGAAATGGGAATTGAACGAAGCCAATGCGTATTTGATGCAGCACATTTCTGAATATCTTAAAACAAAGCCCATCAGCCGTTATCAGCAGGAACAAGTGTGGCGTGATGTGGCGTTGATGCTTCTTGATGGCCAGCAGCGCGGCCGTCATGGTCAAGAGGTATTGGGCGATGATATGGGAGCGTTTTGCGATGCGGTTATTGCAGCGCTTCCGGAAATGACGGAAACAGAAAAGAAACGCAATACGCTTAGAGTCATATTGTTGGTTGCTTTTGTGGTTGTATTGGCAGAATTTTTGCTCATTGCGCTCAATCAATATGCGCTCATTAAAAGTTATCAGCTAATTTCTATTAGTACGGGCAGATTGATAAGTATGCTTTTAATACTGGGCGTGTTCCTTTTCTTTGAAATAGTGTGGAGTAAGCAAAGAACTTACGATGGCCTAACAGGAAAGGAATTAGCAGTTATGCTTGTTTGTATCTTCGTGTGTAATATACCGGCACGGATATGGACAGCGCCATTGTTCGATTTGCCGCTGTGGCTTGTTGTTTGCATTATTGGCGTGTTGGGCGCAGCATGGCTGATTGCTGATGCAAAAACAGACTAAAGGAGGTGTCATCATGAACAGGCGCACACGACAACTGCTTAGAGAGAATAAAAAGCTCATCGACCAACTCACCTGGTCGGATCAGGTCGAGGTGGAACATGTCGTGGATTACCTGAAAACGACAACCTTGAGCAATTATGAACGCGAAATGGTGCGGCGCGACTTGCTTTTGATGGTGATAGAAGGCCATGTGCATGGTGAAAATGCCAAGCAGGTACTGGGCGATGACCCACTGGCGCTTTGCGAAGCCATTGTTTCAGCATTGCCTAAGCCTACGGCGAAAGAATGGGTGTTGCGTATCGCTCGTTCACTGGCGGGCCTAGCGTGTATTTGGATGACTTTTATATTAGTAATCATTCATAATTGGTTGGGCGGCTGGCATTGGGGACAGCTTCCGGAAGGCATGATACAGCTGCGGTATGTGGATGTGCTCTTTATCTTTGTGATGGGTGTTGCCGGGGAGTTTTATAGGCTGTATGTGAATCAACGCACGTGGGAACGTCGTCCTGTTACAGCGGGAATATGTCTTGCACTGTATATCATTGTAATGTTTGTGCTACTTTTTAGCATGAATTTTTCATCAATTCTTCAGTTGGGCGGTTATTGGTTGATGCCGCGCACGGCAGGCATTGCCATAGCTGTGGCAAGCGGCGTGGCATGGCTGATTCTGAATGTGTTGGCAGACTAAAGGAGGTGTCATCATGAACAGGCGCACACGACAACTGCTTAGAGAGAATAAAAAGCTCATCGACCAACTCACCTGGTCGGATCAGGTCGAGGTGGAACATGTCGTGGATTACCTGAAAACGACAACCTTGAGCAATTATGAACGCGAAATGGTGCGGCGCGACTTGCTTTTGATGGTACTGGAGGGCTGCACGCATGGCAAAGACGCCAAGCAGGTGCTGGGCGATGACCCGCTGGCGCTTTGCGAAGCCATTGTTTCAGCATTGCCCAAGCCTACGGCGAAAGAATGGGCAGTGCGCCTCGCTCGTTCACTGGCGAGTGTGGCGTGTATTTGGATGGCTGTTTTGCTGGTAGCTAATAGCTGGTTGGATGGTTGGTTTTGGGCGCAGCTTCCGGAAGGCATGATGCAGATGCGGTATATTGATGTGCTTTTTATCTTTATAATGGGCGTTGTGGTAGAAATTCGGAAATTATACGTTAATCAACGCACATGGAAACGCCAGCCCGTTACCGCCATGACAGGCGCTGTGCTCTATGTCGCTGTGGTAGCTGTATTTGTTCTTGGCATGAATCTGTTTTTACCGTTTCAGTTGGTTGATTATTGGTTGATTCCGCGTACGGTAGGCATTGCCATAGCTGTGGCAAGCGGTGTGATATGGCTGATATTGAACGAACTGGCGGATTAAAGGAGGTGCCATCATGAGTAAACGTACGCGACAACTGCGTGATGAGATTTCGGATATGAACTGGCAGTTGGAGGAATCTTCTGAGCGCGCTTTGCGAAAGATGATGGAATATTTGCGGCTAAAAAATGTCAGTACGTATCAACGGTTGATGGTGCAGCGTGATCTGACACAGAGCGTACTTGAGGCACAGGCGCAGGGACGCACGCTTGATGATGTGATTGGTCGAGATTTTCATGAATTTTGTGATAGCATCATTGCAGAATTGCCGCAACCAACTGCACAGGAACGCCGTTTGCGTATGCTGCGCGATGGCGTTGGCGGATTGGCGCTTTTATGGTTTTTGGCGTGTTTAGTGCCGTTGCTTTCGGGTTATTTAGCTTATTCTTCGAGGCCCGCCCTTTGGCAAGCGCTGAGGGAACTCGGTTACATTTCGACGGATATGCCGGTGACACCGATGCACCTCATTCTTTTGCTTGTTGGCACCATTTTCGTGGCACGCCTTTCTGTGAGTGATAAATCTAAACAAGCCGATCGGTTGTTTCGGCCACGGCGAAAAATGATGTATGCCATCTTGATGTGCGGTGCTCTGGTGTTTTTTAACTGGCTCAACGGGCGAGGGTTGATTCCAATATCAGGTTTTTTGACACACACGCTTGTCGTGCTACCGCTTGGCGTGAATGTAGTTGTTCAGGTGGTATTCGTGGGAGCCTTTCTTTTATTGAACGAACGGATAGACTAAAGGAGGTATTACGATGAGCAAACGGACAAAAACGCTTTTGCGTGAAAATAATGCCTGGGAGAAAAAGATGTTATCGCAGGAGAACCAACAGGTGATGACAGATATTGTCGTTTATATTCGTTCGTCAGCAACCAGCGAGTATGAGCAGGAAGTGGCACGGCGCGATATTATGGCTATGTTGGCAGAAGGGCAAGTGAATGGACGCACAGCAGCGGAGGTGATCGGATGCGATATGCAGGGCTTTTGCGATGAAGTGATTAACGCGCTGCCGCCACGCTCGGCGAAGGAACAGGTACTCGATGCATTGCGTGACGGTCTTTTGGCAGCAGTGGTGCTTGTGCTCTTATGGACCGGCAGTGGTCTGGTGGAGATGATAGCCTATGGAAATTGGCCCTATATGGCAGTCACCGTTGGGGATGTGTTGTCGCAGGTGTTCATTTTCTTTACAGCCTTTTTTATCTTTCGCAGCATTTCGCGGCACGCTTTTGACAACAACCTGAAAGGACTCTTTTTGCTGGTGTTTATCGTCTTGGCGCTGTCTCTCCTGGCAAGCCTTTATTTAACGCACATTCTTTTCCATATACATATTCTCCTGCTTGTGGTGCTAATGGTGCTTTGCTTCATTGGCTATAAGCTCCTCGATGCACGGGTGGATTAACGGAAAAGGCCGATCGCTTTTGAAAGCGGTCGGCTTTGTTGTGTTTACGCTCTCGCAGCGTATGTCCCTTAGAGTGTTTGAAAACTGTGTGATGCTGCTGTGCGGAACAAATCATCGGCTGTGCAACATTTTTTTATTTTCTTATTGACAACCGTATTGCACCGCCTTATACTGTATATATCGAAGCAATACAGTATAAGGCGGTGGATATATGCAGATATCTGTCAGTAATAAAGCGAGCCGGCCGCTCTATGAACAGATTGTGTCGCAGATTAAGGCGCAGATTATGAGCGGCGAGTTACAAGCCGGTGAGGCGCTGCCTTCCATTCGCGGTTTGGCGAAGTCGCTGCATATCAGCGTGTTGACGGTGCAGAAGGCCTATGATGCGTTGCAGCAGGAAGGCTTTATTGAAACAACCGCGGGCAAGGGCTGCTATGTGTCGGCACAGAATCAGGATTTTTATTTGGAAGAACAGCAAAAACGCATTGAAGAACATTTTACCGAGGCGATTGAGATTGCCCGCGAGAGCGGCATTGATCTTGAACATCTCATCAGTCTTTTGACACTGCTCTATGAGGAGGATGAATCATGATGAACGCATTGACCATTTCTGAAGTGAGTAAGACCTATCCGGGCTTTACGCTTGACCACGTTTCTTTCACTGTGCCGCAGGGGGCGATTGTTGGGCTGATTGGCGAAAATGGCGCTGGAAAGTCGACAATTTTGAATGCTACATTGGGGCTGATTGCAAAAGAAAGCGGCACCATTAACATTCTTGGCAGTGAGTGTTTCGACAACGCCACCAAGGAGCAAGTTGGTGTGGTGTTTGATGGTTCGAATTATCCCGATGTTCTTTCAGTATTCTGGCGAAAATTTACAAGAGCTGGGACAGAGCGTATTACGAGAAGCTGCTCGAGCGCTTTGGTCTGCCGAAGAACAAAGCGTTGAAAAAGTTTTCCAAGGGTATGAAAATGAAGTTTGCCATCACGGCGGCGCTCAGTCATCATCCAAAGCTGTTGGTGCTTGACGAAGCCACAAGCGGGTTAGATCCGGTGGTGCGTGATGATATTCTGGATATATTGCTTGATTTCGTGCAGGAGGAAGATCACAGCGTGTTGGTGAGCAGCCACATTACGTCGGACCTTGAGAAGATTGCCGATTACATCGTTTTTCTGCACGAGGGCAAGATTGCTTTCATGAAACCGAAGGACGAACTGGTAGAAAATTACGGGATTTTGCAATGTGGTGCAGCGCAGTTTGATGCGTTGGATAAGGACGATATTCTTCGTTTCCGCCGCATGGATTACGAATGGCAGGTGCTTGTGACTGACCGTGCCGCCTGCGAACGCAAATATCCGAAGGCGATGATCACGCCTGCCACTATTGATGAGATTATGTTGATGTTTGTGAAGGGAGAGAAATAACATGAAAGGGCTGCTTTTGAAAGATTTTTACCTTGTGCGTGCCGCATTGGTGATTATCCTTGTAACCTATGCGGTGATTGGCGTTGGTATGTCGATTATTGTTGACCCGTGGGTGACGGTGGTCATCGGTGCGGTGATGTTTGGCATTATGAGTGCCAGCACCATCACCATGGACAAGCAATACGGTTGGCGCAAGCTGGCGGCGACGCTGCCTGTTTCTAAAGAAACGTCTGTCGATGGCAAGTATCTGCTCTATTTGATGTTTAGCGTGCTTGGGTTCGTTGTCGGCGTGGGCATCAGTCTTGTCATTTGTGCGGTGAAGCCGGAATTGATGCCGTCTGGCGAGACCATTCGTCTCTATCTTTCAGTTGCTGCGGCGATGGCGTTTTTCTCCGGTGGCGTGATGATTCCGGGCAATTTCCTGCTCAGCGCTGAAAAAGCCATGATTACCCTCATCATTGCCTATCCACTGATTACGGGTATTTTTGTGGCAGTGTCACGTCTTACCGAAGATGTTATGCTTACCTGCAATATTACTATGGCAATCGGTGTGGCGGTGTTTGCCATCAGTTGGCTGGTGGGACGCAAGGTGATTGCAGCACGCGATATTCAATAAATAGCGACAAACAAAAAGCGCCCCTTCATCGTTCTAAGCGATGAAGGGGCGCTTTGCTATGAGATGATGTCAACCCATGTTGTTGGGGCAGGCGATTTCCACCATTTGTTCGATGACATGGTGCAGCATTTGGGCACGGGCGTTATCAGCGGCGCGATAGTACACTTCTTTGCCTTCGCGGCGACTGGTGATGAGCTGGGCACCTTTCAGCTGTTTGAGATGGTGGCTGACCGCTGGACTGGACATACCCACCAAGGCAGAGAGATTGATAACACATTCTTCGCAGTGGCACAAAAGCCAGAAAATGCGGATGCGGTTGCCATCGCCAAGTTGCTTAAAAATATCAGCGACGGTTTGAAAATCGTTGGTGCTGGGCATGCGTTCGATCACATAACCAGGAAATTGCCCGTGGTCGTGGGGCAATTTGAGATTGCTATCGGTCATGAGACACTCCTCCTTAACATTTATTTTAGCATATCCCTCGCCTAGGGAAAAGACGCGATTGCGTCAGGATGGCGATGTGTTGTGGCGGCAACGTTTTTGGACAGAAAATGCGAAAGGACGTTAGAATGGTGCGGAAAATGCTTGACGCAATGAAAGAAAAGGCGTATGATGGGCTTAACAAATAAAAGATTGTTTAATCGTTGAGCTGAAAGGAGTTTGTTACTCATGAAGAAAACCTATAAAATTGATGTTGATTGCGCCAACTGCGCCAATAAGATGGAAGATGCAGCAAAGAAAACACCGGGGGTTAAAGATGCAACGGTGAATTTCATGACCTTGAAGATGATTGTGGAATTCGAAGAAGGCCAGGACCCAAAGGCTGTGATGCCGGTTGTGCGTGAAAATTGCAAGAAGGTGGAAGACGCCTGCGAGGTGTTCCTGAAATAAACGGCGGCACCTGTCGGCGCAGGCTGGCAGGTGCTTTTTTACAAACTTACAATTAAAAATATGTTTAATTGGAAGTGTGGAGGATCAGATGAATAAGAAACAAAAGAAGATGCTGGTGCGTATTATTGTGGCGCTTTTGCTGTTGATCGGTTTGCATTTTGTACCGGTTGAAGGAGCGTTGCGCTTTGTTTGCTACATGGTGCCGTATCTTGTGGTTGGCTATGATATTTTGCTGAAAGCGGCGAAAGGCGTCAAAAATCGCCAGATGTTTGACGAATGTTTCTTAATGGCAGTGGCGACGGTGGGCGCTGTGGCGTTGGCGCTGTATTCGGGCAGTGGCGACTATACGGAAGCTGTAGCGGTGATGTTGTTTTATCAGGTGGGCGAGCTGTTTCAGAGTGTGGCGGTGGGTAAGAGCCGCCGCAATATTTCTGAGTTGATGGATATTAGTCCGGATTATGCCAATATTGAAGTGGAGGGCCGCTTGGAGCAGGTGGACCCGGATGAAGTGGAAATTGGCAGCATCATTGTGGTGCAGCCTGGTGAAAAGGTACCGCTTGACGGCGTGGTGCTGGAAGGTTCGTCAAGCCTTGATACAAGTGCGCTCACCGGCGAGAGTGTACCGCGCGATATTGCCGCAGGTGAAACGGTCATCAGTGGCTGCATTAACATGACAGGTGTGCTCAAGGTGCGTACCACGAAAGAATTTGGCGAATCGACCGTTTCTAAGATTCTTGAATTGGTGGAAAACGCCAGCTCGCGCAAGTCGAAGTCGGAGAATTTCATTTCCAAGTTTGCACGCGTGTACACACCGGCGGTGTGTTATGCGGCCCTGGCGTTGGCTTTTTTACCACCATTGGTGCAGTTCTTTTTTATGGGTGGCACTGCCGATTGGGGCACATGGATTTATCGTGCGCTCACCTTCCTGGTCATTAGCTGTCCTTGCGCGCTGGTGATTTCGATTCCGCTGAGTTTCTTTGCCGGCATCGGTGGCGCTAGCAATGCGGGGGTGCTGGTGAAAGGTTCCAACTATCTGGAAACGTTGTCGAAGGTAAAAACGGTGGTGTTTGACAAAACCGGTACGCTTACCCGTGGTGTCTTCGAGGTGGTTGACATTCACCACAGCGACATGGCGCATGATGCCTTGCTTGATTTGGCTGCTCATGCTGAAAGTGCATCGTCGCATCCCATCAGTAAGAGTTTGCAACGTGCTTATGGCAAAGCGATCGACCGCACGCGTGTGACGGATATTCAGGAGATCAGTGGTGGTGGCGTGGTGGCCATGGTGGACGGTGTGCAGGTGGCTTGCGGGAACGACAAGCTCATGGCGCAGTTGGGCGTGGAGGCGATTCCTTGCCACAGCATTGGCACCATTGTGCACGTGGCGGTAGATGGCCGCTATGCCGGTCACATTGTTGTTGCCGATGTGGAGAAGCCGCACGCCAAGGAAGCGATTGATGCTCTTAAAGCCGCCGGCGTGAAGAAAACGGTTATGCTCACCGGTGACCGCCAGAATGTTGCCGAGAAGGTCGCAGCGGCGCTTGGCGTGGACGAGGTACACAGTGAGCTGTTGCCTGCCGACAAGGTGAGCCAGGTGGAAGCGTTGCTTGCGGGCAAGGCAGAGAACGACAAGCTGGCGTTTGTGGGTGATGGCATCAATGATGCACCGGTATTGCGGCGGGCCGATGTGGGCATTGCCATGGGGGCAATGGGGTCTGATGCCGCCATTGAGGCAGCGGATATTGTGCTGATGGACGATGATCCGTTAAAAATTGCCAAGGCAATACGCATCAGCCGTAAAACGCTGCGTATTGTTTATCAGAACATTGTCTTTGCCATCGGCATTAAGCTCATTTGTCTGGTGCTTGGCGCCGTGGGGCTTGCCAATATGTGGCTTGCCATTTTCGCCGATGTGGGCGTGATGGTGCTGGCGGTGCTCAATGCCATTCGCGCGCTTTTCGTGAAGAAACTCTGAGCCTTGTGTGAGAAATCCCTGTGTCGCTTAAGGACACAGGGATTTTTTGTATAAGCGATTGAAAAGCACTGCGTATTGGACGAATATTCTGAAAGAAAATGCGTTCCAGCTATTCTTTTTAGGAAATTGGGTGTATAATAGGTGAAAATAGGTTAGGGAGGTTGTTGATTATGAAAATTGGAATTATTCGTTGCCGTATGACAGAGGACTATTGCCCTGGAACTTCGGATTTCAAAGCTGTTCGTGAACGCTCTGGCGTGTTCGCTGATGTGCCTGCGGACGAACCGATCGACATTATTGGGTTTAACAACTGCGGTGGTTGCCCGGGGAAAAAGGCCGTGTTGCGTGCCAGAGAATTGGTGAAACGTGGCGCTGATACCATCGTTTTTGCCAGCTGCATTCAAAAGGGAAATCCTATTGGCTATCCTTGCCCATTTGCTAAAAAGATGAAGGAGATCATTGCGGCTGATCAGAAAGACGCTGTACAATTCTTGGATTGGACACACTGATGTCGCTCGTTTTTCAGACACAACAAAGAGCAGCAGCCTTGCCTGTACGCCGTGCAAGGTTGCTGCTCTTTTGCTGTTATGATAAAGACTTTTCAAAAAAGATGTGGCCGTCTGCCTGAAGAACACCGTTGATTTTTATGGAAGAAATGCCCACCGCTTAAAGCCAACGTGTTTGAAGAGCAGCACAGCCGGCAGATTTTGGCTGCCACATTCGCTGCGTAGCACACGGCAGCCATGTTCGCGTGCCCATTCCTCGGCAAAGGCGATAAGGCTGCGTGCCACACCGGTGCGGTAGGCACGTGGACGCACGTTAATCATGTGAATCACTGCCACGGCGTTATCGTCCGCTTGGGTGTGCCAATCCAGGTTGGCAAATTCCGGCGGCTGTGTTTTGTCGAGCACAATATGCCCCAGGTTGTCGCCGTCTTCCTCCCGAATGAAGAGGGCGCCCTCGTTGATAGCTTGTGTCATGCCTTCGAGCGTAGGAAAAATGCCGCGCTGAGAAATGGTGTAGGCTTCGAACTTTTTCTGATGCTGGAAATGCTCGTCAAACAATTCGTCGATCTGAGGTAGATCGTCAAGTGTCCCCTTTCTAATCATAAGATGACCCCCTGTTTTTATGATACTTATTATTTTATCATATATGCACGCTGAAACATAGGGGCAGACAACAAAAGACACGCCGTGGTGTGCGGCGTGTTTTTTGGTTAAAGGGGTTTCAGGGTAAGGCGGAAGCGTAGGAGCAGGTGCTCGCCTTCCGCTTCGGCGCTGGCGGTGAGGCTGCCCTGCATTTCTTCGGCAAGCGCACGGGCGACTGTCAGCCCCAAACCGGTGCTGCCCTGGTGGCGGGAATCGTCCGGCGTGTAGAACCGCTCGAAAAGGTGCGGCACATCGCTTAGCTGCAGGCTATCGCTGTCGTTGGTAAAACAGAGGCTCAGATGGTCGTCTGTGGTTTCCACGCTCAGCGCAAGGCGGCTTTTGGCGTAGCGACCGGCGTTTTGCAAGAGGTTTTGGAAGATACGCATGAGCGCAGCTTCATCGGCAAGCACCCACAGCGGATGTTCCGGCAATGCGGCGTCCACATCAAGATGCCGTTCTGCCAAAAGCTGATAGTTGCCCACCAGTGCTTCACGCAAGGCACGGCCGGCATCAACACGAGCAAGGTTGAGGTGCATATCGTCTGCCGACAGGCGTGAGTAGTCGTAGAACTGGCCGACAAGGTTTTTCATTGCTTCGGCTTTCTGCTCAAGCACAGCAATGGTTTCTGCCAGCTCAGCATCGTGTGCCACCTGCTCGCTCTGCGACTGCTTGAAGAGCTTGAGATAGCCGAGGATGACGGTGAGCGGCGTGCGTAGGTCGTGGCTCACGGCTTCAATTTGCCGCTGGAAGGCACGCTCACGCTTTTCATAGGTTTGTCGTTCGCTTTGAATATCAGCAAGAAGGCCGTTCAAATCGTCCAAAAACGCCGCCAGCTCTGGATTAGGCAGTGGCAAATGGAGCATTTGATTTTGTGAAAGGTCACGGCGAATGAGCGCAAGTTCTTCGCGCGTTTCGCGTAGGGCGCGTGTGAGCGTGAGATAGCGGTAGGCAAAATAAGTGCCTGCCGCAAGAAGAACAAGAATGATGATGGTTGTGAGCATGGTGCTTCCTCCTCGGCTTTTGGGCGTGCGTTTTTTTCAGTGTACCACGCACAGCCGGTGAAAGACAAGAATCAAAGGTCTTTTCTCCGTAAGGTTAAAAGCCCCAGCACAGTAAAGATGAGAATGCCGCAAACACCGCTTACGAGTGCGCGTTCAAAGATGTCTGGATTTTCCCACCAACGTTCGATGACGGTGGAGGTGAAGAAATTATCCGGCATCCAGGAAGCGATGTTGGCAAGCAGATCAAATTTCATGCCCAGGTAGTGGAAAACCATAGGGATGAGATTCCAAATGATGAGCCAAAGCATCACGCTGGTCATTTCTCGTTGGAAGAGAGAAAGCAGCACAATGGCGGAGATGAGGCCGGCGACTGCCAAAAGGTAGACATAGAGGCTTGAGGAGAAAAAGTCACCGAGGGTCCAGGTGGTGGTGTGGGCAAGCAACAGTTCTGCGCTGGCGACCCACACGGCGAGCACGACCAACATGATGATGGTGGCAGCAATCAGAGCAACGATGCACTGGCTGATAAAGATTTGTGTGCGGCTGGCGCCGTAGGCGACGGTGTTTTTGAGGTTGCCGTTTTTGCAGGGTGGTTCGTAGAGAATAAAGGCAACAATCGCGCCCATGATGATATAGAGAAACGGCTCGGAGATGTTGAAAGAATAGCTAAAGGACGTTTGCCCATAATAGCTGGCACCACCGCCAAAGAAATGCAGCACGAGGTTGATGGCTACAATGCCTGCCGAAAGAAGGACGGTGAGGATGTAGACAGGGCGAGTATGGGTGATGCGGTAGAGTTCGGATTGAATGTAGTTGAGCATGGTGGAACTCCTTTCGGATGTTATTGTGTCACCAGATAGAAAACAAAGGTGAACACATAGACACTAAAGGTGAGATAGAGCACGCCCTTGTGATGGCGGATGCCTTGAACGCCTTCTGACAACAGCGCGTGTGCTGCTGTCAGAAGAAAACAAGCAAGGGCGATGATGGCGACAAGAAAAGCAGCTTGAGCAATCATGGTGCACCTACTTTCTTAGAGGTCGCGGCGGCGCAAGGTGAGCCAGCCGAGAACGGAGAAGAGAGCAGTGCCAACAGCGCCGCTGATGAGGCATTTACGCAGACCTTCGGCGGTGTACCAAAGAAGGGTGCTGGTAGAGGCAGGATCAACGCTTGCGACGTTTAGGCTGACTGTGCCGCCCAGGGCTTCGCCGCTGGCAACGGTGGTGGTTGTGGTGGTGAGCACTTCCTGAAGGAAATGGTAGGGCATCCAGCCTGCGAGGTCGGCAAGAATGTCAAACCGCATCCCCAAGGTGTTGCAAATGGTTGGCACGAAACACCAGATGGCCGCCCAAGCCATGGCAACAAAGATGTCACGCTCGATGATTTCCATGAAAAAGATGATGGTGATGGCATTGGCACAGGCGATGAGATAAAGCGCCGGTACCTCAAGCAGCGCGTCTTTGATGTATGGAAAGCCGTCGCTGGTGAGCAGCAGTTCTGCGCTGGCGATCCAAACAGCGAGAAGAACGGCAAGAACGATGGTTGAAAAGAAGATGCTGACAAAGCATTTGCTAAAGAAAATCTGCACACGGCTTACGCCGAAAGCCACGGTGTTTTTCAAATCGCCGTATTTGCGGGCGTTGGTGTAGATGATGCCGGGAATGATGGCACCCATAATCATAAAGAACTGGGCGCAAGCGAGCCAGCCACCGTAGGACATACTGGTGAGGGCGTTGTCTGTCTCATAGACGCTCCAGTCGAAGAAGGCGAGAAAGCAGTTGAGCGCAAGCGGAACAGCGCAGAGAAGGAGCGTGGTGACATAGATGCCGGGGCGATGCACGATGCGGTAAAGCTCAGATTTGATGTAGTTTAGCATGGTGGACACTTCCTTTTTTCGTGAGCGTTCAGTGGATGCTCAGGGAAATTTGGCAATCGCTGCCCTGAATCAGCGTGCGTACAGAAAATGCAGCAATAAAGAGTGCGGGAACGATGGTGAGCACGCCAATGGAATGAAAGAGTTTGTTGGTCATGATGAGATTTTCCTTTCTTTGTGGTCTTTGTGGGAATGGTGCAAAAGAATGATGCTGCCAACGAGGACAACGGCAGTGCTTAGAACGATGCGTAAAAGCACTGCCGCAGCGGCAGACACGCAGGCGCAAAGGGCAGCCAGAGGATTGGTGTGTGTTGTCATTTGTGTTCACCTCGTTGACGGAGTTCCATATAATAATCTTCAAGAGAGCCTTGAACGCTCTGCATACCAAGAATGGTAATGGCGTTTTCAGAAGCGAGCTTGCTGTAAAAAGTGGCGGGGCGATGCGGATTCATAATACGCAGCTGGCGGTCTGGCATCACCTGGTAACGGTCGTCTGGGCAGGTGCGCTCTAAGAGGGCGGCGTAGCTGTCCACATCGGAGAGGGTGAGTGCGATGTAGTCGGCGCATTGCTCGTGCAGCGCATTGGCGGAAATTTCTTCCACCAGCTTGCCGTGGGAGAGAAAGCCATAGTGGGTGGCAATGTGCTCAAGCTCGGCGAGAATATGGCTGGAGAGCAAGATGGTCATGTTTTCTTCTTCGTTCAAATGCTGCAACAGCGTGCGGATTTCGATGATGCCGCTTGGGTCAAGCCCATTGATTGGCTCATCGAGAATGAGCAGTTGTGGCTTGCCAAGCAGGGCAATGGCCAAACCAAGGCGCTGACGCTGTCCCATGGAGAGGTTGCCGCATTTGCTGCGGCGTTTCTCTGTAATCCCAACGAGGGTGAGCATCTCTTCGGCACGGTTTTTATCTGTGATGCCACGCTGAATGCTGTAATAGTGCAGCGTTTGAGCAACGGTCATTTTAGGAAAACAGCCGATGTCTTCAATCATGCAGCCGAGGTGCTTACGTGCCAGCCGCAGTGCTTTATCACCGCTTGTGCCCAAAAGGGAAAGTTCGCCGCTTGTGGCAAAGCTCTGACCAGCGAGCAATTTTAAGAGCGTTGATTTGCCGGCGCCGTTGTCGCCGACAAGACCGTAGATGGCACCTTTTGGCACATGGATGCTGACATGATCCAGCGCATGAAGTTTGCCATAAGTTTTGCAGAGCTGTGTGGTTTCAATGACGTTGGTATTCATAAGGGTTTCCTCCAATAAAAAATACGTTTGTCGGTGTGGGTTGTTCCTTACTGACAAACGTATTGTACAATGCAAGTTATAAAAAAGTCATAAAGGCGGCTTAAAGAAGTCCTAAATTCCTTCAAGAACTCGTAAGGTTTTGAGCAGATGCTTATTGCAGCTTAAAACCGATACCATAAACCGTCTGGATATAGTCGGCGTTGGGGTCGATGGCTTTGAGCTTTTTTCGGATGTTGGAAACGTGAACATTGACGGTGTTGTTTTCGCCATAATAGCCGCCGTGCCAGACTTGTTCATAGAGACTTTCGCGGGTGTAGACCTTTTCCGGCTGGCGCATCAACAGCTCGAGAATGTCAAACTCATGAGCGGTGAGCGCAACTTCCGTGCCGTTCAGCGTTACCTTACGCAGTGCTGGCGACAGCGAGAGCGCACGATGGGTGAGTGGACGCTCATTGTCGGCGTCTTTGCCGGCACGGCGTAGCGATGCTTCCACGCGTGCGAGCACTTCTTCTGGTGCGAAAGGCTTGGTGATGTAGTCATCGGCGCCGCATTTGAGCAACGTGACTTTGTCGGTGAGGGCATTTTTTGCCGAGAGCACAATAACCGGTACATCGCTGGCATAGTCGCCGCGCAATTTTGCCAACACCTCTTCGCCGCTCATACCGGGCAACATCAAATCAAGCAAAATCAGGTCTGGCGTTTCCCGCTCCAGCCGCAGCACGGCTTCGCTGCCGGAAAACACCTGTGTAACCTGGTAGTCGGCGCCGTGTAAAATGCGCGCCAAAAGCTGGTTGATGTCGGCGTCGTCTTCAACGACCATGATCGTGTAGTTCATGAAAATGCCTCCCTAAATTTTTCGTTGGCTTCATTATAAGTTGTTTAGCAAAGGATGACAACAACCTTTCTTTTGCGCTACAATAAAGATATGGGACGATGAAAGATTTTGAAAGGAGAACCACCATGACCTATTCTATTGTTTATGCCAGCCAAACCGGCAATACAAAAATGCTTGCTGAAGCTTTGCGCGATGCACTGCCAGCGGCTGATTGTCTTTATTTTGGTACGCCAGATGCCAGCGCTTTAGCGGCAGAACGCATCTATATCGGTTTCTGGACCGACAAAGGCAGCGCCGATGCTATTACCTCTGAATTTCTTTCAAGCCTTACCACACAGGACGTTTTTCTATTTGGCACATGTGGTTTTGGCGGCGATGCTACGTATTTTTCACGCATTCTAGACAATGTGAGTGCTAAAATACCACAGGGCGTACACCTTTGTGGACGCTATATGTGTCAGGGCAAAATGCCGCAGAGCGTTCGTGACCGTTACGAACGTCTTGCAGCCGACGACCCGCAAAAAGCACCACAGATGGCCAATATGATTGCCAATTTTGATGCCGCGCTGAGTCACCCGAATGATGCAGACGTGCAGGGGTTGCTGGATGTTGTATGTGCTCTTTGAAAGGCGATGGGGGCGTTGGAAAAATGAAAAACGCGCTTACCACGTTGCTCAAAGTGGTGATATTCTTTGTAGGCTGGGCAATTTTGGCGACGGTGCTGCCGATTTCGGAAAGCAGCAATCCGGCTGTGTGGCGTTTTGTGGCAGAACTGATGCCTTTTCTGGCCGTGGTGCTTTGCACGTTGGTTGGCTGGCTGATTGAAGGGCGTCAGTTAAAGATTGTAGGAGGGATAACTAAAAGCGCTGTTGGCATGGGTCTGCTTGCAGGTTTTTGCTGGATAGGTTCTGCGGTGGGGATTCTCCTTTTGACAGGACATATGACCATTGACGCTGGTCCGCAGGCAGTGTCCATGCTCTGGTTGTGGTTTTTAGCGCTCTTTTTCAACACGCTCATGCAGGAACTCTTGGTGCGCGGTTATCTTTATCGCTTGCTTCAACGCCGTGCCAATACTGTGCTGGCAGCGCTCATAACGACCGCACTCTTTCTGTTTTGCCACGGTGGCGCACTGGAAGCAGGCTGGCTGCCATGCGCCAACATCGTACTCATGAGCCTCTTTATGACCGCCGTGCTTGAAGCCACAGGCAGCCTTGTGGCACCGGTGCTCATGCACTTTCTCTGGAACAGCATTGGCGGCATTGTGTTGGGTGGCGTTTCTCTTGCTGAAGATTATCCGCATCTTTATGCTATCACCATGCACGGCAATCCACTGCTCTCAGGCGGTGTTTTTAAGATCGAAGGCAGCGCTGTTGTGCTTGTGCTGAACGCACTCTTCTTTGTCGGTTTCGCTGTTTTGGCATGGCGGCGCGTAAGAAAATAAAATGAGAATAGGACGTCCAAGAGCTAGGACGTCCTGTTTTTTGTTTGGACACTATGGTAAAATAAAGATAAAGTATAAACGGAGGTGAATATCATGTGGATGCAAGCATAACGGTGCAGGCAGCAATGGCTGACCTGCTGTTTTCGTTCATGAGATAAGGAGGTCATCATGTCTTATTTTGCCTATCAAGGAAAGAATGTGTATTATACGATGGACGGTTTGGGGTTGCCATGCCTTTTTCTGCATGGGAACACGGCGTCATCAATGATGTTTGAATTGCTTTTGCCGCTTTATACAGACGATTTACAGGTGATTCGTATGGATTTTCTCGGCAATGGTCGCTCTGAGCGGGTGCCGCAGTTTCCGGAAAATCTTTGGATAGACCAAGGTCATCAGGTGGTGGCGCTGGCAGAGACGCTGGGTTTTGACCAGCTCGCTCTTGTAGGCACAAGCGGTGGGGCGTATGCAGCGATCAATGCGGCGTTATTGCGTCCGGATCTGTTTAGCCGTGTTGTTGCCGACAGTTTCGATGGCAGCCGTTTGGCGCCGGGTTTTGCAAAGGCGCTTGTTGCTGAGCGGACAGTGGCTAAGGCTGATGAAGCGGCGCGTGGATTCTATGCGTGGAACCAGGGAGACGATTGGGAAACAGTTGTTGACAAGGACACCGCAGCGCTTGTGGCATTGGCAGAAAGTGGCGCGCCGCTTTTTGTCCAACCGATTGAGACCATTCAAGTGCCGCTTCTTATTACGGTAAGCCGCACCGATGAAATGCTTGCAAACGATATGGCAGCAGAATGTCAAACTCTAGCGAGCCTTAATCAACATATTCAGTATAAAATTTACGAAGAAGGCGGTCATCCTCTCATTGCTTCAAAGGCAGAGGAGATTGCTGGCGATGTGAAGGCGTTTTTATTGAAATGAGATAAAAATAGGGCAGCCGTACAAACGATTTTCGTTTGTACGGCTGCCCGTTTTTTGTGAGATTAAAGAAAGGATGTAAAAAATTAGAGTACGCGCATTTCAAAGTTTCCGACAACGTCAATATCCTCGCTGACGACCAGGAAGGCGTCAGGGTCGTGCTTTTTCACGGCACGGCGCAAGGAGAGGTATTCTCTTTTGGAGACGACGGTGAGGAAAATGTTGGTCGCTTCGTTGGTGTAGCCACCGCGACCGTCCCAACGGGTGACACCGCGGCCGACGGTTTTGAAAACGAGGTCGGCGATGCCTTCACGTTTGGAGATGATGATGACACTCATCATGATGTTCTGGAAGTGCGTTTTGTCCAGAAACAGGTTGGTACAAATGGAGTAGATGAGTGAGTAGACAACGGTGGAGAGGTTGAAGAAAATCAGGCAGCAGCCATACACGAAGATGTTGATGGCAATGGAAAGTTTGCCAACGCTGATGCTTGGGCGTTTTTTTGCGAAATAGACGCCTAAAATTTCTTCGCCACCGCCGCAGCCGCCGGCGAGAAGCGTCATGCCGGCGCCGACACCGCTGATGACGCCACCGATGAGGCAGCAGGTCAGGGTGTCTGGAATGATTGGTGTCTCAGGCGAGACGATGATGGTTAAAAACAGGGTGTAGCAACCAACGGCAAACAGGGTTTTGACGAAAAATGGCTTACCCATGGAGTGATAGGAGAGCAGAAACAGCGGTACGTTAATCAGCATATAGACAATGCCGGCAACGTCGATGTTTTGCACATCAATGCCTACCACAATCAAGACCTGGCGCACGAGCTGTGCAACCCCAAGCATACCGCCGCTGTAAAGCGCCATCGGAACGATCAGCAGGTTCATTGCGGCGGAGAAGAGCAGCGAACCAAAGAGGATCAGCCCTGCTGAGCGTAAGTCAAGATAATCGGAAATCTTCAATTTCTGTGTCATGAAAAACCTCCTATTATAATTACAGGGTGATGGCGCTTAGCGGTTTGAAAAAGACAAGTGTTTGGTCAGGCGATTAAATGAGGCCCTTTTCTTCGAGGAAGTCGTGGGCGACTTGTTGTGGGGTCTGGCCGTCGATGTCGACTTTGTAGTTCATCTGAGCCACTTCTTCAGTGGTCAGCGCGCCATCGAGAAGCGAGAGCACGTCTTCGAGTTCTGGGTAGCGCTCGATGACGTCAGAACGATAGATGTTGATGGCCTGATAAGGAGGGAAGAACTGAAGGTCGTCTTCAAGTGGAATGAGCCCTTCCTTAATCAAAAGACCATCGGTTTCGTAGGCGTCGGTAACGTCTACATCACCGGATTTGAGCGCTTGATAACGGATGTTACCTTCCAGACCGGTGACTTCTTTGAAGTGTGCGCCAAGTTCGCTTTCAAACTTTGGCAGCAAGTCTTCACGTTCGGTGAAGGCGGTGGTGCAACCGAGGCGCAGGTTTGGTGCCTGCTCAACGAGCTGGGAAAGTTTGGTTAAACCATATTTTTCGCTGACGCTCTTTGGTACGGCGAACACATAAGTGTTGCTGGAACCGAGTGGTTCGGAAACAACAGCATCGTATTCGTCTTTCATGCCTTTTTTGACGTCTTTATAAACAGCGTCAGGATCGGTGTTCATCGGCAGTTTAAGGACGTTTGGCGCAATAACGCCGGTGTAGTCGGTGTACATATCGATGTCACCGCTGTCAAGCGCAGCGTTGGCGATCATGGTGCCGTTGAGGTTGAATTTTTCTTCAACCGGAATGTCGGTTTTGGCTTGAATGAGGTCGCTGTAAAGATAACCGAAGATGAGGGCTTCGGTGAAGTTTTCAGCGCCGATGACGAGTTTGTCGTCATTCTTAGCCAGACTCTGCGCCACAGAAGCGCCGGCTGGCACGATGAGAATGACAGCGCACAGTGCCAGTGCGATGCCACTGCGGAAGAGACGTTTTTTGCGTGGCAGATAAACGATTTGTTCTGCCGGTTTGAGCCCTTCCGGTGTCAGCGCTTTTTCTACCTTGCCGAGTACGAAGTCAACAACAAGTGCCAAGAGGCAGGCAGGGATAGCACCCAAAAGAACGAGGTTGGCATCGTTGGCGTTAAGACCAAGGTTAATCATCCAACCAAGACCACCGGCACCGGCAAAAGCGGCGATGGTGACAGTACCAACAGCGGTAACAGCAGAAATGCGGATACCAGCCATGATGAATGGCAACGCCTGTGGCAGCTGAATTTTAAGAAGCTGCTGCGATTTGGAAAGCCCAATGCCGTTGGCAGCTTCAAGCAGTCTTGGGTCGATGCTTGTGATACCGGTGAAGGTATTTTTAATAATTGGTAGGAGGGCGTAAGTAACAACCATGATGATGGCTGGTTTTTGCCCAATGCCGACAAATGGTACGAGGAAAGCCAGAAGCCCAATGCTTGGGATTGACTGCATGAGGTTGGCAATGCCGATGATGATCGACGCAGCTTTCTTGTTCTTAGTAATGAGGATACCGATTGGTACACCCACCAAGAGGGAAGCCAATACGGCCAACGAGGTCATTTCCATGTGTTCGACAAAGAGGTTGCCGAGTTCAGCATGGCGTTCAATCAGAGTTTGTAAAAATGCGTCCATGTTTATTCAGCCTCCGAATCTTCAGCGTTCGCACTGCGATAACGCTTACTGAGCGTCACGAGAAGGATACTCTTTGTGAGGAAGCCTTTAAGCTCGTGCGCGTGATTGACGACAGGAATAATACCGCTGACGTTGTAGTCGATGGTGTCGATGATCTCCTGAAGACTGGTGTCTTCATAGACATAGGTGTAGTCGGTGGAGATGAAATCTGCCAGTGAAGCGGAATAGTTTTGGAACTGCTGCAAGTTTTCCAACCAAACAATCCCTTCCAGCTTTTTGTTGTTGCCGCTGGTAACAAGAACGCTGTCGACGAGGTTGTGTTTCATAATTTGCAGCGCCTGCAAAACGGTGCGGTCTTTAGCAATCGACACCGGACGCTTTTTCATGATGTCGCGAGCGTTGATGTATGCTGGGTTGCCCCAGAGACGGTTTTTGCCGACGAATTCTTCAACATAGCTGTTGGCTGGATGTTTGAGAATTTCTTCCGGCTTGTCAAATTGAGCAATTTTGCCGTTTTGAATGATGCAGATACGGTCTGCCATTTTGACGGCTTCATCCATGTCGTGGGTGACAAAAACGATGGTCTTTTTGAACTGCTTTTGCAGTTTAACGACTTCGTTTTGCAGTTCGGCGCGCGTGACAGGGTCTAAAGCCGAGAACGGTTCATCCATGAGGATGATGTCTGGGTCTGCGGCAAAGGCGCGAGCCACACCAACGCGCTGTTTTTGCCCGCCAGAGAGCTGGCAAGGATAGCTGTTCATGAACACCCCAGGTTCGAGGTTGACCATGTTCAGCAGAGTGGTGATGCGCTCTTGAAGTTTTTCTGGCGGTGTGCCAGTGATTTTTAATAAGAGCGCAATGTTTTCGGCAACAGTCAGATGTGGGAAAAGCCCACCATCTTGAATGACGTAACCGATGCTGCGACGCAGCGTGTTGTCAGGGATGTCACGAATGGATTTACCATCAATGAGAATGTCTCCGGAACTGAGTGGGTTGAGTTTGTTGATACTTTTCAGCAGCGTGGTTTTACCGCCGCCGGAAGAACCAATCAAAACGACAAACTCGCCGCTCTCGATGGTCATATTGATATCGAAGAGGACGGTTTTATCCTTGTACCCAACGGAGACGTTTTGAAACGCAATCATGTTGTCGTTCCTCCTTTTTAGATTGCCCACATTGTAACAGGATTGAGATAAAAAAGGTCTTAATTTCTAAGGCGGTGGTATTAAGAATGTATTAAAAATGCAAAAGTGGCAACGCAAAAGAGGACGGCGCACATTTCCCGTGGCGACACGCACAAAATGAGCGCGCAGTCACGGGCAAATGCCAGCGGTAATCGCCAATAATTTCGCGCGCACGGCTTACAACTGCTTGACTTTACGGAGCAGGAACTATACAATGGTACTAGCTATGAAAGGGCTTGTCAGTGATGTTTTTGTGCAGAGAACCGGTGGGTGGTGCAAACCGGAGAGAAGCAGCTGATTGTCCACCCTGGAGCGTTGGTGTAATGGCCACGGCAGACAGCCGTTATCTGTCACAAAGTGATGGACGTATGTGTTCTTTAGGGCAACGTTCATAAACTGGGTGGTACCGCGGAACAATCCGTCCCTCTTGGCAGGGACGGTTTTTTTATTTTAGAAGGGAGGAATGTGCGTGAACATTGTTTTGGAAGAGGCGCTTTGCGATGAAGCCATGGCTCAGTTGGAAGCGGCAGGGGCCGATGTGACGATTGATGCCACGCTGGCAAATCTTGCTACAGCAGATGCCGTGATTCTAAGCGGTGAAGCGGCCGTTCCGGATGCGCTCTATGCACCAGACGCAGCGGTGCGTGTGGTGGGGCTTTTAGGGCAGGAAAATGAAAATTTCACCCGAGTACGTGCCACTCGTGCCGGCTTGGTGGTGCTCAAGCCACGTTCCGGCGAAGCGGCTTCGGTGGCAGACGATGCGCTTTATTTGATGCTTTCCATGGCACGCGAGCGCAAAACAGGCGGTGCGCTGGAGTTAAAAGGCAAGACGCTTGGCTTTCTGGGCTTCCCGCCGGTGGCAGGCGAGATTGCACAGCGGGCACAGGGCTTTGGGATGACAATGCTTTGCTACGATCCTGAGCTTAATCGCGGTCGTGCCATGCTGTATCATTGCGAATCAACCAGTCTGGTAGATCTGTTTGTGCGTAGTGATTTTGTGGTGCTGACGCAGCCGCTTTCTGATTGGAGCACCGCTTTGGTGGGAAAAGACGAAATTCAGCTCATGCAAAAAGGGGCAGGGTTGATTTGTCTGACCGACCCACGTATCTTCCGTTGGGAAGAACTGGTGCGAGCGCTGGATTGGGGCTATCTGGAATATTTTGCCATTGATTTGCCACAATCACAGGCGCATCTGGCAAAAGACGTGGCGCCTTATGGCAAGGTGACTGTTGCAGAAGCCGCCAACACGCGTGAAGCACGTCTTGGCAATCAAATTGAGATGGCAAAAGATGTGGTGGCAGCATTGTCTGGCGAACAGGTGAACACGGCAGTCAATATGCCACAGGTGCATCAGGCCAATCTAAAAGAAGGCAAACGGTGGTGCACGCTGGGGCATTTGCTGGGTGTGTTTATGGGGCAGCGTTTGCAGGCGCTGCCAAAGGCACTTGTGATTGAAGAACAAGGTGCCTTGCCAGTGACAGAAAGCGATGCCATTGTTGCTTATGTGCTGGCTGGTTTGGCAGAAGGCCTTGGCGAAGAAAAAATCAACGTGGTCAACAGCCGCCTGTGGGCAGAGGAAAAGGGGCTACAGCTTGATATTGCACAAGCGCGTTCGGCGCTCAAGTCGCAGCTCAAGCTGTCAATGGAAACGCCGCACGCGCACTTGCAGGTAGCGGGCGAACACGCCAGTGGCGAGGATAACATTGTGCAGGTGGACGACTACCATCTTCAAGGGCATCCGCACGAGCACCTCTTATTGGTGCCGCACATCAACCGGCCAGGGCTGATTGGGCAGGTGGGGTCGCTCTTAGGGGAAAAAAACGTCAACATCGCTGAAATGATGCTCGGCTATAAGCCACAGGATCACACCACCGCACTCATGTGGATGCAGATTGAGCAGCCACTGGATCGCTCCATCAGCGAGGAAAGCCGCAAACTTGCCAGTGTGTTGAACATGGAATATATTCATTTACCTATTGTTGAAGAATCATTTGTTTAGGAGGAACCATCAATGTTAGACATTAAACTTATGCGTACTGAACCAGAACGTGTCGCCAAGGCTGTTGGCCGCCGCGGCAAAGAAATCGACATGCAACCATTTCTTGATGCCGATGCCAAGCATCGTGAAATCATTGCTCAGGTGGAAGAACTGCAAAGCCAGCGCAACGCCAAGAGTAAGGAAGTTGGCGTGCGTAAGCGCAATGGCGAAAGCGCCGATGATTTGGTAGCAGAAGTATCTGCTATCAATGAAAAAATCAAAGCATTGGACGAAGCCAAGGCGGAAGTGGAAGCCAAGGTACGTGATTTTGTTGTGAGCATTCCTAATATGCCGGACGAAAACATTCCAGACGGCGGCGAAGATGACTATGAAGTGCAGCGCACCTGGGGTGAACCACGTAAGTTCGACTTTGAACCAAAGGCCCATTGGGACCTCGGCGTGGACCTCGACATTCTCGATTTTGACCGTGCGGCAAAAGTAACGGGTAGCCGCTTCACTTTCTATAAAGGCTTGGCTGCTCGTTTGGAACGTGCGCTGGTGTCTTTCATGATTGATATGCACACCGATAAGCATGGTTACACGGAACTGATTCCACCGTACATGACCAACACCGCTTCTGATTTCGGTACCGGTCAGCTGCCAAAGTTTGCGGAAGATATGTTCCATGTTCAGGATACCGATTACTACCTGATTCCAACCGCCGAAGTGCCTGTTACCAACTATCATCGTGATGAAATTCTTTCGGAAAAAGATCTGCCTGTGAAATATTGTGCGTTCAGCCCATGTTTCCGCAGCGAAGCAGGTTCCGCTGGTCGCGATACGCGCGGCATTATCCGTCAGCATCAGTTCCACAAAGTGGAAATGGTGAAACTGGCGCATCCAGACCATAGCTGGGAAGAACTTGAAAGCCTTACCAACGATGCAGAAGACATCTTGAAAGCGCTGAACCTGCCTTATCGTGTCATCACTTTGGCTGCTGGCGACATCGGTTTCAGCTCGGCACATACCAATGACGTTGAAGTTTGGCTGCCAAGCTATGGCAAGTACCGTGAAATTTCGTCCTGCTCGAACTTCCTCGACTTCCAGGCACGCCGCGCGAACCTGCGTTTCCGTGATGCCGATGGCAAGGTGCGTTTTGTGCACACCTTGAATGGCTCCGGTTTGGCTGTTGGCCGCACGCTGGCTGCTATTTTGGAAAACTACCAGAACGAAGATGGCAGCGTGACCATTCCGGAAGCGCTCGTTCCTTATATGCACGGTTACACTGAAATTCGCTAAGGGGCGGAATACATGACAAGAGAGTTTGATTTTTCACGGATTCACCGTTTTGTTTTTGACGATTTGCATTTGGTGTTAGACATTAACAGCGGCTCCATTCATGTGTTTGATGAAACAGCCTGGCTCTTCCTCGATGCCCTCGAGGAAGGCCAGAGCTGGGAGGACGCCATTCAGACAACGGCTGCTCGCTTTGGTGAAGAAGATGCGCGTGATGTGGCGGAAGGCATCGCCGAACTGATCGATGAAGGCTTGCTTTTCTCGGCGATTGATTTCAGTGAGTTTACGCCACACACAGAACCGATTGTGAAAGCCTTGTGCCTGCACATGGCGCACGACTGCAACTTGCGCTGCGGCTATTGCTTTGCCGACAGCGGCGCCTATGGCGGCGGTCGTTCACTGATGAGCGCAGAAGTGGGCAAGAAGGCCATTGATTTTCTGATGGAAGCCAGCAAGCATCGCACCCATGTTGAGGTGGACCTTTTTGGCGGTGAACCGCTCTTAAACCTTGATGTTTGCAAAGAAGTAGTGGACTATGGTCACAAGCGTGCGGCTGAACTCGGCAAGGTGCTTAAAGTCACCCTTACCACCAATGGCGTGCTCCTTGATGATGCTGTCGGCAAATGGGTCAACGACGAACACATGGACGCCGTGTTGTCCTTGGACGGTCGCAAGGAAGTGCACGACAATATGCGCCGTTTTGTCGGCGGTCAGCCTAGCTATGACACCTGTGTTGACCATTTCCAAAAATTTGTCGCTACCCGCGGCCAGCAGTGGTACTATGTGCGCGGCACTTACACCCACTACAACCCAGACTTTGCCGCTGATGTGATTCATTTGGCAGATGACCTTGGCTTTAAGGAAATTTCCATGGAGCCGGTGGTGGCGCCGGCAGAGATGCCTTATGCGCTTACCGAAGAGGATACGCCTGTCATTCTTGAAAACTACAACATTCTGGCACGCCATTATTTACAGCGTTGGCGTGAAGGCAAGGGCTACAATTTCTTCCATTTCAACATTGATTTCACCGGTGGCCCATGCTTGCCAAAACGCCTTTCCGGCTGTGGCAGCGGTCATGATTATTTGGCGGTCAGTCCAGAAGGGGACCTTTACCCTTGCCATCAGTTTGTGGGCGAAGAAGATTACAAGATGGGCACGGTGTTTACAGGTATTCAGAAACCTGAAATTGCCGAACGTTTCCAGAAAGCCAATGTGCTCACAAAGCCTACCTGTATGGACTGCTGGGCACGCTTTTTCTGCAGCGGCGGCTGCCATGCCAACAATATTCGTTATGGCGGCAGCATCAACGAGCCTTATACCTATGGCTGTGATTTGCAGCGCAAACGCATTGAGGCAGCCATCTACGTGCAGACAGTGAAGCTCTTAGAAAGCGAAGGGAGCGAGGATTGATGCGAGCACTCTTGCCGCCATTTGTTGAACCGATTGAAAAACCGCGCGTGGCTTTTCAGGGCATCAAAGGCTCTTTCAGCGATGGTGCCTGCATCAAGGTGTTCGGCGACGATGTAGAGCGCACAGGGCTTTCACATTTTCAGTATGTGGTGGAAGGCGTCAGAAATGGCGACTATGATTATGGCGTGCTGCCAATCGAAAATTCTTCCACCGGCAGCATCAACGACGTTTATGACCTACTTTATCAGGAACCTTGCTACATTGTTGGCGAAACGGCGCTGGAAATCACCCAGAACTTGCTTGTGGTGCCGGGTACCAAGCTGGAAGATGTAAAGTTTGTGTATTCGCATCCACAGGGGCTTGGCCAGAGCCAGCGTTTTCTGATGCAGCATGGCATAGAGCCACGCCCTTATGCCGACACCGCCATGAGCGCACGTTTCATTGCCGAAACCAAACCGGAAGGCGGCGCTGCCATTGCTTCGCAGCAAGCGGCAGAGGTGTATGGGTTGGAGGTACTGGTGCCTCATGTGAACTTTAATTACTCCAACATCACCCGTTTTGTTGTGATTCGCCGTGAGCCGGAATGCAGCGCAAAGCAGAATAAGGTGAGCATTGTCTTTAAGACGGCGCACCGCCCTGGCGCACTGTTGGAAGCACTGCGCTTTTTTGCGGAAGCACATTTCGATATGAGCCGCATCGAATCACGTCCTGTTATTGGTAAACCGTGGGAGTACAGTTTCTATATCGACCTGCTTGGCAGCTGGGATGATGAGGCCTTCATTGAGTGCCTGCGTCAGGTGCGTGACATCACCGTTGATTTTCGTGTGCTGGGCACCTATGAAGCAGCCGAGCAGCATTACCTTTAAGAGAAAGGAGACCCAACCATGAACGATCTCTTTTCAACAATTACCGGCGTGGCAGAAGTGCGTTTCAATGAGCCGCTTGCCAGCCACACCACGTTTCGTATTGGCGGCCCTTGTGATGCCATGGTGTTTCCGCAAACGCCGCAGGCACTGGCAGAAGTGGTGCGCGTGTGCCGCGCGCAGAACCTCAGCGTGTTCGTGCTTGGCAAAGGCAGCAACATTCTTGTGAGCGATGAAGGCATTGAGGGTGTTGTGGTGAACACCGAACGCCTTGAGCGCCTGCTTGTTGAGGGTGATATGGTTACGGCATCGGCAGGGCTGTCGCTGATTGATGTCAGCAAGGCAGTGGCAGAGCTGGGGCTGACGGGGCTGGAATTTGCCAGCGGTATTCCCGGCAGCATCGGCGGTGCCTGCTACATGAACGCCGGTGCTTACGATGGCGAAATGAAAGACGTTATCACCTCAGTCACCGTGCTTGACGAACATGGCGACGTGCGCGAGATACCAGCCGCTGAGATGCGCTTTAGCTATCGCCACAGCCGTCTCAAAGAAGAGCCGCTCATCTGCCTTTCGGTGACCATGCAGTTGGTCCACGGCAATAAACGTGACATTCTTGCCACGATTGCAGACCTCAGCGCACGGCGTGCCAGCAAACAGCCGTTGGAATTTGCCAGTGCAGGCAGCACCTTCAAACGACCAATAGGTTACTACGCCGGTCCGCTCATCATTGATGCCGGTATGCAGGGGTACAGCGTGGGCGGCGCGCAAGTGTCCACCAAACACGCCGGCTTCCTCATCAACACCGGCGGCGCCACAGCCGACGATGTGATTCGTCTGATTCATGATGTGCAAGCCGCCGTGCTGCGTAAGTTCGGTGTGCGTTTGGAAACAGAAGTGCGTTTCATTGGCAGATGGGAAAACCATCCGCTTTACGCCGATATTATGAAAGTTGAATAACTAAAAAATCCTCGCCGACGCCTTCAGGGTGTTGACGAGGATTTTTTCTGACCTTTTTACCTTGCAAAAATAAATAAAGACTATATGCCAGATAGCAACTGACCTGTGTATCTGACCATGGAAAATATCTTGAAATTGGTGCTTTCAAAAAGGTCAGATTGGCGTATAATAGAAACAGACCATCAATCAAGGAGGATGCTCGCAATGAAAAGAGTATTGACCATTCAAGATATTTCCTGCTTCGGCAAATGTTCCATTACCGTGGCGCTGCCTGTGATTTCCGCCATGGGCGTGGAGACTACCATTTTGCCAACGGCGGTGCTTTCTACGCACACCATGTTTAAGAATTTTACGGTAAAAGATCTCACGGATCAGCTTGTGCCTATTACGGAACATTGGAAAAAAGAGGGCATTCACTTTGATGCCATCTATACGGGCTATCTGGGCAGCTTGGAAGAAATCGAGATTGCCAAGAAAATCTTTGCCGACTTCAAAGACGACGACACGTTGATTTTCATTGATCCGGTCATGGCAGACCATGGCAAGCTGTATCCGGCGTTCGATGAAGTGTATGCCAAAGCCAACGCCAGTTTGTGCGCCGAGGCAGACATTATTGTGCCAAACATTACGGAAGCCTGCTTCATGACCGATACGGAATACCGTGAAGACTATGATGAAGCCTATGTGAAAATGCTGCTCAATAAACTGGCAGCGTTGGGCAGCAAGATTGTTGTGCTCACAGGCATTGGCCTTTCTGCCGGCAAAAACGGCATCTATGGCCTGGATACCCGCAGCGGCGATTATTTCACCTATCAGAATGACCATATTGATGCCGCCTATCATGGCACGGGCGATGTTTTTTCGAGCGTGTCTGTGGGCGGGATTGTGCGTGGCCTTTCACTGCCTGATGCGTTTGCGCTGGCTGCCGACTACACCGCAGAAACCATTCGTGAAACGATAAAAAATCCGGATAAACCATGGTATGGTGTGGATTTTGAAGCGACAATTCCAAGCCTTGTCAATGCTTTGGCTGACAAGTTGCAGCACTGAGTATTTCGCCCTGCGCTTGCAGGGCTTTTTTTGCGGAAAAATTTACATACATTTAATCATTATGTGATGGCACGCTTTACACAAGTGCGCTATCATAAAGAGCGGTGGGCGGCTGAAAGCGCTGAGTGTACGTCCCCTTTTTGTGCACGCAAGCAAAACTGCCACCTGCTTGCTGCAAAATGCTCTGGCGCGGCCATTCTCCACCACATCATTCCCCTTGCTTGGCAGCTTAGCTGGTCTAGGTTGCCTTTTTTACGAAATGAAAAGAGACCCTCTGCTTTTGGCGGAGGGTCTCTTCGTATTCTCGTTTAGCGGCAGGCACGGCAGCTGTTGCACGTGGCAGCATCGTTGTTTTCGCCAAAGACACGGGTGTTCAGTGCCTGACCTGTTGGTGTCATGGCTAGGCCGCCTTCAGCGGTTTCGCGCAGAGCGGCAGGCAGGGTGTCGCCAACACGTTTCATGGCGAGAATGGTTTCGTCGGCAGGAATATGGCTGGTGATGCCGGCTAATGCTAATTCCGCAGCCATGAAAGCGGTGGTGACGCCACCGGCGTTGCGTTTGATGCAGGGAATTTCCACCAAGCCGGCAACAGGGTCGCAGACAAGGCCGAGAATATTCTTGATGGCGATAGCGACAGCTTCGCCGCAAGCGGCAGGAGTGCCACCGGCAAGTTCAACAATGGCGGCTGCTGTCATGGCAGCAGCTGATCCGCACTCGGCTTGGCAGCCACCGGAAGCGCCGGCGAGAGAGGCATTATTACCAATGACCATGCCAATGGCAGAGGCGGTGAAAAGCGACATCACACAATCGTACTCGTCCAGATTGTATTCTTCCTGCATGGTGACAATGGCTGCCGGCAAGATGCCGCAGCTGCCTGCCGTTGGTGCGGCAACAATACGCCCCATGGCGGCGTTCAGCTCACTGACAGCCAGCGCACGCCACATGGCACCTGCCATGAAGCTGCCTGTAAGCGCTTTTTTGTGGTTGTAGACATCGTAGAGTTTGTAGGCATCGCCGCCGGTTAAGCCGCTGGTGCTGCGAATGTTCGGGTCGGCGCCTTTTTGAATACTTTCCTGCATGACATGATAGTTGGCGCGCATCTTGCGGAAAAGATTTTTTGGTTCGCTGTCCATTTGTTCGGCCTGGTCTTGAATAACAATTTGAGAAATGAGCTTGTTTTGCCGTGTGGCAATATCGACAAGTTCGGCAATAGAGGTGTATTTTAACTGTTCCATAAAGGGTCGTCCTTTCTCCGTGGTTAAGCGATAGGCATGATGGCGATGCACTGATAGATGTTGTTGCGTGCTTCAATTTCAGCGCAGAGCGCAGAAATGTCGCTGTGTTCGAGACTATCCATCGAAATGGTCATAATCGCTTCGCCGCCGCGGGCTTTGCGTGAGAGATCAAAGTGGCAGATGTTGCCTTTGTAGTGGGTGAGCACCTGCGTCACATCGGCGATGGCGCCCGGCGTGTCGCGGTGAATGACAATGAGGGTGAAATACTCACCTGTCAGCGACACAGGCATATCGTTGACACGCACTACTTCAATGCGGCCGCCGCCCACGCTGGCGCCACGCAGCGAAGCCTGGCTGCCGTCAGCAGCGGTGAGATGAATCTCTGCTGTATTGGGGTGACTGTCGGCGAATTCTGTTGGTGTGAAAGTAACGTGCAGACCTTGTTCTTCGGCAATGGTCAGGGCATCACGCAAGCGTTCATCATCTGGTGCCATGCCGAGAATACCGGCAACCAGCGCACGGTCGGTGCCGTGCCCTTTATAGGTTTTTGCGAAGGAACCATGGAGCAAGATCTCTGCCGCAACCGGCTCCTTCGCAAGCAGTGTGCGCGCCATCAGCCCGATGCGTGCTGCGCCGGCTGTGTGTGAACTGGAGGGACCGATCATGACAGGACCGAGAATATCGAATACATTCATAGTGAGGATCTCCTTTTGTCGAAAGATTTTGATTCCTGTTATCAGCATAGCATTTGTATAGATTTGTCGCAATGGTTGGTGTGGTTTGCTTATATAAGAATGTGTGATAGTTTGTGAACGTGGCACAAAAATGAACAGCAGACCATATATTTGATGAAATTTTCTGAACTCTATGGTATACTGTAAGCAAAGACACATGGACGCATACCCTTTCGCGTAAGAAATACATGATAGAAAGTGGGTGACGATGATGACATTCTTAGAAAAAATTCGGCACATTTTCGCCAGCAATGAAACCTATAACAAACGTGACCGGTCAGACCTTATGGGGAATGCGCCATGGATGGGCAACTATGACCGTACAAACATTCCAAAAGATATGCATGGCGGCGTCACAAGAGATGACGCTGCCCATGATAAAACGTCGCGCTGAGCGACGTTTTTTTTGCACCATAGAAAAACGCTCACGACATCGCATCGTGAGCGTTTGTTTGTGTTTAATTGTCAACCATATGCCGTGGCATTGTCCAGGCGTGGTGGTCGGTGTGCAAAAGATGATGTGCTTTTTCGCTGCAAGGCTTGTCCAGATAGCGGCGGTAAAGCTCCTGTACATCTGGATTTTCGTGGCTGAAACGCACCTTCATATTGCGGTCAATTTTCCAAAGAGCGGCGCCGCGGTAAACATTGAGGTCGATGCCATCAATAATTGGCTGACCGCCGCCGCCGACACAACCGCCAGGGCACGCCATGACTTCAACAAAATCGTAGTGGACTTTGCCGGCTTTGATGGCTTCAAGCAATTTGCGCGCGTTGCCAAGACCACTGATAACCGCCACCCGCACATCGCCTGCACCAGGAATGGTGAACACCGCTTCACGGCCTTCGCCAAACTGCACATCGCGCACTTCATCGAAATCGTCGGCATCTGGATTGTGACCGGTGATGAATTTGTAGGCAGAGCGCAGGGCAGCGTCCATAACACCGCCGGTGGTACCAAAGACAACGGCTGCCCCTGTGGAGGTGCCAAGTGGGTGGTCGAAGTCGGTATCTGGAATTTCATCAACGAGAATGTGGTCGGCGCGAATCATGCGTGTAAATTCACGCGTGGTGAGCACAATATCCACATCAGGATCGCCGCAGGCATCACGCATTGGTTCCAGTGCCGCTTCTTCTTTCTTAGCCAGACAAGGCATGATGGAAATCATGCAGATTTTGTGTGGGTCAACGCCAATGGCTTCTGCAAAATAGCTTTTGGTGATGGCACCAAACATTTGTTGCGGCGACTTGGCGGTGGAAAGATTGTCGGTCATTTCAGGGAAATTGGATTTAAGGAAACGCACCCAACCTGGGCAGCAGGAAGTGAACATTGGCCACTTATATTGGTCGCGATGGGTGAAGCGTTCGATAAATTCGCTGGCTTCTTCCATAATGGTTAAGTCGGCAGCGAAGTTGGTGTCGAACACATAGTCGAAGCCAATTTGTTTGAGCGTACCAACCATTTTTGGCGTGGAGAAGATGTTGGAGTCGATACCAAGCTCTTCTGCCCAGGCTACACGCACAGCAGGCGCCACCTGAACCACAGTGATGATTTCAGGGTCTGCCAAAGCAGCGAGCACTTTTTCCGTGTCGTCACGCTCGTGCAATGCTGCCGTTGGGCAGTGAGTGACGCATTGTCCGCAGAAAGCACAGTCGGCTTCACGAATGGTGCGGTTGTAGCTGACGTTGACGGTAGCACGGGAACCGGTGCCGGCCACGTCCCAAATATTGAGGCTTTGAATTTTATCGCACACCTGAATGCAGCGCATACATTTGATACATTTAGAAGCATCACGAATGAGCGGTGCGGTGTTGTCCCAATCTGCCAATGGAATATCTTTTGGGAATGGGTTAGAGAACACGTTCAATTCAAAAGCAATGCGTTGCAGTTGGCAGTTGCCGTTGCGGACACAGGTTGGACATTCGCAGTTGTGCTGCGAAAGAATCAGTTGCAGATTGGTGCGGCGTGCAGCGCGCACACGAGGGCTGTTGGTATGAACCACCATGCCATCCATGACTTTATCGGCACAGGCTGGCAGCAGGCGGTCAACACCTTCTACCTCGACGATGCACATACGGCAGGCGGCAATTTCATTAAGCCCTTCCCAGTAGCAGAGACTAGGCACAGGATGACCGGCAATCTCTGCGGCTTTAAGAATGGTGGTGCCATCAGGCACAGACAGCTTGACGCCGTCGATTGTTACATTTACCATTTTGTATGTCTTCCCCCTTTGAAAATGCCGTAGCCGAAATTATCGCAGCGCAGGCAGCGGCTGCTCTCGGCCATAGCGCCTTTTTCGGTGAGACCGCATTCGATGCAAACAAAATCGTGTTTGCGTTCGTCGGCCTCGCGCTCGGTGGTGTTGACACGCGCGTGGAGCGGTTTATTGTCGGTGAGGCGTGGTTCAGGAATGGTTACATCAACGGTGATTTCGTGGTTGAAGCCAAGATATTCGTCGATATTGGCTGCTGCCACTTTACCGGCAGCAATGGCGCGAATGGCGCTGGCTGGACCGGTGACGCAGTCACCGCCGGCAAAGACACCGTCCATGTTGGCGTCAGAGAGGCGGCTGTCGGAAAGTGCGCTGATAGCACCGTGGAATACAGGCACACCAGCGGCTTCAAAGGCCAGCGAGTCGATCCCCTGGCCAATGGCCTCAACGATGACATCGGCAGGAATACGTGTTTCCTCAACTTCATCGGCAGAAAGCGATGGTTTGCCACGCTTCATCAGGCCGGTGAGCTGTTTTTGTGCGACGAGTGCAGTAACATGACCGTTTTCATCGGCTTCAATACGTACCGGCGCGTGCATCGTCAGCATTTCAACGCCTTCAGCGATGGCGCCTTCAATTTCTTCAGGCAGTGCGGTCATATCTTCCTGACGGCGGCGGTACACGCAGGTAACTTTTTCGGCACCAAAGCGAATGGCTGAGCGGGTAACGTCCATCGCCACGTTGCCCCCACCGATGATGACGACTTTTTTGCTGGAGAAATCCGGATAAATCTCATCGCCAATGTCGTGCAGCACTTCTACGGCACTGAACACGCCTTTGCTGTCCTCGCCTTCGATACCGGTTTTCTTATCGGTATGAGCACCGATGGCAATGTAGATGCAGTCGAACTTTGCGTCTAATTCAGCGAAAGAAATGTCTTTGCCAACTTCGGTTTCTGTGTGCACTTCGATACCCAACGAAAGAATCGAATCAATTTCACGGTCCAACAATTCACGTGGATAACGATAGCTAGGAATACCGTAGCGCAGCATACCGCCAAGGCGTTTGAATTTTTCAAAGACGGTAACTTGATGGCCCATCAAAGCCAAATAGTAAGCGCAGGAAAGACCACCAGGGCCACCGCCAACCACGGCAATGTGTTTACCGGTTGGTTCTGCACAGGCTGGTTGTGGTACATCACCGGCAGTATCCACGGCATAGCGTTTGAGACCGCGAATATTTACTGGTTCATCAAGCATGGTACGGCGGCAGCGCGCTTCGCATGGATGTTCGCATACATAGGCGCAGGCCACAGGGAACGGATTGTCCTTGCGAATCAGGCGCACGGCATCGTCCGGACGCCCTTCACGAATCAAGGCAATATAACCAGGAATGTCGACGCTTGCCGGACACAACGCAACGCAAGGCACAGGCTGTTCCATATTGCCAAGGCAGCGATGGTTTTGAATGTGTTCGATATAGTCATCGCGGAACCCCTTGAGCCCAGTCAGCACCAAACGCGCTGCGTGCGTACCGATGGCACAGGAAGCCGTACTTTCGATGATTTTTGCCGTGTTTTCCATGGTTTCCAGATCTTCCATTTTGCCCTTGCCGGCTAAAATGTCACGCATAATGTTGGCCAACTGACCAAGACCGATACGGCAAGGCACGCACTTCCCGCAGGTTTGTGCGTGGCAGAGCGTGAGAAAGTTCAGAGACATATCGACAGGGCAAAGCCCAGGACCAGAGGCGATGATGCGACGCTCCATGTCATGATAAAGCTGGTCCACAATCATTTGCGCTTGATCGGGCGTGTTGATATCCAATCTACTCAATAGTTCCACCCTCTTCGTAAAAAATTATCCTATTAACAATTGTTGTGGCGCTAATAGAAACTATTAACACTCTTATTATGCCACGTTAAAGCAACGGTGTCCATCAGAGACGATATATTTTTTTGAAATTTTTGTAAAAATGTGTTTCGATAAAAAAAGCTTTCTCAAATAAAGAGAAAGCTCAAAGATTTTTAGTATTGTTTTTTGCCGCTGTGTAGGCCTTTCATCGCACAGATGAACATAACAACGCCGAGAGCAAGGTTGAGATAAAGCGCCCATTGGGTGCCGTTGGCTGTCCCTTGAGCGATGTCATCTGGCAGAGCCGCTTGGCCAAAAGTGACGAGCGTGGAAGCAACAGCAGTACCGATGGCGCCGAAAAGTTGCTGCAAGGTGGTGATGACAGCAGTACCATCGCCATATTGATCGCCCGGCAAATTACGTAGAGCAAATGTGGTGGTATTACCAAGAGCAAGGCTCTGGCCAACGCAGTAGATAATAGCAATGCCCATCATCACGAAGGCAGATACATGCACCATGAACACAGCTTCGATGGCAAGACCAATCAAAATAAGAATGAAACCGGTGGTGATAGGGATTTTTGGCCCGATGGTGTCATAAATGCGGCCGGAGAACGGATTCATCACCGCACTGATAATGCAGGCCGGAAGCACAATGCAGCCAGCCACGAAAGCGGTTACGCCGCCATGGAGCTGGAAAAGATTAGGAATCATGAAACCGCGGGTAAGCGTGACAAATTGGCAAAGAAGCAGTGTGATCAAGCAGAAAGTGAAGCAAGGTGTTTTGAGAATTGCTAAATTGAGCAGCGGTTTTTCTACCTTGTTGCAATGCTTTTTGAAAAGTACAAGCAGAACCACAGCGAGGGCAAACATGAGCCAAATGGTTGGGCTGCCAAAACCTACATGGCTGATGGCTGACAGCGGATAGATGATGCAGAAAAAGCTAATCCCTAAAAGCAGAAAGCTGATTACATCAAACGGTGCCTTTTGCAGCACGCGTGACTGACGGATACAAGTGATACCAAAAATACCTGCAATGATGAGAATTGGCAGCATGCAACCAAAAATCATGCGCCAACCGGCAATGCCGACAATCATGCCGCCAAAAGCAGGCCCAAGCGCAGGGCCAAGAACGATGGTCATGGTTGCAAGCCCCATGATGGTGGCCGTGTTTTGAAACGGCACCTGCTCAAGGATGATGATATTCATAAGAGGAATGGTGATACCACCACTGATCCCTTGCAGCATACGAGCAATGATTAGCACTGTGAAGTTTGGTGACCAAACGCCAAGCAGGGTACCAATGGTAAAAAGAATCCAAGCTGCAATGAAAAGATTTTTCATTTTGAAGCGTTTGGTCAGCCAGGATGATGTTGGAATGACAATAGCGAGCATGAGCAGGGTGACGGTGGTGACCCACTGAACCGTAGAGGTTGGAATATCAAACTCTTTCATTAGCGTTGGGAAAATAACGTTCATAGCCGTTTCTGAGGCGACAGCAACGAAACACATCAAGCCCAGCGCGAGCACCGAGACGGCGTTCAAATTCAAATGTTTCACTCATGATTTGGTGTGTTCCTCCTTCAAATCTTTAGTGGAAAAATCCTCGTTTTTAAGCAATTCCCAGGCTTTTTCAATGGTAGAAATGGTGACGCAGAGATCGTAGTTATCAAGCTCGGAAAACAAAGTGGCAAGGTAACTGTGGAACTCATTGACATAAGTTTGATAGAGTTCTTGGCCATAGTTGGTGAGTACAAGGACATGGCTTCGTTTATCTGTGACATCCGGACGTTTTTCGATGGCGCCGTGTTTTTCCAGCTCGCTGAGCATGCGAGTAATGCTTGGCATCGTGCCATCGAGAAACAGAGCCACATCGCTGGGATGAACAGATTTTTGCATAAGATTGAGTTGATAGATGGCGTCAATAGCGTGCACCTGGCGTGGCGTCATCCAATCTGGAAGCTTTGGCAGACAGCTCAATGTGCGTTTGGCAAGCTGGCAAGCGTCCAGAAAAGCGCGTGTAAGACAAGTATCCATGTTCTACCTCCAAAATATTATCATGGGTAACAACACAAAAACATTACAATTATATGGAATAGTAATGAATTTGTCAATGTTAAGTTTGTGGATTTAATGAAAAAAACACGCCCGTAAGGACGTGTAAAAAGGAAAGGTTTAGTTTTTATTTTTTTCCTATGCTAAGCGCTTTGAGCGCGCAGAGCAACATGACAATAGCTAATGCAAGACACATATACAACGCCCACTGGACACCCACTGCTGTACCGGAAGAAAGGTCAGCAGGCATTGTTGCCTGGCCAAAAGAAACAACCGTTGAAGCAACAGCTGTGCCAACAGCGCCAAACAATTGCTGCATGGTGTTAATGACAGCAGTACCATCGGCGGTGCGAGTCTCTGGCAGATTGCGTAAAGCGAAGGTTATCGTATTGCCAGTAGCCAGACTTTGTCCGACACAATAGATGATGCAAATTGCCATCATTATATAAGCACTGACATGCAACATTAAAACAGTTTCCAAAGTAATATCAACAAGGATAAAAAGAAATCCCAGTGTGATTGGCAGCTTTGGACCAAGCGTATCATAGAGACGGCCGCCAACAGGACTTAGCAATGCACCAATGATGCAGGCTGGTAGAACAATACAACCTGCGAGAAAAGCTGATTCGCCATTTACAAGTTGAAATGCGTTTGGGATCATAAAGCCGCGTGCCAAAGTGAGAAATTGGCATAAAAGCAATGCGATGAGACACAGTGAAAAAGCAGGCGTTCGTAGAATCATCAAGTTGAGTAATGGCGTGTCGCGTTTGTCGCAATGACGTTTGAAAAGAAGAAGTGCTACCAGTGCAATAACGATCAGAATCCAGACAACAGGGTTGGTAACGCCCCAATGGCTGATGTTTGATAATGGAACGAGCAGACAGACGAAACATACTGCCAGAAGCAAAAAGCCTGTTAAATCAAAAGGTTGTTTATCAATGGCCGACGATTGATAAATACACGTTAAACCGCCAATAGCTGAGATAATTACAAAAGGCAGTAAAAAAGCGAAAATCATACGCCAGCCCGCAATACCGACAATGGCACCGCCAATAGCAGGCCCAAGCGCTGGTCCTAATGCAATGGTCAACGTTGCGCAGCCCATAATGGTTGCTGTGTTTCGCACAGGTACCTGTTCAATGATGATATTACTCATCATCGGCAAGGCCATCCCAGTGCCAACACCCTGCAGCATACGCCCTAGAATAAGCGTGAAGAAATTTGGCGACCACAGACCGAGTAATGTGCCGGCTGTAAAGAAAAAGATCGCGGCCGCAAAAAGTGTGCGCGTGCGAAAACATTTTTTCAGCCATGATGATGTTGGAATAATGATGGCAAGCATCAGAAGATTGATCGTCGTTACCCACTGCACGGTTGATGTGCCGATACCGAATTCTTTCATCAAGGTTGGGAAAATGACATTCATTGCCGTCTCAGCGCAAACACCCGTGAAAGTGATCAGCCCCGTCGCAATAACAGAAATGATGACGCGTTTATCCAGGCGACGTTCAAAAACAAATTCACTCATAAATTTAGAACATAACCCTCCTTATAATAAAAGATGAAATGATGGAGAATAATTATCTAAGGTATTTACCTTTAGCAATGAACATTGTAAAGGTGTTTTAGAAAATTGTCAACCGCTTTTGAGCACCTTGCTAAAATATGGTATACTGGGAAATAGAATTTTAGACCAGGAGTGATTGATTATGAGAAAAAGTCTTGGCGTACAGCCACGCATCTATCCCGAACCTGTCCTCATTATTGCCGCCTATGATGAAAACGGCACCCCACAATGTATGAACGCAGCCTGGGGTGGCCTTTGTGCGTCCGATAAAATCATGATGAGCCTGAACCCAGCCCATAAAACTGTTGCCGCATTGCGTGCCGCCGGCGCATTCAGCGTCAGCATGGGGCAGGCTGACCAAGTGACCGCTTGTGACTATGTCGGTATTACCAGCGGCAACAACGTGCCAGATAAATTTGCTCGTGCCGGCTTCCACGCCACCACCTCGGAATTGACCGGCGCTCCACTCATTGACGAACTGGCTTACACTCTCGACTGCGCGCTTGTCAGCTACGATGAAGAAAGCCATATCCTTATCGGCGAAATCAAAGACATCAGCGTTGATGAAAGCATTCTCACAGACGAAGGCAGCATCAACGTTGCCGCACTTGCACCACTCTCCTTCGATCCACACACTAAGAAATACTATAAAGTCACTGAAGCAGTCGCTGACGCTAGAAGCGTTGGTAAGAAATTGCAGTAGATAAAGAACGGCTCACCTTGGAATGAACAATCCTTGTTCCAAGGTGAGCCGTTTTTGTTTATTCTTCCTCGCGCAAAAGTTCGTCTGTTGTTACGTTCAAAATCTGTGCGAACGCCCTTAACTCAATATCCGTTACAAACTGCTTACCACATTCGATGCGCTGGATGGCGTTCTTGTCTAAATCAATTCCCTTGAGCTGCATCAAATCCGCCAACGCTCGCTGCGACACTTTTGGCTGCATTTGCTTACGGAGCGCACAGAGCTTCGCGCCACATATATTGTTTTTACCATCCGCAGCTCGATTCTTATACATGTGCGCCCCTCCAAAATAGATATTGTTGTCATCGTAAATGACATTCACTGCTTGTCAATTTATTTCATACGTAGTGTATGATGAAATAATAGGGAAAGTGACATCTAGTGAATGTCATCAGATAAAACCAACACTATAAAGGAAGGGAGAATTTTTTAATGAAAAAACAAAAAGTGTTGAGCGCGCTCCTGGCAATGACCATGTTTTGCACCATGGCACCGCCAGCGGCAGCTCTGGCAGAGGAGACGAACACTGAAGCGGTGGAGGATTATAGCAGTGATCATTCTCTCGAAGTTATGGGCGGAAAATTAGGTAAAGATTACACTATTGAAAATGGAGTTATTACGGTTAAGACTTCCACTCCGTTAACTATTTATGGTGCTGGAGAGAATGTTAGAGGGAAAATTGTTATTTCAGAAAATGTAGAAGCAAACATTGCATTAGAGGCGTTACGTCTTTTTAGTCAGGATGGAGCTGCATTAGAAATATCTAAGAACTCGACTGCTAATGTTAAGGGGGTTAACGATGATTTAAACAATGAGAATGGCGATTTTAGTTCTCTTAGTGGAAGTGATCAATCACAAGCAATTCTCATTCAGAATAGTGGAATGTTAAATATTGATGTTGAAGGTGGTTGCCGGTTAAACTGTGAAGGCGTAATAAAAAACGATGGCAGCATTGCGATTGATGGAAGTGGTATTTTTGAAATAGGAGAATATCAATCGAATCCTTCTGTTGATGGTGGAAAGATGATCGTTAATAATGGCATCGTGAGATTTTATTCTATAGATGTGGATAAATTCGAGGTTAATGGTGGCGAAGTCGGCGTTCGCAACGAAGAGAGTGGAGCTATTAATGCTGATAAATGTGTTATTAATAATGGCTTAATTGATTGGTTTATAGAAAACTATGATTCTTGGAATAATGATGATGTTATAGGGCCAAGATTATTTGTATCTGATAGTTTGCAGATTAAAGGTGGCGATTTTTATGGAGGAAATATTTCAAGAAACAGTGTCTATGGTTGTCCGGTTGTTGATGGAAAAGCTGTTTCTGTGAAACAATTTAATGAAGACAGAGGATATCCAAAATTTACTGTTGTAGATGATGACCAGATAAATAGTTTGCAGGTATCTGGCACAGGGGGCAGCTATAAGAATCGTGTTTTAACACTTAATGATGGTGCTGACGTTATCATATCTTCAAAAGGTCAGACAAATGATAATATCCAGGTTGGCGATTATAATAATCCGGTTCATGCAACTTTAACTTTGTCAGGCGTGGATATTCATTCAGCGAAACCGACGATTTTTGTTGAAGAAGGAAGCTCATTGACATTGATTCTAAAAGATGGCACAAACAATAGGCTTCAAAGTGTTGGAGCTGAAATGTCAGCTATTCGTGTTAAAGATTATGATCGTTATGATCATAGTGATAGTGTACTTACAATTCAAGGGAAAGAAACATTAAATGTTCAAGGGCGTAATTCTGGGATAGGTGCTGCCGGTGGGCAGATTAACATTGAAAATGGAAATATTATTGCAACTCTCGGGTCATCAGCTTTTGGTGCAGCAATTGGGGGTGAATATCGATCCCATGCTCAGATAAATATTTCTGGTGGGACAATTAAGGCTGAAGGGGCTACAGGCATTGGAAGCGGTTACGGAGACGCAGATATAATGATCTCGGGTGGAAATATCGAAGCGATTGGTCATTTAGGCGCCGCAATTGGTAATGGCAATCTTGGTCAAGGCGGAAGTATTTTGATTGAAGATGGACATATCTACGCGACAACTGATTGTGGTAGCGCTGCTATTGGCGGCGGTGTTGATAGTTCTATTGAAGAAATTACAATTAAAGGGGGTAATATAATTGCTGAAACAAAACCTGAATCATATTATCAGAGTAGTGGTGCTGCCATTGGTACAGGTTACGCGCGAGGCAATTTAGATAACCCAGACCAAGAAAGAAATTCTTCTGTAGGCAATATCTCTATTTCTGGTGGAAATATTATTGCAAAAAGTGGAACTGGAGCTGCGGCGATTGGTAGTGGCCAATCATTAGATGGATATATTACTCAGGTTGGTTTCATCGAAATCACTGGTGGCACGGTTGAAGCTTATGGTGGTAAAGGAGCTGCTGGTATTGGCGCAGGAAAGGGTGGCATTGACGGTACTTTTTCTACCGGTGATGGCGATCCTGTGATTATAACGAACAGCATCAGCGATCAGAATAGTGAAAGCGTTTGGAATGGTGTATTCATTGTTGATAATATGAACAAAGGCATCGGTAAGGTGTATGGTGATACTGTAACGCCAACGGCTGATTTCACGATTCCTGATGGAAAGACGCTGGAAGTTGATGCGGGTCAGCAGTTGATTGTTGCAGATGGCATCACGGCAACGAACAATGGCACGGTGATGCGTGACAAAGATGGTGTGGTTGATGTGCAGGGCACATGGCTGGGTAATCCGGTGATGGTGAAAGGTGAAGAAGAAGGCACGGCGGTCACGGGTGTGCAACTTAGTAAGAATAAAATGACCTTGCAGCCGGGTAAGAGCAAGCGATTGACGGCGACGGTTTTGCCGGAAACCGCTGAAAATAAAAATGTTACCTGGCAGAGCAGCGATGAGCGTGTGGCGACGGTCAACAAAAACGGCCGAGTGACAGCGGCAGGCGAAGGTACGGCGGTGATTACTGTTACTACCGAAGAAGGCGGTTTTACGGCGCAGTGCAAGGTGACGGTGTCGCAGAAAGCACCGGAAACGGTAGCTGTGGATAATGTCGCTTTGTCGCACAAGCGGTTGACGATGAACGTTGGCGAAACGGCAACGTTAGCGGCAACGGTGTCACCGGCTGATGCGACGAACAAGAATGTGTCCTGGAAGAGCAACGACGAGGACGTAGTGTCTGTGGATGCTAATGGTAAGTTGACGGCTGTTGAGAGCGGCACGGCAACGGTGACGGTCACCACGGAAGACGGGAATTTTACAGCGCTGTGCAAGGTAACGGTTGTTGACCCTGATGATACGACTACGGATACCGAGACCAAACCGGATGGCAGCACAGAGACGACCGTAGAAGATGCGAATGGCTCCAGCTCGACAACGGTTGTTAAACCAAATGGCGAGAGTGAAACGTCGGTAACGCTTTCCAATGCAGCCATGGACGCTGCAAGTAAGAATGATACTGCGGTGATTTTACCAATGATGGGCGTGAAAGCACAGGATAGTATGAAGACGGCGCCAAGTGTAACGGTGGATTTACAAGGACGCGATGCAGTGCAGGTGGAAATTCCTGTGCTGGATATGACACCGGGAACAGTGGCGGTGCTTGTGGACGCTGGGGGCAATGAGACCATTCTCAAAAACAGTGTGTTGGGTAACAATGGCTTGATCGTCACGCTGTCTGATGGTGATGAGGTGAAGATTCTTGACAACACGAAACAGTATGGTGATGTGGCAGAAAATCATTGGGCGAAGAACGTGATTGATTATGTGACGAGCCGTGAACTGTTTGTTGGTGTGACCGATGATAGCTTTGCGCCGGAAGCGGCAATGAATCGTGCAATGATTGTATCGGTGTTACAGCGTTATGCAGGTGATGATACCGCAGCAAAACCAGGCGATGCCTGGTATGAAGGCGCACGGAAGTGGGCGATGGCCAATGGTGTTTGCGATGGGACAAACATGGAAGGCAATGTCACCCGTGAACAGCTTGTGACGATGCTGTATCGTTATGTTGGCAGTCCGCAGGTGGTTGGCGGCTTGAATGGCTATGCCGACCGAGACAGTGTGAGCAGCTATGCCCAACAAGCGATGGTTTGGGCGGTTCGCAATAATATCATTAGCGGTATGACGTCTGATACTTTGGCGCCACAGGGGTTGGCGACGCGTGCACAGGTTGCTGCGATTTTTGAACGTTTTATTGAATGGGAGCAAACCGCTTGATGACCATGCGTTTAAGAGCACTTGACAAGAGCGCTCTTAAAATAGGCGAACAATAAAAAAGAAGCCAGTTCTGGAAAATCAGAACTGGCTTCTTTTGTGTGTTATTTCGTTAATCGGTAGATGGCATCTGCGAAGATGGCGGTAGCTTTTTCGAGGTCGGCGAGAACGAGGCTTTCGTTTGGTTGGTGGATGACGACGTCGGAGCCTGGCATGGTCATGCCGAAGGCAACGCCGCGCGGGATGACGTGGGCGTAGGTGATGCCGCCGATGGATTGTGGGCGGGCTTGTTCGCTGGTGTGGTCGCGGTAGATGTCGAGCAGGGTTTCAACCAATGGGTCATCATCTGGAATGTAGTGCACGTCTTTGGTGGAAAGTGGGTCTTTGATGCAGGCGCCGTAGCGTGTGCGCAGGGTGCTGACGATGGAATCAATATTGGTGCCGCGTGGGTAGCGGAAGTTGATGATGATGTTTCCTTCGTGGCTGTCATAGTGGACGATGCCGGGGTTGACGGTGACGTTGCCCATGATGTCATCATGGTGGGCGACGCCCAGGCGTTCGCCGTAAAAATCTTCATGTAGGTCGCTGCCGAGGAAATGCAGAAAATCATTGGCTGCGCCAAAGTCGTAGCGCGTAAGGAAGGCGGCGAGGGTGGTGGCGGCGTTAAGCCCCACTTGCGGCTCCATGGCGTGCGCGCTTTTGCCATAACAGGTGAGGCGCAGGCTGTTGGTCAGGCGTTCGGCGCCGCCTTCTGCCGGACTTTGCTGAAGGGTGGCAAGCCAGGCATCGAGAAGGGCATCGAGGTTGTCGCCGTTTAGGGTGCAGCTGGCGTGTTCGGGCACGATGTTGGACCGCACACCAGCCTCAAAGGTGAGGAGGGTGCCGTCTTTTCCGCCGTCACCGCCGAGAAAATGCACAGGGAGTTCGATGGTGCCTTTTTCGCCGTTGATGAGTGGAAAATCGGCATCTGGTGAGAATGCCATGTCGGGCATTGGCTGAGTGGCAAAGTAGCGGTCCATGCAGCGCCATTTGCTTTCTTCATCGGTACCTAAGATGAGGTGGATTTGCATATTGGGGGTTATTCCTGCATCGCGGACGAGTTTGAGGGCATAGTAACAAGCCATGGCTGGGCCTTTGTCGTCGGAGGTGCCGCGGCCGTAGAGATGGCCATCACGAATGGTGGCTTCAAATGGTGGCGAGAGCCATTCGCCGGTGGCAGGGACTACATCAAGATGGGCGAGCAGGCCGAGAATTTTTTCGCCTTCGCCGAAGCGGATAACACCTGCCATGTGGTCGATGTTTTCGGCATCAAACCCATCGCGGCGTGCCAGCTCGAGCATATAGTCCAGCGCTTTGGCTGGTCCGGGGCCGAAAGGGGCTTCCGGCGTTGCGGCGTCATCGTCACGCACGCTTTCAATCGCAATGAGGGGCGCAAGGTCTGCAAGAAGTGCGTCCTGACAGGCGGCTGCCTGTGTTTGCCAATACTCTGTTGTTCGTTCCATGTTGGTCAGCTCCTATCTTGGAATTTAATATATGTTCACTATAACAAATTTATTGGTTGTTTCTCAAGAATTTATAGAAAATGGGCTGATTTGATTTCTTTTGCGGACAAAAACAGGTATAATAAAGCGTATAGTGAACAAATCCCTTGTATGTTTGCAAAAGGAGTTGTATATGGAATTTCCAAAGATAAGATTATCGCGCTTGTTGGTGCTGGTCTTTGTTGTGGCGCTGATTATTTATGGCGTGTTCAACATGGATATGGTTGGCGTCTTCATCGGTAAGGTGTTGGGGCTTGTGCGGCCATTCCTTATCGGTGTGGTGATTGCGTTCATTCTCAATGTGCCGTTACGTTTGTTTGAACAGCGCGTGTTTGTGCGTGTGAAGAATCCGCACTTTAAGAAAATGGAGCGCGGCATCTCAATTTTGTTGTCGATTGTGCTTGTTTGGGCTGTTTTGGGCTTGGTTGTGAGCGTAGTGCTGCCACAGCTTGCCAGCTCAATTTCCATGTTTATTGCTGCCATTCCAAACTACATTGATTACTTAATCAATTTTCTTTCGATGTTTGACCAAAATAACTCGGCAGTCAATAATGTGCTTGAGCAGATACAAAATCTTTCTCCGAGTACGTTGGAGAATTATTTTAACGGCCTTATGAACGACCAGATTTCTGCCTGGACGTCCATGTTGTCCACGGCTGTTATGTCTACGGTAAGCTTTGTGGGCACGTTGGCGTCGAGCCTTGTGCAGGTTGTTGTTGCGTTTATCTTTAGCATTTACGTTCTCTTTAATAAGGAAAAACTGGCGGTGCAAGCACGAAAAATTTGTTTCGCTTTTCTCTCAAAGCGGGCGGCCATTTATCTTGTGCACGCTGCACAGGTGAGCTTTGCAAAGTTCTACCACTTTATCATTGGCCAGCTGACCGAGGCGATTATTCTTGGCAGCTTGTGTACAGTAGGGATGCTCATTTTGCGCCTGCCTTATGCGCCGATGATTGGCGTGCTCACCGGTTTTTGCGCCCTGATTCCAATTTTTGGTGCGTTTATCGGCGGTGCTGTTGGGGCACTGTTGATTCTTACAGTAAGCCCAATGAAAGCGTTGACGTTTTTGCTTTTCCTTATTATCTTGCAGCAAGTGGAAGGCCATGTCATCTATCCAAAGGTGGTTGGCGGTTCTGTTGGTTTGCCTGCCATGTGGACACTTTTTGCCATCACCATTGGCGGCAGCCTTTCTGGCCTTCTTGGTATGCTTCTTGCGGTGCCATTGTGTGCGGCGGTGTACTATCTCTTCACCGAGATTGTTTATGCGCGCCTCAAACGCAATGAAATTTCTGTCGATGATAAGTTAATACAGACTGGTGTCAGCGAAGGCACCAGGTTATAATGATAGACACTGGTTCGAAATTTTCCCAGTATAAAAAACTAAGACGTTGCCTGCATGAAGCGGTGGGTGTGTTGTATGCGCCCATGATGCAGGTGAGCGAAGGAGGTTGTGGTATGCTTCTACCATTTGTTCAATTTGTTTCTCGTTGTCGGCACGGCGCCGTTTCCTGCGAAGGGAGGTGGCTGGCATGACGGCAGAGCGTAAGCGAACGGTGCGCCTCTCTTTTGCGGCATTGGGTGTGTGTTTGAACATTCTTGGCAGCTTTCTGGTGATGATGACCCGCTTGCCTATTTATGGCGATACCTTAGGCACCATTTTTGTTGGCGTTTTCTGTGGCCCATTTTATGCGGTGCCCTGCGCCATGGTTTCAAGTCTCATCAATGCGAGTTACGATCCCTTTGCCATTCCCTTTATGCTTAACGGCATCACCGTGGCACTTTTCGCAAGCCTTTTGCGTTATGCCGCTCTGGCACGTTTGGCACTGCCTGTGAAAGCTCTTGTGGTGGGCTTGCCATCGGCCATCGTGAGCGCCAGTGTCAGCGCCTTTCTCTTTGGCGGGATAACCTCGGCAAGCTCGTCGTACATTGTGCAGCTTTTGCATGGGGTGTTCCAGCTGCCGATGGTGGTGAGTGTGTTTATGGTGCAAGTGTTCACCGATTATGCCGACAAATTTCTTATACTCATGCTTGTTACGCTGATTATTGTGCGTATCCCCACACGAATCAAAGAAAAAGTATAACAATCTGTTACCGTTTCTCTATGTTTTCGTTGGGTGCTTATGGTATAGTAGCAGCGTCAAGAAGCCTATGAACAGACAACAACAATGGAGGATTATTGATAATGAAAAAAACTATCATTTCAGCCGTTTTGCTTGCAACAATGCTTGTAAGCCCAGTGGCTGCCTACGCCGATGCTGCTGTTGGCGACCAGATCGTTACCATTGGGACCAATCTGGATGCACAACAGCGCCAGGAAGTGCTCAATTATTTTGGTGCGAATGACAACGCACAGATTATTGACGTGGACATTTCTGAAGAACGCCAGTATCTCAGCGGCAAGGTGCCAGATGCTCAGATTGGCAACAGCACCAACTCCTGCGCCATGATTACCTACACCACCAAAGGCAGCGGGGTGAATGTCACCACGCACAATATCAACTATGTCACGCCGGACGCTTATAAGAGCGCCATTATTACAGCCGGCATCAATGATGCCGATGTGCAAATTACTGCGCCGATTGAAGTGAGCGGCACCGGTGCGCTTACCGGTATCATGAAAGCCTACGAAGTATCTTCCGGCGAACCTATTAGCGAAGATGTGAAGCAGGCTGCTACGCAGGAACTTGTCACCAACTCTGAGTTGGGGCAGGAAATTGGCGATGAACAAGCCAATGATTTGATTAACACCATTAAAACCGAGATTGCTGAAAATGCACCAGAGAATGCAGAAGAAGCACAGAGCCTGTTGGACCGCGTGCTTTCTGAATTAGGCATCACCCTGACCGATGAACAATACCAGCAGCTTCTTGACCTTATCAACCAGTTCTCGCAACTGGATATTAACTGGGATTCTATTGCTGATAGCGTATCTGGTCTCATTGGTCAGGCCAGCGATTATCTGCACAGCGAAGAAGGGCAGGGTTTCCTGGCAAAATTGCAGGAACTGGTCAACAACTTCTTCGACTGGATTCGCGGCATCTTTGGCGGTGATTCCTCAGATTCGGCTGATGCTGTCGAGCAGCCAACAGCGCCAACAGATTCCACTGCTGCAAACAATGACGCACAGTCCTCGGAGCCTGTTCAAGATAACGGTGCAGGCAATGTAGAGGACAGCACAGGCGGTTATGAAGAAACGGTGCCACAGGAACCGGTTCAGCCGGAACAGTCAGAACCGGTTACCGATGAACCACAGACAGACGCCCCTGCTACCGGTAGCAGCGAAGGCGGCCAAACCACAGAAAATACGGACGTTGCTGCCTGAGTTTATCGGCAACGTGCTGACGTTTCAAAGCGCCCGTTCAACGTGTAATGACGTTGAACGGGCGCTTTTTCTTTTGGTAAACGCTGCACGCTGGCGGCTGGTGGCGGGCGCGCTTGCATATCAGTGGAAAATTGTTTATAATAATAAGAGCCTGAGTAAAATAGGACCGGCAAATTCATGAAGAAGGAGGAAATTATCATTTCTAAGCAAAAAACAAAAGATGGCGTCAAGATCATCCCGCTGGGCGGACTTGAAGAAATCGGGAAGAATATGACGGCCGTCGAATATAAAGATGAGATCATCGTCATTGACGCAGGGATGTCATTCCCAACGGAAGATCTGCTTGGCGTTGACTGTGTGATACCGGACATCACCTACCTCACGTCAAACAAGGAAAAGGTCAAAGGCATCGTTCTCACGCATGGGCACGAAGACCACATTGGCGGTTTGCCATACGTTTTGCGCGAGCTTCATGTGCCAGTGTACGGCACACGCCTCACCATTGGGCTGCTCGAACCGAAACTCAAGGAGGCGCGCAATCTGGGCAAACAGCGTTTGGTGGTTGTAAAGCATGGCGAACCATTCAAGGTTGGGCACATGGAGATCGAACTCATCAAAACCTGTCACAGCATTCCAGATGCGAGCGCTGTTGCCATTCACACGCCGTTGGGGGCCATTTTCCACACAGGGGATTTCAAGTTTGACCAAACGCCGGTGGACGGCACCACCACCGATTTTCAGCGTATTGCGGAAATCAGTGCTAAAGGGGTGCTCGTGATGATGAGCGATTCAACAAACGCAACCCGTACTGGTTTCAGCATGAGCGAGTCGTCGATTGGCGAAACCTTTGACAAGCTGTTTCCACACATCTCCGGACGCATCATCATTGCCACCTTTGCTTCCAATGTGCACCGGTTGCAGCAGGTGTTGAACGCAGCCTATGACAACAAGCGCAAAGTGGTCATTACAGGGCGCAGTATGCTCAATACCATTGATGTAGCGAGCAAGTTTGGGTATTTGATAGTACCGCCAAACACCCTCATCGAAATGGACGAAATGCGTCAGTATCCCGACAACCGTTTGGTGATTCTCTGCACAGGAAGCCAGGGCGAGCCAATGGCTGCGCTTTCACGCATGGCAATGAGCGAACACCGACAAATTCACATTGGGGCAGGCGATACGGTTATTTTTTCTGCCAGCCCAATCCCTGGGAATGAAAAACTCATTAGTAAAGTCATTGATATGCTCTTTAAGCTCGGTGCTAATGTGATTGATAACACCGACCAACGTGTTCATGTGTCTGGGCACGCCGCCCGTGAAGAGCTGAAGATGATGCTCAATCTTGTGAAACCAAAGTATTTCATGCCTGTACATGGCGAATATCGTATGCTTTTGAGCCATGCTAACCTGGCTAGAGAAGTGGGTATTCCGCCGGAAAATATCATTGTGACAGAAAATGGTCATGTGGTGAATGCTACGCCAAACCGTATCAGTTTGGCTGGTAAAGTACCAGCGGGTCGGGTGCTCATTGATGGGTTAGGTGTTGGCGATGTTGGCAATATTGTGTTGCGTGACCGCCGCCAGCTTTCTCAAGATGGGATTTTTATTGTAGTTGTTACGATTGACCGCAAAAACAAACGTGTTGTTGCCGGTCCGGATTTGGTCAGCCGCGGCTTTGTCTATGTGCGTGAAGCAGACGAGCTGATGACAGAGGTGAAGAGCCGTGTTGAAAAGGCGCTCGACCAATGCATGAAAGACGGCGTCACCGATTGGACCAGCATCAAACAGGCACTGCGTGATGTAACGGGCAAGTTCTTGTTTGAACGCACCCGCCGTCGCCCAATGATTCTGCCAATCATTATGGAAGAAAGTTAAGTGTAACCTCGTTCGTTCCTGAGGAACGAGCGAGGTTTTTGTTTAATACGAAAGGAGATTCAAAATGGAATGTCGTTTGGGCTTGATTCAGCTGGCTGCCGGTGACGACAAAGCCGCCAACTTGCGCGCTGCACGTCGGGAAATTGATCGTGCTGTGCGTGAAGGGGCAGAGCTGGTTATCTTGCCAGAAATGTTCTGCGTGCCTTATGAAACGTCGCGCTTTGCAGCTTACGCTGAACCGGAAGGCGGCGAAGCACAGGCTATGCTCGCTGCGGCAGCGCGTGACAATCGCTGTTGGCTGGTAGGTGGGTCCATTTGCGAAGTGGAGGACGGCCACTATTATAACACCAGCTATGTGTACAATCCGGAAGGTGCTTGTGTTGCCAAACACCGCAAATACCACCTTTTTGACATTGACATCAAAGGTGGCCAGTATTTTAAGGAAAGCGACGTGCTTTCACCTGGCGACCAGCTGACCGTTTTTGGCACCCCATGGGGCAAGATGGGTCTGGCTATCTGTTTTGACATTCGCTTTGCAGAAATGGCGGCAGAGATGGTCAAGCGCAGCGCTCGTGTGCTCATTTATCCGGCATCGTTCAATATGTCCACCGGGCCGCGTCATTGGGAACTGCTCTTTCGGGCGCGCGCCATGGACGGGCAGTGCTATGCGGTTGGTGTTGCACCGGCGCGTGATGAAACTGCCAGCTATGTGAGCTGGGCGCATAGTATCGTTGTTGACCCATGGGCGCAGGTGGTTTGCGACCTCGGCACTGCGCCGGAAACACGTGTTGTGACGATTGAACTTGATACAGTTGCCGCCGTGCGGCAGCAAATTCCTATTGGTCATGTATGAACCATCGCTATGAAAGGAGCTTTACCATGAACTATCATCTTGGATTTATCGGCTGCGGCAACATGGGCAGTGCTATGCTCGCCGGAGCTTTAAACGCTGGTCTCACCACGGCTGAACGCATTGCCGTACACACCGGCACCCCAGTGCATCAAGCGGCGCTTGCCGAAAAATACGGGGTGCAGGCATTGGCGAGCAATCGCGATGTTGCGCGCAACAGTGACATCATTGTGCTTGCCGTGAAACCAAACATTTACAAAGACGTGCTCTTGGACATTCGTGACGTGCTCACCCAGGGGCAAACCATTGTCGCGATTGCACCTGCGTACAGCATAAGTGCCATCGCTGCCCTTGTTGATAATGATGCCGTTGGCATTGCGCGTGCTATGCCAAATACGCCAGCACAGATTGGGCAGGGCATGGCTGGTCTTTGTTTTTCTGAGAATATGAGCAGCGAACAGCAGGCGGCTGTTAAAGCTTTTTTTGAAAGCTTTGGTAAAGTGGCCATCGTGCGTGAAGACGTCATGCACGCTGTGGGGTCTGTCAGCGGTTCATCGCCAGCGTTTGTTTACATGGTCATCGAAGCCATGGCGCAAGGTGCCATTAAATTGGGCATTCCTGCCAAAGATGCCATCACCTTCGCCGCGCAGAGCGTTCTCGGCGCTGCTGCCCTGGTGCTTGAGACGGGTGAACATCCCGCCGTGTTACGCGATGCCGTTTGTTCTGCCGGTGGCACCACCATCGCCGGTGTTGCCGCACTTGAAAAAGACGGCATGAAAGCCGCCTTCCTCGATGCCATGGACGCTAGCAGCGAAAAATTTCTGGCTATGGAACGTGCTGCAGTCGACGATCTTGCTTAATATTTTTGCCGAACACTTTTGTAGGGTGTTCGGCATTTTTGCTTTTGCTGAAAAAAAGAGCCTCTATCTTTCATTAGTGGCGTGACTATGTTATAATTTTTCCTATAATTTCGTCATTGCTATATTCATTGCTATATATTGAGAGGAAGTTGATAACGTGTCAGAAACTATGCAAGAATTAACAGGAAAGATCAAAGCCTGCGATCGCAGTCAACCATATATTTATGTGAGCTACTCTACCCGCGACGGCGAAGCTGTGTACAATGATGTTATCGCATTGCAGGAAGCTGGTAAAAATTTGTGGATTGATACCCCGGCCAATATGACAGGTGATGGCTACAACAGTACCATTTTCGGCGCGATTGCCGATCTTAACTGTAAAGGTGTACTCTTTTATTTGAGTGAAGAATCCATGACATCTGCTCAGTGCGCTAAGGAAGTTGCTTATACCAAAAGCCATGCTATTACCGATGAACGTGCTGCTTTGCCGGTGGTTGTGGTTGACCTCGACGAAGTTGATGATCTTGATATTGAACGCTATGTTAATGGTAAGCTATATAGCCTCTTTGGCAGCGAATACCTCAGTGAAGCTGAAGCAGAACGTATGAAGAAATATCGTGACAAGTATAATAATCGTGTCGACCATGTCGATACGCGTTACAACCTCTGTGAAATCATCTTGAACATTCTTAAAGATCAGGAAGCCGGCCAGGTGCCATTCACCGAAGTCGCTGCTGACCGTGTGGCTTATGTATCGAAAATGCTTTAATTGCACCACGAACGCCGGAAAGGGTTTATTGCGCCCTTCCGGCTTTTTTCATAGAAGCGTAGGAAAGGAGGAAAGTTGTGAGTAATCGTACTAAACGTGACTTGGAAGATGCCCTGAAAACCATGCTTTTACAAAAGCCATTGGATAAAATTACCATTCGTGATCTTACCGATGTAGCTGGTATTAGCCGTATGGCTTTTTACTATCATTTTCAGGACATCTATGATCTTGTAGAATGGGTTTGTATTGAAGATGCGCGCCTTGCTCTCGATGGGAAAAAAACGGCTGATACCTGGCAGGATGGTTTAGCACATGTATTTGAAGCGGTTCGTGAAAACAAACTTTTTGTCTTGAACGCCTATCATTCACTAGACCGTGAGCGTATGGAACGCTTTCTTTTGGGGCTCACCGCTGATCTTATTCGCGGCGTTGTGGATGAAAAAAGTCAGGGGATTAACGTGAGTGATGACGATAAAGCGTTTATCGCTCGTTTTTATACATACAGTTTCGTTGGGCTGATGCTCGACTGGATCGGTCGCGGTATGACGGATGACTACCATGAGATTGTGAAAAAAATTTGTCTCATCATGCATGCTGCTGTGGATCATGCCATTGCTCATTTTGCTGATCGTTGATGGTGAATGGGGTCTTTACAAAACCGCCTTGGTGATTAGTTTTTTATCACCAAGGCGGTTTTGTTGATGGTGTGATGTGTGGGGGAGGCGTAAGATGAAGACATAGAAATCTTCTGACTGCTCTCAAACATGAAAGGACCTTATAAAATGAACAAACAAACAAAATTAACAATGGCAGCGTTGGGCGCTGCTGGTACAGGTGCGGCTGTGGCGCTGGCAAAGAAACGTGGCGCAGAGAAAATGGCAACGCACACCGATTATCGTAATACAGAGCTTGGCAAGGGTGCGCCGAACAGCAAAGGCATTCGCTATACAAATGGTAACTATGAGGCGTTTGCGCGACCAAAGAAACCGGAAGGTGTGGAAGAAAAACATGCCTACATTGTTGGCAGCGGGTTGGCTGCGCTTTCAGCAGCTTGCTTTTTGGTACGCGATGGGCAAATGCCAGGCGAGAACATTCACATTTTAGAAGCGATGGATATTGCCGGTGGTGCCTGCGATGGTATTCTTGACACCAGTCGTGGCTATATCATGCGCGGTGGCCGCGAGATGGAAGATCATTTTGAATGTCTTTGGGACTTATTCCGCAGCATTCCATCTTTAGAAGTGGAAGATGCGTCGGTGTTGGATGAGTTCTATTGGCTCAATCGTGAAGATCCAAACTACTCACTCTGTCGCGCTACAGAAAAACGTGGGCAGGATGCACATACCGATGGTCGCTTTAATTTGAGCACGAAAGGTGCCTTGCAAATTGCCAAACTCTTTATGACGCCGGACGAAGAGCTTTATGACAAAACCATCGAAGATGTTTTTGATGAAGAAGTGTTCGATTCCACGTTCTGGCTGTATTGGCGCACGATGTTTGCTTTTGAAAACTGGCACAGTGCATTGGAAATGAAGCGTTATTTCCAGCGTTTCATTCACCACATCGCTGGGTTACCGGATTTCAGCGCACTTAAATTTACACGCTACAACCAATATGAATCGTTAATTTTGCCGATGCAGAAATATCTGGAGAACGCTGGTGTGGACTTCCGCTTTGGTGTAGAAGTGACGAATGTGCTTTTCGATATTCAAGATGGTCGCAAGCAGGCAACAGCCATTGAGACCCGTAAAGGCGGCAAGGAAGCAGGCATCGTATTGACAGAAAACGATCTTGTCTTTATTACGAATGGTAGCTGCACCGAAGGCACCATCTATGGTGACCAGGATCACGCACCAAACGGTGACGCTGAAGTGCGTACAAGCGGTTGCTGGAACCTGTGGAAAAACATTGCGGCGCAGGATGAGGCGTTTGGTCGTCCGGAAAAATTCTGCGGCGATGTGGCAAAGACAAATTGGGAATCAGCTACGGTGACGACGCTGGACGACAAAATTTTGCCTTACATCGAAGCCATCTGTCAGCGCGATCCACGTTCGGGCAAGGTGGTCACCGGCGGCATTGTAAGCTGTCAGGATTCCTCGTGGCTGCTTAGTTGGACGATCAATCGTCAGGGGCAGTTCAAAGCACAGGAACCGGAAAAGGTTTGTGTGTGGGTGTATGGTCTCTTTACCGATGTGCCAGGGGATTATGTGAAAAAGCCAATGCGCGATTGCAGTGGTCGTGAGATTACAGAGGAGTGGCTGTATCATCTTGGCGTGCCAGAAGATGAGATACCAACCCTCGCGCGTGAGAGTGCTGTCTGTGTGCCAACGATGATGCCATATATTACAGCCTTCTTCATGCCACGCACTGCCGGTGATCGTCCGGATGTCATTCCTGATGGGTCGGTTAATGCCGCCTTTATCGGACAATTTGCCGAAACACCACGCGACACCGTTTTCACCACTGAATATTCGGTGCGTACGGCAATGGAAGCGGTGTATGGTTTGTTGGGTGTCGACCGCGGTGTGCCGGAAGTGTGGGACAGTGTCTATGATGTGCGTGCTTTGCTTGATTCAAGCGTTTGCCTCATGGATGGCCGTTCGCCACTGGATCTTTTGCCAGGCGCATTGCGTAAACCCCTTTTGGCGCTTGTGCGTGGCACAGTGATTGACAAGCTTTTGCGCGATCACGGCATCGTGCACAATACTGAGAACGATAAGTAAGAAAAAAACGCCCGTCAAGGAATATTTCCCTTGACGGGCGTTTCCTGGTTCTGTATAATTGATATTCGGATATGGGTGTTTTTCCCCAGATCGAAACCGCATGCGTCAGGTTGAAAACGCAGCGTGGCCGCTACCTTATCGCAGCGAGTATTCTCAGGGAGGAGTGAAAGAAATGTACGCTATTATTGCTACTGGTGGCAAACAATACAAAGTCGAAGAAGGTATGACTCTCGACGTGGAACTGCTCCACGCTGAAGCTGGTGAAACCGTTGAACTCGATACCGTATTGATGCTCAACAAGGACGGCGAAGTAGTGACCGGCAAGCCTTATGTTGAAGGCGCTAAGGTCAGCCTTAAGGTTGTTGAAAACGGCAAAGCACCTAAGATTACCGTTTTCAAGTACAAACCTAAAAAGAACTATCGTCGTAAAAAAGGTCATCGTCAGCCTTACACCCGCGTGACCGTTGAATCAATCGTTGGCTAATGATTGAGGTAACGCTTTTTTTAGACACAAACGATAGGCTCTGTGGCTATGAATTTTCTGGTCATGCAGAATCGGCGCCTTATGGCGAAGATCTCGTTTGTGCAGCAGCTTCTACCTTGGCTATTGTGACTGAAAACAGTCTTTGTGCACAAGGGGTACATTATGAAGCTGAGCTTGACGAAGGCTATGTGAAACTGATGCTTACACCGATCTTCGATGAGCGCGAAGCGCTTGTGGCGGAAGCGGTGTTGAAAACGTTAGCGGTTGGGGCTAATGCCTTGGCTGATACGTATCCTGAATACATCAATGCAAACAGTGTTCATGTTTGAGGAGGTGGACCAAATGTTCACATTGGATTTGCAATTATTCGCATCTAAAAAAGGGGTAGGTAGTACCAAGAACGGTCGTGATTCCCACTCCAAGCGTCTCGGTGCGAAGAAGAGTGACGGCCAGACCGTAAAGGCAGGCAACATTCTCTATCGCCAGAGAGGGACCAAGATCCATCCGGGCGCAAATGTTGGCAAGGGCGGCGATGATACCTTGTTCGCAAAGATCGACGGCGTCGTTCGTTACGAAAAGGGCAACAACAAGACCCGCGTCAGCGTTTATGCTGCTGAATAAGAAAAATTGGGGGATGACCGCTCGGTCATCCTTTTTTGTTATATCCAAGAAAGAGTAAACCCATGAAGCAATCTGAGATTCAATCAATGTTGGCAGACGTTGAAGCGCGCATTGCGGCAGAAAAACGGCGTCTGCTTCTCTGGAGTAACGGCCGATTGGTGACGGCGCTGCTGGTGCTGGTGGGCTTGGTACTCGGTATTAAAAATGGCCTTGTTGCCGGTTATGTATTGGCAGCGGTGGGCGTTGTCTGTTTTTGCTGGCTGGTGCATCGTTTTGGTTTGCAGCAACGTGCCATTGAATTGGCGCAGAACCGGCTGATTGTGCTCAAGCGTTATGAGGCGCGCACACAGGGTGCGTGGTATGATTTTGCTGACGATGGCGCAGGCTATGTGCGTAAGGACGATTTTTTGTCGAGCGATTTAGACCTTTTTGGGCCGCGTTCGCTTTATCAGTATATTTCTGTGGCGCATACCATCAGCGGTCGCGATGCGCTGATGCGGTTGCTGACCAAACCAAACCTGAAACATATTGCGGCGCGGCAGGATTCGGTGTTAGAACTGTTGCAGGATGATGACACTGCCATCAATTTTGAAGCGCTTGGCCTTGCGAAAGACCGCCGCAGTGAAGACGATGAACGTGCTGCCGAGGCAAAGCTGCGCGGCTATGCGACAGGAAGCGGCAACAAAAGTATTCCGCAGCTGCGAGTGCTGGCGTATGGGATGCCGCTTTTAACGTTGGCGTTTGCTGTGGCGGCGCTGCTTGGCGTGATGTCGTGGATGCCGGTGCTCTATGCGTTCTTTATGCAACTCATTGCGTCAACGATGCTTTCCGGCGCCATCAAAACGGAGAAAGAAAGTGTCATGGTGTTGGCGCGCAAATTGGACCGCGTGGAAGAACGTATTCAAGTGCTGTTGGCGCCGAACTTTAAGAGCGCCTACCTTCGTCAGATGCAGCAGCAGTTGGCGGATGCAGGTGAAGGCATTCGTGCCTTGAACCGCATTGTTGGCGCTTGGCATATGCGAGAAAATTTCGTGCTTTATCTGCCGTTGGTGGGCTTTTTGGCATGGGATTTCAACTGCTGTCTGGCGTTGGATAAGTGGCGTGTGCGTTATGGTGCATCGTTTGGGCGTTGGATGGATTGGCTGGGCGAAGTGGAAGCCCTCTATTCTTTGGGGACACTTTCGCGTGTGCGTCCAGATGAAACGAGTGTGCCGGAGATTGTCAACAGCGCTGCGCCATTTTTGGCCATGGCAGATGGCAAGCATCCGCTGCTAGACCCACGCAGTGTGGTTGGCAACGATTACACGCAGGGCGGCGATACCGTCATTATCACCGGTAGCAACATGAGCGGGAAGTCTACGTTCATGCGTACCATTGCGCTCAATGCGGTGCTTGCGTATGCAGGTGGTACGGTAATGGCGAAAGAATTTCGCATTAGTCCAATGCGTATTTTCACATCAATGCGTGTGCGTGATGATGTGAGCGAAGGCATTTCATCGTTCTATGGCGAGATTTTGCGTATCAAGCAGATGGTGGCGTTTTCTGAACAGCAGACGCCAATGCTGGTGCTGGTTGATGAAATTTTCAAAGGCACCAATTCCGCCGACCGCATCATTGGCGCACAGGCGGCCATTCGCAAGCTCACTAAGCCATGGATGATGACCTTGGTGACAACCCACGATTTTGAGCTTTGTGCTCTGGTGGATACGCCGGAAATTCAGGGCAAGAATTATCATTTTGAAGAACATTATGAAGGCGATGCCATCGCTTTTGATTATAAGATTCGTCCGGGCCGCTGCAAAACGACCAATGCACAGCATCTTATGCGTATTGCAGGGCTTTTGGACGATGTGCATGAAGAAAAGGAGGAAGCCCATGTTTTATGATTACGCGAAGGTCAACGTAAAAGCCGGTGATGGCGGCAATGGGATTGTTGCTTTCCGCCGTGAAAAGTATGTGCCAAAGGGCGGCCCGGCTGGCGGTGACGGTGGCTGTGGTGGTTCTATTATTCTGCGTGCCGATGAAGGGCTGCGTACACTGGTGGACTTCCGTTACCAGACGCACTATAAAGGCAAGCGCGGCGAGCACGGTTCCGGTGCGAAACAACATGGCCGCAGCGCTGAAGATATTGTGCTGCGTGTGCCGGTGGGTACCGTGGTGCGCGATGCCGACACCAAGAAATTGCTCGGCGATTTACGCAGCCATGGTCAGGAAATTGTTGTTGCCAAAGGCGGTCGTGGTGGCCGTGGCAATGCACGTTTTGTCAGCTCCACCCATCGTGCGCCGGCATTTGCCGAAAACGGTGAAAAAGGCGAAGAACGTTGGATTACCCTGGAATTAAAGCTCCTGGCCGATGTTGGTTTGGTTGGTTTTCCAAACGTTGGTAAATCAACCATCATCAGCCGCATTTCAGCAGCCAAACCAAAAATTGCCAACTATCACTTCACCACGTTGGAGCCAAACCTTGGCATGGTGCGTGTGGACGCCGGCCGCAGCTTTGTGGTTGCCGATGTGCCGGGCCTGGTGGAAGGTGCTGCCGAAGGTGCTGGGCTGGGACATCGTTTCCTGCGCCATGTGGAGCGCACGCGCGTGCTGGTGCACGTTGTAGACCTTTCCGGTTCGGAAGGGCGCGATCCGCTGGAAGATTTGGCGGTCATTCGTGGCGAGCTGGAACGTTATGCGCCACAGCTGAATGAAAAGCCAATGTTGATTGTTGCCAATAAGGTGGACATCATGACAGAGGAAGCGCGTGAGGCAGCTTTGCAGCGTTTGCAGGACGCTTATCCTGATGTGAAAATTTTTCCAATGAGCGCCGCCAGCGACCCAAATTTAGATGCGCTGGTTTATCATCTGGCTGATGTGCTCGATGCGATTGGGCCGGTGGAATACCACGAAGAAGATTTTGAAGTGGTGGACGACGAACCTGTTAAAGAAGAAGCACCGTTCCGTGTGCAAAAAATTGCGCCTGATGCCTACGAAGTGGTTGGGCCGGAAATTGATGGCTTGGTTGGACGTACACAGTTTGAACGCGATGAAGCCATCGAACGTTTTATGAAGATTTTGGACAACATGGGCATCGAAAAAGCACTGCGTGCTGCTGGCATTCAGGACGGCGACACGGTGGTTGTTGGGCCGATGGCCTTCGACTATCTGGAATAATGCGATGTTGGCGGAACTTGTGTGGACGCTGACGTTTCTGGTGCTCTTGACGGTACTGGTGTGGCCGCTTTTGAAAAAACGTCCGCTTTTGGTGCCGCTTTTTCAGCCGCTGACCTTTCTAACGGCTGAGATTGTGATGCTGACGTGGTTTTTTCAAGGTGGTTGGACACGAAGTGCCCAGTTCACGGCGCTCTTAGGCTTTGTCTTTGTAGGGCTTTTGCTGGGGCAGCAGACACTTGCACGCAGGCGTTGGTTTTTCTTTCGTCGCGGCGGCTTTGTGGGTGATATGGACACCTATGATGCTTTGGCACTGGCGTTACGTCAGGCAATCAGCGAACTGCATCTGGAGCCGGCAGCGGTGGTTTGCCGCTACGATGGCTGGCTGGGGCTTTCGCCTTTGACAGCGGAGACAGAGAAGGCGCTCTTTTTGCATATTGAAGAAGCGTTGACAGATACCAAGTGGCAGCGGCGCGGCGGCTGGCAGCTCTTTTTTGGGGTGCAGTGGCTGGTACTTTGTATGGCGTTGGTGGTTCAGTATTTAACAATGAGTGGAGGGTTCTGAATCGTGAACAATATTCTCCTTGTAATTGCTATTGTGCTTTTGGTGTGTGGGCTGATTGTTAAAGGCTATGGCATGGCCCAACTGGCTAATAAAAAACTTTCGGAAGCGGAGCGCATGGCGCGCTATAAGAAAACCATTCCTGTTTCCTATGCGATGCTCTTGCCAACCATTCTTATTGTGGCTTATCTTGTGGTAACAAAATAGCAACATGGTTTGGCAACTGAGCGATTCTGCTACAAAAAAGTAACATTTTGTTGTTTAATGAACCCTTGTGCTCTATAATAGACACAAGGGTTTTTACTATCATAGGAAAGAGAGGGGTTTCTCATGAGAAAACGGATACTGGCACTGATGGCCTTATTGTTGACAGCACTCTTTTGTTTCAGTGGTTGCAGTAAGGCTGACACAAAAGAGGAAAACACTTTTGTCAGCAGCTTGTACGAAGCAAAAAATCCTTATATTGAAAATACCTCCGCAGACAACGACCTTGTGCGTTTGACGGGGCTTGGCGGAAATGGCAAATTTACCATCGAAGTTCAGGATGCCAGTCATCCTTATACGCTCATGATTCGCTATATGTACCTCGACAATGACGTCAATCTTGAATCCATGGATAGCACCATGGTCAGCGCTGCTGCTGTGCTTTTGGCGCTCATTGGTGACTGTGAACAGGTCAGCTGGAGTTATCCGGGAGCAGATGGGTTGGTAACTGGTAGTGTTACCACTGACTATATCAATACCACCTATGAAACCGATGTTAAAGCTGCTGGCGAGGATGAGGCTGCTTTCACGGCGCTCTGTGGCATCTTCTATCCGGACAAAACAACTACTACGACAGAAGAATAAGCAAAGGGGGGCGCGTTCGCTTAGCAAGCGGCGCCCTTTTTATATACCTTTAGAGAAAGGAGATCCACCATGCTCTGGCAACATAAGCTTAAAAAGCATCTGCCATTTTTCAAAAAACGTGCTGTGAATAAAGCACTGCGGCGGCGCAAGCTGGAAAAATATCTGCCGGTGCTTTGTCTGATGGGCGTTCTTTTGCTCATCATGGTCGCTATTGTAGCTTTGCTGGTGGTGAAAATTGGCGTTCCATTCTATGAAACCATCAGTGAGCCAAATGCAGCACGCGATTGGGTATTGTCTTTTGGAAAATGGAGCTACTTGGTGCTCTTTCTCATTACCTTTTTGCAAGTGGTGGTTGCCATTTTGCCCGGCGAGCCGTTTCAAATTGCTGCCGGTTTGGCGTTTGGGCCGGTTGTAGGTTCCCTGTTGAGCACAATGGGGACGCTGTTGGCATCGGTGACTACATTTTTGCTCACGCGTATTTTTGGCTACAAACTCATCAAATTTTTCTTTTCCGAGCGCACACGCTCAAAGATGGATTTGCGTGCTTACAGCAAAGAAAGCATTGAGCGCGTGGTGTTCATTGCCTTTCTTATTCCGGGTACGCCAAAAGATTTTCTGGCTTATGCTGTTGGGCTGACACCGCTTTCTCTGCTTAGCTGGATTCGTATTACGGTGATTGCACGCTTTCCACCGATTATTATGGCAGCCTGCGGCGGTCATGCGCTTTCGCAGGGAAATTTCCAAACGGCGGCGGTTACCATTCTTATTGGCAATGTGATTAGCCTTGTTGTGTATGCGTTTTATGAACTGTATCATCGCCTTAAAAAACGTGGTTGAATTTTAGAAAGAAGGTTTGACAAATGAACGATTTTTTATCCCTTGCTGCTGCACGTTATTCGGTGCGAAAGTTTAAGCCGGAAGCGATTGCCGAGGACACCCTGGCGCGTATTCTTGAGGCGGGACGCCTTGCGCCAACCGCTTGCAACAATCAGGCGGTGCATATCTATGTGCTGAAAAGCGACGCTGTGTTGGCGAAAGTGGCAGCGCTGACCAAATTCACTTTCGGTGCGCCGACTGTGCTTCTTGTTTGCGCTGAAGAAAGCCGCACCTGGAAAAATCCATTAGAGCAAGGTATCACCTCTGCTGAACAAGACGCTGCCATTGTGGCAACGCATATGATACTTGAAGCCTGGGAAGAAGGCGTTGGCTCATGCTGGGTGGGGTATTTCCCAAACAGCAAAGTGGCGGAAGCTTTGGCGCTACCTGCCGACCACAAGCCGGTGCTTTTGATGCCAATGGGCTATCCTGCTGATGATGCTGCGCCAACAAAGATGCACACCGACAGCCGCAGCCTTGATGAATTGGTCACGATTTTATAATGCCATGAAAAAAACCTCGGCACCTTCCTTTTCAAAAGGAGGGTGCCGAGGCTTTTTATTTATGCAAGAATGTTTTCTACCGCTTGCCAGACAGTTTCTGCAATGGCTTCTGGCGGCTGGCTGGCGTCAATCGTAACAACGTTGTCAGCGTGGCGTACTTCGGCGAGCATACGGTACATATCACGCACTTGGTAGAGCTGGCGTTGAGTCTCATAACGTTCGCGGTCGTTGCCACGGGCACCGATACGCGCCATGGCGGTTTGTGCGTCAAGGTCGAAATAAAGGGTGAGGTCCGGATGCAAGCGTTTGTCGGCTTCGGCATTGAGGCTTAACACCCATTCTAATGTGAGCGTTTGGCTGTTGTAGGCCAAAGAAGAAAGCACATAGCGGTCACACAGTACCACTGTGCCTTTGGCGAGATGCGCCTTGATTTCTTTGATGTGTTCAAGACGGTCGGCTGCGAACAAAAGTGCCATTGTGGCTTCATCAAACTGAGAAGCATCGCTCAACGCTTGGCGAATGAGCTGGCCAATGCTACTGTCTGATGGTTCGCGGGTGAGCACCACCTGATGGCCGCTGGCCTTTAATTTTTCGGCGAGCAGGTCGAGTTGTGTGCCCTTGCCGCTGCCGTCGATGCCTTCCAGGACAATGAGTTTGCCACTCATGCCTTGATGCCTCCCAGGTTGAGGTGCATGGCTTCTTTTACTTTGGCGATGTTTTCATTACCAATAGCGTTGGCGTGGGCGTTGCCTTTGCGAATGATGTCGCGCACATCGTCCAGATGCGCTTCATAATAAGCGCGGCGTTCACGGAATGGGTCCAGGAGGTCGTTGAGGCTTTGCGTCAGGCGCTTTTTGCAGGCCACACAGCCAATGGTACCTGCTTTGCAGCGTTCGCAGATGTCTTCATGCTCTTCCGGTGTAAAGACGGCATGGTATTTGTTGACCACACAAATGTCAGGATGACCAGGGTCGGTAGCGCGAATACGGCTAGGGTCGGTGACAGCTTTGCTGACCTTTTCTTTCACAACCTCTGGCGTATCGGAGAGATAGATGGCATTGCCCAGGCTCTTACCCATCTTAGCGTTACCGTCAAGGCCAGCCAAACGAGGAAATTCGCTGAGCTTGATTTCTGGTTCTTTAATCAGCGGTGCATCTGGGCAGTAGAGATCGTTGAAGCGGCGCACCAGCTTGCGTGCCAGCTCGATGTGTGGCTTTTGGTCTTCGCCAACAGGCACCAAATCGGCGTTGCAGAAAGTGATGTCGGCAGCCTGGCTGACAGGATAGCCGATGAAGCCATAAGTCATATCATCGTAGCCATATTGAGCGGCTTCGGTTTTTACCGTTGGGTTATGGCGCAATACGTTCATCGTAACGAACATGGAATAGAAAATCGTTAGTTCAGCGATAGATGGGATCTGGCTCTGCAAGAACAGGGTGGTTTTTTCCGGGTCCAGCCCCACAGAGAGGTTATCAATAGCCACTTGCATGATGCTGTCGCTGATAAGCTCCGGACGTTCAAAATGCGTTGTCAGTGCCTGAATGTCGGCGATTTCGATGAAGGTGTCATATTCGTGCTGCAATTTCACACGGTTGGACAAACTGCCCACATAGTGACCAATGTGCAAGCGGCCGGTTGGACGGTCGCCGGTGAGAATGCGTTTCATTGTCATAAGTCTACTCCTTTTATAAAAGCGCAGAAAACGCGCAAATTTTGCCTGTTCACAATATATAAAGTATAAAATTTATTGGCGGTCTTGTCAATTAAAGCGCGGCTTTCCATAGAAAATAGACGGCGGCAAACGCCGGAACTATTAAAAATCACAATGGGTGATTGGCGCAAAAATATGGATTGCGGTCGGTGGTGCTCTTGATTTACAGTGGGAGATAATTTATACTGAACCCCAGAATAAAAATACATAGGAGGAACGGATCATGACTACTTTATTAGCCAAGCATGCCCAGGGGAAGGGCGGCCCAGATGTTATCTTCGCTTATTCTGCACAGGCCAGTGCACGTGCTGCGGAGGTTGGCAAGGAAAATGTGACGAATGCTACCATCGGTGCGTTTTTGAATGCAGACGGCAGCTTGAAAACCATGCAAACCGTAGAGGAGGCGCTTGCTGCGATTCCATTCCAGGAAGCAGCCAACTATGCACCAATCAATGGTATGCCTGAGTACATCGAAGCGATGACCGAAAGCGTGTTACGCAATCATCGTCCAGCCAATACCTATACGGCTGGTATCGCTACGCCTGGCGGCACCGGTGCTTTGCACAATGGCTTTTTTAACTATCTCAACGAAGGTGAAGTGGCGTTGACCACCAGCTATTTCTGGGGCAACTATCGCAGCCTGCTCACCGAAATGGGCCGCGACATTAAAACCTTCAACACGTTCAACCCAGATGGCAGCTTCGACCTTGTTGCCTGCGAAGCAGCCTGCAAAGAAGTGGCTGAACAACAGACCAACCTGCTCTTGCTTTTGAACACGCCGGCACACAACCCTACTGGCCTTGCTGTGAGTGATGATGAATGGAAAGCCATCATTGCCAGCCTGACAACCATTGCCAATAATGGCAAGAACAACGTTATTCTCATGATCGACACCGCCTATATCGACTATGCCGGCGAACATGGCCGTGACTTCTTTGAGTTCTTTACCGATCTGCCGGAAAACTTCCTCGTCATTGTTTGCGCCAGCGCTTCTAAAGGCTACACCCTTTATGGCTATCGCCTTGGCCTGATGTTCTGCATTGCTCAGAGCCAGGCAATTTGCGACGAATTTGAACGCGCCAACGGCGCTTCCGCACGTGCAACCTGGTCCAACGGCACACGCCCAGCCATGGAAGCAGTAACCCTCTTGAACACCGACCCAGCACGCCGTGACGCCTTCCGCAAAGAACAGGACGAATTTGCAGCCAGCCTGCAGCATCGTGCCGACATCTTCATGAGCGAAGCTGCCGAAGTGGGGCTCGCAACCTGCCCATATAAGAGTGGCTTCTTCATCTATGTGCCAACGCCAACCCATGAACAGGCTGTAGCCATCTTTGACAAGCTCGCTGCTCAGAACATCTATGTGGTGCCGCTCGGCAACGGCTTGCGTATTGCCATCTGCGCCATCGATGATGCCAAGATTGTTGGCATGGCTGCAAAATTCAAAGTAGCCTATGATGAAGTGGTGAAGTAAGGGAAGTTTTACAGGAACGCTGCTTTGTCATAAAAACAATAACAGTTAAATGCTCTTGCGTACTTGCGAGAGCATTTTTATTTTTTTATAATTGTCCTTTGTAAATACAGTAAGCATAAGGATGATTGAATGTGAAGGAAAAACGTGATTATTTATTACTAGGCGTTTTTTCCCTGTTGATGGGTGCGTTATCGGGCGTGGTGATTTGGGCCGTGTTCCATCTCATGCACTGGAGCATCACCCTGATTTGGGAAACCATACCGATGCAATTAGGGGCGTCCCATTCGCTGGCATATAACGTGATTGTTTGTGTGTCGGGCGGCGTGCTGATTGGCTTGATGCAGAAAAAATTTGGCGCCTTGCCGGAACCGCTGCCTGCTGTGATGGCCAGGGTGAAAAAAGAAGGCGGTTATCCTTACAATCGCCTGCCGTTAATGATTGTGATGTTTTTACTGCCGATTATTTTCGGCGGCGCCATTGGTCCGGAAGCAGGCTTGACAGGTGTCATCGCAGGTTTGTGGACCTTTGTTTGTAGGACCATTAACTACACGGGCGTTCGCTTGGAAGCCATGGCAGAAACAGGGATTGTTGCCACATTAGGCATTATCTTTGGCGCGCCGCTTTTTGGGATTGCTACCTATGTGGAACCGGATGACGAACACGAACATTACCGCGAAAAGCTGCTTTCAAAAAAGACGCGCATTTATCTGTATGGATTGGGGGTCGTCGGCATTTTTGCAGCCATGTTTGGCTTGAACCGTGTACTTGGCAGCGGCACGGGTCTGCCACGCTTTTCCAAAATACACGCCATTGGCTGGGATCAGTGGAAATGGTCCCTGCTTTTGATTGCTGCCGGTATTGTCATGGCGCTTGTTTATATGCAGTGCACAAAAATTGCCATGAAACTGGCAGCGCATTTGGCTGACCGCATTGTTCTTTCATGTATTGTGGCGGGCTTATTTGTGGGGATTGTTGGACACGTCATGCCTGCTGTGATGTTTTCCGGGCAAGATGCCTTAGACACGCTTTTGGTTACATGGTATGGCTATTCTGCTGTGGTGCTATTGTTGATTGCTTTCGCTAAAGCGGTTCTTACATCGGTGTGTATCAGCTTTGGCTGGCGTGGGGGAAATATTTTCCCTGTTGTTTATATGGGTGCAGCAGTGGGCTATGCATTTGCCATCGTGGTGGACATGCAAAATTCTTATGCTTTATTGGACGGTAGTTTCGCAGTCGCCCTTGTTGTTGCGTCCATGACAGGTTTTATCCTGAGAAAACCTGTGACAGCGGTCGCTGTTTTGCTGCTGTGTTTTCCGATTACCTATCTCCCAGCACTGACAGTTGCGTCGGTGATTGCGGCCAAGTTAGGAACACTCTACGCAAAACGTCAGCAAAAAGTGGGCTGATGGCAGTTGGTGGCGTTGCAAAAAGTCGCCAGCATGACTGACAAAATGTTAAGTCGTGTATGATGCGTGGTGAAGCAAAATAAAAAATCGGTAGTCTCTCAGTGTCGAGAGGCTACCGATTTTTTATTCGTCCAATCCTGCGAAAAATTCATCATAGCTGCAACCGTAAAATTTTCGCAGCTCAATGATGACGCTCGCGCGAATGTTCAGTTCGCCGGATTCATATTTTGCATACGTCGTGCGTCCAATGTCACAGCCACGCAGCTGCAATTCCGCACACAGCTTTTCCTGCGACAGCCCCGCGCTCATTCGCAGCCTGCGTAGATTCATTCCCATATAGCGATCTCGCCGAATTTTCTGCTCATCCATAACCTTTTACCCCGTGTAGCACTTTGACCAATATTGGTAGCAATGTGCTTTATGGGTATATGGTATGCTAAATTGTAATTAGGCTTTGACCGTGATACTGGTCGAATTGTGAATTTCAATTATTAATAAGGAGTGGAGGAAGATGGCGTTAATAAAATGTCCGGAATGTGGAAGAGAAATCTCTGACCAGGCAGAGATTTGTCCAAATTGTGGATACAGTTTCGAGAGAAAAAAATCTAAGGTAAGTAGTGGTCGGAATAAGACATCAACAGGGATGATTTTAAACTCTGTTGCAACAGTAGCTTGGGTCGTTTTTTTTGCTTTCATTTTCTTAGTTCTGGGAGGTGTACATGCTTATGCAACAAAGGATATATATCAGACTACTTATGTAAATCCCTTCGATGGGGTAAGGACACCAATGTATGAAGAAGAGAGTCATTTTATTGACCTGGATCAAGTAGATGAGTTCAGAGATAATGGGTATGAAATAGAGTATGTTGTTGGCGAAAGTCATTTTACGGATATTCTTTCTCCTACCATTTTTTTTATTGAATTGTGTGGTATTGTGTTGATTTGTATATTAGGATTCGTAATATATCGAATGAAAGACAGCAATAATAGAATGCGACTTGCTCTTCCTTTTATATATCTAGGGGTAACAATTATAACGATGGTAGCATTTACGTTTACGGCTTTTCTTCTTATAGTGACTGCATTAGGCATACCGGTGATACTATTTATTTTACAAATTGTTGCTGCTGTTAAATATATATCTGGAGCTAGATTACAGAGTATAGATGTTTTGGAATAGGAAAGATAGTAAGCTAAGAAAGTAAATGTTGTATTTTATCCTTTAGATAATTTTTTGTCGCATGTAACGCGATTTTATTGCGGCGCACTCTTGACGCCTATGCGCTCACGCGTTACAATGAATAATCATAGGAAAATGCTTTGACGAGGAGGACGCTTGCTTCTTCTGCATACCAGAGAGGGTGGTCTAGGCTGGAAGCCGCCTATGCAGCGCAAGTTGTCTACCACCTCTGAGCAGCGCTGGGATGACCGGCGACGTGTGGCGCGCGTTATGCGGCTGTGCCCTTGATGGGCAAAAAGTGGGCTGGCTTTTGTCAGTCAATCTGGGTGGAACCACGGGAATGTTCGGCGCTCTCGTCCCTTTTGGGATGAGAGCGCCTTTTATATTTTGTAAGGGAGAGAAAAGAATGATTAACATTACGTTACCAGACGGCAGTGTTCGTGCTTATGATGCTGCCAGCATTACGCCAATGGAAATTGCTAAAAGTTTGTCGAATAGCCTGCCAAAGAAAGCGGTTGCCGCAAAGGTGGACGGTGAAGTGAAGGATTTATCCACCGTTCTTGATAAGGACGCAGAGGTGGCCATTCTCACGTTTGATGATGAAGAAGGTAAGGATGTGTTCCGCCATTCTTCCAGCCATGTGCTGGCAGAAGCGGTGCAGCGCCTCTGGCCTGGCACAAAGCTGGCGATTGGCCCTGCGATTGACAACGGTTTCTACTATGACTTTGACAGTGAGCACACTTTTGTGCCGGAAGATCTGGAAAAGATCGAAAAAGAAATGAAGAAGATCGTGAAGCAGGGCGCTGCTTTTGTACGCAGTGAGCTGCCACGCGAAGAAGCCATCAAATTCTTCGCAGACCGCGGCGAAACCTACAAGGTGGAATTGATTGAAGATCTGCCGGAAGATGCCACGATTAGTCTTTACACGGACGGCGATTATGTAGATCTTTGCGCTGGCCCACATTTGCCAAAGACGAGCGCCATTAAGGCGTTAAAGCTTATGAGCATTGCCGGTGCGTACTGGCGCGGTGATGAAAACAACAAGATGTTGCAGCGCATTTATGGCACGAGTTTCCCTAAGCAGGAAGCGCTGGATGAATACCTGCATCTGCTTGAAGAAGCCAAGCGCCGCGACCATCGCAAACTGGGCAAGGAACTGGATTTGTTCTCCTTTGTGGAAGAAGCACCAGGTTTCCCAATTTTCCATCCAAAAGGCATGATTCTGCGTAACGAGCTGGAAAAATTCTGGCGCGAAGAGCATGATAAAGCCGGATACAGTGAAATTCGCACGCCGCTCATTATGAACCGTGCGCTGTGGGAACGTTCCGGCCACTGGGATCATTACAAAGAAAATATGTATTTCACGGAAATCGACGAGCAGCCATACGCCATTAAGCCAATGAACTGCCCAGGCGGTATTCTTTTGTACAACGAAAGTTTGCACAGCTATCGTGAACTGCCATTGCGTTGGGCTGAATTGGGGCTGGTACATCGTCACGAGCTTTCCGGTGCGCTCCACGGGTTGATGCGTGTGCGCGCGTTTACGCAGGACGATGCACACATCTATATGCGTGAAGACCAGATTATTGACGAAGTCATTGGTGTTATGCAGTTGGTGGATCGTGTGTACAGCAAGTTTGGTTTTGAATACCATGTGGAACTTTCCACCCGTCCGGAAGATTCCATGGGTTCTGATGAACTGTGGGAAAAAGCCACGGAAGGGTTGCGTACAGCGCTGGAAACCGTTGGCAAGGATTATATTGTTAACCCTGGCGACGGTGCATTCTACGGGCCAAAGATTGACTTCCACCTCAAGGATTGCCTGGGACGTACCTGGCAGTGTGGGACGATTCAGCTCGATTTCCAGATGCCTGAGAAGTTTGATATGAGCTATATTGGCGAAGATGGTGAAAAGCATCGTCCTGTTATGGTGCACCGCACTGTGTTCGGCAGCATTGAACGTTTCATTGGGATTCTTACCGAACATTTCGGCGGCGCATTCCCAACCTGGATGTCACCGGTGCAGGCTGTGATTATTCCAATCACCTCGGACAATGCTGCTTATGCCGATGAACTGGCTGCACAGCTCAAAGCCGATGGCGTGCGCGTGGAAGTAGACCATCGTTCAGAAAAGATGGGCTACAAGATTCGCGAAGCCACGATGAAGAAAGTGCCTTATATGCTCGTTGTTGGCGGTAAGGAAGCAGAAAATGGTACGGTTTCTCTGCGTTCCTATAAAAATGGCGACGAAGGTGTGAAAGACTTTGCTGCATTCCGTGCAGAACTCAAGGAAGAAATTGCAGAACGCCGTATGTAAGCGTGGTGTTCGCTCAGAGCACTTTAATGAGAAAGGAGGGCGCTGCCCGTGAATGAAAAAAAACGTCCGCCGCGTCAAAGTGCGCCGCGCTCACGCACGCAAGGATCAGGGCAGCGCCGTCCTGCGACAGGTAAGCCGCAACCACGTCCGGCTGCACCGCGACAAGGACAGGGGCAGAAGCGGCCGTCTGCCTCTGCCGCAGGTGCACGGCCTAAACAGGCAGCTGGCAGACGGCCGAGCGGTGGTCAGCCTGCTGGTACACGTCCAAAAAGACCACCGAGTGCCAATAATGCACCGAAAAGGCTGCCGGCTGCACGCAAACGTCCGCCAAAACGCCGTTTGCGCTGGGGGCACATCATTGCTGTGATGGCGGTGTTGGTGCTCTGTGCCGGATTGGGCATTTTTGCGAAAAACACCTTCTTTAAGCCAACAGCGCCGGAAGCCACTGTGGCACAGTCGGTGAGTGAGCCGCTTATCAGCGACAGCGACAAAGCCGGCTTTGATGCCACCATCAACAGCGATTCTGCCATTCTCATCAGTGCTGATAATGGCGACGTGCTGTATGAAAAAGAGGCTGACACCCAGCGGGCACCGGCGAGCTTGGTGAAGATGATGACGGTGTATGTAGCGCTGCGTAATAACGATGACATTGACCGTGAATTGCAGATGCCGGAAGCTGCTTATGAAGGGCTGGAAAAAGAAAAAGCCTCTCAAAGCGGCCTCAAGAAAGGCGAAACTGTCACTATTCGCGATTTGTGCTATGCTGCCATTCTCGCTTCCGGCGGCGATGCTGCCAATGCACTGGCGCTGGCCACCAGCGGCAACATTGAAAGCTTTGTGGAGCTGATGAATGAAGAAGCGAAGCATTTGGGGCTGGATAGTACCACCTTTACCAATCCGACAGGGCTTGACGATGAAAAGCAGGTGTCAACGTGTCGAGATATGGCGCGTTTGCTGAAAGGCGCGCTGGGCAATACCTTGTTCCAGGAAATCTTCACAGCGCGTGAATACACCACCACTGCGAACGACACGCATCCGGAAGGTTTGGCGCTAACGCATACGATGGAAGAAGATTTAACCAACTTCCAGCGTTATTTTGACACGTCCGGCTATGAGATTGTTGGCGGCAAAACAGGTTATACACAGGCGGCGGGCAACTGCCTGGCAACCTTGGCGCAAAAAGAAAAAGCGCCAGATTATATCGTTGTCACCATGCACGCCACTGGCGATGGCGACCAATATTATCAGGCGGTGCATGATGCGGTTACCTTGTACGGTGAAGCCTATAATCGTGATAACACCTAATGGGTTCAATCATTGCTTGAAAAGAGAAAATCCCCGACAGGCGGCTGTCGGGGATTTTTACGTTTATGTGCTAAGCCGTAGACGGCATCGTTCAGTACAAAGCCTTCGCCGATGTTGTTCTGTTCGCTGCGGCAAAAGGTGAAACAGAGGTGTTCATATCAGAGAAATGCTCTTGAGAAAACGATGAGATAGAAAAACGACAGCTCAGGCAGCGAGCTGTCGTTTGTTTGTCTTAGTCGTTGGCCTGGTCGCCGACCATGGTGTCGAAAAAGGCGAGAATGATGTCTCGGCGCGAAAGCAAACCAATGAGTTTGTGCTCGTGATCCACCACAGGTACGTGTTTGAGACGGCGATTGTCCATGAGGGTGGCAATTTCAGCAAGATTGTCGTCTTCGTAGGCAAATTGCACCTTTTTGGTAGCGCAATAATGCACGGAAAGCTCTTCCATCTCTTTCACAATTTCTTCGTCACGCTTGTAATCGTCCTCAGCGGAGAAATGCGTGGCATGGAAAATTTGCGGAATACGGTCTTGTTGCTTGGTGCGGCGTGCCAAAAAAGCGATGATGTCGCCATCGCTGAGGAAGCTGACCAAGTGTCCAGCAGGGTCAACCACCGGCAGACAACCAATGCGATAGTAGCTAAAGAGGTCGATGGCATCTTGTACAGTGGCATTGTCGGCAATGGTGATAGGGTTTTTAATCATGATGTCAGAGATGCTTTTTTTCATAGGAAAGACTCCTTTCTAAAAATTAGTCACTAATACTGCGTTTATTGAACCAATCTTTATAACGTTGCCACTGTTGATGGTAAAAACGGTTAATCATGATGCGGCGATAGAGAGTTTTGTCATTGTCATAAAGCAGTGTGCAATCCACTTTCTTTTCATTCATGAGACGGCGAATCTGTGGAAGGGTGCGCTCCGGTGCGTATTCCAGCACGAGACGTGTTGGCACGTGCAGCCAGAGAGCGGGATTGTTGTGATAATGCACCTGGGAGGTGTGCTTGCCCAGAATACGGTCACGCACAAGATATTCCACCATGTTGCAGCCACTGACGGTGGTGAAGAAACTGGAACGTCCCTGGCGAATGTTGATTTCAAATACCTTGTAGCGGCCATCGCGTTCGTCGTATTTGATATCGAAATTGGAGAAGCCTACAAAGCCAATGGCTTCGAGAAAGGCCTGGTATTTGTCATACACTGCCTGAATCCCTTCTTGAACGATGGCGTTATAGTTACCAATGCCGGCTGGCGTATAGTCCTCGAGCACACAGTGGCCGAGGCACATGGCTTGCACTTTGCCGTTTTCGTCGGAGTAGGAATTGAGCACATACATGGCAGCGTCATCGCCGGGAATGAAATCCTGCACAATGAGGGTGCCGGTATAGCCAGCGCCGTAGATGTCGTGGAAAATCTGCTCTAATTCGGCTGGGTTGTTGGCTTTGTATGATTTCTTCTTGCCGGGAAAATCAAGCGCCACATATTCGATAGAATCGCTGGCTTTCACGGCGATTGGATAATCGAACGGCAGGTCGAAAGGCGGCTGGGAATCTTTGTAGAGATATACGGTAGATGGATAGTCAAGCCCGTATTCTTCGCAGATGTTGTAGAAATCTTCTTTGTCCTCCAGCTTGTTTTTGAGTTCCAAATCAATGTATGGCACAATAAAACGTTCGCTCAAACGTTCTTTGTGTGTGCACAAAAGTTCGGTATAGCGGTCGCCGCAAGCGATGAGAATGAGGTGTTCGTAAAGCGGTGCGTAGGTATTGGCAACGTCGTCAAGCACAGCGAGGAACACATCATCGGTGTCAAAATCCGGCTGGGTGTGCACCTGCACAATGTTGCTGTGGCGTGTTTCGAGCAATGGCATCTTGCCAAGCGCCAACGAGCGGATGCCAAACGCCTGGTGGAAATTGCGCGCCATACCGTAGCAGTTGGCATCGGTGCCGAGAAGAATTGGTAGAAAACGTTTGTCTTTATTTTTAATGATGTTGTCCATTCAGAGTGTCCACCTTTCTGGTAATTATCTTTAGTATAACACAATGCGTGGTGCGATGCACCCATTCATTGACGGCGTGCGTTGTTCTCCGCTACAATAGAGAAAGCAAAGGAGAAAAATGCCATGATACTTATTAACCAACTGCATCTCACCATCGACGAACCGCTTGCCAATCTGCGCGGGCACATCGCCGAGCGGCTGCATCTTGCGCCAGATGCTTTTTCTTATACCATTCTCAAAGAATCGCTCGATGCACGTCGCCGAGAAACGCCACGTTTCAGCTATCAAGTAGCGGTAGAGGCGCCGCTTGGCGAAAAGAAAGTGCGTGCGTTGCGCGATAAAAACATCACCTGGCATCCATCACCGGCAGAAGAACCACCAGTTACGCCTGGCGATGAACCACTTGAAGGACGGCCGATTATTGTCGGCGCTGGTCCGGCAGGGCTTTTTGCCGCCTATGTGCTGGCGGAGCACGGCTATGCGCCACTTCTTTTGGAGCAAGGGCAGGCTGTGCCTGAGCGCACCGTACAGGTGGACCGTTTCTGGCAGGACGGCACGCTGGATTTGCAAAGCAATGTGCAGTTTGGTGAAGGCGGCGCTGGCACCTTCTCTGATGGCAAACTCACCAGCCGCAGCAAGAACCCCTTGGGGCGCAAAGTGAATGAGATCTTTGCTGCTCATGGCGCACCGGAAGAAATTACCTATCAGGCAAAACCGCACATTGGCACCGACCTCTTAAAAAACGTCATCGTTTCCATGCGCGAACAAATTGTGCGTGCAGGTGGCGAAGTGCGCTTTGGTGTCAGCGTGGAACGTTTGCTGCTGAGCGACCATGCCGTGCGTGGCGTGGCAACAAACGTCGGCGATTTTTACAGCAACGTGGTGCTTTTGGCCATCGGTCACAGCAGTCGTGCGCTTTTTCGCACACTGCACGCCCAAGGGCTGGCGATGGAAGCCAAGCCTTTCGCCGTGGGCTTTCGCATTGAGCACCCACAAACCTTGATTGACCGCGTGCAGCATCGTGAATATGCCGGTCATCCGCGCTTGGGCGCTGCAAGCTATCAACTCACCTGGCATGATGATGTTCGCGACCGTGGCTGTTACACTTTCTGTATGTGCCCGGGTGGACAAGTGGTGGCAGCAGCAAGCGAAACGGGGCGGCTCGTAGTCAATGGCATGAGCTACCATGCGCGCGATTTGGAAAATGCCAATAGTGCTCTTTTGGCGAACGTAGGCACCAGCGATTTTGGCAGCGGCGTTTTAGATGGCATTCTTTTTCAGGAACGCATTGAAGCTGCTTGCTACGCCTTAGGCGGCGGAGGCTATGTGGCGCCGGTGCAAACCGTAGCAGATTTCCTAAGAGGAGAAACAAGCCGTGAATTGGGCGCAGTGCGTCCAAGTGTGCGCCCAGGCTATACGCTAAGTGACCTTTCCGGACTTTACCCGAACACCATCACTGATAGTTTGCGTGCAGCCATTGGTGGCATGGCAAAACGCCTGCATGGTTTTGATCAACCGGATGCCGTTCTCACTGGTGTAGAGACACGTTCCTCCTCGCCGGTACGTCTTTTGCGTGATAAACAAACCCGTGAAAGCCTGAATGTGCAAGGCCTTTATCCAATCGGCGAAGGTGCTGGTTATGCGGGCGGCATCGTTAGCTCTGCCATCGACGGCATCGCCTGTGCGGAAACCATCATTCGCCGCTTCTGTGTGCAGTAAAGGAGGCGCACCATGCAACACGTCATCATGTTCAACGCCTTGGACAAAGACCGCCTAAAGCCTGGCGCACTGCGCTATATTCGTGAAGCACAGATTGAAGGCTATACAAATCTTGGCGATTTTTCACTGTTTTCCTTCGATTGGTATGACATTCACAGTGACGCACAGGCGCTCTTCAAAGTGGTTATTTACATGGACGACGAGAACCTGTTCTTCGTTTGCGGTGATAATGCTGCCTATCGTTATGTCAGCCAAGATGTGAGCGCCATTCAAGACGAACAGCCCACCCTCACCAATCAGCAGTTGCTTTATCGGTTCTTCATCCGCCTTTTCCGTGGTGACATGGACTATCTGGAACGCATCGAAGACCAACTCGATGCCACCATGAATGCCATTCTTGCGGGGAATTTGGATCATGCGCTGGATACCATTGCTGAAAACCGGCGTGAACTCGTGCGCCTTAAACGCTACTACGAACAAATTAACATCGTTTTTGACGATATGCTGCTCGATGACGCCTCCCTCTTTGACAAAGAAACCCTCGATCGCCTCGCCATCCTCGATGCACGCACCGACCGCTACGCAGGTAAAGTGCAAAACCTCCAAGCCATCGTCAGCCAAATGCAAGACACCTATCAAGCACAACTCTCCATCCAGCAAAACGACCTCATGAAAGTATTCACCATCGTCACAGCCATCTTCCTGCCGCTAACCCTCCTCGTAGGCTGGTACGGCATGAACTTCACCAACATGCCCGAACTCCACTGGCGCTACGGTTATCCAGCCGTTATACTCTTTAGCATTGCCATCGTGATAGGATTGTTTTGGTATTTCAAGCATAAGAAGTGGCTGTGAGTGGAGAAGGTTGTCTGTCACTAAAGAAGCCTCTCAGATTGTCTACTTATGAGACAATTCGAGAGGCTTCTTGTTTTTTGCTGCGATGCTCTGCGGCATGGGCAGTTAGAATATCCCTAGATGTTCTCTTATGAATTTCTCGTACTGCCAGTCGGGTCCATCGGCAAGAAGGGTTAGGAGAATGTTTTGGAGCTCGGCTTTTTTTAGGTGACGGACGTAGTGTTCTATTTGTTCGTCAATTTCTTCATAATAACTTTCTGTTTCTGCTTGCTGTCGTTCAACTTCAGTAATAAATTGTGTGGCTTCATCTGGAAAGATGGCGAAGTATAGGGCGACCATGTGTTTGCAGACGATTTGCCTGTCCTTGGCGTGGGGGCAGGTGCACTGGCTTTTCTTTGGGTGTGCGAGGTCGATGGTGACATTGTAGTTTTTTCCTTGGCTACCTGCCACGGTGCCTTGATAATGGGTGGCGTCCAGTTGTTCATAATTCTTTACTTTTCCCATTGTATAGTAATTGTAACCGCGAAAACAGGATTGTCCGCTGGCTGTTTGAAGTAGGTTCATGATGTATTCCTCTGCTTTAGCCCTATTCTTTTTCCACTTTGCGGTAGGCCCAGTGGTTGGTTGGGCCGTGGCCGTGGCCGACGAGGATGCCGTCGGCGATGGCTGCTGCGATGAAGGCTTTAGCGGTGGTAACGGCATCTTTGACGCTTTTTCCTTTGGCGAGTTCGGCGGTGATGCAGGCGGAGTAGGTGCAGCCGGTGCCATGGGTACGTTCGGTGTCGATGCGTTCTGCGGAGAGATGCACGGTTTCGCCGTTTTCTGTGAGGAGAAGGTCTTCTGCTTTTTTTGTATCGAGACGATGACCGCCTTTGATGACCACGTTTTTCACGCCCATGTCTTGGATTTTTCTTGCTGCGGTGAGCAGGTCGTCGCTGGTGTGGATGGTCATGCCGCAGATGGTTTCTGCTTCAGGAACGTTTGGTGTGAGTACGGTGGCAAGCGGCAGAATTTCTTTTACGAGGGTGGCGCTGGCTTCATCTTCCATAAGAGCGGTACCGCCTTTGGCAATCATGACAGGGTCAACAACAATGGGAATGTCTGGATGTTTTCGCAGGGTTGCGGCAACAAGCCTCATAATGTCGGCATCTGGGAGCATACCGGTTTTTAGGGCGCCGATGGAAAAGTCGCTGAAAATGGCATCGAGTTGAGCGGCGATGTTTTCGAGTGGCACTTTGTGGATGTCATGAACGCCGAGGGTGTTTTGTGCGGTGATGGCAACGATGACAGAGGTGCCAAAGACGTGACGTTCCTGAAAAGTTTTCAGGTCGGCTTGAATGCCGGCGCCGCCGCCAGAGTCGCTGCCGGCAATGGTGAGGGCTTGTGGAACGGGGATTGGTTGGTAGGTCATGATGAATTCTCCTTTATTTGTTGTTAAATTTGTCAAGCAAACCACGGGCTTTGAAGGCTTTTAGAAGTAGTGCACTGGCTGTGGCGCCGACGAGGGTTGAGAGAAGAAAACTTGGTACATAGCCAAAGAGGGCTACTTTTGTGCCGAGAAATGGCAGAGCTATCAGGGCGGCGAGCATGGCGCCGAGGATGCCTGTGCCAAAGACTTCGCCAATGGCTGCAGCAGCGAGATTAGGAAAGCGTCGGTAAATGAGTCCTGCTAACAGAGCGCCGACCATACTGCCGGGAAAGGCCATGATGGAGCCGGTGCCTATGAGGTTGCGAATGATGGAGGTGATAAAGGCGCAGCCGAGCGCATACCACGGACCCAAGGTGACGGCTGTGAGGACGTTCATAAAGTGCTGCACGGGAGCTGCTTTGGCAAGCCCGACGGGGATGATGATAAGGGCGCCGCCGACAACGCTGATGGCGATGAAAAGGCCGGCGAGCACCAGTTTTTTTGTGTTGTTCATTGATGGTTGCTCCTTTCTTGAAAAAGAAAAACGCCTGTGTAAAACACAGGCGTTTGCTAAGATCGATCACTTCCCTACGCTGGCATGACCCAGATCAGGTTCAAGGAGTACGTTCTCAGTCCGCTTTGCGGACACCTCCAGTGTTTCAATGCTCTTAGTATAGCACGGTTTGGTGTACTTTTACAGATGTGGTACAAAAAAAGTGAAAATACACGTTGTTTACATGTTTCTCAAGAAAGTTTGCTTTGCGTGTAAAGTTTGGCACCGCCGCCAACATTGATGGCGGTGATGCCGTTTTGCTGCAGAATGCGGCAGGCAATGTGGCCACGCAGACCTACCATGCAGGATACGTACACAGGGCCGTCTTTTGGCACTTCGTTAAGACGTTTACGCAGTTCTGGCAAAGGAATGTTGAGGGTGGCTGGCAGCGGTACTTTTTCGGTTTCTTTTTTACCGCGTACATCGAGCACCGTAGCGCCTTGGGCGAGCAGGCTTTCGATGTGGGCTGCATCGTCGTAGTAGGCTTCGCCGTTTGCCAGATTTTCTGCAATGTAACCGGCGTAGTTGACAGCAGATTTTGCCGTGTTGAATGGTGGTGCATAGCAAAGTTCTACATCAGCGAGATCATAAACGGTCATGTTTCCGGCGATGGCGGTGGCGATGACGTCGATGGTTTTGTCAATACCCATATCCTGGCCAACTGCTTGTGCGCCGTAGAGTTTGCCATCTTCCGGATTAAAGAGCACTTTCAGACTGATTTGGGAAGCCCCAGGATAATAGGTGGCATGGTTGGCTGGATAAAGATGAATGGAGCGGTAGTTGACGCCCATCTGCTTGAGCTGTTTTTCGTTTTTGCCGGTAGAGGCTGCCTGCACTTTGAACACACGAACGATGGAGCTGCCAAGGCTGCCTTTGTAGTGCTTATCGGCGCCGCAGATGATATCGGCAACCATGCGTCCCATGCGATTGGCAGGACCAGCCAGCGGAATTTGCACTTTTTCGCCAAAGATGCGGTCAGTGGTTTCGATGGCATCGCCGATGGCATAGAGATCGTCGGCACCAGCCACGCGGAATTGGTCGTCTACAATGATGGCGCCACGTTCATTGGTGGCAAGGCCGGCGTCTTTGATGAGCTGGCTTTCTGGACGCACGCCGATGGCCAGTACAGTGAGATCGGTGGCGATACGGCTGCCGTCAGCGAGCACGACGGTCTTGCCGGCATCGTCAAAGCCTTTGATGGCGGTGCCGAGGGTAAGCTGTACACCGTTTTTACGCAGCTCGGCAGCAACGAGTGTGGCCATTTCGGGGTCAAGGCTGGTCATGACTTGATCGGCTGCTTCCACAAGGTGTACATCAAGCCCTTTGTGGCGCAGGTTTTCAGCCATTTCTAAACCGATGAAACCGCCGCCAACCACAACAGCCGTTTTTGGTGCATTGGCGTCCATGAAGCCTTTGAGCGCATCAACATCGGCAATGTTGCGAATGGTAAAGACGCGGTCTTTGGCAGCATCAAGCCCATCGAGCGGTGGCACGATTGGTGAAGCACCAGGAGAGAGCACAAGCACATCATAGCGTTCCTGACGCACTTCGCCGGTACGCAGATAGCGCACGCTGACCGTTTTATCGGCAGGCTGAATGGCGATAATCTCTGCTTTCGTGTGGATTTCAAGATTGAACCAAGCGTTCATCGTTTTGACATCTTGCACCAAAAGCTGCTCGCGTTTTGGAATCACACCGCCAATATAATAAGGTAAGCCGCAGTTGGCGAAGGAAATGTATTCGCCGCGTTCAAAAAGGACAATTTCTGCTGTTTCGTCCAAACGGCGCAAGCGTGCAGCGCAGGAAGCGCCACCGGCAACGCCGCCGACAATTAAAATTCGTTTAGCCAAAATAAAAACTCCTTTCGTGTTCAATAGTTATTCTCATTATACGCAAAAATCCCGGCAGCGGGTAGTATTTTTCCGGCGAGTGTGTGACCGGAAGGTGGCTTACAAATTTTTTATGCAAGAGTCAGGCGACTGAGTGAAAATCCATCATGGAAACAAATGTGTAAATTTTACATGGAGTGTGAGAAAGAAAATGGTCGGATGTTGACCAAAAAACGGCAATGTCATAAAAGATGAAACAATTTGAATCTTATGTTAACACCGCCGTTTTTTTAAGATGCACAATGAGCAATTAGGTGTCAAAATTGAGTGAAAAAGGGCGAATTACCGCTATTGATGCGGTAAAGCGGGTAGGAAAAAGATTACGGAAATGGTGATTTCGTTGGCATAAATGATACAAATATAACTTTTAGTGAGAAATGTAAACGTATTTATAAAAAATACAGTCTTGACGCAACCACAACAGTTTATGATAATAATAATGAAGAACAATTGATTTGGCTGAAAGAGCTTGAAAATAACCTTTGAAATAATCTGAAAATTATTGTAAGATAAGAAGGAAAACAAAATTGTCATTGTGCGTTACAATGGCAAAGGATTTTCGGCGCTAGACGCCAAAAGGTATGAGTTGTTTAATCTCAATTTTAAATGAGGTGGGAAAACATGTCAGAAGAAAGATTTGAAGTGATCGTCATTGGTGGTGGCTTAGCAGGTTTGTCTGCGGCATATCGTCTCTCCAAAGCTGGCCGTAAGGTTCTCGTTTTGGAAAAGGCCCCATATAGTGGTGCAAAGAATGTATCCGGTGGCCGTATCTACACCTACGCGCTTGATAAGCTGATGGGCGACGCTTGGAAAGATGCGCCACTTGAACGCGAAATCAATCAGGAATACCTGATGATGATGAACGATGAAGACGCAGTAATTATTGATACCACAACCAATGCACTGGGCAACCAGTCTTACAGCGTGCTCCGCGAAAAATTCGACAAATGGCTTGCTGGTAAAGTTGAAGAAGCTGGCGGTCTTGTTATCGGCGGTGCTTGCGTTGATGGTCTCATTCGCAAAGACGGCCGTGTTTGCGGTGTAACCGTTGGCGAAGAAGAACTCGAATGTGATCTCGTTATTGATGCAGAAGGTGTCAATGCGCTCGTTGCTGAACGTGCCGGCGTGATTGATCCAATCCGTCTCGAAAACATTGCCGTTGGCGTGAAGTCTGTCATTCGTTTGAAAGAAAGTGTTATCAACGATCGCTTCAATACCGACAGCGACAAAGGTGTTGCTCTGCTCGGTATGGGTTCTGCTAACCAGGGCATCTTTGGTGGTCTCTTCATGTACACCAATAAAGATACCATCTCTATCGGTTTGGTTCAGGATTCTAAAACCTGGAAAGAAAGTGGTCTGCATTTGCCAGATGCTATGGAAGCGCTTAAAGAACATCCAATCATTGGTAAATACATCGATGGTGGCGAACTTGTTGAATACACCGCTCACTTGATCCCAGAAGGTGGCTATGATGCTTTCTCTGAATTCTGCGGCGATGGTATCCTAGTTACCGGTGATGCTGCCGGTCTTTGCTTGAACCGTGGTTACACTGTTCGTGGTATGGACTATGCCATCATGAGTGGTATTGCAGCAGCTGAAACCGCTGAACAGGCACTTGCAAAGGGTATCTTCACAAAAGATTTCCTGAGCATGTACACTGCACGTCTTGAACACAATACTTTGAATGACTTCAAGACACTCAAGAAGGCGCATCACTATATGGCTAATTCTGAACACCTCTTCACGACTTATCCAAACCTTGCTATTGACGCTCTGCAGAGCATGTACAAGGTTGACGGCGGCGCCGCTCAGGGCGTTGTAAAGACCATCGTGAAGGGTCTGCCTAAGGTTAAAGTGTTTAGCGTAGCAAAAGACGCCATCAAGGGGGTATTATCATTATGATGAAAAAACTCAACATGGACGACCGCCTGGCGGCCGACCGTTTCGACAGTGATGACGAACACGCACATATTGTCATCGATAAAGAAGCATGCCGTACTTGCACTCATCGTGCCTGCACCTATAGCTGCCCTGCCGAACGTTACAAATGGGACGACATCAACGATATTATGACGTTTGACCATGTCGGTTGCCTCGAATGTGGGAACTGCCGTCTTGTTTGTGAACGCCTCAATGAACGTCGTCCTGGTTATGACTGGAATTATCCAACCCAGGGTCACGGCTTCTTGTCCAAGCAAGGCTAATCTATAAAAAGATCGTTGATATTTCATAACGAAGAAAGAGGAGCAGTGAACTATGAGAATCTTAGCATGCATTAAACAGGTTCCGGATACCTCCGAAATTAAGGTCGATCCAGTAACCAATACCCTGATCCGTAAAGGGGTACCAAGTATTGTTAACCCAATGGACTTGAATGCAGTTGAAACTGCAATCACCTTGAAAGAACAGAACCCAGATACCACCATCACCCTGCTGACCATGGGGCCACCTCCTGCAGAAGAAGCCCTTCGTGAATGCATCAGCATGGGTTGTGATGAAGCATATCTGCTTACCGACCGTGCATTTGGCGGTGCTGATACCTATGCAACCAGTTATGCACTGTATGTTGCAACCAAGTATCTCGAAGAAAAGCAGGGCGCTCCATTCGACCTCGTTATTTGCGGTATTATGGCTGTCGATGGTGACACCGGTCAGGTTGGTCCTGAACTGGCTGAACACCTCGGCATTCCACAAGTGACCTATTGCATTGGCGCTGAAGTAAAGGGCGACAAGCTCGTTACCAAGCGTGCACATGAAATGGGTTATGAAATCCTTGAATCCCAGCTCCCTTGCTTGATTGCGGTTACCAAGGACATCAACAAACCACGTCGCGGTACCGTTCGCGGTAAAATCGCTGCTAAACGTGCAAAAGTTGAATGGATCTCCGCTGATATGCTCGGCGAAGCTCTTGACCGCACCAAGATCGGTCTGAAAGGTTCCCCAACCAACGTTCGCAGTGCACATCCACCAAAAATGCGTGCGCGTGGTGAAGACGTTACCGGTAAGGACGCAAAAGAATCTGTTGCGAACCTGATGGCGAAACTGACCGAAAATAACTTAATCTAAGGGAGGCTGAAACAACATGGATTTGAAAGAATACAAAAACCTTTGGGTCTTCATTGAACAGGAAAACAATGAACCTAAAAACGTCGGCCTCGAACTGTTGAACGAAGCAAAACGCATGGCTGGCGAATGCGGCCAGGAAGTTTGGGCCATGGTTATCGGCTCTGACAACAAGAAATGCATCGAAGAAGCTGCTGCTTATGGTGCAGATAAAGTTGTTTCTGTTGAAGGTCCTGAATTTGAACACTATGGCACAGAAGCATATTCTGAAGCTGTTATCACCCTGATTAACAAGCACAAACCATCCGCTATCCTCTTTGGCGCAACTTTCAATGGTCGTGACCTCGGCCCAAAAGTTGCTTGCCATATGCACACCGGCTTGACCGCAGACTGCACCGAGCTGGAAATTGATAAAGATGGCGTTGTAACCTGGATTCGTCCTGCACTCGGCGGGAACCTCATGGGTCACATCTACTGCCCTAACACCCGTCCTCAGATGGGTACCGTTCGTCCAGCCGTTTTCAAAAAGGCTGAACGTCAGGATGGCCGTAAAGTGCCTGTTATCAACGAAAAAATCGCTATCAAACCTGAAAACCTCCGCACCAAGTTCCTCGAATTCGTACAGACCGTTGATGATGGTGCTGTACGCATCGAAGACGCTAACATCATCGTTTGTGGTGGTCGCGGCTTGGGCAAAGCAGAAAACTTCAAACTTCTGCAAGACCTCGCTGATGCTCTCGGCGGCGTTGTTGCTGGTAGCCGTAAAACCGTTGACGCTGGTTGGATGCCAGTAGCTCAGCAGGTTGGTCAGACCGGTAAGACTGTTAATCCAGACATCTTCATTTCTGTTGGTATCAGCGGTGCTATCCAGCATCAGGTTGGTATGGAAAAATCCGGTACTATCATTGCGATCAACAACGATCCAGAAGCACCAGTATTCGAAATCGCAACCTACGGCATCGTTGGTGACCTCTTCCAGGTTGTTCCAGCGCTGACCGAAGCTGTTAAAGAATACAAGAAAAACAAATAAAACTCATACCTGAATTCTTTGAATATGCCTCATCGCTAAAGCGGTGAGGCATATTTTTGTGGCTTCTGACCGAGTTGTGACGCAATCATCACCCATTATGCAAGCGAAACGCTAAGCTGTTATACAAAAACCATGCCTTCCGGTATCATACAATCTGAACCTCTGCATGATACTGAAAGGCGTGGTTCTATTTTATATGAAACACAAACGCGCATCAGAAAACAACCTTGTTTTCTGATGCGCGTTTGTGTTAGCAAGCTTTATTGTGGTTCCTTATTAAGCGCTTGATACTTATTTTTCAGCTCAAGCAAATGTTGCACACAAGGGGCAACAATCTTGTCATGGCAGGTACCGTCCGGCTGCTTCAGTTAAAGAACCGAAAACAACCCACGTTTACTTTTGCTGATTATTAAGCGCCTGATATTTATCCTTGAGTTCGAGCAGATGATGAACGCAAGGTGCGACGATGCTGTCATGACACCGCCCATCTGGCTTGACTTGCCAGCCTAGTAAGTCGCCGCAAAGCGTGTGATGGAACGTATCTTTGAACCATTGGGTGTATTCTTCGATGGCCTTAATCATTTGTTCTTTATCGTCGATGTATAATCCTAACACCATTGCACCACCGGTGATGGCACCACATGTGAGCTGCGTACGCACACCCCAACCCAGCGCACGTAAAGCCTTCTGCGCCATCGGATCTTCTAGATTGAGTGCATCCAGTCCAGCAAGCTGGTACATAATCTGCGTGCAGCAGTAATCCTTGTCTTTCTTCAAATCCTTGACCTGTTGTTCAATCGTGGCCATAATGATCAACTCCTTGTAATAATCCTTGACTTTATTTTAGCACAAAGGAGAAACGGTGTGGGCGATATTGAGACGATGTGTGTGCTTGAATTTTAAGCGGTGGTCATGGATAATAAAAGAAAACAGTTTGAGATTATATACGATGACACTTAGTTTGTGTTCAGGAGGTGTTGTATTATGAACGAAATAGATAAAAAGTCTGGTCAGTCAACGAATGTGAATGAATCCACACAAATAGAAGATGTTTATCAATAAGTGCGTGGTTATGTCATCAATGCACAGCAGAAGGTTTATAAAGCAGTTAATGCGTACTGGCAGATTGGGAAGGCCGTTTACTAAGCATGTGGTGAGAACGATCGTGCAGCCTATGGCAAGCAGGTGATTCAGTATCTTTCCAAACAATTGACCGCAGAATTTGGACAGGGTTTTAGCGAGCAGGGATTGAGAAACATGCGGCAGTTCTATCGCATGTTCCCAATTCGCTCCACAGTGTGGAGCAAATTGAGCTGGTCGCATTACAAATTGCTCATGCGCGTGCAGGATGAAAAAGCGCGAAATTTTTACACCGAAGAAGCTGCAAAGTCAGGCTGGAGCGTGCGCCAATTGCAGCGACAGATCAACACCATGTACTATCAGAGGCTGCTTGCCAGCCAGGACAAGCAGAGCGTGGCTGCGGAGATTGAAACGACTGTGTCAAAACCAGAGTATGAAAAGATCGTTAGAGATCCATACGTGCTGGAATTTCTCGATCTGCCGAAGAACGAGCATTTCTATGAATCCGATCTTGAGCAGGCGCTCATCGATCATTTGCAAAAGTTCTTGCTCGAACTCGGCAGAGGCTTCTCCTTTGTCGCCCGCCAGAAACATTTCAACGTCGAAGGCAGGCATTTTTATATCGACCTCGTGTTTTAAACTACATTCTGAAATGTTTTGTCCTCATCGATCTCAAAACAGAAGATCTCACCCATCAAGACATTGGTCAGATGCAGATGTATGTTAACTACTACACTCGCGAGCAGATGAACGAAGGCGACAACCCACCGATTGGCATTCTGCTTTGTGCCGATAAGAGCGGCATGTTTGTTAGTTATATCCTGCCGGAAGGCAACACACAGATCTATGCCTCGAAATATATGGCCTACATGCCATCTGAAGAAGAATTGAAACGAGAACTGAATCTGGATGATTTTCAAAGATTTGATGCATTCTGATGTAAAAGAAAGAAGAAAATAGTAAAGATGGCGAGAGTATCGTTTTATTTGCTATGACAGGAGCGTGAGGTGAGGGTGTTTGGTTGTTGGAAGCAAAAATGAGAGAGGTTGAATAGGAGGTGAAGAGCAAGGTTGCAGTGTTACTGTTGAGAAAAGAATGTTGTGTAGAGTAAAGAACAATCCAGTTGTGAATAGGCGATAAGAGAATCAAAATGAGTATATCTGATGGAGGCTTTATGGTAACGAAAAAAATAGATTCACAACAACTTAAGGCAGTTTGTGATGTATTGGCAGAAACAAATTTAGGGTATACAAAAACAGAACTTACACGATTGCTTGAGCAAAGTGGGATTAAAATCCTTTCTGATGGAAGTTCAAGCAACGCGAATGGTTATGTCTGGGGTTTAAATAAACGGGATTGGTTATATAAATGCTTAGCGTATGAAGTGAATAAAAGTCACTCTTTAAAGCGAGTTTATTTATTTTTAGAAAAGGCATTAAATCCAGTTGCCTTTACGGATGAAAAGAATCGAAGTAAATATAGATTTTTATTAGAAGGGGTCAACAAAGTACTTGTGTTGGCTGGCCTTGAGATAACAAAAGAAGGTAAGTTGGTCGAAGTGGTGCAGGCAAAAACGCTTGATGAAGTAGATAGAAGGGTTAACAGTCTGAAAAAGCAATTATATAATAGAGCAATACATAGCGAGGTTCAAAAATATTGTATTGAAGATTATTTGCGGAAAGACTATTATGATGCTGTGTTTGAAGCAGCAAAGGGGTTGGCAGAAAGAGTTCGTCAGATTACAGGCTTAGAAACAGATGGTGGAACCTTGTTTCAAACAGCGTTCGCGAAAAGTGATCCTTACCTGTTTTTTAATAGTATGCAGACGGACAGCGAAAGAAGTGAGTTTACTGGATTAAAAGAGCTATTAGAGGCAATTTTCCATTTGGTTAGAAATCCTGCAGCACACACTCCAAAAATAAATTGGAAAGTTGATGAATCAAAAGCACTTGATATTTTGACGTTGATTTCTTTTGCACATAAATATTTAGATGAGTGTCATAAGATGCCAGGTAAGTTTCAGTAAGTTCCCGGTAGGAGTCCTGTATGAAAAAATAAAAATACCGCTCTTGATTTTAATGCGCCACAATAGATAAGAGGATCAGATTATTGGAGGTCATGTCACATTACAAGGCGGTATTTTTTGTATTCATTTTCTTGTTAGTAGTGAATATTCATTAATGATGTTTTTCATTGTATCAAACAGTGGCTTGAAATTAACAAAATTGATTTTTGTATAGTTTTTGAACACATAATTTGAGAAATCGTTTTTTCCAGCTTCTCCTGCTTTGGTGTTCTTTAAATTGAGAGCCTTATTAAAAATTGTTTCAGGTATATCTTCCTTTAAGAAAAGATCTTCAATAGTACACTCTTTCATTTCTGGATTAGGTAACGGCAAGGTAAGAAGAATAATATTTGTTTTATATGGAAGCTTTTTAGGTTGAAGAGGAAGATAGCAATCTTTTTTTATATGATCTTTGTTTTCTTCAGTAATATAAAACTGCTGAATGTTAACGAATTTATGAAGAGGTTTATTTTTAATGTTAATTTCATTGTCAAATAATAATATAATTGGTTGGCTCGGGACAACTCCCATTTGTGAGAATTCGTGAAAAAAACAAGGAAATAAATGGGACCATTTTGAGTTGTAATATTTCAGTGGATCGGATTGGTTTGATTGTGGCGGTTGATAAAATTCGTAGATTTTTCCAAAATCATCTGCGCCTTCATCTTTTGACAAATAGAAAAAATACTGCAGTTGCCGTGTTTTGTTCAAAAAAGAAATATTAAAAGAAAAGCTGCCGTCATCAAGTTTAGAAATCAATTCAGGATAGTCTAGGTACATATTTTTTAGTGCAGCCTTAATGTATCTAACATCTGTTTTTCCTTCGGTGATGATCAAAGGTTTTTCATTTTTCATAAAATAGCGATAAAAAAGAAACCGTTGATAGTCTTTTTCATGATTATTGAAAAGTTTAAAATCAGGTTTGATATCTGTAAATTTAGAAGTAGAAATATTGTTGAATTTGTCAATTTGATTGATGAAAGCGAACCGCCCATTTAATTGATTCACTGTTCCAGGTTGTCCATCAATCAGAAATGACCCCGTGCGGTAAAGGGTGTTCGCCATCGCACGGGTTTCTTTATAGTAATGACGATTTATGTTAACCTTATCATTTACGACCAAGCCTGTTACAATTTGTCTAGAATCTTTATCCTGAAGTCTTGTTTTGTCATGATTGATAGAGAAACCTGCAATTTCGATTATTTTAGAAAGTGAGTTGTAAAAAATTTCTTTGGATTCGAGAAAATGCTTGTCATTGGTTGAAAACGTGAGATCGTCAGCATATCGAGTGTAATCCAATTTGTGTTTTCTCGCGAGTTTAAGAATCCTCTGATCTAAGACTTGACAAATGAGATTGGTGATAATTGGTGAGGTTGGGGCTCCTTGAGGAAGTACGGAATGATAGCAAGCGAGTTGTGCAATTACAGTTGAAACTTCAGTTGGCAGTAAAAAGTATTTGTTTTTCTCAAAATAACCTTTAACTCGTCCAAAGTGGAATTGATCAAAAAAATCTTGGAGGTCGATATTAAAAACATAGCGTTTGTTTTTATGCACCAACGCATTGGTCAGGATACTTTTTCCGGGTTCAAAACCGTGTGAAATAATATTACGTATATTATGTTGTTCTCTGAATTTTTCCTGGCATCTTAAGAGCTCCAGATATAATTTATATTGAATGCTTTTTAAAAGGCCGGTTGGTGCGTTGATGGTGCGAAAATCTCCAGATTTTTTAGGGATAGAAAATGAAATACAGTAACTGTCTGGTGTATTGACATATAGAACTTTGTGTAAATCGGCTAGAGAAATACGTAAGAACTGTGCTAACTCTTCTTTTGTTTTAATCTCACTAAATGCTTTCATAAGATCACCTTTAAAAAGAAAGAGCGCATGGCAACTCATTGAATTGTTCGTGCTCTGATAGAGCTATTAAAAAGACTGTTTAAAGAATATAAAGGATATGAAAAGAAAATACATCTCTCTACCCTTGTTATCAATACTTGCGAAACACAAGTAGAAAATCTTGCCATGCGCTTAAATAAAATTATATACCAAGCGTATAAGTTGGACAAGACTTCACGTAGATAAAAGCAACGTAATGGTTTCAAGTATTGAATAAGAGTTGGTTACACCAATTTAAGTACGAGAAGTAGAGAAACATCTTGGTGTGGGAAATTTATATTTGTCTCGTTAATGCTAAATATGAGGAAGTCATTTTATGAAGTGAAACAATATTAACCGGTAAGACAATAACAATGAAAGAGTTGGATAAATAGATTTGTCGATTAGAGATGATCAATAATATTATTCAGATGAAAATACTAGCAGATGTGTGACTATATTGTCACTATCTAGCGAAGAAAAGCTAAAATGAGAAGAATCTTTTGATGCTGTTAGAAAGTTGATTTGAGTACCGCCTATCATTAAAATGATGGGTGGCACTTTTTATATTTATGAGAAAAGAAGCGTATAATAGAGAAAATCCCAACTCATTGGAGGAATCTTACCATGACACCTATCATCGTTTCGGACCAGCTTGACGATTTTGCTGCTTGGCTTTAGCAAGAAGACCACAGCCCGGGTACCATCGAAGGGTATCTGCGCCATGTGCGCGCCTTTGCCAAGTGGCTGGCGGGTCGAACGATCAGCAAATCTTTAGTGATTGAATGGAGAGATACTCTGCAAAACCTGGGTTATGCAGCCATTACCATCAACAATATATTGGCAACCCTACACAGCTATTTTAGGTTCGCCGGTGTGAATGACTACCGCGTTAAATATTTGCGTGTGCAGCGCATGCTTTTTCGCAGCAAAGAGCGCGAACTTACGCTCTGGGAATATCGGAAACTCATTGCGACCGCACGCAGTAGTGGGCAAAACGTGCTGGCGCTCATGATGGAAACGCTTTGTGCCACCAGAATTCGTGTTTTCGAACTGGCTTATATTACTACCGATGCTGTCAAATGTGGGCGAGCTGATATTTCCTTTAAAGGAAAAATACGCACCATTGTCCTTCCGGAAAAACTTCGCAGGCGTTTGCTCAATTATATACGCGCAAATAAAATTACCCACGGACAAGTTTTCTTAACCGTGAGCCATGCTGCCATCGTGCGTCAAAATATATGGGCAAAAATGAAACGCCTGGCAAAAATGGCAGGCGTTTTATCAAGCAAAGTTTTTCCACATAATTTGCGTCATCTTTTTGCGCTGCGTTACTATTAAAAACACACGACATTGCTTAGCTGACCGACCTACTCGGTCACAGCAGCATTGAAACCACACGCATCTATCTTGCCGTTTCCGGCAATCATTGTGCAAAAGAACTTGATCAATTTGGCCTAGTGTGCTGATAAAATCAACATTTTGGAAGGGAGGAAGATACACTGCTGCTGTTTTTTTCACTGAGCATAATCAAAACCACCCGTTCAACGGGTGGTTTTGATTGTTCATGCAAAAAAATCTAAAAGGTTGGTGGAAGGCGGCGTTAGATGTAAGCAAGGGCGTTTATAAAAATGGAACGTCGCCTGGATATTGTTTATGATTGTTCATTGAGGAGGGCGCGGGCGGTATCTTCCATGCGGGTGCTGGTGCGCATGCTGCGCTGTTGTAAGAAGCGATGGGCTTCTGGTTCGGTCATGCCGTAGCGTTGCATGAGCAGGGCTTTGGCTTTGTCGACGAGGAGACGTGCAATGTCGTTTCGTTTAGGGACGCTGCGGGAGGTGTTGTGTGCGTCGAGTTGTAGGAGCATGGTGACAGCACCGATGAGTTCGGCACCACGCACGGGCAGGGGCATGGTGAAGATGTTGTCGCGTTCGCAGAGTGATAGTTGGTTGCCTTTTGCGAGAACGAGCAGGAAGGCTTGGCCGTTTAGGCGGTCGGCAAGTTCGCAGGCGGTCATATCGCGCAATTTGAAAGAGCAGATGATGATGCCGCCGCCCATTTCTTTGATGATACGAATGACTTCGGCACCGTTTTGGCAGTGCTGCCGCACGGTGATGCCGCGATGAACCAGGGCTTGCGTTACGGTTCGTGCGTGTTCATCGTTCCTTAAGGCTATGATGGTACGATTCATGGTAGGCCCTCCCTTTTAGATGCGTGCGGTTGTCGATCAGTACATGACCATGTATTGATCGATTTCCCATTGTGTGACCTGGGTGCGGTAGGTGTCCCATTCGTGGTGTTTGCCAGCGAGAAAACTTTTGTAGGCGTGTGGGCCAAGGGTGTCTTGAATGAGTGGGTCGGCATTCATGTATTCCAGCGCTTCTCGGAGGGTGCCAGGGAGGTTGTCAATGCCGTTTTCGGCACGGGCTTGAGCGTTCATGGAGAAGATGTTTTCAGTGACTTCTTCTGGTGGCACGAGGCCGCGTTCGATGCCGTCTAAACCTGCGGTCAGGCAAACGGCCAGTGCCAGGTAAGGGTTGCAGGATGGGTCTGGGGAGCGCAGCTCGACACGGGTGCTTTGGCCGCGTGCTGCGGGGATGCGGATGAGGGCAGAGCGGTTGGAGGCTGACCATGCGAGGTAAACCGGTGCTTCATAGCCGGGAACGAGGCGTTTGTAGGAATTGACCAGTGGATTGGTGATGGCAGTGAAGGCTTTGGCGTGTGTCAAAAGTCCTGCGATAAAGCTGTAAGCTTCGCGGGAGAGTTTGCGTTCGCCGTTTTCAGCGAAGAAGATGTTTTTGCCATCTTTGAAGAGGGACATATTGGTGTGCATGCCGGAACCGTTCATGCCGAAGATGGGTTTTGGCATGAAGGTGGCGTGGAGACCGCCCTGCTGTGCGATGGTTTTCACTGCCTGCTTGAAGGTCATGATGTTGTCGGCGGCTGTGAGTGCGTCGGCGTATTTGAAGTCGATTTCATGCTGTCCGGCGGCGACTTCGTGGTGAGAGGCTTCGATTTCAAATCCTAGTTGTTCCAGTGCTATGCAGATTTCGCGGCGGGTTACTTCGCCATGATCGAGTGGTGCCAGGTCAAAGTAACCGGCTTCGTCATTGGTTTGGGTGGTTGGGCGACCGTTTTCATCGGTATCGAAAAGGAAAAATTCACATTCCGGCCCAACGTTGAAAGTGTAACCTAGTTTGGCGGCTTTATCGAGTGCTGCTTTTAAGACATGGCGAGGATCGCCGATGAATGGGGTGCCATCTGGATTATAGACATCGCAGATGAGGCGAGCAACGCGCTCATGCTGTGGGCGCCAAGGGAGAATGGCGAAGGTGTTAAGATCTGGATGCAGGTATTGGTCGGATTCATGGATGCGGGTGAAGCCTTCGATGGAACTGCCGTCAATCATGATTTGGTTGTCGAGCGCTTTTTCTATTTGAGCGGAGGTAATGGCGACATTTTTCATTTGCCCAAAGATATCGGTGAATTGCATGCGAATAAATTCGACGTCTTCTTCTTTAACAAGGCGGAGTATGTCTTCACGCGTATATTTATGCATAGTGGGTCTCCTTTTCTGAAATTCATTGCGATGGGAAATAAAAAAGAGCAAGGGTTATCCGTTGTTCGGAACACCCTTGCTCTCGATGGTGCTATTATAGCGCGGAATAAAAATAAATGTCAATGCAAATTGTTAATGTCGCAATATTTGATTTTCTGGTGCGTGTATGGGGGATATGGTATAATGGGCACATTCACGATTGTTAGAAGAAGGGAGCAGAATATGGATATTATCGTCTGTTTGGATGACCGTGGTGGCATGAGCTTTAACCAACGCCGTCAAAGTCGTGACCGCACCATTATTGAAGATATTTGCCGCATGGTGGGGGAGCGTCCGTTGTGGATGGATGCACGTTCTCAGGCGCTTTTTGCAGGAACGCTGTGTGCAGCGAATGTGCATGCATCACCGGTGTTTCTTGCGGAAGCACCGGAGCACGCCGTTTGTTTTGTGGAGGATGCGGCACTTGCGCCTTATGTTGAACGCATTGAACGGCTGGTTGTGTATTGGTGGAACCGGCATTATCCGGCCGATGTGTATTTTGACCTTGCGCTGGATCATTGGCGGCTTATTGGCAGGGAAGAGTGGCCGGGGTTTTCGCATGAGCGAATTACAAAGGAGGAATATTGTCGATGAAACGATCGTCGCGTTTTTTTGCGCTGTTTTTGTCGTTGTTGTTGAGTATGGCGGTGCTTACGGCTTGTGCGAGTGACACGGCAGGCGATGCACCTCAGGCAGATGCTGTGGCGGCTGAGGAGGCAGCCGTTGTTTTACCAGAAACCGTTGAGGAGGCGTTTTCGCTTCAAGAGGTGCCGGTTTATGATGGTGCGGCGTATGCGGTGGTTCATGACAATGTGCCGTATTTTACGCAAGATGATATAACGACAAAGGCTTTTGAAAGTTATGCAAATCTGGATGCTTACGGCCGTGCAGGTGTGGCGTTTGCCGGTGTGGGGCAGGAGCTGATGCCTACGGAGGATCGTGGGAGCATTGGCCAGGTGAAACCAAGCGGCTGGCAAACGGTGAAATATGACAACGTTGACGGAAAATATCTCTATAACCGTTGTCATTTGATCGGTTATCAGCTGACGGCCGAAAATGCGAATGAACAAAATCTCATCACAGGAACGCGTTATCTGAATATGGAAGGGATGCTGCCTTTTGAAAACATGGTGGCAGATTATGTGAAGGAGACAGGAAACCATGTGCTTTACCGTGTGACACCGATTTTTGAGGGCAATAATTTGGTGGCTGGAGGCGTGCTGATGGAAGGCTATTCGGTGGAAGATGGCGGTGAAGGTATTTGCTACTGCGTGTATGCTTATAATGTACAGCCGGGGATTACGATTGATTATGCCACAGGCAATAGTCAGGAAGCGTTGAATGCCACTGGAGATGCCACGCAAGAGAAAGGCACAGCAGCGAGTGGTGCAGCGACTGAAACGGCAACTTATGTGCTCAATGAAAACTCGATGAAGTTTCATTTGCCGACGTGCCGCAGCGTTGACCAGATGAAGCAGCCACGCAGCGTAACAGCAACGCGTGATGAACTGTTGGCGCAGGGGTATAGTCCGTGCGGTATATGTAAGCCATAAAAATGGGGCTATCACATAAACGATGTTGTCGTTTGTGCGATAGCCCTATTTTTGTGTTAATTTTTAATGCGTACTGTGATTTGGAAAAAGACCATGCCAACAATGAAAAGCAGAGCAATCATGCCCACGCCGGTGTTGATGTTGCCGGTGATTTGTGAGACAACGCTAACTAGCGTGGTGCCAACAAAGGAAGCACCTTTGCCGCAGATATCCATGAGGCCGAAGTATTCACCGGATTGTTTTGCTGGAATGATACGTGTGAAGTAGGAGCGGGAAAGTGCTTGAATACCGCCCTGGAACATACCGACAAGAACAGCGAGCACCCAGAATTGCCACTGGTGTGTCAAAAACATGGCAAATACAGCAATGCCGAAGTAGGCTAGGATGCAGAGGGTGATGAGTTTGGCGGTGGCGTAGCGTCCTGCCAGGCGGCCAAAGAGAATGGCAAAAGGAAAGGCGACAATTTGTGTGACAAGAAGTGCCAGAAGCAAGCCGGTGGTGTTCAGGCCCAGGGCTGTGCCATAGGCTGTGGCCATGTCGATAATGGTGTAGACACCGTCAATATAAAAGAAAAAGGCGAGCAGGAAAAAGAAAATCTTTTTTTCGTTGCGCACGTTTTTGAAGGTATGACCGAGACGAGCAAAGCTTTCGCGCATGGCGTGTTTTGGGCGTTCGATGTAGTGGCGCTGTTCATAATTTTTCAAGAGAGGGAGCGTGAAGAGGAGCCACCATGCTGCTGTGATGCAAAACGCAAGCTGCATACCCGTTGTCATGGAAAGCCCCAGCGTGCTGCCACCCAGTACCAGCGCAAGCGAGAGAATGAACGGTACACAGCTGCCGATATAGCCCCAGGCATAGCCATTCGCCGAGACAAGGTCCATACGCTCGTGAGTGGTCACGTCCGCAAGCATGGCATCGTAGAAAATGAGGCTGGCCGAGTAGCCGGTTTTGGCAATGATGAAAATGATAAGAAAGATGAGCCAGTTTGATGTGAAGCCAAGACCCACACAGCCGATGAGACCGATGGCCAGAAAGAGCACAAAAATGGGACGCTTGAACCCTCGTGTGTCAGCCAATGTGCCAAAGGTGGGACCCATAAATGCCACAAGAAGGGTAACAATGGAGGCGGCATAGCCCCAATAAGCCAGATAATCAACGCTCGAAAGACCGGCACTTTCTGCCAGACTGTTGAAATAGATGGGCATGATGGTGGTGATGAGTAAGGTGAAGGCAGAGTTGCCGATGTCGTAATAAGTCCAGTGTTTTTCCAGTTTGGTGAGTTTGAAGGGTGTCATGGTAAGCTCCTTTGCTAGAAAATGTCCACTATTTAGTGTAGTGGAAAAACGCAAAAAAAGCCATCATGAATATGTTAAATTAGCGAAAAATCTCAGGGCGGCAGGCACAAAAAAACTGCTGCCCATTTTGAGCAGCAGTGAATGTGTTGGCGGGTAATTAGATTTCGATTTTTGCACCCAAAAGTTTAACAAATTCGCGGCAGATGGCGGTGTTGCCAGGCCATGCTGGTGAGGTGACAAGGTTTTTGTCAACAACAGCTTCATCGGCTGGCACATTGACATATTCGCCACCAGCCAATGTGATATCTGGACCAACAGCTTCGTAGCAGGTTGCCTTGTAGCCCTTGAGCACGCCAGCGGCGGTAAGCACTTGAGGACCATGGCAGATGGCAGCGACAGGTTTTTTATCGCGGAAGAATTCCTGTACAATTTCGATAACACGAGGGTTTAAGCGAATGTATTCTGGTGCACGACCGCCGGTAATGAAAAGACCGGCATAGTCTTTGGTGTCGATAGCATCAAAATCTGCGGTGAGCGCAAAATTGTGACCGGTGAGTTCGGTGTAGGTTTGCTTGCCAAGAAAATCGTGAATGGCGGTAGCAACGGTTTCACCAGCCTTTTTCCCTGGGCAGACAGCGTCTACCTGATAACCAAGCATGGAGAGTGCCTGATAAGGCACCATGGTTTCATAGTCCTCGGTAAAATCACCGCAAAGCAGCAAGATTTTTTTACTCATAATACGTTCCTCCTGATTGAAATAATATTGTTACCATTATTGTACCACGCTTGCGTAAAGATGCACGTGGAGAAATGGTAAAGAATGATTAAGCCAGTGCAAATCGCCAGGCAATGTCGTTGCGTTGGCAGAAATTGGTGAAGCAAGTGATGGCATCGGCGTTGTCGAAAAGTTTGGTAAGCAAAGTTGGCAACGTATCATTGGTGCCATATTCGATACGCAGACGCGCCAAAAAGCGGTGTGTAGCGTCCTCATTGAGGGTGTAGGTAAAGAGTGGCACCGTTTGCACAGCGCGTTCGCCCACAAGAAGGGTGAGCGTTTGTGCACGCAGGTGCAGCTCAATGGTGTGGCGTGCACTTTCCTGAATAAGATAGGCGGCATCGGCAAGGTCGTTTTCGTGCGTTGTCCAAAATGGAAGGTTCCATTGATCCTCAAGAGCTTCGGCCTCTTTGCGCGTGATGTGCAGCGGTTCGCTGGTGATGGCACTGATGTTGATAGGTCGCCATTCAGGATTGCCCTTCTCCAGCCGGTAAGCACTGCCATCGCGGCAGGCTTGATACAGTGATGGTGTGTTAGGGTCGAGATAAAATTGAACGAAAAGGTCTTTATAAAGGCCAACCATCTCCCAATACACCTTGGCGCAGTCGGTGTCATTTTGCAGTTCAAAGAGTGCGTCCTGAATGCCGCTGTAATACCAGGCTTGCATATCAGCATCGGCATTGAAACGTTCCCAAAGTGTATCGCCGATTTTTTCATAGTCGCGATACATCTCACGCAAATTGCTGACCTTATCCGCCAAAACGAGCATACGCAAACGGCGGTCGGCGTGGAGAAGCGTGTTAATGGCGTGCTCCTTGCGCTCACGCCAAGGCAGGCGTTTGTCTTCGCTGTGAGCAGCAACAAGACGGGCGACATCATCGCCAAAATGCGCATGAATATCGCCGAGCGTGGCATCGGTATCTTCCACCGTATCATGGAGCACACCAGCAATGAGAAGAGCCATGTCGGCGTTCATCGTTTGCAAAATAAGCATGGTTTCAAGCGGATGGAAAATATAAGGACGCTTCGTGCCCTTGCGGCAGCTGCCAGCATGGTGCGAGATGGCGTAGACAATAGCATCCTCTAAAAGCGTGTTCGCTGGTGGAGCAGCTTGCTGCATCCAACTCAGGCAAATATCTAGCGCCTGCTCGCGCGAAAGCGGAATGAGATGTGCGAAAAGTGCCGGCGAGCGAAACATCTCTTGAAGCGTTTCGTCATAATGCCAGGCGTTATCGCCCTTGTTAAAGCGGTAGACGTGTTCCTGTGCATCAATCAGGCAAAGGGCTTCCTTGTCTAATAAAAACACAGCCTTAGCGGCTGTGATGGTCTTTGCAATGGTTGTTTTATCCATTATAGAGCCTCCCTTGAATCATCATGGCTTTATTGTAGCAAAAAACAGCGTGTGTGGGAGCATTTTATTGATAAAAGAAGCTGTTGGGATACTTGAACTCACATATCTATTAGTTATTCATAAATGTTTTATTATGAAAGTACATATATTACCAGGTAATTGTATATGTTTAAAAGTTGTTGCACTTATAAGTAGTGAATTTGACTTTGCAAAGAAAATTTTTTTCCTTTAATGAATATAATATGCTTTAAAATTAAAAAATGTAGCCATTAAAGGATAAAAGTATTTTTTTGATTTTAAAATAAAGGCGATTTTTAGATAATGAGTGTAATTTTTGCATATAATAATGGATGGTTATTATTAAATACTTGATTATATAAGTGAAATGACTTATGCAATACATAAGAAAAAATGTAAAATATAATTGCGATCAAAAATTTAAGATCAATATTAAAGATCTGATAAATTTATGATGTGAAATAGAGTGTGTATTTTACAAAGGAGGAAACACGATGGATAAGAGAAAAATTATTGTTGTCGGTATCGATGGTATGGATCCACGTTTAGCAAAAA
>CAUWHJ010000002.1:0-168925 GCA_963558655.1 uncultured Peptococcaceae bacterium
CCGTGAATGTCAGCGTGAAAGGCTGATGAGTTAAGCCGCTTCTCCAACTCGCCATCGGCTTTGTCGTTGTTTTCTCTCTCGCAACGACTCGTTTATAATACCATGACGACTGTTTGGCGTCAAGCATCTTTTTCAAAAAAATCGACGTTTTTTCTAAAAAATTTTCGCTGAGATGTTCTCTTCTCTTCCAGCTTTCCTCTTCTGCCATAAAAAGGGCAACAGCGCAAAACTGTTGCCCTTTTTATCATCTCAGTTATCATTCCAGCATCGAGCGTTTGAGCACTTGGCGTCCCGTCAGACACATGGTACCCATGCAAAGCATAAGGTTTACGGCAATCACTACAACAAGATAAATCGGTGCAATGAAGGGTTCCGGATGCAAATATAGATAAACGTGTTGCAAAAAATAATAGAGTACGTTTTGTATCGCTATATATGCAACGACCACAACAAGGCTTGTGTAGATGCCATAGCGCAAACCTTCTTTGGAGAGCATTCGCAAAAATCCGCTGTCTGTAATGCCCATGGCACGCAGAATGGCAAATTCGTGCCTCCTTTCAACAACAAGGTAATTCATGCTATTGGCAATGTGCAGAAGGCTTGCCACAAGAAGCACCAAAGCAATGCCATAAAAGAAAAGCATTTGCTGTTTAAGATAGAGTTCCTGGGCGGCAATTTGTCCGCTGTAATCGTTCACCACGCAGCCCGGAATCCCAGTGGTGGTTGTGCGAATGGCATCAGCAACAGCGACAGGGTCTGCATGGTCTGCCAGAGCAATACTCACTGTTTGATAACCGGTGATGCCAAAATGCGCCTGCATTTGTTCTTGTGTCATGATGATGTCAACGCTGGTTTCGCCATCGTCGCCGATGGTTGTGTCCACTTTTGCCAAAGGCCTGCTGACGAGTGCGTTCACTGTAAAGGATGTTGTTTGGTAATCGCTTGCAGCGCCTTCAAAGTGCAGCGCATCATCGGCAGCTGTTGCGTTGCGTGGTGTTTTTAACATGAAATGATCACCGGCTGAAAGAGCAATTCCGTCATAGTGACCTTGACCATCAACAAGGGTTTTAACAATAACGCTATCATTGGCGCGCATGGCATCGGGATTGATTGAGCCTTCAAGCAGGTAATCATTCAGCTGTTCCAACATGGCATCGTCATAACCATAGATGTTGACTTTAAGCCGATAATCATCCTCACCAGTTTGCACAATGATGCCACCATAGCGTGCCATGCGTTCAGGGTCTGGTTCAAATTCAGGGTCATTGGCGGTTTCCGCATAATACTCTGGCCACTTGAAAATGCCATCGGAAAGTGTTATTTCACCAAGCATATAGCGCACCGGCAGTACAGACGCCACACCATCTATCTCTCGCAAAGCATCAATACTTTGCTCGGGAATGGTTTCATTTAAGATACCATTTTCTTCAACAAGCTGAACGTCCGATCCCAATCCATCGTCCGCAGCGAAGGTCAGCTCATTATTGATACGGGTATTTTGTATAACATAGCTGGCACTAAGAAATACAACACTGCCTACCGCCAGCGAAAGTAAGATGCCAATAAAAGCGCCCTTACGAGCGAACATAAACCGTTTCGTGAGCACGCCTGTTAAAGAAATGCGGCGCAAGCTCATGATGTTTCGGCTGCGTCGCTTGCTGCTTGCGTCATTGACCATCATTTGCCGTAAAGACAGCTTTTGCATCTTACGCACCAACACAGCACTAATGACAACCAGCAAAAACATCAAAAACAGTGCTGCCATAAACATCAACGACCAATCCACCTGAAAAGCACCGGCATCTGGCAAATTGCTTACCGATTGCTCTGTGGCAATCTGCGATGTATCAATGCCACTGTGACGCTCAAAGTTGCGTGTCACAAAGAGGCGTCCTGTGCGTGCATAAATGAAAGCTGCTGCACTGTTACCAACCAAGCACCCCAAACTGTAGGCAACAATAAAGACGATGCCTAGCTCACAAAGCAGCAAGCGAAAAATACCACCATCTGTAAGCCCTAAGGTTTGCATGACACTATATTGGTTCATACGCCTGAGCACGCTCACCTGAAAAATGCTATAAATAATAAAACCAGCAAAAAGCATCAATGCCAACAACACAGCGCCTTTTGTCATGGCCTGATTTTCATTCAGCGCTCCCCAAACGTACGGAACGCCCAAACTCGGATCACGCAAGGCTTCCCATATTTCTTGCGGAGTCAGCATATAGCTATCGGCACCAACATAGCTCGCAAGGCCATTGTTGCGTGTCATCGTGCTGACATCAACACCATACTTTGCTGTAAAAGCCGCCAATTGTTCAACAATCGGCCGTGATTCATCAAATTTCAAATAAATAAAACTGCCGTTTTTACCATAATCTAATTGTGGACCAACAAACACTTGCATGAAATCGCCCATTTGCTCGTCAAGTTTTTCTGGCATTTCTGCCACAATCCCACTCAACGTAAAGGTTTCACCATCTAAAACAACGGTACTCCCCAGTGTCGTAGAAACACCAAGATTACGCAAAGTCTGTACATCCATCGCAATTTCTTGATTCGTTGCCGGCATTTTTCCTTTCAGAAGGGTTCTGCCCATGAGCTGCATATAGCCTTCATCGGCGCTCACATACTGGATGGCGAAAGGTTCTTCAATGGCTTTACGCACCGTTTCCACCCCATACGCCTCCACGGTAAAACCCTCACCGGTCGGGTCTGCCAAAAATGCTTCATACCACGGCTTGTCGCAGCGTGTACTGTAATGCCAATCCCCATATTCCATGCGAGCATTTTCTTTTGCTGCATTTAAGCCGCTGGAAAACAGCGAACCAATCCCCGTGAGCAGTGCAGCAGCAAGTAAAATGCCTATAAAAAGTGCAAGCGTTTGTTTCTTCTCTCGCCACAAATAAGCCAGCGCCAGTTTCCAGGTCGTACTCATACAGTCTCACCGCCTCTTGCCGAAACAATGCGACCATCTTCAATATGAATGATGCGATCGCACGCCTGTGCCAACGCTTCATTGTGCGTCACCATGAGAATGGTTTGCTGATAGGTTCGGCTGCTTGCTGCCAACACCCCCATCACGTCTACGGTGGTGCGGCTGTCAAGATTACCTGTTGGCTCATCTGCCAAAATGAGCGCCGGCTTATTGGCCAATGCACGCGCAATCGCCACACGCTGCTGTTGGCCGCCCGAAAGTTCATTAGGATAGCGTTTGCGCTTATCCCAAAGGCCAAGATCTTCTAATAAGGCACGAATATAAGTATGGTCGATATGCTTGCCTTTATCAAATGTAACCGGCAGTGCCACATTATCATAAACATTCAAAACTGGCATGAGGCTGTAATTTTGAAACACAAAACCAATATTGCGGCGGCGAAAAATGGTCAGCTCTTTGCGCGAAAGTTGAGCAATGTTGCGTTCGCGAATGACAATGTCACCTTTATCCGGCATATCCAAGCCACCAATAAGATTAAGCAGCGTGCTTTTACCAGAGCCAGATGTGCCAACAATGGCAATAAACTCTCCTTGATGCACCTGAAAATTCACATCATGCAATGCTTGAACACGGTTTTCTTTTTCACCATACACTTTACCAACGTGTCGAACCTGCAAGATTTCCATTAGAAAACACCTCTTTCTCTCATTCTAGTTCTATCTTAGCAGGCAAAAGTGACCGTTTTCTGACGCATTAACGCATCAATTATGACAGATTTGTAAGAATACAGAAAAGGTGCTGCCCACACCATAGGTAGAAATAACCGTTATATACCCCTTTTCATTTTCAAGAATCATCCGCGAAAGCGCCAAGCCAATGCCACAACCTTCCAGCTCTTCGACATCGCTGCTACGATAGAAACGCTGAAAAATCGCATTCAACTCTTCATGACGAATACCACAGCCATGGTCAGTAAAACGAATCTCGGTATAAAGTTCTAAAGGATGCACGCTTACCGTCACGCTGCTCTTTGGCGCACTATATTTAATCGCATTCTCAAGAATATTAACAAATACCTCTGCCGTCCATTTGCGGTTGTGCCAAACATTGAGGTCCTCAAAAGGCTCCAGCGTGATGGTTATTTGCCGGCGTTCTGCTTTATCAAAAACAGCGCTTATGGCATCAACCAGCGTTGGTCGCAGGGGCTGTGCCACAGCTTCAAAAACAACAGCCCCTTGCTCCAGCTCCACCATCTTAAAAAGAGCGTTGAGAATCCAGTCGAGCTTCTCTGTTTGTCCTTTCATCTTTGCTAAAAATTTTTGACGTGTTGCTTCGTTCAAGCCATCGTCCTCTAGCATTTCGCGATACATCATAAGACCCGCCAAGGGTGTTTTCAGCTGATGCGACATATTTGAGACAAGCTGTTTCACGCTCTCTTTTTCTGCTTCTGCCACTGCTACGCTCGCATCTACTTTTTCCTGCACATGTTTCATTTTTGCTGCCAAAGCAGAACGCGCACCTTCTTCAATATCGGGATAAGAAATCACTTCGCCATCTAAAATATCATCAAGCATACGGTTGACGATCTGTATCGTTTTATGCTCACGTTGCCAAAAGTACAAACACAGACAACAAGACAGCACGAAAAGCGCCAAAATAACCAGCGTCACCCTTGCCCCTCCTTCCAAATGTAGCCCACACCATGCACCGTTTGAATGTGGGTCGGATGTTTGGCGTCTTTTTCAATCTTTGTACGCAGGCGGCGAATGGTTACCGAAAGTGTATTCTCATCAACAAAATTTCCTCGTGCATCCCATACATACGCAAGAATTTGTTCTTTTGTCAACACCTGGCCATGATTCTCCAACAAATACAGCAATAGCTGATATTCCACCTTACTGAGGTCCACCGCAACACCATCACACGTTACGGCGCAAGTATCTTTATTTAAGCAAACACCGCCGGAGATGATGCTTACAGCCGGGCGCGCTTGCAACAAAATGCGCCGCACTCTTGCTTTAAGAACCGCCAACGAAAAAGGCTTTGACATAAAATCGGCTACGCCCAATTCCAACGCCTTTACTTCATCCATTTCTGTGTTGCGTGCTGTAAGCATGAACACCGGTGTCTCACTAAAAGCGCGCAGCTCGGCTAGAAAATCAAAGCCATTGCCGTCTGGCAAATTACAATCCAAGAGCACCAAATCCCAGCCGCTCTGCCGTGCCAAGGTTTGCTCTTCATATTTATTGCCGGCACCAGTTACCTCATAGCCGTCCATCTCAAAAGCAAATGTCAGCCCCTCACGCAAATCGGTATCATCTTCAACAATTAAAAGCCTGTTCACCGTTCGTTCCCTCCCTTTTTGCATGGATTCTATCGTTCATTGTAGCCACTCATTCTCCTTGCCGCAAGTCTTTCACGCAACAAAAAAACACGGCGCAAAGGCCGTGCTCTTATGCGATTAGTAGGCAAAGAAATTATACAAACCGTTGTACATCCCTTGTGCCAATTTTTCCCAGTATGCTGGGTCTTTGAGCAGAGCTACATCATGCGGATTGCTCAAAAATCCACATTCCACCAACACGCAAGGAACTTCTGTTTCGCGAATCACAGAGAAGTTGCCATATTTTACATAAGCAGGCTGCCCTGTTGCACTTGCAAGCGCACTGTTCATCACGCTGCCAAACTCGTTACGCATATCCACCTGAGCAGAAGATGTCAATCGTGCATTATCGGTATAAATCCAAGTACCAATCCCAGTGGCTGTTGAAGTAGCACTGTCGCCATGAATTTCAATGAAAGCATCTGCGTTAGCCGTATTGGCAATAACCGAGCGTTCATACAATGTCATGTTGATTGGATTTTCGTCTTCACGAATCATGATGACGGTTGCACCGCCAGCTTCCAGTTTATTACGCAGAATTTGCGCCACATAGGTGTTAAAGTCCACCTCATCAAAGCTTGGGTCAACTGTACTCACAGCCCCGCGGTCAATGGCACCGCCAGTGCCGTAGACACCATGCCCAGCAGAAACAACAATGGTTTTTCCAGCAAGCCCGGTGGTGCCTGTTTTATGTTTGGCCACCGCCGTCACCGTAAAGGTGCTGCCGTTGATGTCCAGACGGAAATAGCCACCGCTTGTCACATTGGCAGTTACACGTACGGTATTATTTCCAGCATTTTCCAATGTTAAGCCAGTAAACGGTGAGCCAACACTTGGCTGCCAATTACCGGTTGCAAGCTGGGCACCACTGATTTGCATCACCACCGTAGAACCATCATTGCTCACCACAGATGGAGTGCCGCTGCCAATATTGAAGGCAATGCTTGACTGGCCAACGCCCGTGGTGCGATTTGTCACACTGAGCGTACCGTTGCTATCGCCTGCCGGTGGGTTTGGATCTTCGCCTGGATCAGGGTCCGGGGTGGGTGTGATGGGATTACCGGAAGTTCCAGCATAAAGCGAAGTGTACCAATCGACAATATAAGCTGGTTCACCATTTCCCGTCTGAATCTGATACCATTCACCGGACTTTCCAATGATTTCCAGATAAGTCCCGCTCGTCACCGTACCAACGACTGGATAATCGGTGCCAGGACCTTGACGAAGGTTAACCACATTGCCATCAACAGGATCCACCTGAATCAGCACCTTGCCGCTTGAACCCACATAAACGGTATTCTCTGCATAAAGCACACCAGCGCCCAAACCTTCACTGATAACACGCAACGGCGCCATCGTGCGCCCGCCTGTAATGCTTACCGGCACATCAAGGTTATAACTCGTGCCATTCAGCGTATAGCTGTATTGGTCAACATACAACACCAGCGTATCAGCGCCTTTGGTAATTGTTACAGAACGTGAGGCCTCATCCCAGAGCACCGTCGCATTTAGGTATTCGCTAATGACACGAACAGGCACCATCGTGCGGCCACTGACGATTGTTGGGGACACATCGGAAGGCACCTCCTGCCCATCAATGACGATGGACACGCCAGCTGCCTGTGCCGGCCCAACAACCGTTGCTGCTTGCACACAAAAAACGGCTGCCAACACCAATGCCACCGAAGCTATAAACTTTTTCATGGATAATTTCGTTGTAAACGCTTCCTTTCTTTTTTAGAATCGCCGCCTAACCACGCGACCTTAACTATTATCCCACAAATCGCCTATGAAATCGTTACAAAGAAATAAAAAAAGCCCAACTAAATGTTGGACTTTTTTTAATGATTGCTTAGAGTTTAACAACGTTAGCAGCCTGATCGCCGCGGTCGCCGCTCACTACATCAAATTCCACAGCCTGGCCTTCTTCAAGCGTTTTGAACCCATCGCCCTGAATAGCAGAGAAATGTACAAAAACGTCGTCGCCATCAGTAATGCTGATGAAGCCATAGCCTTTTTCGTTGTTGAACCATTTTACTGTACCTGTCATGATTGACCTCCACAAATAATAAGAATTTGTATCGCTCATAAACGGAGATCACATTTCACATATTGCGACGAACGACCGCAAAGCCATCATCCGTCGCAATATGTGAAAGAAAAATTCTCGATGATGTTTACGTTGATACACATTATTCAGTATAACAAAGCACAGACATACTTGACAAGAATTTTTCAAAAAAAGCAACAAAAAATGCTTACAGAAAATCTGCAAGCATTGATGGTTATTGTTTGTAGGCCTCTTTGAGCGCTGGTTCTTCGGCAAAAATTTCTGCCAGAAGCTTCTCCTCTGCCGATGACAGCACATAATTCTCTAAAAGATCTGGGCGACGTTGCAAGGTACGACGTAAGGCCTCTTTTTTCTGCCAACGAGCAATGTTTTCATGGTGACCGCTGAGAAGCACTTCGGGAACTTCTTTGCCTTCAAATACGCGTGGTTTGGTGTACTGTGGATATTCCAACAAGCCATGGTAAAAAGAATCATCCTCAAAAGAAGCCTGTTCTTTGATAACGCCTGGCTTCAATCGAGCAATGGTATCAATCATTACCATCGCCGGCAATTCGCCGCCGGTGAGAACATAGTCGCCAATCGAGTATTCATCGGTTACATAGTCACGAATACGTTCATCGAACCCTTCATAGTGCCCACAAATAAAGGCGAGCTGTTCGTACTGTGCCAAACGATTGGCCTCGGCTTGAGAAAACACCTTACCTTGCGGCGATACAAGAATAATTGGCGTCTTTCCATCGGTGGAAACGTTATCACGCAACGCATCAACGATCGGCTGCGCCTGCAAAAGCATACCCACACCGCCACCATAAGGCGTGTCGTCAACGTGCTTAAATTTATTGGTGGCATAGTCGCGAAAATTAACCAACTGAAGATCCAGCACACCTTTTTCCACCGCTTTACCAATCAAACTTGTCGTCATTGGGCCTTGGAACATTTCTGGAAAGAGGGTAAAAATGGTGATTTTCATTTAATCCACAAGTCCTTTCGGCAACTTCACGTCCATACGTCCAGCTGCAAGATCAACATTTACGATCACCGTTTTCAATGCCGGAATCAAAAGTTCAGGATAAATAGGGCTATCCACCACATAGACGTCATTGGCACCAGGTTGCAAAACCTCTTTCAAAACGCCCAGCTTTCGTTCGTCCTCGTACACTTCCAGGCCAATCAGGTCATCAATATAATAGGCGCCTTCTTCCAACGGCATACGATCGCTTTTGTTGATGGCGAGATGCAGATGTTTGACCGCTTTGGCTGCATCCATATCATCAATACCTTTGAGTTTCACCAAAACTTGCTCTTTATGAAAACGCACGCTTTCTACATCGTACAGGGTGTAGTGTTTCTTGCGATCCTCAATATAGACCTGCTCAAGCACCGTATAACGAGCCGGGTCGTCTGTCAAAGGCTCCACCTTCAGCTCCCCACGCACGCCATGGGCATTGAGAATTTTTCCAATACGTGTCTTATCCATGTTCACTTCTTGCGAATCTCTTTGACGATATCGTCTTCAATCACAAGTTCATAAGCAGTTGCCGCAGAGAAAGGATCGCCAACCTTAACCGAGGTCAAATATTCGCCTTCACCAGCATCTACTTCGCTGCCATCTACCAAATCGTCCACAGCAGCCAACGCTTTGGCAAACGATTCTTTATAGATGTTGATTTTTTCACGTTCAGCATTCAACTGTGCGCGAATAGCTTCCGTCTGAGGATGTGCTTTCAGCGTCAGCTCCGTCATTGTCTTGCTCATTTTTTTATCATATTCAGCCAACTGTTCATCAATTTCATCAATCTGTTTTTGAATTTCAGCGGCAGCTTTTTGTTTATAGCCAGGGGTGACAATTTGTTTGTATGCCACTTTACCGAGAATTTGCAGTTCTTCCATGATTATAACCTCATTTCTTTAATGATATAACAAAAAATCCAGACTCGTGTGAATCTGGATTCATTCATCATTCAACGATGTCCACATAAACTTTCTTATGTTGAACATTGCCTGCGGCCTTCATGACGGTGCGGATCGCGTTGGCGATGCGGCCATGCTTGCCAATAATTTTGCCCATATCATCTGGTGCAACGGAAAGCTGCACCGTCACAGATTCTGGTGTTTCATCAATTTTTACAGATACGGAATCCGGATTATCAACCAGAGCCTTTGCAATATGCAAAACCAAGCTTTCCATAGTATCAGTCCATTTCTAAGAAATTACTTCACACCAGCTTTTTTCAGCAAGCTGCGAACAGTATCGGAAGGCTGAGCGCCGGAAGCCAACCACTTCTGAGCAGCTTCGACGTCTACCTTGATTTCAGCAGGATTTACGTTTGGGTTGTAGTAACCAATTTCTTCGATGGTACGGCCATCTCTTGGGGAGCGGCTGTCTGCAACAACAATACGATAGAAAGGTTTCTTCTTAGCACCCATTCTTCTAAGTCTGATTTTCGTTGCCATTCTTACACCTCCTTCATTTAATAATTATTTCAAGCCACAGAATGGCAGGCGACCTTTTTTGCCACCCTTGCCACTCGCCATGGCTCCAAATTGCTTCATAAATGTTTGCGACTGCTCAAATTGCTTAATCAAGCGATTAACATCTTGTACTTTCAAACCGGAACCAGCTGCAATACGTTTGCGTCTGTTGCCATTGATGATTTTTGGATTGCGTCGTTCTTCCGGCGTCATCGAGAGAATAATAGCACGCGTGTGATCCATGTCTTTCGCATCAAGTTTGACATTTTTGAGCATTTTCTTGCTCACACCAGGAATCATCGAAAGCATCGATTCTATATCGCCCATACCTTGGAGCTGATCCATCTGTGCCAGATAATCTTCTAAGGTAAAGCTCGCTGTTTTGATTTTTTCCTGCATTTCCAATGCTTGCTGCTGATCAAATTCGGCTTCCGCTTTTTCAATCAGCGTCAAGATGTCACCCATACCCAAAATGCGAGACGCCATGCGGTCCGGGTGAAACGGCTCAAGTGCATCCAGCTTTTCACCCATACCGGTGAATTTAATTGGTTTACCGGTCACACTCTTTACGGAAAGTGCTGCCCCACCACGGGTATCACCATCTAATTTGGTCAGTACAACACCGGTAATGTCCAAATTGTCATTAAAGTGCTCTGCCACATTGACAGCATCTTGCCCCGTCATAGCATCGACCACCAAGAGTATTTCATGTGGTTCAATGGCTTCTTTAATGGCCACCAGTTCCTGCATCAACACTTCGTCAATATGCAATCGACCTGCCGTATCCACAATGACAACATCATTGCCATGCGCTTTGGCATGCGCCACAGCATGATTGGCAATGTCAACCGGTGAGTGTTCTGAGCCTTCCTCATACACGGGAATATCAAGCTGTTTGCCCAGCACTTGCAGCTGCTGAATAGCAGCCGGACGATAGACATCGCACGCCACCAGCAACGGCCGCTTGTGCATTTTATCTTTGAGATACCGTGCAAGTTTACCGGTTGACGTTGTTTTACCGGAACCTTGCAAGCCAACCATCATAATAATGGTTGGCGGCTTAGAGCTGATGGTGATTTTTGTTGCATCGCCACCCATGAGCTGTGTCAACTCATCATGAACGATTTTTACAACCTGTTGACCAGGTGTCAGGCTTTCCATCACATCTGCGCCCATAGCACGATCTTTGATATTCCCTACAAAGCTTTTTACCACTTTATAGTTTACATCGGCTTCAAGAAGCGCCACGCGCACTTCGCGCAACACATCTTTAATATCTTGTTCGCTGATTTTTCCTTTACCTTTTAATTTGGCAAAGGCTTCTTGCAGTCTTTCGCTTAATCCATCAAGTGCCACTGTTAATCAGCCTTTCTGGTAATCTTTAATTGCGCCAATATCTCTTCATACACTTCCGGCAACCACTGATTGCTGGCCAGACTCTGTTCAATCGCTACGATTGTTCGATCTAATGTTTCTTCAATCATCTGCGAACGTGCCAACACGCCGAGCGTTTTCTCAAAAGACTCCAACGTTTCTTCGCAGCGACCAATGCTATTATGCACCGCTTGGCGGCTTATGCCAACCAGGTCAGAAATCTCCGCCAACGAGAGGTCCTCATTAAAGTAGTAATTGAACAGGGTTTGCTGTTTTTCTGTCAGGAGATTGCCGTAACAATCAAAAAGACATATCATCCTGTTTCTATTGTTCATCGATAATGGCATATCTGCACCTCTGTCAACCTTTTCGCCTTGACACTCCGATACTATATCTTATTTTGCTTCTATTGTCAAGCTTTTTTTATCTGTGCTGCCAAATCCTCCGTGTCGTTGAGTTGTCGTCTGATCGTCATCGGTCAATAAGTACGGAAGAAAAATGCCTTGTGCAAAAGCCTGACCTTTTGCCACTTCCAACACAGCCCCTTCCGGATGGTCATTATAAAGAGCAATCATAATATGCCCTTCGTTGTCTGCGTATTGATAATCGGCGTCGATAACACCGATTGTATTCATAAGTTGGAGTTTATAGCGTATGCCTTGCCCACTGCGCGGTGCTAACACCAACACTACGTTGTCAGGCATACAAGCACGAATACCGGTAAGAATGGTAATCTGTTCACCTGGATGAAGTGTGAACGCATAGGGCGCGAAAAAGTCATACCCAGCCGCACCAGACGTGCTACGTTGAGGCATCAAAATATCACTGTAAACTGCGGCTGCATCTTCCGTGCGCCAATCGTTTTTATGCCGCCAATCGTCAAGAAATTGCGGCCACGAAATTTTTTCAAAACGTATCATAAAAGTCTCCTTCCCAGGGTTGAAATGTACCCCTGCAAATACTATAATTAAGCTTGCGCTATAAAATTAACCTAAGGAGAGATATGAATGGGTCGTATTCATAATATTGAAGGAAAGAAAAATAAAATGGACAGCCTGCGTTCCACTGCGTTCACCAAACACGCGCGCAACATCACTGTTGCAGCACGTCAGGGCGGTGGCGACCCAGCGTACAACGCAGCATTGAAACTGGCCATTGATAAGGCAAAAGCCGACAACATGCCTAACGACAACATCAACCGCGCCATCAAAAAAGGCATTGGTGCAACTGACGGCGAAAAGTATGAACACATCACCTACGAAGGCTATGGCCCTGGCGGTGTCGCCCTCATCATCGAATGCCTTACCGACAATAAAAACCGTACAGCCGGCAATGTTCGCCATCATCTCGATCGTTGCGGTGGTAATCTTGGCACTGATGGCTGCGTTAGCTTCATGTTTGAACGCAAAGGCGCCATCGCTGTTGATAAAGAAGCCTGCGCTATGAGTGAAGATGAGCTCATGGAATTGGCTCTGGAAGCTGGTGCTGAAGATTTTGCCAGCGAAGATACCTACTATGAAATCATCACCGCACCAGAAGATTATGTTGCTGTGCGTGATGCCATTGATGGTGCTAATGTTCCTGTTCTTTCCGGCGACATCACCATGCTGCCATCTAACTACACGACAGTGCCTGAAGACAAGCAAAAGAGTATGCAAAAGTTGCTCGATGCGCTTGAAGAAGACGACGACGTGCAGAATGTTTATAGCAACATGGCTCAATAATTCATGTATGCTGCAAAAAACGGTCCTCGATCATCGGACATAATGTTTGATGATTGAGGACCGTTTTTGCGTCCTTAAACGTTATAGAATTCGTTGTTGACCAACTCAACATAACGCGTCACATCTTGATTATTGTCGCCAAATTGAACGACAAAATCATAATGCTTCCAGTCCACTTCTTCTTCGCTCTTATCTGTATTCCAGATAACTAGAAATTCGCGTTCTTCTTTATCTTGTGCAATTGCTTGCCACCAATGTCCCTGAAGCACACGTTCCGCTTTTTTCCCATCTTCCGAAGAAATGCGGAAAAGACTTCCTGCCAAGCGTGGTTTTTCGATGCAATGAATTTTTACTGCCATCGCATATCTCCTCCTCATCATTAAACTACATTATGTATTGTATCTAAACTAGCCAAGAAGAGCAACCATTGTTCGTAAAATCACTGTTTCTCTGCAAGTCTTTTCAAGGTTTCGCCGCTCAACCGATAGGTCGTCCATTCCGACATGGCTTCGGCGCCCAAAGATTGATAAAATCCTACGCTGGATTGATTCCAATCCAAGCACCACCATTCCAAACGACCACAGCCACGCGCCACCGCCAAGCGTGCCAATTCTTGTAGCAACGCTTTGCCAATGCCTTGTTGGCGATACATTGGTTCCACATAAAGATCTTCCAGATAAATTCCAGCTCGCCCCAGAAACGTTGAGAAATTATGAAAAAAGAGTGCAAAGCCCACTTCTTTTTCTTCAACCATGGCAAAGAGCACTTCTGCCTTTTCTTTATCGAAAATCCATTCTGTTAAAAGTTCTGGTGTTGCGATAACCTCATCTTCCAATTTTTCATAGCGTGCCAAAGCCTTAATAAATTGAAGAATCAGTCCTACATCTTCACGTTGTGCCATACGAAACGTACAGTTTTGGGTCACAATCTCATCTCCTTATACTCCCTGAAACAGGTTGCATTGCACTTTTTGTCTCATTTGCGTGCTATCACACAAAGCCAATGTTTTTCTTCCAAACGATCTACCGAAAATTCGTTGAACCCTGCTTCTTTCAACAAGCGAATCAGGCTGAATTTATCATACGCTTGCAATCCTTCCACCGAATGTGCCCATTGGGGCACATTCTCCTCTTCACCATCAATCTTATTGACAATCACAAACAGTCCACCAGACTTCAACACCCGATAAACCTCGCGAAAACTTTCCAAAGGACCGGGCCAGAAATAAATCGTTTCAAAGGCTGTTGCCATGTCATACGCACCATCAGCAAACGGTAGCGCGCCCACATCTCCCTGCACAATCGCACATCGTTTGGTGACAATATCACCATGATTTCGTTTTTCTGCCAATGCAACCGCTACCGATGAAAGATCAACACCAGTGAGATGCGCTTGAGGAAACATCCGCAAAAGTTCTGCCACATTGCGCCCATCGCCACAGCCAAGCTCTACGATTGACAACGGCGAAAAAAGTTTCAAATGCGCCAATCCCCACTCTGAAAGTTTGGCGTGGGCTTTGCCCATACGTTGATACTCTTTTTCGGTGAGTGTTCCTTGCGAAGTGTGCGCCTGTTGGCAACGAAAAATATCACGAAGTCCCATAGCGGTCGTTCCTTTCCCTGAAAAAATAAGATTGCATTTATTATACCATACGCTAACGCCAAAGCGCATGAAAAAAGCAGGCTTTCGCCTGCTACAACCTACTGCTTCAATAGATTTCTTATACAGCAACCACACAAATAAAATACAATAGCGGTAAAACCGCTCCACATAAATTCGCTATATTGAAATTAACCACCACCATAGCTACAGAAATAACAAGAAGGATAAAACCAAAAAGCGCTGCATCTGACACTTTTTTCGTGTTTTTGGCAGCGCGCAAGCCCAAACAACCTGCAAAAAACTCCATCAAACCAACAGCCACTCCTGTAACAATGGCTGTTTCTAATGCTGCCGGACTTTCTGTTGCCAGGCTACCATCCAGCACTGTTAACATCGCCGTAACAACACCCATCGTCAGCAAGAACACCCCCACTACCAACATCAATACAGAACATACGACTAACCCTTTTTTCATGTTTATTCTCCTTATACAAAACAAATCATAGTATCAGTATAGCATCCGTTTCGGCTTTTTTCTACAACCATATAATACATCACGCTCTCAATCAACCCATCTGTTCGCTAAAATAAGATATATCATTTATTGTTTCAACACACCGAGACTACGATTCTTGTCGTTCATTACAAATCGTATCTCTGCTTTTGTGTTTTTAACAATACACCTTGTATTTACCCCCCCTATATTATAATATATACAAAGATTTTCTTTTTTGGGAGAGGAGAACCTTATCATGAAAAAAATTACTGTCGCCGACATCCTCAACCTCGACGCCCTTAAAGAGACAAGGATTGTTGCCGGCAAAGAAGGCTTACAGCGAGAGGTACGTTATGTCAATGTTATTGATAAACCACCAAGTAGTACCACTCATGAAACCAACGCCCACTTTAACGACATTTATCTAAGCTATCTCTACTTTGCTACCCTTGATGAAAAATTTTTCGATACTATTTATGAACACCTTGTCGAAAATCATGCTGCTGCGCTCATTATCTTCGATGAATACATTCAACAATTACCGGAAAAATACATCCATCTTTTCAACCAAGCAAAAATTCCAGTTGCCTTTATAGATTATCACACGCCTTATTCTCTCATTATTTCAAGCATCATCGAATTTCGCATTCATAACGAACAATGCAAAAATATTGAAGACAAACTCTTTTCTTTGACGGGTAATCGCATTTCTCAAGATGAAAAAATGACCATTATGCGTGAACTCAACCAGTATGCCATCACGCATGCTCAATCTCAGTAACACCATTGCCCAAAACACTCGCGCTTTCATTGCTGAATATCGCGGTGGTTTATTAACCATTCTCACTTTCAGCGATAGCCGCATCAATGATGCAGAACAAGCTGTACAAAACACCATTGCATCAATTCACCAATATCTTCCAGAGGCCAGTATCGGTATTAGTGATTTGCGCCCATTGCCAACACTCGGCACAGCTATTTCGCAAAGCTACACTGCTCTCAGTTCTGGCAGAGCTTCTGCGGGTGAAGTTGTTTTTTACAGGGAACTTGGTATTTCTCGTATTCTTTTAGCACTTTACAACACACCAGCGCTTGAAGATTTTTATCGCGACATGACAGAACCTATTTTGAAAAGTGACCACGAGTCCAACGGTCAACTCTTTCAAACCATGCTTTGTTTTGCCAGCCATGATATGGATTATAAAAAAACAGCTCAAGCTATGTATGTGCATGAAAATACCGTGCGTTATCGTATCAATAAAATCAAAGAACTTATTCCTTACGGCAACAGCGAAGTAGATTTTCACGACACACTTTCAATGACCTATAAAATCTACCTCATTAAATCATTTTAATTAAAAATAGCCGATACGCTTGCTATAACAACAAGCGTATCGGCTATTCTTTTCACGAATTCTTTTTTGGTGAACGAATAAAGAAAGTACAAATTAAAGATATAACAAGGAAAACGGCAATGTACACATAATCGGTATTAACCGCTTCTACCGCAGCCACCCGGTAATCCATCGTTCCTTCAACCGGTACACCAGTATGACCGGCTTCCAGATAATGGCGCGTTAAGTTCATGCTTAAAAGCACCGTAAGAATGTTGGTGGATACAGTCTGCACCAGCTGCCTTCCCCAGTTAAACATTGACGAAGCATGCCCTGAAAGCTCACGTGGTACAGCGCTGAGACCATAATTGGTCAATGGCATTTGCGCCAGCGAAATGCCGAAAAAGCGCATACCAAAACAACACATCACAAAAGCCAGATTGCTTTCAAGGCTAAGGTTACAAAGTCCCAAATTACCAACTAAGGCGAAAATAATCCCTGCTGTAATCAAACTGCGCATAAATCCTTTGCGGTGAAGAAAATTCGTTGTTGCGTTACCAACAAGCATCATCATAGATGGCAAAAGCAATAACAGCCCCGTTGTCGCTGGCGACAGCCCCAATCCTGTTTGAAAATAAAACTGAGAAAGAATGGCATTAATCCCTAAGGTCAACGCAATGACACATTGCAAAAGCATCGCAAAAGAAAAAGCGCGGTATTTCAAAACAGCAAAGTTGAGCAAAGGATGACGGGTATGAAATTGACGAACAATAAATAAAATAACCAGCACAATACCTACAATCACGCAACCCCAGAAAGTTAGAGACGTCCAACCCCAGGTATCACCCATTGAAAAAGCCAACATTACCAAGCCGCTACCAAGAGAAACTTGTCCGCAGCCCAGAAAATCAATTCTATCAACCTCTTCATTGACAGCTTCTGCCGGCACGCTCTTCCGCGCTGCCCAAAGTACAATCAACACAAATGGCACATTGATTAAAAAGAGCACATGCCAACTGGAAACCTGCAACAACAGCCCTGCAATGGTTGGCCCCAACGCCGTGCCAAACGACTGAAAAAGCATACTGGTGCCGAGATATTCAGCTTGTTTATTTCGCGGTACATAGCGATAAATCATGGCCATAGAGCTTGGAATAATGATGCCACCACAGATCCCTTTCAAAAAACGGAACGCCACCAACATGAAAAAATTCATCGACAATGCACAGCCCAAAGAACACAGCCCCAAACCAGCCATCGCTGTTAAAAACACCTTACGATAGCTGAATCGCTCACACAAATATTCCGACACAGGCATGACCATACCAAGTGGGAGCATATAACCAATAACCACCCACTGCACGGTGTTAATATCCACTTGGAATACCGACATATACGTTGGCAAAGAAATTGTAACCGTTGACGTGTTAAGCATGGTGATGACCCCGGACAGCAGAATTGCCAGAAGAAACACGCGGGAATGCGTAGGATCAATCTGAACCTTTTTTGTAGCTTCAGTCATCATTATCATCCTCCTTCTTAAAATCTATTCTTCAATTTTATCATACACTCTTTTCCGAAAAAATGTTAGGGTTAAATACCAAGGAGCGCAAAACATTTGAGAACTGCTAAATAGCGGCAAAATTCCGACCAAAAATCAGCTTTATCGTTATCATTTCTTCACAATTACAACCCCCTATGGGGGTACATTCAAAAACAGAAAGAGCTTCTCGATACATCCTTGTTTTTTCCCATTCATCTTCCTATAATGCATATTGTAATAAAGCGATGGATGCTTGAAACGCCAGGCAAGCATCTCTCACAGAAAGGGGAAATATGATATGACACACAAAAAATCTCAAAACACTTCCAGCACCACAGTAACCGTGAAAACATATCACACAAACGAGGGCAAAGGCGTTTTCAAACACGCTGCCAAGATTTTCAAACATGACATTCTCGGATTTTTCAGCGAAATTAGAACGATTCTGCGCCAAACCGAAGGTCTTGAAGCCTATGCCACCTGCAAACACAGTCGCACCTGCTCTGATGCGATTGAAGAGTATCGTGTCCATATTCCTCCTATGTACGATGAAGTGCTTACCGATCAGCCGCTGAAACCAACACCAGGTGCCGCTACTCTCGAAGCACTCTCCAGCGTCGGCGGTATTCTTGACGATGCTGGCAGCATGCAGGCTTTCGCTAATCGTCACCAAGATTTTCCAGGTGACCCAACCAAATTCGACCCTAACCGCCCACAATCACGTATGTTCAAACAAGTAGATGATCATATCCGTGCACGCGTCCACGTTGTCGAAGAACTGAAAAAGGACGCATAAATTATTTTCTATATCATAAATATAAGCTTTACCGAAACATAAAGGCCAGACGTTTTTGCGTCTGGCCTTTATTCATGAAACGATACGTCCATCCTCAATGCGAACGATACGATCTGCGAGTTGTGCAATATCTGGATTATGGGTAATCATAACGATGGTTTGATGAAAGCGTTTACTGGTTGTAAGCAAGAGACCGATGACGTTATCACTGGTTTTAGAATCCAAATTTCCTGTTGGCTCGTCAGCAAGAATGATTGCTGGTTTCGCAGCCAGAGCACGAGCTATGGCAACACGTTGTTGTTGCCCGCCAGAAAGGCTATTTGGTAAACTTTCCAATTTTTCTTTAAGGCCAAGCAGTTCTACAATCTCCATAATAAATGTTCGGTCCGGTTTTTGACCATCTAAGGTGATTGGAAAAACGATGTTCTCCCAAACGTTGAGGGTCGGAATCAGGTTATAATTTTGAAAAATGAAGCCAATGCGTCGCCGCCGAAATATGGTAAGTGTTCATCTGAAAGTGTCGAAATTTCTGTGCCATCAATGACAACACTTCCTGTACTCGGATTGTCAAGACCACCAAGCATATTTAACAGCGTAGATTTTCCGCTGCCAGAGGTGCCGACAATAGCAACAAATTCTCCGCTGTTAATGGTAAGGTTAATGCCATCAAGGGCACGTACTTCTGACTCACCTTGACCATATTTTTTCCTTAGTTCTTTGGCTTCTAACACGATGTGGTTTTGCATTTCCGTTCCTCCTTATTATTCGCTGACACGCAGTTTTTCAACAACACTGCCACGATTAAAGATTTTAAGTGCTATAACAGGTACAATGGCTGCACATATAATAAGCACGATTCCAGAAATAAGTGCTGGAAAAAGTGTGAAATGAAAGGTGAAATACCAAATGCTGTTGGTCAATCCGCGAACAATGGTAAACGCCAACACAATTGATAACACAATCCCCAAAACAACAGCACCAAGGGCATAGTAAACACCTTCCCAGATCATCATGTGCGTGAGCTGTCGTTGTGTCATACCAACTGACTGCATAGTTGCAAACTCGTGGCGACGCGCTAAAATCGATGTGATGGTTGTATTCACCAAATTAAGCACACCGCAAACGCCGAAAATGATGCCTATAAGTCCACCAACAAAGTGTATCATTGTGCGGGTTGTCATAGCTTGAGCACGTGCTTCTTCGGCAGAAGCATAGTTCAAAGACGTATCTACATTGGTCACATAATCTTCAAGAAAGGCTGTCATGTCATTGCGTGCATTCTCTTGAACATTAAAAGAATATTTATAGATCGCTGGCGCATCGTAAATTTCGGTGTAAATGGATGTTGGCAAATAGAGAGAAGGTGCATCGCTGCCGACTAAAAACGCACCGTTTGACGTGTAGCCAATCTCTTGGTCATCGCCATTGATGGCAGCTTTAGCAAGAATTGGTAATTCCATGAACACTTCGCCATCTTTATAAACGGTAATCACATCACCAATATCAAGTATATTAAATTCTTCACGCATTCCCATGGTATTACGGTCAAGTTGAACGCCAAGAAGTACGCCTTCACCATTCTGCATCGCTTCATAAAGCCTGTGTGCATCGGTTTCACCTTCGCGAATGTCCATGCGCGCTATGGCTTCTTCACTCATGCCATATACATTGCAAAGCGGCCGTTCATCATTGCCAAGGTGATAGATCAAACCTTCTTTAGTAACCGCCCTTTTCAAACCTTCTACAGTGCCATTTGCAAGATCAGTCTTGTCGTAAGTTTCGGTGGAAACAACCTCCATCGGAAAATCGTAGGTAACGTTCATATCGTCCAATGTGTTTTTATAGACAGGCGACGCCCCATAGACCCCTTTTTGTGCGTCAACAGCTTCCATCACCTCTTCGGAAAGTCCTTGCGCCCGACGCGTGAACCCCTCCATGCTGTTGGTTGAAACGGCGTTCACAACAGCAAAATCGGTACGAATCGTGTAATCTACCTGTTTTTCTACATCAACACTATCCGCTGCTATCCCCACACTATTCAAAAGCACCACGCAGAGGGTTAAAGACACAACAATAAACACACTGCGGCGTTTATTTCTGCCAAGGTTCAATCTTGCCAAATGTGAAATTCGCCCATCATCATGAGAGCGCTTTTGTGTTCGTTTGCCTGAAGAGGTTTCCACATAACGAAAGGCTTCGATTGGCGGAGTATTCGCTGCTACACGCACTGGTTTTCGTGTAGAAAGAAAAACGGTTAATGCAGAAAGCAGCGCGGCACCAACAAAAATCAACGGGTCTGGCGATACTTGCACTGCAATATTTTCGTAATCACTTTGAAGAATGTTTACCACTTCCGGGAGCACTGCTTTGCCAACAAAGAATCCAATGATAAGTCCCAAAGGAATACCCACACACGATAACCATAATGCCTGTCGGTTAATCAAAGTTCGCACCTGACGACGACTCATGCCAACCGTGCGATAAAGACCATAACGACGAATCTCTTGCATCACTGCAATGTCGAAAACATTATAAATCAGCAAGTAGCCGCAAAAAATGAACAGCAGCACCATAAATACACCCATTACAATGGTTCCTAATGAAAAGGACGGATTTGTCATTTGATTCACGGTTCCCGTTAAGCCGAGCACATCATCTGGATCACCACCCTGACTATGCACCCAATCATCAATTTGCGCTTGCAGATTGGCAGTATTTGTCGCGGTAAAGTCGGCATAATACACCCCTGCCATTTCACCGTCTTGCTCATAGGTATTAACGAAAATATCCGGATGGGCATCAGCAAAAGATTCTCCTGCCCACATCACTGATAACTGTGAATTTGTTGCTTCATACCAACCACTTACTATCAGTTCAAAATCATATGCTTTTCCATGCGCTGAAAATGATATTGGTACGATCGCTCCAACTTTAGGTTCCACACCAAGATCACGCAAAGCTGCATCAGAAGCAACCACTTCGTTCGCAGCTTTTGGTGCTTTACCATGGGTCGGCATACAAAACGTCAACTCCGCTTGCGTTTCGTCAAGCAAATCGAACTCAATATTCGTCCGATTTGTATTGGCAAGAAAACCTACTGGTCTACGTAAACCATGCGTTTCGACAAATTCAGCCTCATCCAGCGCAGCAAACTGCTCAGCATTCATATTTTTAATGTCACCATCGGCACGGCTGCCTTTTTGCATCTGCATGGTGATTGTCAAGGACTCCCACGTGCCCATGCCAATGGTTGTCACTGTTGTAAAAAGTATTGCCGTCAACATGATTGCAAATACCGCAATGATATTACGCAATCTTCTCGCACGAAAACTACGTTTCGTGAGTGTTGTCAACATATCGTTCATGAAGATTCCCTCCTTATTCATCATACATTTAGTTTATCAAAGCTGCGTCTCATTTCTGGCACACCAAAGTCACAATTTTGTGCCTTGACAAAAAACGCCCGTGCTTTCGCACGAGCGCACTCTTCATGCAACGATATGTCCATCGGATAACCGCACTACACGGTCGGCCAACTGAGCAAGTTCCAAATTATGGGTGATAATCACAAGTGTCTGATGAAAGGTTGCTGCAACAGCTTTGAGAAGCCCTGCTACGTTGTTCGTTGTTTTCATGTCAAAACTGCCAGTGGGCTCATCAGCCAACACCACTTGAGGTTTTGTAATCAATGCTCTGGCAATAGCAACACACTGCTGTGCACCACCGGAAAGCATATGTGGTTTAACGTCAAGATAAGATGTAAGACCAAGAAACTCTGTCATTTGAGAAAAATAAGCCATATCTGGACGCATATCATCAAGTGCCAGAGGAAACAGAATGTTTTCTCTCACAGTAAGCTCAGGAATAAGATGAATGCCCTGAAAAATGAAGCCAACCTTACGCCGACGAAACACCGTTAACTGATCCTCGTCCATGGTTTGTAAATCTACACCATCAACAAACACATACCCTTCTGTCGGTTGATAAAGCCCAGCCATACAGTGCAACAATGTTGTCTTGCCACTGCCACTTTCCCCGACAATAGCTGTGAATTTTCCTTTTTCAATCACAAGATCAATACCATCGAGCGCTTTCACAAGCGTTGGGCCGTCGTTGAAATATTTTTTCAGATGTTGCACTTCTATAATATTCATGTTTCCTCCTAGTTGCTCAAAAGGAACACTGAAAAAGTCGAACCTTTTCCCAGCGTTGACTTCACAGTGATATATCCATTTTGCCGACTAATAATACCACGCGCCAGATAAAGTCCTAAACCAACACCCTCTTCCGCCGCCACTGCTTCACCACGGTAGAAACGTTGAAAGATACGATGATAATCGTCTTCTGCAATCCCAATGCCGCTATCTGTAATATCAATGCGTGTATAAAACTGCCATGGGCGCACCGTCACTGCAATGCTTCCACCAGAAGAAGTATACTTAACAGCATTATCCAAAATATTTGCCAACGCTTCCGCTGTCCATTTTGAGTCATGCCACACCTCAAGCGCGTGGTCACAAGCGACACTAATGCCAACATTTTTGGCTTCTGCTTTTGCCCATACAACATTCATCGCCTGAGCAATGGTTTCTGCCAAACGTGTCTGTACAGGATGAAGTTCAAAGGTTCCTGTTTCTAAACGTGACATCTTTACAAGAGACTGCATAAGAAAATCCAATTTTTCTGTTTGTGCTGCCATTAACGCAAGAAAATCCAGCGCTTTCTCTCTGGGTAAATCATGTTGCGTAAGAATACCGGTAAACATCTGAATATTTGCCACTGGCGTCTTTACCTGATGAGAAATATCACTAACCAATTCTTGAATAATCTGTTTGTCTGCTAAACTTTCAGCATGCTCTTCCATCATTTTCTCGTAATAATGCAGCAGTTTTTCTTGCACTTTTGAAACGGCCGACTCTTCATAAGGCTTAAAATGCGCTGGTTTTCGCCCTTCCATAAGGGCATCAACTATATCACAAATATCGTTGGCAAAATGATTCAGTCGGCGATCGCGCCATAACGAAGAATAGCAGGCCGCAGCCATCACCAGTGTTCCACTCACTACTAACAGTGCTATGATTACGCCTTCCGGCAAACGTTGAAAAAGCAATGCAGCTAATATCAAGGCCACAGCCAATAGCAACATTGCAAACCGGCACCGTGCAATCAACCGTTCTTCGCGCATTGTTTCTCCTCCGACCAAACATATCCCATGCCACGCACGGTTTTAATATAGTGATGTGCATCATCTTCAATTTTCGCCCGCAGGCGATTAACTGTCACAGTCAATGTATGGTCGTCAATAAAGACACCATCACTGTCCCAAAGTCGTTCCAAAAGCTGTGTACGAGTTAAAATCTGCCCAGGATGCTCAATGAACAAGCGTAAAAGTTTGTATTCATTAGGCGTAATCACCAATGTTTCATTGTTTTTTGAAGCAACAAGACGCGTAAAATCCAGTCGCAAATAGCCATCATCCCAGCATACATCATCGCTTAATACCTGCTCTGATGACGCACCACGCCTCAAAGCCACTTCCACACGTCGCAGCAAAATTTTCATGTTAAAAGGTTTTGTTACATAATCTTCCGCACCCATATCAAAACCACGCAACACATCGTCTTCCAAATCATTGGCTGTCAAAAAAATCACTGGTAATCTTGGTTGTATGCTTTTAATGGTTTGGCACAAGGAAAAACCGTTACCATCTGGTAAATTTACATCTAAAATCGCCAAATCGAACGCTTCCGCTTCAACCAGTGCCATTGCTTTCCGACTGTTGTACGCCGCTACTGTGATATAGCCTTGCATATCCAACTCAAAACAAAGGCCTGCACTCAATGCCAGATCATCTTCAACCACCAGCAATTTCATCGACTACCAACTCCACTTCTATACAATCGCTACTATTATAAATTGCAAGTTAATTTCTGACAAGAGTTGCCCACTTCGTTCCGGCTAAAAAAACACAAAAAAACGCATACCCCACAGCTGGTATGCGTTTTACTTGCTTTGCAGTTATTTGGCGTAATTCACGTTGCGAGTTTCGCGAATAACGACCACTTTGATCTGGCCAGGATATTCCATCTCGGCCTCAATACGTTTGACAATGTCATAAGCGAGCTTTGCGCTCTGAGCATCGTCAATCTTTTCCGGTTTGACAATAACACGTACTTCGCGCCCTGCCTGAACAGCATAGGTTTTTTCAACGCCATCAAAGTCATTGGCAATGCCTTCAAGCTGCGTGAGACGTTTGAGGTAATTTTCGAGGGTTTCGCGACGTGCACCAGGACGTACTGCAGAAATAGCATCTGCTGCTGCCACCAGCACAGATTCCACACTGCTAGGTTCCACGTCACCATGATGCGAAAGAATGGCATTGAGTACACCAGCCGGTTCACGGTACTTGCGTGCAATATCTGCCCCCAAAGAGGTATGTGAACCTTCAGTGTCGTGGTCGATGGCTTTACCAATGTCGTGCAAAAGACCTGCACGCTTGGCCAAGGTTACGTCCACACCCAATTCAGCAGCCATTAAACCTGCAAGGTGGGAAACTTCAATAGAATGTTTCAATACGTTCTGACCATAGCTGGTACGGTATTTAAGACGACCAAGCAATTTGACCAGTTCCGGATGCAGCTGGTGAATACCTGTTTCAAATACAGCCTGTTCCCCAGCTTCGCGAATGGTGGCATCCACTTCTTTTTGCGCTTTATGTACCATTTCTTCGATACGAGCGGGATGAATACGCCCATCAACGATGAGTTTTTCCAGAGCCACACGCGCCACCTCACGACGAATAGGTTCAAAGCAGGAAAGTACCACAGCTTCCGGTGTATCATCAATAATAAGGTCAACACCCGTTAAGTTTTCAAGTGCACGGATATTGCGACCTTCGCGACCAATGATTCGACCTTTCATTTCATCATTTGGCAGTGGTACAACCGACACTGTTGATTCTGCCACATGATCGGCTGCACAGCGTTGGATGGCACCGGCAATGATATTACGTGCTGTTTTCTCAGCAGATGCTTTCGCCTCAGCTTCTTTGTCTTTAATCATGACAGCCAGGCTGTGATCCACTTCGCTTTCAACTTGATTAAACAGCTGATTTCTTGCTTCTTCAGCACTTAAACCAGCCACGCGTTCCAGTTCAAGCTGCTGCTTGCCAATCAATTCTTCCAATTCGCCACGCGCTTCTTCTAATTTATTTTCTTTTTCAAGAAGCGTATTTTCTTTCTTTTCAAGGTTCGTTGACTTACGGTCCAAAGCGTCTTCTTTTTGCACCAAACGTTTTTCGGTGTTGTACGCTTCTGAGCGAATCTCTTTGGCTTCTAATTCCGCTTCATTACGAATTTGTAACGCCGCATCTTTAGCTTCAATGACAGCCTCTTTTTTCATGGCTTCAATGTCTCTGTTCGCTGCTTCCAAGATACGCTGCGCTTCAGCTTCTGCGGAACCAATAAGCGATTCTGAAGATTTTTTTCGTGCGATATACCCCCCGATGCCACCTATCGCCAAACCCACGATTATAGCGATAATAAGCTCGAGCATAAACTCCTCCTTTCCACAAAAATTCTTTGTTCAATTATAAATTACGAGACCAAGGCAATAAAAAAAGCAAACCAACTATCTTGGTTTGCTCTTTCATAGTAATCATCAAATCTGACAAACTTTTTCATTTCTGTTATTTGTTATCCAACCAAACACATCCATGACTTTCAACTGTCAAAGCAATTACCTCACCATAGTCTACAAATATTGTACGCTGAAACCCTGTTAGTGTCAAGCGTTTTCAGCGCACAGCGACAGGCATGGGCACTCATTCATAACGTTCTAACGTTGACAATAAATGTGTGCTGTATCCTTTTCCATATAAATAACGCATGGCTTGTTGATAATTTTTTCCCTTTTGACGGCAACGCTCATAGTCCTGTTGAAGCAATGCCTGTTCTGTTTCTGGCGAATATTCTGCCGCTAAAGCATCTTCGATGATAAACTCATCAATGCCTTTCTCTTTAAGTGCCATGATAAGTTTCATTCGGCCACATGGATTAAAGCGCAGTTTGTCACGAATAAAGCTCTCGGCAAATTGCATATCGTCCAGATAATGGTATGAATAGAGGTAAGCAATAATGGCCTCTATTTCATCAGTTGCCACTTGCTTTTTTATCAGATATTGACGCATTTCAAACTCAGAACGCATACGCGCTGTCAAATAGCGCAACGCCAACTGTTTATTTTTCTCGTCCATCAGATATCATCCAAATCTTCATCGACATCAGCCAGGAAATCATCATTAAGAAGCGCGTTCATATTTTCCTGAAGCAGTTTCTCTTCTTTTTCTTCCGGCGCGTCATCTTGTTCTGTACCGCGCACACGTTCTTCAATTTCTTTTGCCATTTCTGGGTGTTCTTTCAGATACTGACGCACATTGTCACGCCCCTGCCCCAAACGTTCACCCTTATACGAATACCACGAGCCACTTTTTTCAAGCACGCCCATTTCCGCTGCAATATCAATCAAAGAGCTTTCATTTGAAATGCCTTCGCCATAAAGAATATCAAATTCACAGGTTCTGAATGGCGGCGCCACCTTATTCTTAACTACTTTCACCTTCGTGCGATTCCCAACAATATCATTGCCTTTCTTGATTGGCTCTCCACGACGAACTTCTAAGCGCACGCTGGAGTAAAACTTCAAAGCGCGGCCACCCGTTGTGGTTTCCGGATTGCCGTAAAGCACGCCAATCTTTTCACGAACCTGATTGATAAAAATAACAATGGTATTGGTGCGGCCAATATTTGCTGTCAATTTACGCAAGGCTTGGCTCATTAAGCGCGCCAACAAGCCAACATGGGTGTCACCCATTTCGCCCTCAATCTCGGCACGCGGTGTCAATGCGGCAACAGAGTCCACGACAATCAAATCCACTGCGCCACTGCGAACGAGCGCATCGCACACTTCCAATGCTTGTTCGCCGTTATCTGGCTGGCTGACAAGCAGATTTTCCGTATCCACACCAATATTTTTGGCATAAACAGGATCCAACGCATGTTCAGCATCAATAAACGCAGCAATACCTCCACGTTTTTGTGCTTCTGCTACACAATGCAAGGCAACGGTGGTTTTCCCGGAAGATTCAGGACCATAAATTTCAATGACACGCCCTTTTGGCAATCCACCAACACCAATCGCACGGTCAAGCGCAATGGAACCAGTAGGAATGGTTTCCACTTCCAGCTTTGCTTGGTCACCCAAGCGCATAATGGTACCCGGACCAAACTGCTGTTCCATCGCTTTTAACGCGTGCTGTAAGGCAACGTTCTTATCATCACTCATATCTGGAATGGTTTGTTGTTTTTTTGATTTCCCAGCCATATTAGCCTCCAAAAACAGTATAGTTTCTCAAATTGTCGTTGTGCTTCTCAAGCGCAAGCTCAATGAGCTTTTCAATGACCTTAATCAATGGCTTTCCAGAAGCCTGCCACATTTTAGCATACATACTGATGGCAGTAAACCCAGGTAATGTATTGACTTCATTAAGCAATACACGCCCATTGTCTTTATCAATAAAAAAGTCGGCGCGGCACATTCCGCTAAGGTCGAGCACTTTATAGGTTTCTTTGGCAATACGCGTAATCTCTTCCACTTGCTCTTCGCTCAAATCAGCAGGCACTTTTGTCACACTGTTGTCGAGAACATATTTTGATTCGTAATCATAAAACACACCTTCGGTGACAATCTCGCCAGGAAGCGCCATAACCACATCGCGATTACCCAAAAGCGCTGTTTCAATTTCACGTGCATTCACACCCGTTTCAACAATCAGTTTACTGTCATAACGTGCTGCTAAGGCTAAACCATCAGCCAAAGCTTCACGATTGTTCACTTTACTTATACCAACACTGGAGCCAAGGCATGATGGCTTAACAAACATAGGGTAAGTCAGCGCAGCTTCCAAAGCATCAAGCTCCGCTTCTGGATGTTCTTCAAAATCACTACGACGCACCGCCTGATAATCCGTCTGAGGAATATGGTGCGCTTTCAAGATGTCGCGCATAAACACCTTGTCCATACCAACCACAGAACCCATCATTCCTGCTCCTACATATGGAATGCGGCACATATCAAAAAATGCTTGCAAATGGCCGTCCTCACCATAAGAGCCATGAATGATTGGAAACACAACGTCTGGCATACCAATTTCCGCAAAGGTTTTAGCGTTTCTTATCACGCCGTTTGGATGTTGTGGAAAAATAATTTCCTGATCGGCATAAGAAGCTGCATCGAAATGTTGAATGTCTTCCACAGCCACTGGGCCATACCATCGACCATCTTTAGCAACACCGATAGGAAAGACGTTATAGCCAGCTTCTACCAGAGCACCAATAATAGTATTGGCCGATACGCAAGACACATCATATTCACCAGAAGGTCCACCGAAAACAACGCCAATGGTCATATCTTTATTAAGCATCACGCCGCCCCCCATAACAAAATCACTGTAATCACAAAAACAATCAAGGCGACAACAAACTGAATCAACGACACCACAGCCGTTCCCAGCAACGAACCAGCACTGGCGCGCAGAGCACCTTGCATAGAACGGTGTGTACGATATTCAGCACCAACCGTTCCAACAATGGAGCCAATAAAGCTGCCACGGCCTTTGCCAATAAAACCGCCGGCAGCTGAACCCAGGGTGGAACCGATTGAAGCATCATTAGATGCGCCAAATTTTTTCGCACCAATCATTGTGCCATAATAGTCCAAAAATGAGCTGCCAATGGCTAAAGCACCAACGATTACCACAAACCAAATCGGATATGCGATCCAATGATCGAACACCCCATACACCAAGAGACTCACGAACACCAGCCACATTCCAGGTACCATCGGCACAAACGTCCCCAGTACCCCTGCAGCCATTGCCACAATGAGCAACCATGCATAAACGTCCATCTTATCCCTCCATTTTCTTTGCTGCCAAACAAACGGATGCAATGATATGAGAAATTGAAAGGCCACCTTGCATATAACCAATAAATGGCGCACGCATTGGCCCGTCAATACTAAGTTCAATGGAAGAGCCTTGGATAAAAGTACCACCTGCCATAATCACTGGATCATCGTAACCAGGAAGGTTATCGTCATACGGCGTAACATAGCTTTCAAGTGCTGAAGCAGCCTGAATCCCCTGACAGAACTTACGCAACTTGTCCGGGTCACCAAAAGCAATACACTGAATGATGTCTGTACGCATTGCATCGGCGGTAGGAGAGACGACATAGCCTTTGGCACCTAAATAAGCGGCTGAGAAAATGGCGCCTTTAAGAGCCTGTTCAACAATAAGCGGCGCCATAAACAATCCTTGAAATGCCGGCCGATTAAAATCCAAGGAAGAGCTGACATCATCACTAATGCCTGGCGCCGTCAAACGCTCGGCACTCATCTCCACCAGCTCTGCCTTTCCCGCAATATAACCGCCGCGCGGCGCCAAACCGCCGCCAGGATTTTTAATCAAGGAACCAGCAATCAAATCTGCGCCAACTTCTAACGGTTCTCGTATTTCGACAAATTCTCCGTAGCAATTATCAACGAAAATAATAATATCCTGCGAAATGCTTTTAACAATCGCACAGGCACGCGCGATTTTTTCAATGGATAAACTATCGCGCCACTCATAACCACGAGAACGTTGAATCATAACCATACGTGTTTTTGGCGTTACCGCCGCACGAATGGCCGCTTCATCGAAATCATTGTCTTTAAGCGGAACACTTTTGTGCTGAATCCCCAGCTCGCGCAAGGTTCCGCGAGCATGAGCATCTTTGCCAATAACCGTTTGCAAAGTATCATAAGGCATTCCGCTGATAGAAACAGCCTCATCACCTGGCCGCAAGACGCCGAATAAAACCGTAGCAATGGCGTGTGTACCGCTGACAAGGTTAGAGCGCACCAAGGCTTTTTCTGCACAAAACAAATCAGCCCACACACGTTCCAAAACATCGCGACCCGTATCACCATACCCATAGCCAGTGGAGCCATTCAGGTGAAAATCGGCCACTTGATTTTTTTGAAAAGCTTCCAATACCTTTATTTGATTGGCCTGAGTGACATCACGAACATACGCCCATTGTGGCGCCACTTCTTCAAGACAACGCTGCACCAAGGCAACATCTTCCTCGTTTAAGCCAGCAAATTGTTTCAATCGTTCGAGAAAAAAAGACATATTCTTCTACCACTTCACTTCATTTTCAAATTCTTTGGGAATAAATTCCCGAAAATATTTCTTTGCTTCTGCCGCAGACAACTGCACTTTCAAATGAGCACCCTGTTCATCATAGGTTTCTTCAAAAACCTTGCCATATTCATGCGCTTGTGCCAAACGTTGACCTTGAGCGCCATCATAAGGGAGGCAAATCTCCAGTACCACATCTGATGACTGCGCCAAAGCACGCAAAAGCTCCAATAAGTCAGCAATACCCGCGCCGGTTTCACACGAAATAAAACATTTCTTCTCATACGCCAATACAGAAGAAAACGCCGGCAATTCTTCACAAAGATCTATTTTATTGCAAACAAGAATGTGCGTTTTTTCTTGCAAACCAAGTGACATGAGAATTTCTTCAACCACACGTATACGCTCATCTATCCCATCTTTTGCAACGTCAACCACGTGCAAAAGCACATCGGCATACTGAAGCTCCTCTAAAGTCGCCTTAAACGCCTCTATCAACTGCGATGGCAAGTCGCGAATAAAGCCTACGGTATCGCTTACCAATAACGTTTCGCCACCATCAAGCACCAAACGTCGTGTCGTTGGATCAAGGGTTGCAAATAGTTGATTCGCTGCATAGATATGGTCGTCGGTCAGCAGATTCAGCAACGTGCTCTTACCGGCATTGGTATAGCCCACAAGTGCCACCTGTAAACCTTGTTGTTTCATACGCGCTGCGCGTTGCAGCTGACGATTACTTTTAATGTTCTCAAGTTCTTTAGAAATATGATGAATACGCCGGCGGATATGTCTACGATCAGTTTCTAATTTTGTTTCGCCAGGTCCACGGGTACCAACACCACCGCCTAAACGTGAAAGTGCCGTTCCCATTCCTGTCAACCGTGGCAAAAGATAGTTGAGTTGCGCCAGTTCAACCTGATATTTACCTTCACGGCTACGGGCACGTTGGGCAAAAATATCAAGAATCAGCACTGTTTTATCAATCACTTTAACGCCCAAGCGATCGCTGAGCATCTGATTGTACGACGGCGTCAACGTTTGATCGAAAATGACCACATCAGCTGCTTCATTTTGAACCATCATCGCGATTTCTTCGAGTTTACCGCCGCCTAATTTATGCTGTTTTCCTCTCATTGTCTGCACGACAACCTTCACCACTTCAAGCCCTGCCGTATCAGCCAGCTCTCGCAGTTCCTCACAGGCAATATCCACCTCATCCACATGATGTTGATCCGGTTGTAACACCAAAATGGCACGTTCTTTGTCTGAATCAGTGACAAGTGCCACTTGGCGAACCAGGGCGGCTTCATACGCCTGTAAATGCGCCTGCAATGGTAATTGCTGAAAATCCTGCCATGACAAATTTTCAGCAACCACCACTTGAGCATCAGAAAGCGTCCCGTCTACAGGTTCAAGCATGGCTACCGCAACCTGCACATGACCTTCGCTTTCTGCCAAAGCTACCATTTGGTCGTAGCGCAGACTTTTAAGCGCACTCACATCAGCCTCAGAAAGATGCGCCGTGCCACTCGGATGGGTATGAACACAACGCACCCCTGCGTAACCATATTGCCAGCGTTTTTTCTGCAAGTCAAACACCGGCGCTTTATCGGTTTGACCAACAGATACCAAAAGAACTCTGCCGCTGCGTTCAATAAACACAGCAACCTCTCGCTTAATTTCCTGGCTTAACGCCAACATTCGCTCTGCCAGCGCAAGGCTTATCACCTCGCTGCGTGCTACCACCTCATCGGCAAGCGCGCACAAATCGTTGCATTGACGCCGGCTTAGCCCATCAATTTGTCCAACTAATTGATTCATACCGACGCCTCCTTTTCTGTGTAACTTAGATGCCAGGACGGCTGCCTGGTTTCTGAATTGGCTGCCCTTCCTTGCACATAGGGCATTCTTCTTCGCTATATGTTGGGAAGGTGAGCTGAATCAATGATTTGAATGGCACTTTCAATTTCAAGGTGTTGCCAGGTGTGCGGTCAATGATCGACGTCGCAGAAACAACCTCTGCGCCCTGAGCCTGCAACAGTTCTACCACTTCCTGTGCAGAACCGCCCGTGGTCAGAACATCTTCGGTAACCAGACAACGGGTGCCTGGTTCAACATGAAAACCACGGCGTAAGGTCATCTTGCCATTTTCACGTTCTGCGAAAATAGCTGGAACATCCAGGGCACGCCCTACCTCATAAGCAACCAAAATGCCGCCAATGGCAGGTCCTACAACCATTTCAATATTGTCGTTCTTAAACATTTCAGCAATTTCCGAGCAAACTTTTTCAGCCATACGAGGGAATTTCAAAAGCTGGGAGCACTGGATATAATTGCCGCTATGCAAGCCGGAACTTAATTTGAAATGACCAGTTTGATAAGCGCCGGTTTCTGTTAAAATTTGCATCAATTCTTCATTTGTCATAGCCATATTGATTCCTCCATTATAAATGATAAATATTATACAGACATTTCTGCTAAAATTCTCTTTGCTGCTTCAACAGGTTGTTCCGCTTTGGTAATTGGACGGCCAACCACAATATAATTCACACCTTGTTCCATCGCCTGAGCCGGTGTCATCACACGTTTTTGGTCACCTTTCTGAGCCCATTCCGGACGCACGCCTGGGCACACTGTCAGAAAACCAGCATCTGCCACAGCACGGCGAATCAGCGGTACTTCACGCGGTGAGCACACCACGCCATCAAGGCCGGCTTCTGCGGTTAAGGCTGCCAAGCGTTCAACGTTATCGTCCACCGTACCACTAAAACCAACGCGTGTCAAACCTTCCGCATCGAAACTGGTAAGAATGGTAACCCCAATCAGCTTTGGCACTGCCAAGCCTTTGGCGAGCGCACCTTCGGCCGTTGCTTCTCTTGCGCGCTGCATCATTTCCAAGCCACCACCGGCATGAACATTAAACATATCCACACCAAGCCCAGCCGCCCAACGGCAAGCCGCAGCCACAGTGTTGGGAATATCATGAAACTTGAGATCCAGGAAAATCTTCTTATCACGCGCTTTTAAGCCTTCAAGAACACTTCCTCTGGAATTCAAAAATAATTCCAAGCCCACTTTATAATAACTTGCTGCGTCACCGATGGCATCGACAAGTGCCAATGCTTCATCGCTCTGTTGAAAATCCAAGGCGACAATCAGTTGTTCTTTTGTTGCCATTATGCTTTCCACGCCTTTCCAACGATTTCATTGATATCTGTAATGCCTCGCTCTTCGCAATACTGTTCTATCCCTTCCAGCACCTTCATTGGCGCCATTGGGTCGCGGAAGTTTGCGGCGCCGACAGCCACCATTTGTGCGCCAGCCAACATATATTCGATGGCATCGCGCCAGTTGGTGATACCACCCATACCTAAAATCGGGATGGACACCGCTTGCGCCACTTGATAAACCATTCGCACTCCAACAGGACGAATAGCGGCACCGGACAAACCACCGGTTACATTACCAAGAACAGGTTTTTGTTTATTCACATCAATACTCATACCAATTAGTGTATTGATTAACGATAACCCATCTGCCCCTGCTTCTTCACACGCTTTCGCAATAGAAACAACATCGGTCACATTCGGAGATAATTTCATGAGCACCGGTTTATCCGTCTCCGACTTCACTGCACGACATACTTCTGCTGCCGCTTGATCATCTGTACCAAAAACCATTCCGCCAGCGTGCACGTTTGGACAAGAAATGTTCACTTCGTACATAACAATCTCATCCACATCATTTAATGCCTTGGAAACAGCAGCATATGTGTCTAAGGTGCCACCAAAGATATTGGCAATAATTTTACAATCACCAAGGCGTTCTCGCATCTGCGGCAGATAGTCACGCTTAAAGGCATCCGCTCCAGGATTTTCCAAACCAATGCAATTCAACATTCCGGCAGGTGTTTCAGTAATACGTACCCCTGCGTTTCCTTTTTGCGGATAAGCAGACAAGCCTTTGGTAGTGATGGAACCGAGACGTTCTACAGGCACAAAACGCCCATACTCAATACCAAAGCCATACGTTCCCGAACAGGTGGACACCGGATTTTTGAAAGTAACGCCTGCAAAGGTGGTTTCTAAATTCACACTCATGCCAGCTCCACCTCCTCAGACCAAAACACCGGACCATCTTGGCAGACTTTCGGATACACTTCCGCATCTGGGTTACCCGATTTACACGTGCAACCCAAACACACGCCAACGCCGCAAGCCATTTTTCCTTCTAAAGAAAGTTGACACGGAATACCTGCCTCATCGGCAAAACGTTTAACCGCAGCAAGCATCGGCGTTGGTCCACAGGCAAGAATACGATCGCACGTACGAATACGGTCAAAGTAAGTGTTCACAAAGCCTTTTTCACCCAAGCTCCCATCTTCGGTAGCATAAAGCAGCGTCACATTCTTGTCATTGTAAGCCTCTAACCCCTGAAGCTGTTCTGCACTGCGCCCGCCAACAATGAACGTCAGGCGATTGTTCTTTTTCAAAAGCGCATCCGTCACAAATTCAAACGGTGCCTTGCCAATGCCCCCACCAATCATAACAATGTGTTGATTCTGCACATCCAAATCAAAGCCACGACCGAGCGGACCAAGCAAGCTGACAGTTTCGCCTTCTTCTATCGCCGCCAGCGCTTCGGTACCATCGCCAACAACTGCAAACATCAGTGACAATACACCGTTCTTACACTGATTGATACTAATGGCGCGGCGCAAAAACGGCGTTGAACCATGGCTACATTCCACCATAACAAACTGTCCCGGCATTGCTTCTTCACAAAGCGCTGGCGCAGCGAAGTCAAAACGCCACTCATTACTGCACAGTTTTGTTTTTTTAATGATTTTCGCCTCGTGTAGCTGCATCTTAACCTCCTATATGATGACACCATCATCAAGCACAACGCGCCCAGCGCGCAACACCATTTTTGGCCAGCCGCGCAATACTTGACCTGTGTATGGGCAATTTTTACCTTTGCTGTAAAATTGTGCTGGATCTACGGTCTTTTCCACTTGTGGATCAAAGATCATCACATCAGCCACTTTACCAACCGATAAACTGCCACGTTCAATACGCAAAAGTTCTGCAGGATTGCAACTCATAATCGCAACAATTTCACTTAAACTAAAGCGTCCAGATTCGACAAGATTGGTCCAAATCAAAGGAAAAGCCACTTCGATGCTGGAAATACCATTGGCCGCACGTTCAAATTCAACTTCTTTTTTATCAGAAGAATGTGGCGCATGATCTGTCCCAATGCAAGTAATGGTGCCGTCTTTAAGACCTGCAATGAGCGCTTCATTATCGCTCGCTGTACGCAATGGCGGTGCTACTTTGGCATCAGTATTATAACCGCGCACAGCATCTTCTGTAAGGAAAAGATGGTGTGGTGTCACTTCACACGTCACCGGCAGGCCCTTTTTCTGAGCATCACGTACCAATTCAAGGCCGGACGCCGTACTTAAATGTTGGATATGCAGCCGCACACCGGTCATTTTAGCAAGCATAATATCGCGCATGATGATAATGTCTTCCACTTCATTGGCAATACCACCAAGCCCCATCTCGGCAGCCAAAGCGCCAGCATTCATCACGCCACTGCCTTTTAAGTTTTTATCTTCGCAATGACTCATAAAGAGTACATCGTAAGGCTTGCTGTACGTCATCGCCTTACGCAAAATACCGCTATCTGCCACAGATTTTCCATCTTCAGTAAAGGCAATGCAGCCAGCATCTTTCAGAAAACCAATTTCTGTGATTTCCTGTCCTTCCTGCCCTTTGGTAATAGCAGCTGTTTGCAACACATCTGCATAACCAAGACGTGCCGACTTATCATAAATATAGCGCACGATTGGCACATTATCGACAACCGGAGAAGTATTTGGCATGGCAACAACAGTCGTAAAACCACCGGCAATGGCTGCTTTGGCGCCGCTTTCAAGATCTTCTGCTTCTTCCTGACCTGGATCACGCAAATGCACGTGCGTATCAATCAAACCAGGCACCACATAAAGTCCGGAAAGATTGATGACCTGTTCCCCCTCAAGCTCTGGCAAATCAGGACCAACCGCGCAAACAACCCCGTTTTCAATTCGCAGGTCCGTTACACCATCAATCGCCTGTGACGGATCAACCAAGTGCCCGTTTTTTAATAACATTGCTTATTCCTCCTCTGTCAAAAGCTTCAGTAGCGCCATACGTACACACAATCCATTGGTCACCTGTTCAAGGATTTTAGATTGTGGTCCATCTGCCACATCGCCATCAATTTCAATACCACGATTGATTGGACCAGGATGCAGCACAATAGCATCTGGCTTAGCCAAGGCCAAACGATTTTTATTGAGCCCATAAAAATGCGTATATTCTTCTTTAGAAGGAAAGAGCCCTGCTTTTTGACGTTCCAACTGAATACGCAACATCATCACCACATCTGCATCTTTAATGGCTTTATCAAAATCCATCTCTAATTTTGCACCCATTTTGGTGATACCGCCTGGCACTAAGGTAGCAGGACCGCATACCGTCACATCACAGCCAAATTTATTCAAAAGCAACAAATTGCTGCGTACCACGCGTGAATGTGACAGATCGCCAACAATAACCACCTTTAAGCCTTCTAATTCTTTTTTATAATCACAGATCGTCATGAAATCCAACAACGCCTGCGTAGGATGTTCGTGCATCCCATCACCAGCATTGATAACATGAGCATTCACGTGTTTGGCGAGCAGTTCATGCGCGCCGCTGTTTGGATGACGCATGACAATAACGTCCGGATAATAAGCGTTAATCGTTTGGGCAGTGTCTTTAAGTCCCTCTCCTTTTTGTACGCTACTCGACGATGCAGAAATGTTTAAGACATTGGCCCCCTGATACTTTGCTGCCAACTCAAACGACGAACGTGTGCGCGTACTGTTTTCATAGAAAAGATTGACGACCGTCACGCCTTTGAGCGCTTCCGTCTGTTTCATGCTGCGAACCTGTTCGCGCATTTCACGCGCCAGCGCGAGGATATCTTTAATTTCCTCAACACTAAGCTGATTGATGCTGATTAAATCTTTATGCTTTAATCCCACGATGATCCTCCTTTTATATTATGTCAACGACTCGTGACCATTTATCACATAAAATTCCATGCTTTATTGTAGCATAAACAACGACACATTGCGAACTTTTATCGCATCACTTTACCTTGCACATTCGATTTGTACATCATATACTAGTATTGCTGTTGAAACTTTAGAAAGGAGATGCACCATGGAAAGCATCATCAAAGATATCTCTCTGGCGCCATCCGGTCAGCTTAAAATTGACTGGGTTCGCGCTCATATGCCTATCTTAAACGAAATTGAAAAAGAATATCGCCGCACAAAACCATTTGCCGGCAAAAAAATTGTCATTTGTTTACACTTGGAAGCCAAAACGGCTTATATGGCGCTGGTCATTCAGGCTGGCGGCGCAGAAGTCGCAGTGGCTGGTTCTAACCCACTCTCTACACAGGACGATGTGGTGGCTGCTCTGGTGAAAAATGGCATCACTGCCTTTGCCAAACACGGCGCCACGCAGGAAGAATACGATCTTTATATTCAGAAACTCGCCGAATTTGCACCAGATCTTTTTATTGATGATGGCGGCGACTTCACAGCGATGCTTCATCGCGATTATCCGGAACTCGTTGAAAAAATCCTCGGCGGCTGCGAAGAAACAACCACCGGCATCATTCGTCTTAAAGCAATGGAACAAGACGATGACTTACGCACACCAATGATTGCTGTCAACAATGCCATGATGAAACACCTTTTTGACAACCGCTATGGCACCGGCCAATCGGTCATGGAAGCTGTGATGCACAACACCAATTTGGTAATTGCATCAAAAACAGTCGTTGTTGTTGGCTATGGCTGGTGCGGAAAAGGTGTAGCAATGCGCGCTAAAGGCATGGGCGCCAAAGTCATCGTCACCGAAATTGACCCAATCAAAGCCACCGAAGCATTAATGGACGGATTTGTTGTGATGCCAATCGTTGAGGCCGCTCAACAAGGTGATGTTTTCATTACCGTCACCGGCAATAAGAATGTCATCGACCGTGACGCCCTCTCTGTAATGAAGGATCAAGCCATTCTCTGCAACGCCGGACACTTCGATGTGGAAATTAACAAAGATGCCCTTGAGGACCTTGCAACCACCATTCAGCCAGCACGCGACAACATCCTTGCTTATACCATGGCTAATGGCCGCACGCTCTATCTCATCGGCGAAGGCCGTCTTGTCAATCTGGCGGCAGGCGATGGGCACCCTGCCGAAATCATGGATCTCACTTTTGGTCTGCAAACACTGTCTCTTGAATATCTTTGCACCCACTCCGATTTGTCTGCCCACGTTTATGATGTGCCTGAAAGCATCGACAAACGTGTCGCCCTCATCAAACTGACATCCATGGGGGTACACATTGACACCCTCACCAAAGAACAGGAAGATTATCTGAATAGCTGGGCTTTATGATGAAAAATTATCAACATTTTATTGCTATTGATGTCGAAACCACTGGTCTCAATGATGACAGCGAAATCATCGAAATTGGACTTGCCATCATTGAAGATGGTGTTCTCGCACACACTTGGCAAACCCTTGTCAAACCAAAGAAACCCATCCCAAAAGATATTGCCATCATGACAGGCATTACCAACGATATGGTGGCTGATGCGCCAAGTTGGGCAGATATTGAAGATGAGCTGCTTACACGTATTGACGGCAAATTGCTCATCGCACACAATTATCCTTTCGACAAAGGCCGTCTTGAATTTCAGCTTGGGCGTTCGCTTGGCAACGATTGGTTGGATTCGCACGATGTTGCCAAATTGTTTTTGCCAACGCTATCAAGCTACAAGCTCACAGCCATCGCCACACATTTGCATATATCCGATACCAATCATCATCGCGCACTTAATGATGCCATCGTTTGTGCACAGGTGTTTCTTCGCCTGATACAAGATGCCGAGACGCTAGACCCTTTCACTTTGCATGAAATGGCCGTTACTTACAGCGGCCAACAGGAAACGCTATTTTCAAGCAGCACGCACAATTTGGGCGACTTGCTGTTTCGTCTCGCAGAAGCTGCTACCACATCCACACAAAGCGTGCCACTGACTTTTTCAAGCGAACCGTTTTCAGAAGAACCTCTGACGCCGAAACTTCGTTTCGACAATGCAGAAGTCTTCTTTGCTTCGGACGGATTGCTGGCTCAGGCAAAGCCGGATTTCCAGTATCGTGCACAACAGATTGATATGCTTGGCTGTATCAAGCAAGCCTTTGAAACAGACAAACACGCTCTTATCGAAGCAGGCACCGGCACTGGGAAATCCTTCGCCTATCTGGTACCAGCGCTTCTTTGGAGCTGGGAGCATGATGCACGCGTTGTCATTGCCACCGGCACCATCAATTTGCAAGAGCAATTGTACCATACCGATTTGCCATTTCTCAAAAATGCCTTAGGTGCTCCTTTTGCCACCGCCATCGCCAAAGGCCGTGGCAACTACATCTGCCTTCGCCGCTTCCACGAATACTGCCGCCGTGCAGCCACAGCATCGGAACGTGAACGCATTTTTGCCACTTCCTTGGTGCTCTGGCGCGCTCAGGACGTAAGTGGTGATCGTGAACACCTCAATCTTAACAAAGCAGAAAACCAATACTGGCAAAATATTGCCAGTGCGCCGGATACCTGCATGGGACGCCGTTGCCCATACTACAATGAATGTTGTTATTTTGGCAGTAAGCGTGCGTGCGAACAAGCGCGCGTGGTTGTTACAAATCATTCCCTGCTTTTCCAGGACCTCAAGATTGGCAATCTGCTGCCTGAATATGACCGTGTCATCATTGATGAAGCCCATCATCTTGAAGATGAAGCCACACATCAATTCACAGACACCGTTGATTTTGAGTTGATCCAAAAACAGCTTACCAATTTCACGCGCAACGGTGGTTTCCTTCTCCGTGTCAACGTGGCACTCAGTAAAGCAGAAACGCTCGCTGAAAACAGCGAAGAAATCACAGAACGCTCTACACGCGCCATGGGCGATAGCTTAGAGGCCATCAAAACGATTGAAGCAACCATCGCCTATGCCAACAACATTCCGGAACTTTCCAATATTGGCGATTTGCGTATCACCGATAAAATCCGCAACAGCGGTTGGTGGCTTCAGCTGGAAGAAAGTTTACGCAAAAGCCATCGTGCACTGACAACAGCTGTCACCTCGCTCAATCGCTTGTTGAACAGTTTGGACGGCAATGAAGACATCGAATCCCTGCTGCGTGAAATGACCCTCGCCAGAGACCGTCTTGCAGAGCAGCGCGACTGGCTTGAGCGTTTCATTGCTGGTATTGATGATGACTTTGTTTACTGGGCGAAAACGTACAAAAATTTCAGCTATGCCAATCTACTGCTCAATGCAGCCTATATTGACATTATGCCGCTGATTCACGAAAAGCTTTTCGCCGCCAAAAAAACGGTTGTCCTCACCTCAGCTACGTTGGCTGTCAACAAAGATTTACGTTACACTGCCGACAAATTTCTTCTTGAACAGGACGACTATCTGGCTTCTATTAACGATTCACCATTTGACTACCAACACCAGTCTCTCATCGCCATTCCAAACGACCACAAAGACTACTCTAAAACCAGTGATTTTGACTACACACGCAACGTCATTGCCGATCTCAAAACACTGATTCCTGCCGTTGATGGTGATATGCTCGTGCTCTTCACCTCCTATGCCATGCTCAACAAAGTGCATCAGGCACTTAAAGAAGAGCAGGCACTCAGCGCATACCGTATTCTTGCTCACGGTCAGGACGGCAGCCGCTCAAGCCTTTTGGAAGCGCTGCAAGACGGCAGCAAAACCGTACTTTTAGGCGCTAACAGTTTCTGGGAAGGGGTGGACGTGAAAGGCGCCGGTTTACGCACCGTTGTCATTACCAAATTGCCATTTACACCACCAACCATGCCAGTTGAAAGTGCGCGCAACGATTTGCTAAAACGCCAGGGCAAAAACGCCTTTACCGCTAACAGCCTGCCGCAATCTGTGCTGCGTTTTCGTCAGGGCTGCGGTCGCCTCATTCGCTCTAATACAGATCGCGGTTGTATCATCATTCTTGACAACCGCGTCATCACAAAGAGTTATGGTCGCACCTTTCTCGATTCATTGCCGGAGCAACCGATTTGGAAAGACTCCGTTGCCAACCTTGCCAAAAATCTTGCTCTTTGGCATAAGCAATAAACTAAAAAGCACAGGATTCAACCATACGAATCCTGTGCTTTTTCATTATCGTACAAAATTTGTTTTTACGTCTTCTTCTCTTTCCGGTAAGCCAAACGCTTCCTTTCCCAAAGCGATAGATTTCATTAAGAACACCATATTACGCGCCAGGGTACGCATACTTTGTAAGCCTTCCAAGTCCTGCTCTGCCTCCCCTGGCATACGCCCATGCACGCTGTTCCAATATTGGCCTGATGCTACCGGCATACCACTGATGGTGAAATATTTATTCAGTTCATCAAAGGTCGCCGAAAGACCACCACGACGTGCCACTGTCACTGCAGCACCCACTTTCATGGTCTTATCAAACGATGTGCTGTAAAAAAGTCTATCGAGAAATGCCACCAACGTTCCATTGGCAGAAGCAAAATACACAGGGCTTGCAACCACCAAACCATCACACGTTTCAAACTTTGGTGCAACTTCATTAACCACATCATCCATCACGCATTTGCCAAGTTCGCGGCATTGATAGCAACCAATACAACCGCGAATGGCTTTCTGACCAATTTGAATGGTTTCGCATGCCACCCCAGCTTCAGTAAAAATGCTTTCCATTTCAGCCAAAGCTCTGGTGGTATTTCCATCAGCATGAGGACTACCATTGATCATCAATACGTTCATTCTAAACCGCCTCCTAAAAAATATTTGGCAACACATTGTCAAATCTCTGTTCATTGTACGCCGTAGCAGTATCTTTTGCAAGCAATCAAAAAAGCCAAGCGATTTCATAACCGCTTGGCTTTTCATCATTAGTTCACAGACTTAAACTGCAACAAGTTGCTTTTTTCTTCCTGTTTGTGGCGAATGTCTTCTTCTGGCAAAACCATACCCATCAGCATACCGCTTACATCCAGATAACGTCCCTTTTTCAAGTTACGCATTGCCGGAATATACACTGGCGCAAGAACGTGCAATGGTTGACCTTCACATTCCACCGTAATGTCATAAAGAGAAGCGGCGCCACCCATTTGAACCTGTTCAAATTCTCTAATCTTGAAAATGCCCTGGCAAATACTGAATGGCATGATGCGATAATCTTTTACCAAAACCTGCAACATCTCTTCAAATTCTTCGTTACGCTTGCTGGCATCTTCGGCAACAAGTGCAGAATAGGCCATACCAGATGGGATCAAGCTACCAATTTCAGGCAAATCGCCTTGCTTCTTCTGTGCATTGTAATCTTTTTTCGTATTGATGATATTGGCGTTGAAAGCAAACATATTTATATTTGCAGACACCGGTTCGCCGGCCATAACGCCCTGCAAATCATTCTTATTGGCCATTTCCAAAAGGATAGGAAACGCTTTGTCGCCAACCTTCCAATTCACAGGCAATGCGGTATCAAAACGTGCGTCTTCGTCATCTGAAAAATAAGAGAAATCCTGTTCCAACGCAATCACGCTGTCGCTTTCGCGACCGGAATCGTAATGAACATCCACGCGCCAGATACCATTCTCCATTTGTTCATCCTGCGTTTCCAGATAATGGAAAAAATGCAAATGACGTGCATCATCATAATAATGCGTAATCATCCCATGCTCCGTATCCTTCGCATCACCACGCTGCAAAATATACCATTGAATCATTTCTTCAAGCTCATCGTGGCTAAAGCACGACAGCTGCAAATTCATCAATTCTTTCAAAAAAGCCATACGAGACAGTCCTCCTTATACTCATCTGCACTATATAGTAGCATTAAAAGCTTAGCTTCATCAACCATTTTTGTAAAAATCATCAATGTTTTTTCTGTGACAGCGTGGCAGATAGCTAGGAAGCATGCAAGGAAAGCGATAAGTCTACTATTTATTAAAATTCTCAAGATATTTATACACGAATACCCCATCTCAATGCATAACGTCTTAAAGTATTTGCTGCATCATTGCCATATTTTTTTTGCACAATATTTATTTCATTATTCATGTCCTCTGGAATAATATTTTTATTTTGAAAACATATTGCCTTTATTTTTTTTAAAAATTGATCAGTCAAATAAAGATTCATATCATTTTCGAACATTTTATGTATTTGAGATAATTTTTTCGAATAATTATACCAATATTTTTTTTTGTAAATAAATGACACGAAATCTCCGTCTCTCTCTAATTCATCCTTTTTCCAATAAATATATTCTTTTCTAGCATTATCCAAATATTCAAAACTATTCTCTTCCTTTTCATAAGCAATTCCGTAAAATGTTTTCTCTAAAATATCTTTTGCCACCGGATCGTTTTCCATACTTTTTCTCTCATCAACTATCCAATCATAAATTTGTCGATATTGTAAATACGTCAATTTACAACATTCATACATATATTCAAGCAAACATTCATACCTGGAAATTTTTTCTGAATTAAAACACCCCTCTATTTCATTTTCCCACAAATCTATCAAAAATGGAACAGCCGTCTGTTCTTCCGCTTGATCTGCATATTTCTGCATATCAAAAAAAAATTCTATAGGATATGCATCCTTTAATTGCTTAGCTAATTCAATTTTCACATCTTGTGCAATATATTCTTTCATTCCAATCGGCACTTGATGTTTTTGGGTTATTTTCTTGATATTACTTGTGATACATTTATTAATTCTACTTTTCTCTATAAATTCATAAATTTTGTCTGCATTTTCACTAATTCTAAAATAGCGAGACTTCTCTTTTTGAAAACAACAACCATAAAAAGTAAATTCTACATCAAACCATCCCATTTCCGCTTTTTTATTAACGTCCATTGCAACCTGCAAGTCACGCATTTCTATCATCATATCTAACTCTACAGTCATCTAATTTTCCCCCTTTATAAGAACAAATTTAAATCTGAAAATACATCCAATACCTCGAGACTAAATTTATTTGTTCCAGTCCTTTTTACTGAGACTGGATATCCCAACAACTCAGACATTATATCATTATTAAATAACAGCTTGGTTTTTCCTTGAGCAAATACCAAACCTTTACGTAACAATATGCAATTATCAAAAATATTTTGATCAATTTCTTCAGGATAATGAGTTACAAATATTAATGTAACATTCTTTTCCTGCGCAAGCTTTTCTATGACATCATACAAGTACTCTCTATTATATATATCCAAACCTGTACATGGCTCATCTAAAACTAAAATATCAGGTTTTGAAAACAAAGCTCGTGCTATAAGAACATTTTGTCGTTCTCCTTTAGACATCATATCAAATCCATGATTAATTTGATTACCGATTCCCAATTTTTCCAATAATTCTTTTGCTTCCCTGCGTTCTGCTAATGAAACGTCTTTCCATAAGCCCAAAGTTCCACTTTTTCCAGACAACACAATATCCAATGCGGATTCTTTAGTATAATGTTTATCAAAAAACGAACTTGAGATCCAACCTATTCTACTTCTAATATCTAAAATATTATTATTAGATAATTCGCAACCATATATTTTAAGCTCACCTTGCGTATAATGCTGAAAACCAGCAATAATATTTAATAGCGTTGTTTTCCCACTTCCGTTCATACCGAAAACAACCCAATGTTCACCTTTTTTTATCTTCCAATTTACATCTTGCAAGAGATATTTATATCCTATTTTTAACGAAATATGCGAAGCTTCTACAATATATTCATCCTTCATTGCTATCCACCTTTTCACATTTTTCTACATTGGAACATTCATCATTATTTTTTCTGTTTTCTATAATGCGATTCAAATTTTCTTCTGAGATAGTAATACATTGACCAACATAACATTCGTTTTCTTTAATTTCAATATTATATCCTTCTGGCCCTAAAATACCAATATTTCTATTTTGCCACTCTATAATTTCGCAAATCTTAGCTATTGTCATTTGATTTGTACGTTCACTATCATCTAGATCAGGATAACAATTAAACCCTGTTTCCTCAACAAAAAATCTTGCGTTTACATAAATCTCTGGTTCTACTCCAAATTCTATTCGATTACATTTTTTACAAAAAATTTCAATTCTAGCTTCATCATATTCACTAAAAATAATTTGTCTTAATTTTAGTTCTCCTCCACAATATTTACATACACATCGGTTGACACGACTTTTTAAAGTATTCACTCTTTTTTCTGAATTAAAACTATACTTAGGTTTGAGATCGCTCTTAGTCTTTTGTTCCATTATTATCATCCTTTCAAAATTTAGCAATTTTCATTTAAATGCGCATGCAGAAGATTTGATTTTCTTATTGCTATATTGTAAAATTTCAGTATATATCTTTTTTCGAGGTGAAAATAATGACACTTGATCAATTATATGCCTTTTCTGAAGTTTGCTATTGCAAATCGATAAAAAAAGCAAGTGCTAACCTTTACATTTCTTATCAAGCAGTTTCACGCTCCATACATAAATTAGAAGAAGAACTAGATACAATACTTTTTACACGCACTCCAGAAGGAGTCTCATTAACGCCTGCTGGGCAAGTATTACTTTCACATGTTAAAAACATTACTCAAGAATTATCACAATTAGAAAATGATATGAAAAACTTTCACAAGTCTTCTAAAAAAAACAAAACTATAAAAATTTCACTCTCTCCAGCATTAATGACAAGTTCAGCAAAAAGCCTTGCAAACTATCTTTCAAACGTTTTTCCAGATATACTTTTTCATTATTCAACAATAACTTACTTCGATAACCCCAACTATGAAGATAGTGATATCTCCGTTCGATTATATTGTGAAACTTCTGATAATACTAAGCAACATGTTCTTCCACCTCCCTATAAATTAAAACAATTATCCTACTTTCCTTTATATTTTTGGATTTCGGGTTTTTCTCCTTTAATAGAATATAGTTATCTGGACTTTAATGTATTAAAAAATTCGCCTTGTATTCTTTTAAAACAAAAATTTAATATCTCTCAATATTATTCGCTTTACTATAAATTTTCAAAAACAATTTTAAAACACCAACCATTAATCGCTGAGCTTGAACATAATCTCATTGAATACATCGAACATCATAACTTCTATACCATCGATATTCGTTCTCCGCTTGACAACACACTATTTTTTCAAAAGTTATTTTCCAATCATAACATTATTCTAAAAGAATCTCCTTACAACTTTTATCTTACACTTATTTATAATGAAGAATCCTGTAAATATATTAGCTCTATTATTGAATCTTTTTTTGCCCCACCTAGCTTTCAATAATTTAATTCAAAAAATCCGCCACACTTTTATGTATGGCGGATTTTTCATATGTGATTCTTAATATTCTTCATTTAAAATTTGATATACTGGAGCGCCTTCGCATTGTGCTGGCATACGCACACCACCCAAAACTGCAACAGTAGCTGCAAAATCAGTTTGACGAATAATACGATCTGTATAAAAGCCCTCTTTTATGCCTCTACCAGCAGCAATGAAAATAGGAGAAACAGAAGTATCATTTTCACCAAGTGTCGTTGAAAGACAATCATCATGATCAAAATTATAACCTTCAGCATGCCATACCATAATATCCCCTGCTTCAGGTCCACCTTGCCCAAGTAGTACAGCTTCTCTATTTCTTAACGCAACAGATACAATACGATGACCAGTCTTTGGATCTGTCAGTTGATAAAGCTTTGTCATAATTTCTTCTTCAAGTTCATACTGATCTGCCGGATCCACAATCCCATCAATCACTTCTCCATCTACGTAATGCTTGTCTCTTCCTTTAATATTCAAATACAAATGTCCTTCACGCTGTATAACAGCCTTTGTTTTTGTCCAATCAATTGCAACGGCCTTTCCGTTTTCATCCCTAATAGGAATTGTAAGCCCCATCTCTTCCATTAGCGGAATCGTGACCCCACCTGCGTAGGCTAAAAGCGGAATGTCATGAGCAGGTGCTACTTGAGCATGATCGGAAAAAATCAGAATCGTCCAACCTTCATCTAAGAAATGAAGGAATTTACCCAGATAATAGTCTGTTTGAACATAAAGATCTTCCATCCACTTTTCTGCAACTTCTACAGGATGTTTATTAAACGGTCTATCAGCAAGATGTTTAATAAATTGATGCTCTTCCAAATCAACCGCATGATAATGAGAAAAAACGACATCTAAATCTTGTGTTTTAATTAAATGATGGATAGCTTCCGCTTGCCATTCTGCTGTAACATACCAGTTTGCTAACATACATTCTGTGATTAACATAGAATCTTGACGTCCTAATAATGAAGTTGGTGGTGGATAACCTACATTGTCAGCTATTTCTCTAAACAATCGTTTTGGATGATATACACTGTCATTGTTAATGTCCATTGCGCCTGAAACATACAATGTCAATGTTTTCCCCTGCGGATCAAGCTTTAATAACTTCATATTTCTATTAACTTGATATGTTTTATCATTTTTAATTGCTTCATCAATAATTTCAGCAATCATTTCACCTAATGGCAAAACTACGATCGGTTCATTTGCTTTTTTATTCTTATATAGCGCTACTCGATCATAAATGCCCTCGTTATTTTTTAAAATCAAACCAGGACGTCGAATTAAACCTTTAGAAAATAAAACTGTAAATTCTTTCGCATCAACTGGTGCATTAGTCCAACCACTTGCTGGCTTGATCGGTGATTGGATCATATCGTTCAAAGCTTCTGTTGTAGCAGTTGTATGTTGAGACAACGATTCAACAAGTTTTCTAATTCCTTTTGCTTCACGGTTGCCAACACCACCTAAAAGATCATAACTTTCATTATCATCATCCAACTCTAAATCCGTCACGACACAAGCAGCACTTGCTTCCATTGGCGCTTTTGGAATATAGCGTAACTCAGGAATTTGTTCACTAGCACCAACAATAAATTCGGATTCAATTTGTGAGGTCGCCATACCAACAGAACCAGGAGAAGTCCCATCTACAACAAGTAAATTTTCACTGTCACTAGTTGGCGGCCATGCACTACCTGGCCAGTGCCATACCAAGGTTTTCTTACCTGATTCTGCAAATACGTTCCAAAGTGGTTCAGCGTGACAATTTCGACTATCAAGGTTATAATCCGTCAAGTCAATGTCGCTACCTTTACGATAGAACCCTGTAATACCATGCACATTTGCGTAGCAACCACAGGCCAAAGTTGTCCACATTGGTGGCGTAACAGTTGGATGGCCTCCCAACATTACTAAATCTTCACGACAAGCACCTCGCTCAATATATTTTTTTACATTCGGCATCAAGCCCTTATCTACATATTTTCTAGTCAATCTTGGATCAAGTCCATCAACACCTAACAGCAAAATTTTCTCTGTTGAAGCAGTTCGTTTTAACATAAATTTTCCTCCTTACCACTTACCTTAATTATTCTTAAGAAAGACTTCACCATTTTGATCCAAAACGGCATTTTATACTAACTATATAAGCCCTATCAACATCCAATATGGTGTCAGGACAAATATAATCCCTAATAATACTACAATAGAGCGTACTACATTGAACTTAATAAAATCCATCATTCTCTGCATACCAAATCCAAACACGATTAAATACGGAACGTATTCATATGGGAATAATATCGCCTCACTGCATGCACTAATAGCATAAGTAAAACCAAGTGGATTAAAACCTATTTCAACAACCATTGTAAGGACCGGACTCACGATCAATGCAAAAATGGCTAATGGAGTCATTAAAAAATTGAGAACAAACACGATTACAAAAATCAATCCCGTAATTATCATCGGATTTGTATTGCCATTAAGTATTCCTGCGATCATCTCACCAATAGCCGTTCCAAAACCAAGGCTTGAGGCTACTGTACCAATACTCATACATGCAACAACAAAAAAAACAATATCAAAATTAATTTTTCTGACAGTATCTTTATCTGCTCCTTCAAGAAATGGCAAATATACGATCCAAGGAATTAATGCATAACCTAAATTCAAATCAAGTCCATGTATGTCAACAGTAAATGTGTACAACAATACAAGCACTAGCATAAATCCATTAACTTTTTCTCGGCGACTTACCTTACCCATTTTAGCTAACTGATTTTTAAACCAGGTAATTTCGCCTAGGCCATTTTCCGGCTTAAACATTCTTGCTGCAACAAAAACAAGAATAAACGAAACGAAAAACATTGGCCAATTGTGAAGGATAATACTTAAGGGATTAATAGTACCTGGCGGTACGAACTCGCTAGCCATTTGCGATAAAACTCCCCACCCAGATGCTTGATAAGTATAAATATGAGAAGTACAACCACCAATGATAACCGCTGATGTTAAACCAGCTCCTAACTTTTTTTGCATACCATCCATAGTTACGCAAAGCCCAAGAGACAGCGCTATCATAATAATATAGCCACGTCCGCTTGTTAAAATATTCAAAAAAACTGTAACAAGAAAAATAGCCGTTAGCAAACCAAGATAACTGCCCTTGACCTTACACATCAAAATAAATGCTACTCTTCTTAACAAACCACTCTGCTCCAAAGTAACAGCCATAAAGAATGCGCCAACGATCATTAATGGAGTTGTATTAACCCAAGATGAAAGCACGACTTCAACGGTAGTAACTTTACATAGAATCCATAATGCCGGCATGATGATAGCAATCACAATAGTCGGAACTATTTCAAATGCAGCAAACGCTAATCCTAAAACAGTGATTGCTAAAAACACCTTAACATTCCATGTGATCAGTGCTGATTCTGGAATCAGCAAACAAACAATTGCTATACCAAATGAGACTCCCCATTTCATAAGATCATTTCTGCTTAAACTCGTACCCATAAATTTCCCTCCTCAGAGTAGGCATGAACTTAAGTATTGGGACTTCTACCAGAAGCTTCTGTTTGATTGTATTATAGCATCCTCGCGCACCAATCAATAGAATCCATAAATTTAAATAATCCGTATTTTTTCAAATTCATTTTGCCCCCTCTCTCAACATTTTTTATCTTTTTATTAATATATACATCTTCTATGGACAATATAAATATAACTAAGTAAAAACAAATATCCAACAACACAAAAAGAGCCTTTGCAATAGATATCACTTCGTAGTGTCTATCACAAAGGCTCTTTTTAATTGTTCACTTTATATGCCAACGCTCAATGACCGCAGGAGCTGCAGCAATCGTTTTCGCCACAGTTACCAGCAGAGGAGCAGCTGCTGCATCCGCCGCCGTTATTATCGTTGAGCGCGCTGGAGATAATCATATTAACAGATTCCAGCATTTGGTTCAATTCCTGGTTAGCTGTCATATATTCCATGATGACAGCGTTTTCCTGCATCTTCTGTTCGAGGTCTGCAAGCTGTTGTTTCTTTTCTTCGTCAAGATCATCATAAGAAATGCCAGCATTGATGGCTTCAACCTGAATCTGCTGATAGGTTTCTACAATTTCACGTGCAGGCAGGTCAATCAGCATTTTCAGTTCAGTTTCTTTCACGCGGCGCAGTTCATCGCTGGCTGCAATTTCATCGGCAAGTGCTTTTGCTTTGTCATAAATACTCATTCTTTTGTTTCCTCCAATGTTCCTTTTAATACCCACGTCTGAGCCGTGGTAATGTTAACATTTACAAATGTTCCTATGAGCGATGGGTCACCTTCAAAGAGAACTGTTTTCATGGTGTCCGTTCGCCCACTAAGCATATTATCGTTGTTTTCGCTTCGTCCTTCAACCAAAACTTTAACAATTTGCCCTTCATATTTTTTGTTATGGTATAAGCTCCATTTAGACAAAACACTGTTAAGTCTTTGCAGACGTTCTTTTTTCACATCAAGTGGAATTTGATCTTCAAATTTGGCAGCTGCAGTTCCTGGGCGTTTTGAGTAAATAAAGGAAAAAGCGTTGTCAAAACCAACCGTTTCCACCAAGTCAACGGTTTCCTCAAACTGTTCATTAGTTTCTCCCGGAAAACCTACGATGATGTCGGTAGTAATCGCGGCATCTGGCATGGCCTCACGCATGGCATTCACAATTTCTAAATAACGCTCACGCGTGTATTTGCGATTCATCCGTCGCAGCACTTCGTTAGAGCCAGATTGCACCGGTAAGTGCAAGGAATGGCAAATGTGTTGGCTATTTTTTATCACATCAATCAATTCAAGGGAAAAATCCTTTGGATGCGAAGTCATGAAACGAATACGTTCAATCCCTGGAATAGCGTCAATCTCGCGAAGCAAGCTGGCAAAGCTGACTGGTTCGTCAAAATCGTTGCCATACGAATCTACATTCTGCCCCAAAAGCATCACTTCTACGACGCCATCGGCAACAAGCGCCCGCACTTCTTCAACAATGTCCTCTTTACGCCGACTGCGTTCGCGTCCTCGCACATAAGGCACAATGCAATAGGTACAGAAGTTGTTGCATCCATACATGATATTAACGAAGCCTTTGAAAGAAAATTGACGGCGCGCCGGTAATTTCAAATCAGCGCTTGAATCTTCTTCGATGATTTCATACACAGGTTGTCCTGTGCGCTCAATTTCTTCTAAATACTCCGGTAAGCGGTTCATGCTGTTGGTGCCAAACATCAGATTAACAAACGAACAGGCGTGCAAAATTTTCGGCACAATGTTCTTCTGCTGAATCATGCACCCACAAACGCCAACAATCAAATCTGGTTTTGCCGCTTTCAATTTTTTGAGTGACCCCAACATGCTGAGCACTTTACTTTCAGCTTTTTCACGGATACAGCAAGTGTTCAGCAAAATGAAGTCCGCTTCTTTGATGTTTGTTGTTGGCACATAGAAACGCTCTTCCAAAAGACCAGCCATGATTTCAGAATCATGCTCGTTCATTTGGCAGCCAAAGGTCTGAATGAAAAATTTCTTGTACATTTACATCTTTCCCACTTCTGCAAAAGCAAGATCGGCAGCAGCCAAAGTTTTTTCTAAATCATCATCAGTATGCGCCGTGGAAAGGAACCAACATTCAAACTGAGATGGTGGCAGATGAACGCCGTTTTCTAACATAACACTGAAAAACTTAGCAAATTTTTCAGTGTTCGACGTGGTGGCATCGGCATAGCAAGTCACTGCGCGGTCGGTGAAAAAGACTGTCAACAGTGAACCAAACTGATTGATGGTAACCGGCACACCATGTTTAGATGCACACGCACGAAGGTCTTCGGCAAGACGTTTGCCTTTTTCCGCCAAAGCATCGTATGGTTGTTCTTCTTTTAACACCGTCAGGGCCGCATAACCAGCGCTCATAGCCAGCGGATTACCCGAAAGCGTGCCCGCCTGATAGACAGGACCAGATGGTGAGAGACATTCCATAATTTCTCGCTTACCGCCAAACGCACCTACCGGCAGACCACCGCCAATGATTTTACCCAGGCAAGTCAGATCTGGCGTAATGCCGAACACTTTTTGTGCACCGCCAGCACTTGCACGGAAACCAGAGATGACTTCATCGAAAATAAGCACAGCACCATACTGGGTAGTCAAAGCGCGCAAGCCTTCAAGGAAGCCTTCTTTTGGCATAATCAGCCCCATATTACCAGGGATTGGTTCAACGATGACAGCAGCAATATCATTTGGATGTTGTTCAAAGAGTGCTTTTACGCTCTCCAAATCATTGTACTTTGCCACCAGGGTTTCTTTCGCTACATCAGCAGGCACCCCAGGGCTTGATGGTACACCAAAGGTCATTGCACCAGAACCAGCATTGATTAAAAGATGGTCCGCATGACCATGATAGCAGCCTTCAAATTTAATGATAAAATCGCGTTTGGTGTAACCACGTGCCAAACGCAATGCGCTCATCGTGGCTTCAGTGCCAGAAGACACCATACGCACCATATCAACCGATGGGATCATCTCACAGATCAGTTCCGCCATCTTTGTTTCCAGCACAGTTGGCATACCAAAGGTCGTTCCATGCTCAAGCGCAGCACGAATGGCTTCCACCACTTTTGGATGACGGTGCCCTAAAATCAGCGGCCCCCAGGAGCAAACCATGTCTACATAGGTTTGCCCATCAATGTCGGTAATGTGAGCACCTTCGCCATGTTCAACAAAAACCGGTGCTTCCCCCACTGCCTTAAAAGCACGCACAGGGCTGTTTACACCGCCGGGAATCACTTTTTGGGCTTCGGCAAATGCTTGTTTTGATTGTTCAAACTGATAGCTCATTGTTGATCCTCCTTCAACCAGTTGCCAATATCAATGGCATGATAAGTGATAACCATTTTTGCGCCAGCACGCTTAAACGCATTCATGATTTCAAGAACGATGGTCTTTTCATCAATCCAACCGTTTTGTGCAGCCGCCTTCACCATGGAATATTCAGCGCTTACATTATAGGCCACAACAGGAACATACGTATTGTCATAGGCAGCAGCCACAAGGTCAAGATATGCCAATCCCGGTTTAATAATCACCATATCGGCACCTTCTTCAATATCCAGCGCCACTTCCCGCATGGCTTGGCGTGTACCAGAAGCTGGATCCATTTGGTAGCTCTTACGGTCGCCAAAATGTGGCGCTGATTCGGCAGCATCACGGAATGGACCATAGAAACCGGAGGCATATTTAACAGCGTGCGCCATAATGATAACGTCCTGATATCCCGCTTCATCCAATGCTTCACGAATCACACCGATGCGACCATCCATCATATCTGATGGGGCAAGAATATCTGCACCGGCCTTAGCATGACTGACAGCAATCTTCGCCAGAAATTCCAGAGTAGCATCGTTATCCACCGTTTCCCCTTTAATAATGCCGCAATGCCCATGGCTTGTATATTCGCACATACATACATCAGTGGAAATGACCAACTCTGGATAATGTGCACGCACAAGGCGCACAGCCTGCTGAATAATTCCATCATCGTTGTATGCTTCAGACCCGCAAGCATCTTTTTCGGCAGGAATACCAAAGAGCATGATGGCGATAACACCTGCGTCAACAGCACGCTGCACTTCTTCAAGCAAGTGGTCCAGAGAAAACTGATAAATCCCTGGCATTGACGGAATTTCTTTTTTAATGTCGTTGCCTTCAATAACAAAAATCGGATAGATGTAATCGTTCATATTCAACTGAACTTCTTGCACCATGTTACGAATGTTCTGCGTTCTACGCAGACGTCTCATTCTCACTTCTGGAAACATATGTCATCCTCCTTATGCACAGCTTCTACAATCGCATCATAAAGCCCGGCAATGGTATAGTCTTTTGCTTCAATATCCGGTGTCAGGCCAAATTCAGCCAAGGTTTTCGTTGTCACTGGTCCGATTGATGCCAGCTTAATGCCTTGCAGCAACGCCACATCACCAATCAGTTCCATGAAATTCTTCACAGTTGATGAGCTCGTAAAGGTCACAATATGAATGGATTTATCCCGCAGTTTCTCTAAAATTTCCGCATCGAAGCGGTCCACTTTTTTGGTGTAATAAGCGATAACCTCATCTACCTGCATACCCATTTGAACAAGCGCGTCCACCAACACTTTGCGTGCTAAATCAGAACGTGGCAGCAAAATACGTTCACCCGGCTGCAAAAGTGGCTGTAAACATTCGATCACACTTTCGGCAACAAATTTTTCTGGCATAGCTGCCACAACCAAGCCCTTTTCTTCAAGGGCTTCTTTTGTTTTTGGACCAATCGCGCAAATTTTTGCTTGGCCCAGACGACGAATGTCCAGACCATTTTCACGCATACAGTCAAAGAATGCGCACACACCATTAACGCTTGTAAAAATAATCCAATCATATTCGCCCGCATGCTGTACCGCGGCCTGTAATTCCGGCGTATCTGCCGCAGAATCAATAGCGATTGTTGGGGCTTCCCATGCTTCACCGCCAGCTTCTTCAATCATACGCGAAAATACGCTGGCCTGTTCGCGCGCACGCGTCACAAGAATACGCTGACCAAAAAGCGGCTTTTGCTCAAACCAGGTGAGCGTTTCGCGCATCGTCACCACTTCACCGACAATGATGATAGCAGGCGAGGTTAAACCAGCACGTTTTACATCTTCTACAATCGTTTCCAGTGTACCAGAGACAACCTGTTGCTCTGGTCGTGTTCCCCAGCGAATGAGCGCAATCGGCGTGGTTTTCTCTTTACCGTTACCAACAAGCTGCGCCACAATCTGTTCAAGATGTCCCACACCCATGAGAAAAATTAAGGTGCCTGGGTCTTGTGCAAGACGTAGCCAGTTGATTTGACTGCCTGCTTTGAGTGGGTCTTCATGGCCTGTAATGACCGTAAATGTTGAGGTCAAATGTCGATGCGTCACAGGGATACCTGCGTAAGATGGAACAGCAATCGCCGATGTAATCCCAGGCACTACTTCAAAGGCTATACCTGCTTGGCGCAAACGTTCGCCTTCTTCGCCGCCACGACCAAATACATAAGGGTCGCCGCCTTTTAACCGCGTCACAATTTGCCCCTTTGCTGCTTCTTCAACGAGCACTTCGTTAATTTCTTCTTGCTTGAGTGTGTGGTGATCCGGCGTTTTGCCCACATAAATGAATGTCGCATCCTGACGTGCGTAAGACAACAAACGCGGATTAGCCAAGCGATCATAAACAATCACATCTGCACGTTTGATACATTCAAGCCCTTTGACGGTGATAAGACCAATATCCCCTGGTCCGGCACCAACTAAATAAACATAGCCCTTATTCATCGTTTCTCCTTCATCCTTCGTTACGAATCGCTGTTAAGATGTCTCTGGCGCCACAAGCCAGCAAACGCTCTGCCAAAACTTTGCCAACAGATTCATAGCAATCAGCCGCATCGCTTACTGTGTCTTGCAGCATCTTAGAGCCATCCACCGCACCAACAAACCCATGAATCGTTATGGTGCCATCGTCAATATGTGCATAGGCACCCATTGGCACCTGACAGCCACCGTCCAATGCACACATAAAATCGCGCTCAGCCGTAACACAGCGATACGTTGTTTCATCATTGACACGCGCAAACTTTTCAAGTAAATCCTTACGGTCTGCCCGAGATTCAATAACAAGTGCCCCTTGGCCAACGGCTGGAATAAAGGTGGCGTCATCAAGCCGTTCATTGATTTCATCGTGGAAACCAAGCCGCTCCAAACCTGCCACCGCTAAGATGACAGCATCAAAGTCACCTTCATGATACTTCCGCAAGCGCGTGTTCACATTGCCACGTAAATCTCGCACTTCAAGATCCGGACGCATTGCCAAAAGTTGTGAACGGCGGCGCAGGCTGCTTGTACCCACAACAGCACCTTGCGGTAAATCCATAATGCCACCCGAATGCTTTGTCAAAAGCGCATCACGATGGTCATACCGTGTCAAAAAACAGCTCAAGGTTAAATCATCAGGCAAGCTGGTTGGCATATCTTTGAGACTGTGTACTGCAAAATCCACTTCACCAGAAAGCATCATTGCTTCTAGCTCATTGGTAAACAATCCCTTATCGCCGATTTTCGATAACGACACATCGAGAATTTTGTCGCCTTTTGTTTTCAAATCAACAATTTCAAATTCATAATCGCCAAACACCGGCTTTAATTGTTCAATGGCATAGCGCGTTTGCCATAATGCGAGCTGGCTGTCACGCGAGCCCACTTTAATGATTTTCTTCGTCATAATCCAGCCCCCATAAGTCGTTGATGGCGTTAATATAGCAATCAATATTATCCGCTCGCCGTCCAGCCAATGCTTTCATATTGATGATTGGTCGATGCAGCCAACGGTTTACGATGCTGTTGGCCAACTGCTCGATAATATGAATTTCCCGCTCACTTGGATGGTCAATACGATTGATAGCGCGCTCGATTTCCGTTTGTTTAATTTTTTCAACCTGTTCACGCATTTTAACAATCGTTGGCACTACCCACAATGAATCCAACCAAAAATAGAAATTTTCCAATTCTTCATTTACAATCGCTTTGGCTTTTACGGTTTCTTGTTGACGAGCCACGAGATTTTCATCCGTCTTGCGTTCCATATCATCAATATCATACAGTTTCACATAAGAAAGTTCTGCCACATCTGGCGCAATGTCACGTGGCACAGCGATGTCAATGATAAGCAGCGGTTTTTCTCGATCTGCCTGAGCAGCCACAAGATCTGCTTTTTCGAGAATCGGCACCGGAGAAGCCGTACTTGAAATGATAAGATCCGCTTCTGGGAGATAATCACCCAGCTCTGAGAACTTCACCGCTTTGCCGCCAATTTCTCCTGCCAGCCACTGAGCACGTTCATAGGTACGGTTAGACACCATGATACTTTGTGTCCCATTGGCAATCAAATAGCGAGAGGTCAATTCGCTCGTTTCGCCGGCACCCAATACCAACACATTGCGATCACCAAGCCCGCTAAAATAATCTTTAGCCAATTCCACAGCGGCGATACTAACACTGAGCGTATGACGGTCAATTTGTGTTTCAGTACGCACACGCTTACCCACGGTCAGCGCATTCATAAAAAGCGTATTCAAAATATTATCCGAGATGCCATAGTTAAGCGCATACTCATACGCATCTTGCACCTGTCCTTGAATCTGGCTTTCGCCCAATATCATTGAATCCATGCCAGCAGCCACCGTAAAAAGATGTTCCGCTGCATTTTTATTGAATTTTATATAAAGAAACGGTGCCAATTCACGCGGAGTAAGACCACTATACCCACACATAAGGTTGATTAAATCCTCTTGAGCTGCAAAAGGAGAGTCCGCATCAACATAAAACTCCGTTCGATTACAAGTCGAAAGAATGGTGCAGCCTGAAAAAGACTGCACCTGCTGAATCTTTTCACTTAGCTTTTCGATTTGCGGTCTTGACAAGGACACCTTTTCACGCACCTCAACAGGTGCGCTTTTATGGTTCAGTCCAATGAGCAAGATAGCCATTCTTTCACCCTCTCAAATAATTCATCATATTCTGTAACGCCTTCATCCATCATTTCGCAAATCGTTTCCAATGATAAACCACGCACGAGGCGCAAACGTTCATTTGAATCATCAACCGTTTCCATCAACCACTGTCTGATGCCAATATAGATGGCAACAGCCCTATCAAAGCGTTCATCGAGCTGCGCTTCCAGATAGGCCTTTAGCGCCTTTGAAAAACCAGCGCCCTGGCCATAGGTTGATACCGATACAGCAAAATCGTCTTTTCTAATGGTCGCCTGAACAGCGAAATTACCATGCTCCGGTTCTGTAATGCTATTGACAAGAATTTGTTGGCGCTGACAATACGCTGCTAACGCACGATTGACCGCTACATCATCGGTGGCTGCAAAAACAACAAAAGGCGCAAACACGTCAATATCTTCCAGCTTCACCGGACGCAGCAAACAGCTCACTGTACCTTTCTCAGCCATTGCAGTCAAAGTACTGTTCACCTTTGGCGCTATAACAATCACCTTAGCACCGACCTGACACAAGGTGCGTACTTTTCTCACAGCAACGTCTCCGCCACCAGCCACCAACGCCGTTTTTCCGTGTAAGTCAAGCATGACAGAATAGGAAAACGGTTTCATATTGACCTCTCATAAATATAATCAGCCGACTGATACAATAAAGCACGCGTCTCATTCTCGTCAAAATTGTCTAAAATAGCCTTTGCGGCATCAATGTGATAGAGAATGGCTTCTTCACACGCTTTAACAATATCGTCTTGAAGCACAAATGGCATGATAAAATCAAAATCAGCCTTGCCATTAGGAAAACGATTTTGAATGCGCGTAATAATCTCCTCTTTTTCAGGAAACTCTTTTTGCAAGAGAAGAATGGTTGGCAAATTGATTAACCCATTTTCCAAATCATGGCCAATCGGCTTTCCGATTTCTTTATCCGATGGCAAAATATCCATCATGTCGTCTTTAATCTGAAACGCCATACCAAGATGATGCCCAAAGCGATAGAACGCATCAACCTCCTCAGGTGTCGCATCGCTTAAAATAGCACCTGTCTGACAACAGCTGGCAATTAAAAGCGCTGTTTTGCGTTCAATGCGATAATTGTAAGAATCAATGGTTTGCGCTGTATCGTACATCGAAGCTAACTGTGCAACCTCGCCACGCGACATTTCTACCGCTGTATGGGTGAGAATTTTTAGCAATTCCTTCGCATGGGAAACCTCATACACTTTCAAAAGGGCTTCGATGAGCATATATACCCCAATGTGTACCGCAACATTATTTCCATGACGCGCGTTGATCGTCGTTTTTCCACGTCGCAAATCAGAATGGTCGTTCACATCGTCATGAATCAACGACGCCGTATGCACCAACTCCATAATGGAAGCAAATTTTACAATTTCGGCGTCTTTTCTGCCAAAGTATTGCGCTGTCAAAATAACAAAAATCGGACGCAAGCGTTTGCCACCAGCTTGAATGGTACTCAGCGCACATTCACGGATAAAAGGATCATCGAAATGAACAAGCTGCTCCAGCTCTGCCTCTACATCCTTTAATATTTTCTTGATTTTCTTTTGTTGCATTAAATTTTTCATGGATTTTTCTTCACCTATTCACGCATTGATTGCAAATCCAAAGCTGAGGTCATACGCTTTCCTGCCACATCTGCCAGAAAGTCATGTGGCAAGGCGCTGCTCTCTGGCCATATGTTGTCACAAAGCATGGCTTTCGCATCTGCTACCATAGCTTCCACATTCTTCGTTTTGGTCAGCGCCTCCACAAGCCGCGTCACCAGGCAGACTTTCTTTTCTGAGGTGCTTCTTTCCTCTAAGGAATACGTGAGCAATTCTTTATTGATGCGTTGTAATAACAGCAACCATTCTTTGAGTAACGCTGTTTTATCTAGTTCAATCAACTTTCCTGAGAAAGCTCCTGATAGCAGATCGCCATACAAGATGCAGTGCTCCAAATGATGATTTTCCTCGGTGAACGTATAGTCCCCTGATGAAATATGCAGAAGTGCACTCAAATAACATTCTGTCATCGCCGCACTGACCTCTATCTGTTCTTTTTCCGTCATATCTGCCCAGAATTGATCTCTAAGCGCAAAAAAATATAGGAAGTCCGGCGCCGTGAATGTTTCTGGCAAATCATCCACCAGGTGATTCTTTCCTATGCTCAAATCAGCGTCCAGTATAGACACGAATGCTTGAAGGTTTTTATCATACTTCATCGGTGTCGTCCCCCTTTTTTACAAACCATTTATATTCTATCATATTGCGCGCGTAAAAAACAACGTCAGTGTGTATAAAATCGCGGTTAGTCGCACAAATTCATGGCAGCACGAATGGCTTCTGTTTTTGCCAATCGTTCGAGCGATTCCAAAAGAAAATACGCTGCCAAAAGATCGCTATGAGCGGTCACCACGCCATGTTTTTCCAACACGCAAGCATGCACATCATGTGTCATCGCAGACGCAACTGCATCTGCCAACGCCTGACTTCCCGCTTCAATAAACGGCACCACCGGCACGTTGCCTAAGGACATCGCCGCTTCCATCAGGCAAGACGTATCCACGCCACGCGTTCGGTTATACACCGCCGTAGCATACAATGGATGGGCATGAACGATGGCATGACATTCAGGCTTTTTATTGTAAATAGCAAGGTGAACTTTAAGTTCCGAACTGGCTCGGCGCTCACCAAAGCATTGATTTCCTTGCAAATCCACTACAATCAAGTCGTCAGCCTTCACCATACCTTTGCAAAGATGCGTTGGGGTCACAAGCACAAGATCGTCAAAGCGCATTGACACATTGCCATCATAAGCGCACACAAAACCATTGGTGTACAGTCTATGACAAACATCCACAAACAACGCCACATAAGGCGCCATTTGTGGAAACCGCATCGTAAGACTCACAGCTCAAACATCTCCTTCGTAAACGGCGGATGCAAAATGCCTTTTTCTGTAATAAAACCTGTCACATACGATGCTGGTGTGCAATCAAAGGCAGGATTAAGAATGGCCGCTTTATCCGTTACCATCGGTTTTTCATACCAAAGGCGACGTACTTCTTCTGGATCGCGCATCTCAATGCGAATGCTTTCACCATTAAGCGCAGAAAAATCAATGGTTGTTGATGGCGTGCATACATAAAATGGAATGCCATGCGTTTTTGCCATCACTGCTAATGTATAGGTACCAATCTTGTTTGCAAAATCACCGTTGAGTGCCACACGATCACAACCAACAAAAATAGCATCGATAGGATGCGTGGCCAATAACCACCCCATCATATTATCTGTAATCAGCGTGGTATCAACCCCTTGATAGGTGAGTTCAAACGTTGTCAAACGTGCGCCTTGAAGAATCGGGCGTGTTTCACACGCCACAACTGATACGGCTTTCCCCTGTTCTTTTGCCCTGTAGACAGGTGCCAATGCCGTCCCATAACTGTTTCCCGTTGCCAAAAGCCCTGCATTGCAATAGGTCATTACTTTAGCACCATCTTTTAACAAGGCCGCACCATAGCAACCAATAGCTTCACCAATCCGACGATCCTCTTCATGAAGAGCATAGGCACGCGCCAGAAGCAACGCTTTGCCATCTTCAACAGACGTCACCTCATCCAACCCATCTGTCATGCGGTTTAAAGCATTCTCTAAATTGACTGCTGTTGGTCTGGCTGTTTCAAGATAGGCTTTAGCCTCAAACACTGCTTGCATAAACGCCGACATATTATTGTACGCCAAATTTTGTGCATACATTGCCAGGCCATACGCCGCCGTAATGCCAATGAGCGGTGCGCCACGCACCTCAAGGTCGCGAATGGCAACAAAAACCTCTTCTAAGGTTGTCAGCGCACGATACACCAAACGGTTGGGCAATTCTGTTTGGTTAAGAATGGTAACCTTGTTCTTCGCTTTGTCGTAGCGAATGGTTTTCAAGTGTTCCATATTAACCTCCAATTTCGCGGATGAAATCTGATACCATCACCTTGAACATTGGCTGTGCTTGACGGCCAGCTTCCAACACTTCTTCCGTCAATTTTTCACCAAGCACGCCCGCCGCCATATTGCTAATAAGCGAGATGCCACATACACGCATATTAAGCTGGCGTGCAGTGATTACCTCCGGCACCGTTGACATACCAACAGCATCAGCGCCAAGGGTACGAAAAGCACGAATTTCCGCCGGTGTTTCATAGCTTGGTCCCGTCACGCCAATATAGACACCGGTATGCAGCGTCACCGGATAAGCACTAGCGATACGCTTAAAGATCTCGATATACTCACGATCGTAGGCAAACGTCATATCAGGAAAACGAACACAGTCCTCTTGTTTTGGGCCAATCAACGGATTGGTACCCATAAAATTGATATGGTCGTCAATCAACATAAAATTGCCTGCATGATAGGATAAATTGATGCCCCCAGAGGCGTTCGTGACAATCAGCGATTCTACACCAAGCCTATGCAGAAGTTTAACCGGCCGCACCACATCTTCCATGGCATAGCCTTCATAGTAGTGCAAACGCCCCTGCATGGCAACCACCGGAACGCCTTCGATTGTACCAAAAAGAAAGCGTCCAATATGCCCTGGAGCGGTAGACACCTTCATGCCCTCGATGTCCTTATAAGCCAACTGCCCTTCAACCGTCATCATCTCTTCAATAATATCATTTAATCCGGAACCTAAAATGATACCGATTTTTGCATAATTCCGCCATTTTTCCATATTCATAAGAAACACTCCTTTTACAAAAGAAAGCGCACATAAGGTGCGCTTTCCACAAAATCTTAAATCTTCAAATGCTTTCTAACTGCAAAAACGCTGCCCAAAGCACCCAACACAATACCAACAACAACATTTCCAATGCCAAGAATCGCCATCATTAAACGATTATTCAACAGTGGCAAGAACGGCAAATTCGTGCTGATATAGTCATAGAGTTGTTCATAGCCCCAATAAACGCAAATTGCTGCAATCAGTGCCCCAAGTGCCCCCAATATGATACCCTCAATAAAGAAGGGCATACGGATAAAACTATTTTTTGCACCAACCAACTTCATAATCTGAATTTCATCGCGGCGACTGTTCACCGTCAACTGAATGGTAATATTGATTAAAAACAGCGTTGCTAAAATCATCAGAACAATAACCAACACACCAACCAAAGCTGCTGAACGGTTAAAATTAACCACATTATCAACGAGGTCCTGACCATAATTGATGCTGTCAACAATCTTTTCGCCTGCAAGCAATTCAGCAATGGTTTCAATGTTTGCCGGATCGTCTACGGTAATCTGAAAAGAATCCGGCAATGGATTTTCATCACCGATGCTTTCTTTCACGTCCAGCTCACTGTCGGACATCTGTTCATCCAGCGAATTAAGCGCTTCTTCCTTGCTCACATACACCACATCATCAACGTGTTCTGTTTTCTCCAGCTTTTCCATTAACGCAGTGTTTTTTTCCGGGTCAGAAGGCTGTTTTAAGAAAGCCACCACACGCAGCTGATCTTCAATATTCTTGGTCGCATTATAGCTATTGGCTGCTACCAAAGAAGCTACACTAAGCAGCGTTAACGTAATGGCAATGGTCAATATTGTTAAAAATGAAAACAGCTTATGGCGCGTAATCTGACGCAAACTGTCACGGAGCGTATATTTAGTTTTCGTGAGGAACATCTAAGCAATACCCTCCATTCGTACTATCACGCACAATGCGTCCATTTGACAAGGTCACAACACGATGTGGGTGTTTGTCAACAAGCAATTCATCGTGCGTAGCCATAATGACAGTCGTGCCAATGTTGTTAATGGCTTCAAACAAGCGAAAGATTTCTTCGCCATGATACGGGTCTAAATTCCCAGTAGGTTCATCGGCAATAACAATCTGTGGCTTATTAACAATAGCACGCGCAATAGCCACACGCTGTTGCTCACCGCCAGAAAGTTCATGCGGATAATGATCTTTGCGATCTATCAATTCAACAAATGTTAGCGCTTCGCGTGTACGCTTGATGACTTCACGACGAGGCAAACCAATGCACTCACACGCAAAAGCAACATTTTCATAAGCCGAACGATCTTCCAACAAACGAAAGTTTTGAAAAACAAAGCCTATTTTTCGTCGATAGTAAGGCAAACGACGTTTTCTCAGTTTCGCTAAATCAATACCGTCCACGCGAATGGTTCCTGATGTAGGTACAAGTTCGCGCAAGAGCAACTTAGCAAACGTTGATTTTCCGGCACCACTTTCACCAACGATATATACAAATTCGCCAGCATCGATTTGCAAATTGATATCCACCAACCCCATGGTGCCGTTTTTGAAGGTATGGCCAGCATTGGTAAAATATATCATGAATGTATTCACTCCGAAATAAATATTATTGCAAAATCGCTTTCAAACGATCCATTGCTTCACGAGTGCGTTCAGGGGTATTAAAAGCAGTAAGACGGAAGAAGCCTTCACCATTTTTCCCAAAGCCTTCCCCTGGTGTACCAACAACCTGTGCTTTTTCCAAGAGAAAATCAAAGAATTCCCAAGAGCTCATGCCTTTAGGGCATTTCAGCCAAACATATGGAGAATAATGGCCGCCGGTATAGTAAATGCCCAATTCGTCCAAGGTATCAGCAATAATTTTAGCGTTAGCCTGATAGCCTTCGATATTTTCCATAATTTCTGCATAGCCCTCTTCAGTGAATACAGCCTCTGCTGCTTTTTGAACAATATATGGCGTACCGTTAAATTTAGTAGATTGACGGCGGAACCACATATCCTTCAGCGACTGCCCATCACGCACCAGTTCTTTTGGCACAACGGTATAGCTGCAACGCGTTCCCGTAAAACCAGCCGTCTTACTTAAAGAAGCAATTTCAATGGCACACGTTTTTGCCCCAGGAATCGCAAAAATGGTGCGTGGCAGCGCTGTATCATGTGCAAAAACTTCGTAAGCGCTGTCAAAGAAAATAACCGCGCCTTGTGCGTTCGCAAAATCCACCCATGCCTGCAACTGTTCCTTGTTATAGCAAGCGCCAGTTGGATTATTTGGGGAGCAGAGATAGATGATTTCTGCCTTTTCCGTAATATCTAAGTCCTCAGGCATTGGTAGGAAGTTGTTGCTTTCATTGGCGTTCAAAAAGCTCACCTTGCGGCCATCCATCACATTCGTATCAAGATAGACTGGATACACTGGGTCTGGAATGACAACATGGCAATTTTTATCGAAAATATCTAAAATATTGGCAATGTCACTTTTTGCCCCATCGCTAACGAACACTTCATCAGCATCAATCTGGGCACCCAGTTTACTATAATAGTCAGCAATGGCTTCACGCAAAAATCCATACCCTTGTTCTGGACCATAGCCCATAAAAGTCTCTGCTTGAGCGTTTTCATCAACAGCATCATGCAGTGCCTTGATAACGCTCTTTACCAAAGGCTTGGTAACATCGCCAATCCCAAGCTTAATAATATCTGCTTCCGGATGGGCTTCAGAATAGACGCGTACTTTTTCTGCAACAGTGGAGAAAAGATAGTTGTTCTTCAGGTTTGCATAATTGGTGTTAATCATTGTCTTCATTCCTTTCTTTTCTCATAACTCAATCAGGGAAAACCAGTTGAATGTTTTTTTCATGCAAAGCAATGGTAACTTCTTCAAAATCGCCAGCATACTCTCCATCCAAGGTCCATGGCAATGGTTTTGCCGCTGTAATTTTAAAAGAACGACCACTAATACTACGAATGCAGTCATTATCATAATGGCGGACATTGAGAGAATGTACAATTTTTTGCAAATCAATCGGCGTTACCGGACGTCGAATAAGTGTTAGTTCAAACCGCCCATCGGTCAACATATTCTTATCTTCATCGTCAAACTGCAACAAACCACCAATGGATTTTGAATTAGACACTGCCACCATAATGAAATTGCCTTCTATGACTTCTTTGTCATCAATGACGATTTTCAAAGAAAAAACATCTGAAAGATCGGTCAGATTCTTGGAAGCCTCAATGTAATAAGCATATTTTCCAAGAAGATTTTTCAAATACTGCGGCGTGCCATAAGAAACTTCTGTAAAAGCGCCGGCTGCTGCCACATAGCTGAAGATGGCACCGTTGAACATACCAAAGTCATAATCATGCGGCACCGAATCCAGCACCACATCTGCAGCCAACTGTACGTCATTAGGAATCCCTAAAGACCTTGCGAAATCATTAACCGTACCGGCCGGAATGCAAGCAATCGGTGCATATTCTTCATCACTGGCTGCTATGCCACGCAAAATTTCATTGAGCGTACCATCTCCGCCACATGAAATAATCAAATCATACCCTACGCCATGATGCTGGATATAATCCTTCGCATCATTGGCTTTTTGGGTAATGTATACTGTCGTCACATAACCTCGTGCATTGAATTTACTAAGAATATCAATTAAGTTTTCCTTGATCGCCATTTTTCCAGCGTTCGGGTTTACAATGAACAATGCTTTTTTCATGTCAATTTCCCCTTGCATTTTCCAAATGTGCGCGTTCGAGAATCGGACGATATTTTTCAAACGGTGCTTCAACACCACTTTCAAAGAAACGGATGCGTTCCTCAAGTGATTTTTTCACATACCGACCGTTCTCAATCATCGTTGCCAAATAATTGACCGTTCCACTATTCCCATCAATCACCGGAATAGTGCAACCTGTTAACTGTAACACAATACGGCTGATAAGTGTTTTATAAAAGGTAAAATGTGTGCAACCAAGCACCACTGAACATGTATGTTGCAAATCGCAAGCAGTGAAAGCATCTCGCAAATACGCTTCAACTTCCGCACCTTCAAACACGCCTTGCTCAGCAAAGGTAACCAGGCGTTGCAGTGGCACTTCCTCCACATTGTCCATCACCCCCAAACGATGGATCAATGTGTCGAGTTTTTCCAATTTTAGCGTCAGTTCCGTTGCGGTAACGATAATTTTTTGTCTGTCATCGTTTCCCAGAATCGTTGATGCCACCTTAACCGCCGGTTCCATGCCCAAAATCGGAAAATCATATTTATTTCGCAGATATTTTGCAGCAGCACTTGTAGCGGTATTGCAGGCCAAAACCACGATGTCGGCGCCTTCTTTGCGTAAAAATCCAACAGCATCGTCCACAAAACCAATGATGTCTTCTTTTGTTTTTTTCCCATAAGGCACGTGCGCCGAATCCGCATAAAACAGAAAATCTGTCGTTGGTAATTGACAGGTTGCTTTTTCTAACACGGAAACGCCACCGATTCCAGAATCGAAAAATCCTACTGTCAATATGGCCACCTCCATTACTCTACAAGTAAATCAGAAACATCAATACGTTCTGCATCTCCCCAGAGCGCATCTAAGTTATAATACGCACGCGTTTCCGCTTGAAAAAGATGTACAATCACATCACCAGTATCAATCAGCAACCAGTCGCCCACTTCCTTTCCTTCTACACGGAAAAAATGACTTGATGTCAGTTGTTGATTCAATTCTTCTAATTTGCGGCAAATCATGTCTGCGTGCGGTTTATTCATAATCGTCGCAATGATAAAATAATCTGCAAGATAGGTAATGCCGTGCATATCCAGCACTGTAATATCCTCGCATTTATTCATATCCATCAAACGAACAAATTCTTCAATGGTTTTGTTCATAGAAGCTATCTACTCCTTGCTTAAAATTTTATTTCTGCACTTTATCATGTCTTCGTGAATAATCTTACGCTTCTCCAATAAATAGAGCGCGGTTCTATCGATGATTTCTACCATGCATTCGTCTAAATCGTTAAGGGCGCACTCAAGAAGCCCATCAAGATTTGGCGTTTTACGTCCCGGCTCTATATAATCAGCAATAAAAATAATCTTAGCGAGCACATCCATATCTGGATGCCCCGTCGTATGAAAGCGCACAGCTTGCAAAATATCTTCTGCATCAACAATACCTTCTGCTTTAAGCACATAAGACGCCACCGGTCCATGCAGCACCTGCGGCATCAAAAGGTCTTCACGGCTGGTGAGTAATCTCTGTTCCACCGCAATTTTTATCTGTTCCTGTTTGCTGTATTCCTTGCAATAATCGTGTAAAATACCTGCTGTATAAGCCTTTTCTTCATCCACGCTGTGTGCTTTGGCAAGCTCCACCGCTGTTTGTGCGACACGCACTGAATGAGTATAACGTTTTTCAGAAAGCTGTTGTTTTATCAAATCTTCGAGAGCCATTATCATCACCACTCATATAATTGATGCTTTTCAATATAGTTTTGCACCGCTGGTGCCAAACAATCCGCTACTGATTCTTTGGCTTGCAAGCGTTGACGAACCATTGTTGACGAAACGGGCAATGTATGCAACGCAAGATGATGCACATCATAAACACTTTGGTGCACAATTTTTTTCGTTTCCTCAGACATAAAGAGCTTTCGTCCCGGACGGTCTATAACAATAAACTGAACCATTTGCAGCAAATCACGCCAACGATACCATGTTTCAATATCGTTAAAAGCATCAACGCCCACAATATAGTATAAAACATCATCGGGGTATATATCAGAAAAATGCAGCACAGTGTGATAGGTATAAGAAGGCGTCTCCTGCTCACTTTCATAAGTCGATACTTCAAAATGCGGTTCTTCTGCCACCGCCAATTTTGTCATCGCCAGACGGTCTCTATAAGAAGTCATGTGCGCTTTATGTTTATGCGGCGGAATATAAGATGGAATAAACACCACCTTGTCCAACTGCATTTGTTCACAAAGTTGGTTAATCATATCCACATGGCCCAAATGAATAGGGTCAAAGGTGCCACCAAACAAACCAATCTGCAACGCTTTTTCCTCCCCTGCTTCTACATCAGTCCGAGATTATCACGATGAATCACTTCGTCTTCACTGTAATCCAAATATTTTTCATAAATGCACTGCGTTTTCAATCCCTTAATTCGACCGATAAACAGCGATGAATAGTTTGAAATGCCTTTAGCAAAACGATGCCCCGATTCGTCAGCCACTGCCACAATAGCACCTCGTTCAAAATCCCCTTCTACGGCTATAATTCCACTCGGCAATAGCGATCGACCTTTTTCCTGTAAAGCACGTTTTGCACCATTATCAACAATAAGCACGCCCTCGGCTTCAGAACCATAAAGAATCCATGATTTACGTGCGTGAAGCGGACGATGAGTGGCTTTGAACAAAGTGCCAATACGCGCGCCGGAAATAATCTCAGGCAAGGCTTTCACATCATCACGTGAGGCAATAACCATTTCAATACCAGCATTTGTAGCAATTTTTGCCGCATCAATCTTGGTTTTCATGCCGCCTGTTCCCACCTTGGATACAGCAGTTCCTGCCATTGTTTCGACATCTTCATTGATTTTTTCAACCACATCAATTTTCTTGGCAGTTTTATCAATAAAAGGATTCCCTGTATACAAACCATCAATATCCGTAAACAGCACCGCAATATCCGCATCAGCAAGAACAGCAACCAAAGCAGCCAACGTATCATTATCACCAAACTTAATCTCATCATTGGCAACACTGTCGTTTTCATTGACAATAGGAATCACACCGAGTTTAAGCAGTTCAAGAATAGTATTGCGTGCATTCAAAAAACGCTTTCTCAATTTAATATCTTCGCGCGTCAACAACAACTGTGCCGACATTTGCCCATACTCAAGAAAGTTTTTTTCGTAAATATGCAAGAGCAATCCTTGGCCAATGGCTGCCATCGCCTGCTTTTCGCTGATGGTCAGGGATTTATCCTGGAGATTCATGCGAAACTTGCCAACACCAACTGCACCAGACGTGACAAGAATCACTTCATTGCCTTCATTTTTCAAATCTGTCAATGCTGCACACAACTTGTCTATGAACCGCAGATTGATGGTACCATTTTCATGCGTAACCGAACTGGTTCCCACCTTCACCACAATACGTTTATGTCTGCCCATCACTTGTGTCCACCCAATTTCTTATTTTACAATTTCTCTCTGTATAAAACAACCATACGGCCGATTTTCTGCACCAATTCTGCTTCAACCGCATCTGCCAATTCTTCACACAAAGCCTGATCTACATCAATACTGTTATTGAGAAACTTAATCTTAACAATTTCATCAGCCGTCAAAACTTCATCAATAGATTGTAAGGTCCCCTCCGTTAAACCATTTTTTCCCACAAGAATTTTTGGTTTAATCTCCTGGGCCTGTGCTTTTAGTTCTTTAATTTCTTTCTTCGATAAACTCATATGAACTCCTTCCTAAAAAATCTTTTCAGAAATAAAGCTCTGAAAGAAAGCCATTCTTTCAGAGCTTGTTAGAATTTAGATACCTAAATAAGGCGCTGGGTCCACATTAGAACCATTGATACGCACTTCAAAATGCAAATGTGGACCAGTACTAGAACCCGTAGAGCCCACTTGCCCAACTTGCTGTCCGGCAGAAACAGTTTGCCCTGCGCTGACAGTTAAAGCTGACATATGAGCATACAACGTACTCAAACCATTACCATGGTCCACCACCACATAATTGCCATAACTCCAATGATAAGATGCAATCAGCACGGTACCACCCTGGTAAGCAACGACCGGTGTACCGTAAGCAGCACCAATATCCGTTCCCAGATGATAGTTATAGCTGCCATCCAACGGATAAGAACGACCACCGTAGTTGCTGGTAATCACATGGCTTGCAGGTGCTGGCCAAACACCAGAGCCTGCGGCAGTCACATCATAGCTGGACGAATCCGAAGCGCCTGTTGTCACTGCACCATTGGCTTGGTTTGCAGCAGCGGCAGCGGCAGCACGTTTTGCTTCTTCTTCAGCTTGCAAGGCAGCAATTTTTTGTCCAATTTCATCAGAAGTAGCCTGCATAGCAGCAATGGTTTCTTTAATGGCTGCTTCATCTTTTTCTAATTCAGCATACACACTCTTTTGCTGTGCCTGCTGATCTTCCAAAAGCGTCTTCACGCCTTCTTCTTCACTCTTCAACGCATTCAATGATGCAAGCTGCTGTTCAAGCGTTGCTTTCTGGTTTTCTAATTGCACCTTAACGTTTTCAACTTCGTCAACCAGGGCTTTATCATGCTTTGTAATATACGAAAGATACTCAAAGCGAGTTAGAAAATCAGAAAAATCTTCCGACTGGAACAACACTTCCAGATAATTGACATTACCATCTTTGTAAATGGTAACCAAGCGATCATTTAAGTCAGCCTGCACTTTTTTCAGTTTTGCTTCGGTTTCTGCGATTTGTTTATTGGTCTCAGCAATGGCTGTTTCTTGGTCAGAAATCTGGGTGGTGAAAGAAGCAATTTTTTGTTGCGTTGCGTTGATAGAATCAGTGATTTCTTTGATTTTCGCAACAGTCTCAGATTTCTGAGAGGAATTGCTGTCCAATTCGCCCTGTTTTTGCTCAATAGAATGATTGATCGACGCCTGTTCATCTTGCAAATCAGAGATAGACTCTGCAAATAATGGCGTCGCCATCACAGAAGTAATCCCAAAAGACAAAACAAGTGAACTGGCTACTTTTCTCTTAAAGCTCATCCTTTCACTCCGATCAGTTACAAATTTAGCGCACGACGCGCCAGAGAATCAGCCAAATCATTATAGGTGTTTCCTGAATGGCCTTTTACCTTGATAAAACGCACTTTTATTTTTTCAAATGCATTTTGGCAGAACGCAAAATAATCTTGTGTTGCCGGTAAATTTCTTTTCCACGCTCCTGTTGCCCACTTTTCAATGCCGCTATAATCATAATAAATTGCAATCTCCGGCCACGCTTGAGAAAGCGCATAAGAAATAGCAAACTCACTGCCTTTAATCTCACCAGCAACATTACGCATCGTTGCTAAAGATTCATCTTCAAAGGCTTCCGAAAAATGCAATTCCTTATCGGCATCTAAAAGGATCACCGCGCCATATGAAAACCGCTGGCTTGCAGCATCATAACTGCCATCAATATAGGCACACGGATAACGTCGTGTCTCCTCACAACAAACAAACGTTGCCTGTTTTTCTTCATCAAGGTAACGTTTAGCATCTTCCAGCAACTTAAAGCTCTTATACTCAGCGCCGGAAAATTCTTTAATCTGTGCTTCGCAGGAGGGCCATGTGTAAAAAATACCGGTCTCTCTGCCTTTTCTTACTGCATAATATTTTTTCATTGTTCCATAATATAAAAAGGCTTACCGCAATCAGCAATAAGCCTTTTTATCACATTGCTTATTCTGCAGCGATTGCACCAGCTGGGCATACACCTGCGCAGCTACCGCAGGAAATGCAAGAACCTGCATCGATGACACGGGTACCATCCCCGCTATCAGAGATAGCGCCTACTGGGCATTCTCCTTCGCATGCACCGCAAGAAAGGCAAGCGGAAGCATCAACAACATAAGCCATATTTAACACCTCTTATCTAATAAATTTGACTTCATTATATCAAACAAATCTGATAAGATAAACAGTGAATAAGAAAAAATTCGGAAACAATCTCACAAATATGATAGCAGAAAAATTTATTGAACACACAAGGAGAAGTTTATATGCATTCATTTGATTTTTATTGGAAACTCACACGACCCCACACATTGCCAGCCAGCGCCATTCCAGCCATGGCTGGCATCAGTTTCGCCATCTATGCAGAGCACGTATTTCACCTGCTGCCAGCCATCGCCATTGTATTGTGCGCCGTTCTGATTCAAATTGCCACCAACTTTTTCAATGAATACTTCGATTACAAAAACGGGCTCGACACCGCGGAATCCGTTGGCATCGGTGGGGCCATCGTGCGCGAAGGCATTGCCCCACGCACCATACTTCTGGCAGCTTTCGCTCTCTATGGTATCAGCGGACTTTTAGGCATCTACCTTGCGCTCCGCACCTCCTTATGGCTCTTGGTTATCGGCGCTGTCTGTCTGGTCATCGGTTATTGCTACACCGGCGGACCTTATCCAATTTCACGCACACCGTACGGCGAACTCTTTGCCGGCTTTCTCTTTGGCTCTGGCTTTAGCCTCATTGCCTATTTTACGCAAACAGGCCATATCACCCTTCACGCCTTTGCCATGAGCCTGCCCCTGGTCGTTCTCATCGGTCTCCTTTTAACTGCAAACAGCTTGCGTGACCGTGTTTCCGATCAAGCCAATGGGCGCCGCACCCTTGCCATCTTGCTCGGGCATGATCGCACCGTGCTCTTCATGACCTCAGGCTTCACTTTTGCCTATGTATGGCTTTTTGTTCTCATGAGTTACGGAGAAAACGTTCTCATGCTGCTGCCACTACTCTCGGTACTCTACGCCATCAACTGCGTCAATTCATTTCGTTACAGTAAAGGAAAGGCGCCAAAAAAAATGATGCGTGGCATGATGTATTGCTCAAAAACATTAAAATACTTTGGCATTCTCTATATTCTCTCTTTTCTCTTGCAAGCATTGATTGACATTATTTGTAATTGATATGATCAAAAAGGGGGGCTGTCGCACAGACGAAAATTTCGTTTGCACGACAGCCCCTTCCGTTTATATATTAAACATTTTCTGCATTCGATTTAACAGAAATAATGCTTCTCGCGTTAAAGGCATATCTTTTCTATATACAATACCAACACGGCATGTCCAACTTTCATCCGAAAGCCGCAAAGCATGTAACAAACCAGAGCGTATATAAACGTTATCCTGTGCTACTTGCGCTGGCAATATGGTCGTTGCTTGAGAATGTACAACATACTTTTTTATACTTTCACGATCTTTCATACAAATAGTATTCAATGTACTCAAATCACAATACTTAGAAAAAAGCATCCGATCCTCTTCTGTAAAAGACTCTTTATAGTAGACATATGGATAGCGTAATATTTCCGTCATAGAAACAGTTTTTTCATTAAAATTTGGATTAGCTCTACCGACCAGAAAGCAAATCTCATCCTGATACAGTTCTTTAAAACACAAGGCATTTTTCTTTATTTCCCTCTGAAACCTTTTTTCCTCGTTACTACAGATCATAATTATTCCCAAATCTGCTTCCCAACGATTCACTTGCTGAAGCACAATGCCTCCATCATTTTCATCCAAAATCAAATGCAAATCTGGACATTCGGCCGCTAATGCTATCATCAAATCTAACACAAAATGTTCAGAAACAAATGGCACAGCTGATAAAAATAAACGGCCCATCATATGTCCAGTATTAATCTCATCCAAGCAACGTAAGCTCTCCACTTCCTGCATAATAACAGCCGCCTTCTCAACTGCTTGTTCACCAAGATTAGTAAATGTCACCCCTTTCTTACTCCGTTTCATAAGTTCATATCCCAATTCTTCTTCCAGTTCATGAATGGCAGTACTCATAGACGGTTGAGCAATATATAAATGTTGTGCAGCTTTTGAGATTGATCCCTGTTTTTTTATTTCTAACAGATATTGCAGTTGTGTTAAACGCATGAAATCCCCTCTTATTTCTACATACTATAAGTCGCTAGTTCACTCAATGCGCTGTCGGCGCGCAAGCACCGCAGGCGCTGTTTCTTTCAAGAAGAATAAACCAATCAACACTATTACCGGCAACATAGCCAATATAATCATTACCTGCGTTGTCCCCATCACACCAGAAAGCACTCCAGCAATAACAGGCGCTATCACACCGCCCATGAATTCTCCACAAGCCGGTGTAAAAGCGGTCGCAGTTGCTACCAAATGTGTTGGAACCGACTCACTTGGCACCACAGAATTTAAAATAGCCATCGCGCCAGACATAAATCCGCCAGCACCAGCAAGCGTTATCGTCATAGCTATTGTTGACATTGATAAAAATACAAATGCAATAAAACAACCTCCTCCTATCGTCACAGCCAAAAATGCAGTTAATTTTCGTCCCAAGCGATCTGAAACAAAAGGTGCACAAAATTCACCAATAAAGCCACCACTTCCAAAGCCAGCAAAAATTGCTCCAGCAGCAACAGCCGTCAAATTTTTTGCTTCCATCAAATATAATATTGTAAACGCAGCAACTGTAAAATACCACATCATTGTCAAGCTTGCCAATATTGTACTCAAAACAACATTTTTGTACGCCAATAACAGGCGAAAACTTTTCTTCTGTTCATTGTCTGTTTCCTTCCGCTGCGCTCGAGGAATACTCCTCCCTCCTAAAAAAATCATCAAAGCCGCAAAAAGAACTAACATCGCCATTATCACATAACAGCCTCTCCACCCCATAGACATTGCGCCGATGCGTGTAAAAACCACAGAGCCAATTGCTGAACCTATGAGCGTAAAACTTGACTGCGCCGCACCATAAAACAACCCACGATTTTTTGGATCACTTTGTTCCGCCAAAAAAGAAAAACTAGATGATACGATTGATCCACAACCAAACCCCGCTATTGCCGTAAATACATATAACATAACCACAGATCTTGATATTGCTAAAATAAGTAGTGCTACGCCACCAATCAATAGCCCTGGCACCATCACACGAACTTGCCCCAGTCGATCGGCCAGCGGCCCACAATAAAGAATAGACAGCGTCCAAAAAAACGCTAACGTTCCTGTCAAATAACCATTATGCGCTGTACTTAATTGAAATGTTTCAGAAAAATACGGGAATAAAAATGCAACACAATTGTGTACCAGCCCAGCAAATCCCCAAGCTAAAATCATTAATAACAACGCTCTCCATTGAAAAGGATATCGTTTCATCAAAACACCTCACCATTCTAATAAAAGGCTGCTACGAAAACACTCGTGGCAGCCTTTTTCATTATTATTGCTGATTAAAACAAACCAACAAGGTCCCACCAACCTGCGACTAAAAACATCAACAAGAAGGAAATAACCATTCGTACACCAAATACTTTTAGTGTAGTTTTCAAATCCATGTATCCCAAACTGAAGAAAAACAATACCATTGCAACCTCATAAGGGAATAGATACATCTCAAGCCCCATTTGGAATGCCATCATCGTGCTAACGGGATCAATTCCAGCACCATAGCATAGGTTTCCAATCAAAAGTTCAAACGCAGATTGTGCACCAAGTGGTGTCATAAATAAATTGACAATAACACCAAATGCGTAACTCAACAATACACGCGCATGATCACCAACACCAGTCAATACTGGTAACAACTTATCCGATACCAGTGCACTAAATCCTGCGGTCTCCGAACAAATACCAACAGAAAGAGCTCCTGTCACAAAGAAGATAATCCAAATATCCATCTTTGCAAGATCTTCACCTTTGACAAGATTAATGCCCGGCACAAAGAACAAAGAAACTAGCACAACGAGAACATGCGCTGAGTTCAGTCCGGTAATAGATTCTGTCATAAAGTTGATTAAAATCAATAATACGATAACTAAAGCTTTCTTTTCTTGCGCTGACATTTTCCCCAAAGCTTTATATTCTTTCCGTACAGATTCTGCAATATCCGGCATTTGATCTCTATTTGGACGCACCAGCAAAAAATATGGTGTAAGGATCGACATTGCCAACCAACCGAAACCAGGCAACCACATAAGTTTCAGCCATTCAAAGAAATCAATGTTGACTGTTCCATTCGTCACTTCCCGAAACAAAGAAACAATAAAAATCATTGCATCATCACCAGACATATACAAGTGACAACTGGAAAGTGAAGAAAACATGATCATTGCCATGATTCCTGTGGTAGCTTTACTTTTTGGTTTCAACCCCCAGGTTTTACAGATTGCAATACCAATAGGACCAAGGATCAACAACTTCGCCCAGGTACTAGATACTAAAAGTGGCAAAAATAAACCAATACAAAAACATGCCACCATCAAGCCTCGACCAGAACAACCAGTAAGCAGTAAAATCTTATATGCAATTCGCTTTACCAAACCTGTCGTGGTCATAACATTACCCATAATGATGCCTGCTAAAACAAGCCAAGGCAAAATCATAGACCAAGAAGAAAAAGCAGATTCTGGCGTCGCTACACCAGTAAGGCAAAACAAAATAGGTAGCAATAATCCTGTAATGGCTTCCGGTATAACCTGTAAAGCCCAAAAAAGAATAGCCCCTAATGTAATTGCCAAGTATGCACGCAAGATAAAATCAAATGGTGTAAAAAAGAAAACTGCCAACGGAATTCCAAGTGCAACGATCCATTTAACACCTAATATTCGCGCTTGCTTGGCATTTAATGTTGCATTTGACATAACATACCTCCCTTTTTTATCTTTTAACGCGTTTTATCTCTAAAATTCAAAACTACTTTACCATCATGTTGTTCAATCGTCTGGAATTTATTATCTAACAAAGGATTTGTGTAAGTATAATCTGTACGATGATGATATGCGCCACGTGACTCTTTACGATTTTCCGACGTAATAGCAATGGCTTCTGCCAAATCAATCAAATCTAACACTTCCAAACTACGCATCAATTCATGAGCATTCTCAGCTTTAAACTGTTCACGGCAGTATCGCTTGAGATCGCCAAGATATTTCAAACCAGACTTCATGAGCGTCTTAGAACGCACCTTTACTCCCACATAATCTTTCATGATTTGTTGCAGCATTGAATTAGCTTCTTTCCAATGTGCACCATTCTTTCGTCCTAAGACATCGTTATACAGCGTAATAGATTGTTCAATCAAAGGATGTTCCGCCACGTCCTCAAAATCCACTGTCTTAGCATACGCTGCTGCATTTTCAGCAGAAATCATGCCAAACACCGCAGCGCTGGTAATATCCCCACGAACATTACCTAACACATCACCACATGCATAAAGCCCATCTAAACTTGTTTGCCCAGTTAATTGAATATCTAGTCCACGTCCACAAAGCGCATAATCATAAGTGCCAAATTCAATCATTTCTTTATTAAGATCAATGTGATATTGATTCAAATAATCAACAATAGATGTATCCCCTTCACTTTCAAAGGCGTGCATCATAAATTCCATATCTTCCGGATCATTTTCTGAGCAATTCATGAATACTGGACCGGATCCATCTTCCATTTTTTCTTGAAATACACCTTGCCAAATATCTGACGTCGCATCGCCCAATTCTTTTGTTGGCTTATTAACAAATGGCCCAACTGGACGACCATAATAATCTACCAACACACCAATCCATGTCGCTTTACCACAACGAGCAAAATATTTTGGACCAGCATGTAAATATGGCATATCAATATTTACTAAACGCGCACCTGCACGGTAAGCCATCGCATGGCCGCTTCCTGTTGTAGCTGGGCAATCTGCCTGATTAAACAAATATGCAGGATTCGTGCTTGGATACATACGACTAGCATTACCTGTTGCAATAATAACCGCCTTAGCCTGAAAGACGATAACCTCCGGTTCATCTTCAGCCGTGCAAATGCCAATTGCACCTGTCACACGCCCTTTGTCATCTGTCAATAATTCGTTGATGACTGTTTTGTTAACAATTTGCACGCCACGTTTTTTAGCCTCTTTCGTCAGCAGAGGTTTCTGCATCTTACCATCATACTTTAAATGATAGCGACGACGCCCCGGCATAGCATGACCATAAAATTCATAGTTATCACTGAATGGACGCATATTGATACCATAAGATTCCCATTTTTGGACAACTTCAAAAGAACGTTTCATCATCAAACGCAATAGATCTAAATCCTGCAACGGCCCAACAAGTGTATCTGTAACTTCAGCAATAATGGCATCAAAATCATCGCCATGATACGATGGAATATAACACATAAAATGGTCATTTCCTGTTGCACCAGAGCCAGAACGGCGCGTATCAGCTTTTTCTGCAACAACCACACTTGCACCTTGATCTGCTGCTGTGATAGCTGCTTGCATACCACCAATACCACCGCCTATCACAAGAACATCACTTTGAACGACCGAATCTCTTTTTTTCACCTGCATCATATATCTTCCTCTCTTTTAATTGCTGGTGCTTCCATATGCAACATCATATGAGACAGTGGATACCGCATGGTAATAGCGTCTTTTGGGCAATCAATAGCGCAAGCCCGGCAATGCCAACATTCCTCCGGATAACGAACCTCTACTTTTCGCTCTTCTTTATGAAACTTAAGCACATCAAGCGGACAAATTTGCGCGCAAGTACCACAACCTACACATTTTTCTTCATCAATAATTGGTGGCATAACCATTTCTCCTTTCCCATTGATACGATAAATTAGTTTAATTTATATCACATCTGCAATTATATTCCACATTTATCATTATGAAAAATACTCCTTATCTTTAATTTGTCATAGTTACTGACTATGACAAATTAAAAAGGCTGGATAATCGTTGTAAAGTTCATACAACGATTATCCAGCCTTTTAGATAACAGCTATTATTTACTTCTTGTTCTTCTGAAAACGCTTTTTTAATTCTTCCAAATGCGCTTTTTTGTCCTCACCAGATGTGGTATGTACTTTTTCATGCCCATCTTTCTGCGTATGCCACTTACTCATATCGCGTGGGGTTTCATAAAGATTCTTTCCCATTATTCCGCATCCCCTTCCTTTGGTAATTCAAAAGGATGCCGTGCGCGTTCTTTGCCATCACCATAGCATACCACGGTTTCAGTTTTCTCAATAGCAGACCAAATCATACTTTCTAAATCCGGAATCAGTGATTCATTGTATTGACATTCATCAACACGCGGTTTTGTTTTTGGTTCTTTTGGCACAAACACTGTGCAGCAATCTTCGTAAGGTAAAATAGAGATGCCATAGGTGTCGATTTTCTGTGCAATCTCCATGATTTCCAGCTTGTCCATAGCAATAAGTGGTCGCAAAATTGGCATGGTCGTCACTTGATTGATGGCATAGATGCTTTCAATCGTCTGGCTTGCAACCTGCCCAAGGTCGTCCCCAGTTATAATGGCTTTCGCATGGCGAATCTCAGCAATACGCTCTGCAATACGCAACATAATGCGGCGCATAAGGGTGATACGCAAATTGTCCTGGCAGTTCATGCCAATGGCTTCTTGAATGCGCGTAAACGGTACAAGATGCACAATGATATGACCACCATATTTTCCCACTTTTTCAGCCAACGACAGAACTTTTTCTTCAGCCTGCTGAGAGGTATATGGGTAGGAATGAAAGTGAATGGCTTCCACCACCACGCCACGGCGCATAATCGACCACATTGCCACAGGGCTGTCAATGCCCCCAGACAAAAGCGCCACAGCACGCCCACCCGTACCGAGTGGCAAACCACCTAATCCTTTCAATTTCTGCACATAAATATAGGTCTTATCAAAGCGAATGTCTATATTCAACTCAATATCATAATGAGAAAGATCACCCACCAAGTTTGGATAGGCAGCCAATACCCGTTCTGCAACCTTAAGCTGCATATCCATGGAACGGACAGGAAAACGCTTATTGGCACGCTTCACCGATACTCGAAAGCGTAAGGTCTGGTCAGCAAATTGCGCCATTTCAGCCAAAGCGGTTTCAATGATCGCTTCTTCCGATAATTCAGCCGATACTACCGGACTGTAAGACGAAATCCCAAACACTCGATCCAAACTCGGATAAAACAGCGCCGGATCCTGACCATTGAGTGCTACTATGACACGGCCGCGAATGTCCGAAACTTCACACGCCAGGCCTGTATCCAACTTAATTTGATGCCGAATGTTTTTTACCAACGTTTTCAAAAACTGTTTTTGGTTCTTCCCTTTTAATGAAAGTTCACCATAGCGTATTAAAATATGATCGTACATAAAGTGCCTCCCCTATGCATCGTATATAACAAATAAAATTTGAACATTAAAGATTGTATCCTATTCTGCTGTGTCCCGCAAGGGCAAAAAGAAAACCGCTCCGGCATCAAACCGAAGCGGTTTTTCGATAGTGCTTACTTATTCAAGTATTTCTTGAATGGCCAGAACATAATGCCGCCCTTAATGAAATGAACATTAGTGAAGCCATTTTGTTCAAGAATCAGCTGAGCTTCATAGCCACGTGTGCAAAGAATGCAGAAAACAACAATTTCCTTATCACGAGGCAGTTCATCCATACGTGCACGCAATTCTTCGATTGGAATGTGATGATAATTTGGTGTTTCAAAAGGCATTGCCTTTACTTCATCATCAACACGCAAATCCACAAAGACAACATTGTCGTCTTTCAGTTTTTCAAGAGATTCAAAGAAATCATAGGAGTGTGCACGACCTTCAATTTCATTCTGAATAACATTGGCATTAACGAGCAGGTTATCAACAGCAGAAGAGAATGGTGGTGCATAAGCCAAATCCATATTTGCCATATCATATGCCGTCAACTGAGGGTTAGCGGAAAGAGCGCCTGCCATCGTATCAATACGTTTGTCAACTGTGCCAGGACCAACAATCTGCACACCCAGAATACGAGCGGTTTTGCGATCAGCTACTGTCTTTACCATAATGAGCTTTTTGCCAGGAATGAAATGCGTAATATCTGGACCAGGAACCACGCAGGTTACCACGTCATAGCCAAGGCGTCTTGCATCAGCTTCGGTCAAACCAACTTTACCAATGGACCAGTCAAAAAGCTTGCAGATAGAGGTGCCTAAAACGCCAGGGAAAGTTTGCACATTGCCTTTTGCAATATTGGTACCAATTACACGACCATGCTTATTGGCGGTGGAGCCCATAGGCGCATAGATTTTTTCGCCAGAAATACGATGAGTTACAGAAACGCAGTCCCCACCAGCATAAATATCTGGGTCGGAGGTCTGCATATGTTCGTTAACCACAATCGTACGATCGCATTCCAGACCAGCTTCTTTTGCCAAAGAAATTTCTGGGCGAACACCAGCAGCAACCAGCACCAAATCGCAGTCCAATTCACCTTTATCGGTAATAACACCGCAAACTTTACCTTCATCATCCACTTTAATTTCTTTCACAGCAGTGGAAAGCATGAAGTTCATATCTTCTTTTTCCAGATAATCCTGAACAACGATGGACATATCTTTATCAATCATCTTAGGGAAGATCTGATCCATCATTTCAATAACTGTTACGTCAATGCCCCAGTTGGCAAAGTTTTCAGCAGTTTCCATCCCGATCAAACCTGCACCAATGACAACTGCCGCACCAACATCGCCCTTCAGGTATTTCTGAATTTCAACACCATCAACAGGCGTCTTAACACCAAAAACACCTTTTGCGTCAATATTAGTGATTGGTGGCTTGGAATTGCTGGAACCAGTCGCAATAACAACCTTATCATAAGGCAGTTTCTTTTCTTCGCCAGTTTTCACATCGCGTACTTCAACCACTTTGGCTTCGCGGTTGATTTTAGTTGCTTCCCAACCAAGCAAAGTGTTCATATCTTTGGTTGCTTTCATGAATTCTGGTGTACGAACAGCATCCCAAGAGGTGGTCATTAAATCATTCAATTCTTTTACAATGGAGCCAATGTAATAAGGCAGGCCGCATCCACCGTAAGAAATATAATCGCCGCGTTCCACCAAAGTTACATTTGCCTCTGGCATCAGTCTTTTTAAGCGAGCAGCTGATTTTGGTCCACAGGACACGCCGCCAATGACAACAACATTTAATTCGCTCATAATGCTCCTCCTATTTCAGATAGACTTATACTTTAATCATAGTCCAATTGCAAAAAAAGTCAACCATTTCCCGATTGAACATAGTGATTCATCTAACCATAAATTCTAATCATACGTATATTTCTAAAACATAACCACTGCAAACGTCGTTCATAGCCTTTCATACAATAAATTTATAAAAATACTGGTAAAATCCCATAATGTTTTTCTATGTTCACCATTGTAACGAATTTTGCAGAAATTAGTTCAAAATTTCACGTTAATCTGATATGATTAAAGTAAGTACAATGTGCGTCGAATGCCTAACAGATGCGACTATGTGATGGATGTTCGAAAAATAGCATTGTATATACAAGGAGGTAAGATAGATATGTTGTTAACCCTTTTATGCTGGTTTGCCATTGTCTTCTTCTTTGCAGCAACCGTCCGTAAATTTATGGACTATGCAAAGAAGCCGATGCATGGTCGTCAGGATCTCTATCCAATTCCAGGGGAACCTGAAGAAAAGGCTGAGCACGGCGGCTCTTATTTTGAAGACCAAAAATGGTGGGAAAAACCACGCAAAAAGAATCATGTTGGCGAGCTTGTTGATATGCTGAAAGAAATGCTTTTCATCAAAAAGCTCTTTGTGAAGCAAAGAAAATTCTGGTGGATTTCTTATGCACTGCATCTCGGCATCTATGTAACCATCGCAATGCTGGTTGTTGCAACAGCAGGTGTGATCTTGCCATTCACTGGTATCCTCGCTGGTTTGGTATCTCTTGCAGTTACCATGCTCGGGTTGGCCTCCGGCCTGCTCATTTGCGCTGGTACCGTTGGCTTGATCGCAAAACGTCTTACTGACCGCGAATTCAGAAGCTATACCACGCCTCAGGAATTCTTCAATCTTGGATTTTTGTTTGCAGGGGCCTTTTCTGGCTTAGTCGCATTTGCATCCAATAAATTCAGCTATGGTTATGTTTCTAAGGTTATCCGCAGTATGCTGCACTTCAAATCTCTGAAGGGCCTGAACAAACCAACCAAGATCAATCTCCTGATCGTTTGCGGTTTGCTTATCTACATTCCGGTTTGCAAGATGAGCCACTATGTTGGCAAGTATTACACATTCCATAAAGTTATCTGGGACAACGCACCAAACGTTCCTGGCAGCAAAGTCGAAGAAACGATCATCGCTGAAGCTGACATCAAACCAAGCGATGATATGAAATGGTCTGCCCCATTGATGGACAAGTAATAGATCTGGTATCAATCGTAAATCGACTCGTTTTTAAGGAGGAGTAATCTTGATCGACGGAAGACTCATTCGTCCACGTGACATCGCAGTCAGAGGCGAACAGCTCACTGAGGTTCTCGATAACAAGCACCTCATGCCGCTGCCAGCACCTTTTGAAGATCCTGCTACGTGGCCAAAATACAAAGAAATGAAACAAGAATGGCGTGACACCTATTATGCTGAATTAGACGGTATCATCGCCCTCGACACATTCAAAAGACCTCAGACCCCTGAAGAAGAGGAAGAACTTTGCAATAAGTTCTTGAAGGGTCTCGAAAAGCTCGTCAATGACGAAGCCAACAAAGGTATGATTCAGGTACTGGATCTTACTGTTGAATACTGTGCAAAGTGCAACACCTGCTCTGATGCTTGCCACATCTTTGTATCAACCGACAGAAATGAAATCTATCGCCCAACCTGGCGTATTGAAGTTCTGCGTCGTTTGATTAAAAAATACATCAACAAAGAAGGCAAACTCAAAGCTTGGTTCACCGGTGCAGATGTTGATCTGAACTGGGAAACCGTGATGCGCCTTGGCGAAGACGCTTACCGCTGCAATCTTTGCAGACGTTGCGCCCAGGCTTGCCCTCTTGGTCTTGACAACGGCTCTCTGGCAAAAGAAATCCGCAAGATTTTCAGCCAGGAACTTGGTATTGTACCAAAACCACTTTGCGAAAAAGGTTCTAAACTGCAGCTGAAAACCGGTTCTTCCACCGGTATCACCAAGCCAGCTTTTGTAGATACTGTTGAATTCCTGGATGAAGACCTCAACGATCTCTATCCTGGTCACGACTACAAAACGCCAATCGATAAACACGGTGCTGACATTCTCTTGATCCACAACGCTGGTGAATTTATGGCTTGGCCAGAAAACCCAACCGCCTTCACCATTCTCTTTGATGAAGCTGGTTTGGACTGGACCCTCAGCTCTGATCTCTGCGGTTACGATAACGTCAACTATGGTATCTGGTATGACGATATGTTCGCAAAAGAAGTGGCTATTCGTCAGATGGAAGCTGCAAAGAAACTCGGCGTTAACCGCATTGTCATCGCTGAGTGTGGTCATGCTCATAAGGCAGCTGCCGTTGTTGCTGACCGTTACACCCCATCTACCGGTCGTGTACCTGTTGAAAGCTTCCTGCCTCTTCTGCGCGACCTCGTACTGAGCGGCACCTACGACTTGGACCCATCCAAGAACGACTTCCCTGTTACCCTGCACGACCCATGCAACTATGTACGTCAAATGGGTATCGTAGAACCACAGCGCGAAATTCTTCGTGCCGTTCTGCCTGAAGGCCGTTTCAAAGAAATGTATCCACACGGCGTTGATAACTATTGCTGCGGTGGTGGTTCCGGGTTTGCTATCATGAACTCCCTGAACTTCTCTGATTTCCGCGACAACGTTTCTTCCCGTATGAAGCTCAAACAGATTCTTGATGCATTCGGTCCAGAAGACATCTATAACACCGACCTCGTTAAGTACGTTTGTGCTCCATGCTCTAACTGCAAAGGTACCTTCCGCGATATGCTCGCACACTGGGGTCTCACCAAGAACTATAACTTCCAGTATGGTGGTCTTGTAGAACTCGTTGTCAATGCAATGACCAAGTTCGACGAACCATTCTTTGAATTCTTGCAGTAATTTGCACACAAATTCAACCACAAAAGCCATCGGCGACTTGCCGATGGCTTTTTTCTATAGGAAAGGCGCTGCGGCCATATGCCGCAGTGCCTTTATTTTGCTATGCTGTTAAGAATTATGATGCGAGCCGAATACAATAGGAGCTTTACTTACTTTTTCCAACAAAAGGTCCTGCCCTTCTGCATTTAAAAGAATAATATGATCTTTTCCTTGTACAATATAGCCTATTTTGGCGCTTTCGTTTGATAGCAAAGAATAGATATTCAGGTCGCTGTCTTGAACAATGTTTTCATATCTACCAGACGCAAGAATACGTTCCTGACTATACATTTCAAATTTTTCGTGGCCAACTGCCAAGTAAATATTGTTTTTATCGGGTTCATTGCCAGCGCTGTACGTTCCTTCCAGACTGTAATGTATGCTGGTAAAATGCCCCAGCATAAAAACCACAACCAAAACAACAATACACAAGAAAAATTCACCAATTTTTTTGTACATATCAGACTACTCTCTCCTCGGTATTCTGCACTCTAAATAGAAATTTGATAGCTGTTTTCAGCTTGGTACTTATATTATACAAAAAAGCTGTTAAACCGCGCAACAAATTTAACACATCTAATATTTTTTTCTATTCACAATGACACCTAATCCAAAACTTATAATTTATCCAGTATAAGCTTAACGACACTTATTCCAGCCGGAAAGAACGGCGGTGCAGCGGACAAGGGCCATAGGCGCGCAGCGCGGCGTAATGGTCTGCGGTGCCGTAGCCTTTATTTTGTGCAAAGCCATAGGCTGGGTAAAGACGGTCGTACTCGACCATGAGGTTGTCTCGATGAACTTTCGCAAGAATAGATGCTGCTGCGATAGAAATACTAAGCGCATCACCGCCAATGAAATTACGATACGGCTTGCTGATGTTTAAGCGATTGGTACCATCAACAAGAACATAGTCGCCAATCATTAGGGCATCAATGGCTTTTTTCATGGCAAGTTCGGCAGCGTGCAAGATATTTATACGATCGATTTCCAGCGCAGATACTTCCGCAATTTGGTAAGCCAATGCCTTGGCACGAATTTCTTCTGCCAACATTTCACGCCGTTTTTCGCTGAGTTTTTTTGAATCATTGATGCCAAAAAGTTCTGTTCCCGGCGCCAATACAACCGCAGCGGCAACCACTGGCCCTGCCAAAGGGCCACGCCCTACTTCATCTGTACCAATAATCAGCTTATAACCTTCTGCGCGTGCTTCTTCTTCAAAGCGCCATAGTTTTTTCAAGCGTTCACGTTCATGTTGTGCACGTTCATGGGCGCGCTGAATTTTCTGTGCATACGTTACAACCCCCTTGCGCGAGTCGTGCAATAAGTCCGCACAAGCAGCAAGTCTGCTTTCTTCGTTCATCGTATCAAGCGTTTCTTTAATGCGATTGAGTGACATCTCACTCCACTGTATCTCCATTCACACTACCTCCTCGTTCCCTGTTATTAATGGAATTTGAATGTTTTTCGACACAACAACGCCATTCCATGATATAATATAACAGAATTCGAGGAGGTGCAGCAATGAAATTTAACGGTGCATTAGTAAAAACCGACACGCGCGTTATTGGTGTAGCTGTCGTTGATAAGTCGTTTGTGGACAAAGAACCAATGGAACGTGCTAAATACATTCAAGCATACATTGAAGGTTTTGGCGGTCAAGTGCCTGTGGTTCTTCTTTTGGGTTCCAGCGATGATTTGGGCGACAATGAAAACTTCTGGGGACGCCCAGACCTGGTCGCTCACTTGAAGGAAATTCCACTGAATATGATGACCTTCAAAACATATACCGCGCCAGATGTGGAATAAGCGTATGAAAAAATCCCTTATCCGATGAGTATGGATAAGGGATTTTTTCATGCCTTGAATACCGGCCAAATACGACGCCATGGTTTGAGATTGAGATATATCAAACAACCTGCCGCTATAATACTTGAAATAAACCAGCTCCACCCCACGCTAAACGGCAACCAGCGCGGCAAAAAGAGCGCAGCTACGAGAAAAAGAGCACCAAAAGCAATTTGATCTTTTGTCATTTTAGCACGTTTGTACATATCGTACGAGGTGATGGAAAGTCCTGCAAGTCCACAGAAAAAGATAAGCACCCACCACCAACCTGGGGCATCGTTTGGATAGTAACGAAAATATCCCATAACGCTTGCATCAACCAAAATATATGCCAAGCTGCGACCATTCAGCATAAACAAGTTATGTTGCCGTTCCTGCGCCTGCGAAGTGTGCACTTTGTTTTCAGTGGTGATGGGTTCCGTTTCCACCAATTCCGACACTCGCACTTCTAAAATGCTTGCCAGTTTCGCCAAATTCGCTGCGGTGGGTTCACTCTTATTGGCTTCCCACCTTGCCACAGCCTGACGACTGATGCCAAGCTGTTCCGCCACATATTCCTGCGAAAGTTTAAGCGCCTGCCGTCGTGCTTTAATGTTTTCTCCAAGTGTCATGAGATATTCCCCCTTTCGTTGGCTCTATTCTACCATAAACGGTGGTTCCCTACCATCAACCAGAGCGCAACCAGCGGTTGCAACCATAAAAAAACCGCCTCATTTTAACGTAATGAGGCGGTTTTTACAATCACTCTGCTTGACGTCTGGTTTTTACAACGGCAAAGAAATAAATCATCAGACTCAGCCAAATAATCCCCAGAACAAGCTGCACCATTGGCAAATGACTTACAAACCAACAGCCTATGGCCATGCTTACCGTGATGGTGATGGCAATACGCAGTTTTGTCACAAAGGTCATCCCTTGACCTTGCACATAGCTTTCAAGATTTTTCTTGTAGAGATTGGTACTGGTAAACCAGCGATGCAATCTTGTAGAACTTTTTGCAAAAAGAATAGTAGCTAAGAGGTAAAGCGGCACTGTTGGCAACACTGGTAAAAAGGCGCCTATGGTGCCCAGGCCCAGACAGATGCAGCCTAAGGCAATCAACAACAAGCGAATAAGTGTCATGCAAGCCTCCTTTTGTCGTTTTTTATTACTTCAATGCACAAATACTCACGCAGCGTGTGGCATCATCATAAACAATGTCCATGCCAAGTTGTTCGGAAACGAAGCGGATTGGCACCAGCGTGCGATTGCCAGCAAGTTGAGCCGGTACATCGGTTTCAACGCGAACGCCATCAACAATGGCGGTTGTGTCATCTAAAGTGAGACTGATGTTGTGACCACCATAGGTGATGTGAATTGGCTCATCATTGTCTGTCCATTCCACCTGTCCACCAAGCACTTCTGTAATCAGGCGCAATGGCACCATGGTGCGATTTTCGATAATAATTGGCGGTTGGTCGAGAACATAACTTTCGCCATTGAGCCAGTAGTTGGTGTTATCAATATAAAGATCCAGCAAGTTGTAGGCATTGTTGCCCAGGAGCGCTTCACCGCGCAATCCTCCGAGCGTTGCAACAATCTTACCATTTGCCAGGTTACCGGTGCTCTCAATCGTCATAACACCGTTTGTGCCGCTGCCGCTAAAGCCTTCAACACTCCAGTTCACAACGCGAGGATCCAGAAGTACTTCGCTGCCATCGGTTTTTGTGCCATAAAGCGTTGCATAAACGACGGAGCCATCACTGACCATAAATTGATCTGTATCAATTCTCAAACTTGTAAGTCCTTCTTCACCAATAATGTTGACATTGCGACTTTCGGTAACACCGCTATTCGATGTAATTTGAACAGTTTCATTGCCAGTCTGCAAGGCAACATAATTCATTCCAGCCGATGCGCCCAAACCACCAGCACTACTCAAGGTGAAGTCTGCGCTGTTCACACCGAGCGCATGATAGTTGGCATCCCATGCTTTGCTAACACCAAAACTGCGGCTTTCGCCGACAACCATAGTTTCTGGCCCTGTTGTTTCAAAGCCAGCGATCTGCCCCACTGGCGTACTATTGTAAATACCGATTCCATTAACCACCGGTCGCAAAGCACCAAAGCCTTCCGGTGCAACAACCGTGGAAAGATTGGTTTCGCCCAAGTGGCGCACAACCATATTGGTCGAACCGCCACCATCAAGGTTGACCGCACGCCAAGCGCCCAAATATTCCATGAAATAGCCCATAGTGGAAAGCTGTGCGCCAACACTCCGATTGGTGCGGCCTTCCGCACAAACAAACCACAAGGTTTTGCCATCTTGAGAAACGGCTGCTGCTGTGCGAGCACGCGTTCCAGCCAAAGAGCTGAGGTCTTTATAATAATTTACCATATGTCCCTGATCGGCTAAAAGCGCATGACCCCCAACCAAAAACGTCCAATTACGGTCAGGAATAATCTGTGAGGTAATCTGCACCTTGGAACCAATCGGACAATGGGCATTGATGAAGGCTTCAGCATTGCCGTTCACCTGTAAAATGGTTTTACCATCTGGCACTTCAAACGGAAAGGTAGCGCCACGAGAGATTTGTTCCACTGTGCCATCATACCCAATCAAAACTTCTGTATTGTCTGCATGACCGCGAGAACTTGAGCCCCAAAGATCGTTGTACATTTGTATGGTATTGGTGTGGCTCTCTTGCCCAGATGGGTCATGCCAATAGTACGTTTTGTTTAAGCCATCAATCGGAAAAACAGCCCCATCTGCAGCGCGCACACTGCCGTTATAGCTCATGGCTTCAATCATCGCAGTGCCGTCCGCAGTAATGCCTAAGGAATAAATGCCCTGAATAACCGCCGGCGATGATGCCAACTGCCCATTCACAAGTGACGGACCAATAGGCGCCCCTTCCAGGGCCATATTAAAGAAGTCGCCATTGAGCATCGCAACAGCACCTGTGTTCTCTGCCATGGCAGGAACGGTCGCTCGTTCGGTATACTCTCCCTGCCCTGCAACCAGCCTCAAATCCAGATTAGGATTGCTAAGATCACATTTTAGCACCTCAAAGCGAATCGGCCCATAATTGGTGTTCCAATAGTGCGATTCATGGATAACGCCAGGTGCGATAGGCTCTTCACCTGTCTTGTAAGGCGCATCTTCTGCCATCACTGCACCCACAAACAGCGCACTGACAATGCTGAGCACCGCTGTGTGGCGAATCAGTTTCGATAAAAAGCGTATTTTTTTCACAATGATACCCTCCTTTCAAAATATTATAAAATAAGTGGCGTTCAGCCTCAAGCCATTGCCAGATCTGTTGTTGCTTTGTTTCTTTCTTGACCGCGACCGCTCCCGTTTCTTATAATGGAAGTATGTTCAAATAAAGGAGTTGTAACACGATTGAAAGCTAGTGAATGGCGCCCCTATAACAAAGACCTCTTTTCTAAAATGCGGCGGGCAAGCCGTGATTTTGGCCTTATCGAAGATGGCGACGTCATCGCCGTAGGACTTTCCGGCGGCAAAGACAGCACGCTCTTACTTTATGCCATGGCTGTGCTTGCGCGCACACTGCCATGTAATTTTTCGCTGCGCGCAGTATCGTTGGATCTCGGCTGGGGAAATGATTACAGCGAAATGGCTGCATTCTGCAAGGAACTCGGTGTTCCTCTGGAAATCATTCCCAGCGAAATCGGCCCGCTGATTTTTGAAGAACGCAAAGAGAAGAACCCCTGCTCCCTCTGTGCTCGTATGCGCCGCGGTGCCATCAACAACTGGGCACACGCCAACGGTTGCAATAAAGTGGCATTAGGGCACCACATGGATGACGTCATAGAAACGCTCCTTATGAGCCTTTTCTACGAAGGGCGCATCCACACTTTTGCGCCACGCTCTTACCTGACACGCAGCGAAGTAACTGTCATCCGCCCCTTGGTTTATGTCAGCGAGGACACCATTACCCACATTGGCAAGAAATTGTCTCTACCTGTGGTGGTCAATCGTTGTCCGGCCGATGGCTACACCACCCGTAGTGACATCAAACAACTGCTCTCAACGCTTCAAGCGAGTAATCCCCGCATCAAGGAGCGCATCATGAGTGGTATCGACAAAGACATTTGGCAACGCTATCGCATCACCACCACACAGGAGGAATAGCCTATGCTCGCACACATCCATTCCGTCGCCCTCATCGGTCTAGCTGCAAGTGCTATTGAAGTTGAAATCGACTCAAGCCATGGTCTGCCTTCATGGGAAATCGTCGGCCTGCCCGACACTTCCGTCAAAGAAAGCAAAGAACGTGTACGCACAGCACTAAAAAATCAAGGCTTCGACATTCCGCCACGGCGTATCGTCATCAATCTAGCGCCCGCCTCCATCAAAAAAGAAGGGCCTTCCTTTGACCTCGCCATTGCCGTAGCCATGTTGGCAGCCACCGAACAAGTACCTTTAGACACTCTCGATCATTTTATTTTTGTCGGCGAACTGGGATTGGATGGCAGTATTCGTCCTGTCAAAGGCGTATTACCCCTTGCTTTGGCCATGAAAGACAGTGGTAAAGCCATGGTAATAGCTTCTACCAACGGTGCAGAATCCGCCATCAGTGGTATTCCTACCTACGCTTTCCAAAATCTTCGCGAAGTGGTGGATTTTCTTTATGCGCCAGTACAACATTCACCACTGCCGCAACCAGATATTTCAGAGCTTTTAGCCAATGCACCTGCCACTAGCATTGACTTCGCTGATATAAAAGGCCAGCACGAAGCCAAACGCGCTTTAGAGATTGCCGCAGCCGGCGGTCACAATGTGATTATGATTGGTTCGCCAGGCGCTGGTAAAACCATGCTCGCCCGCGCATTACCCTCCATCATGCCGCCGCTTTCTGTGGGCGAATGTCTTGAGTGTTCCAAAATCCATTCCGTTGCCGGCCTCCTCTCCAGCAAGCATCCACTGATTACAGAGCGGCCTTTCCGCGCACCACATCACACCAGCTCGCAGGCAAGCCTCATTGGCGGCGGCCGCATACCAACCCCTGGTGAAGTCTCGCTTAGCCATAATGGTATTCTTTTTATGGACGAATTCCCAGAATTTCAAAAAAATGTGTTGGAAGCGCTGCGTCAGCCATTGGAAGATGGCGAAGTGACCATTTCGCGTGTCAACGCTCAATTCACATTCCCTTGCAACTTTTTATTGGCAGCGTCGATGAATCCGTGCCCATGTGGCTATCTCAACGATCCAAAACACGAATGTACCTGCTCGTCCGGCGCCATCACACGTTACAGACGTAAAGTGTCCGGCCCGCTTCTTGATCGCTTTGACATTCAACTGGAAGTCATGCCGATTGGCTTTAGCGATCTCTACAATGAAAGCAGCCAGGAGGAATCCTCAGCTGCTATTCGCACGCGTGTTATTCGTGCCCGCAATATTCAGCTTGCGCGTTTTGAAAAAAGCGGCATTTATTGCAACAGCAATATGACCCAGGCTCACATCAACACCTACTGTCAACTCGATGGCGCCTCTAAGAAACTGCTTGAACGCGCCTTTGACAAACTTGGCATTTCAGCGCGTGCCCATAATCGTATCTTGAAACTCGCCCGCACGATTGCCGACCTCGCTGAAAGCGATGTCATTCAAGCACCACACATCGCCGAAGCCATTCAGTATCGTGCACTTGATAAATCACTTTGGCACTAAGAAAGGAAATGAACCATGGACCCACGTACACTTACCCTTGCACATAAACTTATTCACTACTCCACCCGCCTCCAAGCTGGAGAACGCTTGCTCATCGACATCAACGGCCAGGACGCCTATCCCCTTGCGGAAGCTCTCATTGAAGAAGCCTACGCTGTGGGCGCATACCCTTACCTGCATCTCTCCGATGCCAAACTTTCCCGCGCCCTGCTTATGGGCGCAAGCGAAGAACAGCTGAACTTCAACGCCAAGCTCCTGCTCGAACAAATGAAAGGCATGGACGCTTACATTGCCGTGCGTGCCGGTGACAACATCTCTGAAAACGCAGATGTACCAAAAGAGCGCATCGCCCTGCACAACAAAGCCTATGCTGATGTGCTTGAAGAACGTGTCAACAACAGCAAATGGGTGGTATTGCGCTATCCAAACGGCTCCATGGCTCAGCTAGCCACCATGAGCAGCCGTGCTTTTGAGGACTTCTACTATAACGTCTGCAACCTCGATTATGCCAAAATGAGCGCCGCCATGGACGCTCTCGTTGCCCGTTTGAACACAACAGACAAGGTACATATCATCGGTCCTGGCACAGACCTGACGTTCTCCATCAAAAACATACCAGCCGTCAAATGCGCCGGTGAATGTAACATTCCGGACGGCGAAGTTTACACTGCGCCAGTACGTGACAGTGTCAATGGTACCATCACCTACAACACCCCTTCTCTTTACCAGGGCACCGTTTTTGAACACGTTTCCTTCACCTTCAAAAACGGCAAAATCGTCAATGCCACCGCCAACGAAACAGAAAAACTCAACGCCATTTTAGACGCCGACGAAGGCGCGCGCTACATCGGCGAGCTCGGCATTGGTGTTAATCCTTACATCACAAAACCGATGAAAGACATTCTCTTCGATGAAAAAATCAGCGGCAGCATTCACCTCACCCCAGGTAGTTGTTACGAAGATGCACCAAACGGCAACGATTCTACCATTCATTGGGATCTCGTCCTCATTCAAACACCAGAATATGGCGGCGGTGCCATCTATTTTGATGATGAACTCATCCGCAAAGACGGCCTTTTTGTACCAAACGACTTACAGTGTCTGAACCCTGAAGCATTAAAATAAAAGAAAAAATAGCGCCTGCGTATGCGAAAACTCTCACATACGCAGGCGCTATTTTTTGTTATTTACCCATACCATTATTGCAAGGCACACGTTCTATTGATTGTCCTTGTCAGCATGAAATACAATCCGTGAATAACCACACACAAGAACAAGCCATAAGCCAATGCCCCATAAAAATATCATATTGACATCTTGCATAAACAAAACAAGCAAGCATTGCAGAATACCAAAAGGAATGGCGGTATAGCCAGCAAAACGGTGTGTTTTTTGCCAGCACCGCTTATCTCTTACAACCCATGGCAGTTTTATACCTATACGACTACGAAACGGCATTTGCGGCAAAAAATTTCCAACAAAGACCATCATTACACCAACAATAAGCCCAATCACCCGCAAATAATCTATGCGGAGACCACTATACATCGCCAAAACCGTAAAATAAAAGAGAAATAAGAAAATCCCAAAGAGATTCAAAACGAAACTTGTCATTTCATTTCTTACTACATTGTCGCTTCCCGAAATCTTTTTAGGGTATAGCGCAACAATCGCTAATGCCAACAAAATAACAAAACTAACACCAACGAAAACGATGCGATGCGGGCTTTGCATAAACAAAGAAATTTCCTGAGGAAGATTGCGATAGCATAATAGCGTTCCTACAATAAAAATCATCAACAAGAGCAGATTCAACTTTTTATACATCTTCTAGCTCCTCTTTTACAGTTGCATGATGATTGTCAAAAAATGCTAAAAATGCTCCTAATGTAGTCTGTAACACGGAAGCATTCAGAGAATACGTCACCGACATACCGGTTCGCTCACTGGTTACTAATTCCGCTTCTTTCAACACATCCAAATGTTTCGATATGGCCGGCTTGGAGATTGTAAAATTTTCAGCAATTTCTTTTGCTGTCATATCACCCTCTGCCAACAATTTTAGAATCTGTCGGCGTGTATCATCAGATAACGCCTTAAATACTGTCGTCATTCATACAGCTCCTTTCTCCTACAAATTTCTGAGTTCATTTCTTTTTGTGTGTAAATTGATAATAAACTAAATAGGGAACCGGCGTAAGCAATAAAATGAAGTATTTACTTGCATACCATCCAGCTTCGCCGCCAGCATCAAAATGAAATGGTATTTCTGACGGAAGGAAAAAAGTTGCAACAAACAACAGGATAAAAGTTCCCACCAGCAACAGTGCTGGCATCATTTTCTGTTTACTCATAAGTCATTCCTCCCAGTTGGATAGAACGATGTGCTATAAATATTCTCTTTCTGCCTGATAATACCTACATTGACAAGGGCAATGAGCATAGATAGACTGCCCATAACACTGCCTACAATCAGATAGGACGGCAGCGCCGCCTGCATCATTTTTGTTACGCAAAAAAGATAACTCAAAGAAATTGCAATACATATTATGATAGACACCACCACATTGATATTTTGTTTGACGGCTTCTGCTTCGTTGAGCCAGGTTAATTTCGGATGTTTCATATCAATAAATACACCAATAAAGTTCCATAAAACGGCAAACCATGTACCTACCAAAGCAATCACGACGATTTGAGCATACCCATAATGAAAATACCACTTGAAGATGACGCAATTAAGCAAAATGCCTGTCACCGATACTGCCATAGAAAACAAAATTTTTACATACGCTTGTTGCTTCAAGGCATAAGGAATGATTTGAACAATCCAATAGTTTGCCCCCTCGCGCGAGAAGCTACTTGCCGCCACAACATTGATTGATGATGTCAGGACGATGACCACGAGTGCTAATACGGTCGCATATTGCGAAAATTCGTTTGATGTTACCAACTGCCGAATTTGTGCTGTGCTTTCTGCTGTTGCCCCCATCTTAAAGAACAAAGGCAATAAGAATGGTGTTATCAATATACCAAACAGACCATTGAATACATACAAAGGATTCCGGAAAAAATTTTTACATTCTTTTCTAAAATAACTTGGCAATCTTGCTGACGAACGATATTCTACTTTTCTTCCCCGATACTGACGTTCCTTGCTATATACCATGTACCTATCGCCAATAATAACACGGCTCAAATAATAGTAAACAATAAGCGCTGCAACAAAAAATATAACACAGCCAACCTTTAATGCAATATTCCAACTGATGTAGACATCATATAGCGGAAAAGGTGTTGTTGCTGCCAACAACCAATCAATCGCCTGCTCGCCCATTTGTAGTTGCCGTTGAGCAAATGCCATGCGAAAAGCTATATGGCCTATCAACCACAAAAGCAAACCACCCACGAGCCAAAGTGTCCTCGATTGTTTCAGCACCATCGCCATCTTCAAACACACAGTGACCACAACAGCAGCCGGAAAAACCGTAAAAACAGAAAGCAAGAAAACGACCGAAATCCCTGTCGCAAACACAGATAAATCACCAGTGTAACGAAACTGAACAAGACTCACCGGAAATAACAGCAGCGCTTCCAACACACAGCAAAACAACGCGACTATTAGATATTTGCTTGTCAAAATATAGCAAGGCAAAACAGGAAATACCAGTAATTGCTCCATGTCTTTTGAAAAGCAAAACATATCGACCAACAAAAAAGCACTCACCACGGAAAGAATCGCTACCATTCCAACCATCACAAGACGATAAAACAAAACGTCCATGTTTATTTCCGCCAACGCTACATAAAAATGCTCTATCATTTGATAATAGTAACTGTACAGAAAAACCACCATACCCACGATAAAGCACGCCAGTACGGCCACATAGCTGTTGTGATACTCCTTCCATTTGTGCCGCACATTCATAAAACTGAAATTGATTTGACACAAAGTGCTACTTAATCGAAAAATCTTCGTCCAAGGGTTCATCATCAATCACCTCCAAATAGAGGTCTTCCAAGGACGTATCCACCATTCCATCATGAAGCATAAGCGTTCGCTTTATTCTTCCATGATGCAAAATAATCACCTCATCACACAATTTTTCACAGAGTTCCAGAATGTGCGATGAAAACAGAACCGATTTTCCACGAGACGCTCTTGAGCAAATCAGTTGCTTCAACACTTGAACAGCTTCTACATCAAGCCCTGTCATCGGTTCATCTAAAACCCAAAATTGCGGATCATGAACCAACGATGCAATAATTGCCATTTTTTGCTTGGTGCCATGCGACAATTTTTTCACAGCCTTTGGTAAATGCGCTTCAATTTGAAAGGCTTGAATCAACGGAGTGTATCGTTGTGTTCTAATCGCTGTCGGCACTTCGTACATATCAGCGATAAAATTCAAATACTCTGTGCCAGTCAAATTGTTGTAAATCTCGTGATTGTCTGAAACATACCCCACTTTCATTTTATAGCACAACGGCTGCTCTCCCAAAGAAGAAGCGTCCAACGTAACCGTACCATCTTGCATTGGCAATAACCCCAATATCAATTTCAGCGTTGTCGTTTTGCCAGCACCATTTTTCCCCAACAAACCTACCACTGCCCCATCCGCTACCGAAAATGACAGTTGATGCACAATCGGATTATGCGGTTGATACTGAAAAGAAAGGTTGGAAACCTGCAACACGATAAACGCCCCCTTTCAACTTTTAACCTTTTGGTTAATTGGTTAATTTTAGTATAGACTTCTTTGTAAAAAATGTCAATATAAAACAAAAAATCAGCGTCAAAACGCTGATCCTAAAACGATTCCATCCTTATATCATAACCAAATAATACCATAATGCAAAAACCATCTCTCACAAAACGGATTTGCAAGAGATGGTTGTCATCAATTATGAGGCTTGTTCAAACTGGCTGTTGTAAAGATCTGCATAGAATCCACCTTTAACCAAAAGCTCTTCATGCGTGCCGCTTTCGACAATATCGCCATGATTCATGACAAGAATGAGGTCGGCGTTTTTAATCGTGGAAAGTCGGTGAGCAATGACAAAGGAGGTACGGTTTTCCATGAGCTTGTCCATGGCTGCTTGAATCTGCTGTTCAGTGCGCGTGTCAACGGAAGACGTCGCTTCATCAAGAATGAGCATCGGTTTATCCGCAATCATGGCGCGCGCAATGGTGAGCTGCTGCTTCTGCCCTTGTGAGAGGTTGATTTGATCGCCAAGTACTGTATCGTAGCCCTTTGGCAAGGTGCGAACAAAGTGATCCAAGCCAACAGCTTTGCAGGCAGCAATCATTTTTTCATCGCTCACGCCTTCTGTGCAATAGATGAGGTTTTCACGCAGAGTACCTTCAAAGAGCCAGGTATCCTGAAGAACCATGCAAAATTCGTTACGCACCGCTTCACGCGTCATGGCGCTGGTTGGCGTACCATCAATACGAATTTCGCCGCTTTGAATGTCATGGAAACGCATAAGCAAATTAACCATGGTCGTTTTACCGGCGCCTGTTGGCCCAACAATGGCAATTTTTTGCCCTGGTTTGGCATGAGCGGAGAAATCATGAATGACGATTTTATCGGTATCTTCATAGCCAAAACGGACATGGTCGAAATCGACATACCCTTTCACATCGCCAAGGTCCTTGATTTTACCAGTTTCATCTTCCATTTCTTCGGCTTCAAGGAATTCAAAAACACGTTCACCAGCTGCGCCTGCCATTTGCAGCGACTGCACAGCCTGTGCGATTTGTGACAGCGGCTGCGTGAAATAGCGCACATACATCATGAAGGCCACGATAACGCCAAAACTGATGATGTCGTTCAGCGCCATCGCACCACCAACCACGCAAACAGCCACATACCCCAAGTTACCAACAAATGTCATGACCGGCATCATCATACCAGCCAGGGTTTGAGCGCGAAAACCACTTTCGCGTAGTTTGCTGTTCATTTCATCAAACGTTTTTTGTGCCGATTCTTCGCCATTATAGGCTTTAACAACGGTATGTCCTGTGTACATTTCTTCGATGTGCCCGTTTAAGATACCAAGATGACGCTGCTGACGTGCGAAATATTTCTGGCTGCGCCCCATGATGGCAAACATAACGACAAAGCCCAACAAACTAGCCACTACAGCCGTCAATGTCATCCAAACATTGGTAATGAGCATCATAAAAAGGCTGCCCAGGAAAAGCACCACTGAAGTCAACAGCCCAGCAATACTCTGGTTCAACGATTGGCTGATAAGGTCAATATCGTTGGTCACACGCGAAAGAATGTCGCCGGTGGTGGTACGGTTGTAAAACGCCATCGGCAAACGGTTAATTTTACGCGAAATATCACCGCGCAAAGTTTGCGACACGCGCTGCGTAACACCAGCGGTAATCCACCCTTGAAGTGCCTGAAAGAGATAGCTCATGGCATAAAATGCCACCAGTGTGAAGCCAATAGTACGCACCTTATCCATATCAATGCTCGGTTTAATCAAATCATAAACCGATGCAGGCAGTGCATCCATCGCTTCCAGTGCGTCCTCGCTGTTTTCTGGGTCAATCCCCGACATAGTCTCAAGTGCAGCACGTTGATCAGCGCCGCTGATGGTGGTTCCATCTATGGTAATATCCGTGTAAAGTGCTTTGCTGGCACTTTCAGGCAAAGCGTCCATGGCTTTTTGCATGGCAGCTGCATCTGACGTTTGTAAATTTTTGAGTGCCGCCAGCGTTTTTGCCTGATCTTCCGGCGAAATGCTTGAACCATTAACCGTAATGGCAGCAGGCGTTCCTTTTTGCATATTCGCTGCAATAGCGGTGGATAAGGTTTGCAAATTTTTGGCTGTATTGGCAGAAACTTCTTCTGTCAGTTCTTCGAGCGCCTCGGTATTTGGCGCAAGGCCAGCGGTAATGGTATCTGTCATATCCGACAATTTATCCGGACCAATCAGCGTAAGTACGGTGCCCGAAATTGCACAAATCAGCGCAATAAGGAACACAGCCAGATATTTACGGCAATATAACAATAGTTTTTTCCAAGTGCCGACGAAGTCTTTAGGCTTATTATGACCATGCGGACCATGAGAACCGTGGTGGCCATGTTTGCCACCTTGCGCTTTATAGGTTTTTGTCATGCCAATTCCTCCTTCGACAACTGTGACAAGGCAATTTGCTGATACACATCACAAGTTTTAATCAGTTCCTCATGACGTCCCATGCCAACAACACGACCTTCATCAAGAACAATAATTTTATCTGCATCACGAATGGTGCCAATACGCTGTGCAACGATAAGGCGCGTCGCATCACCACATTCTTTATCGAGAGCAGAACGCAGGGTGCGGTCAGTCTTGTAATCGAGCGCCGAGAAAGAATCGTCGAAAATAAAGATTTCCGGACGACGCGCCACCGCACGTGCAATCGACAAACGCTGTTTCTGACCACCGGAGAAGTTGTCGCCGCCCTGCGCCACGCGGCCATCATAACCATCTTCCATAGCTTCGATGAAATCGGTCGCCTGAGCGGTTGCAATAGCGGCTTTTACATCTTCATCGGTTGCCGGCGCACGACCGTTGTCACCATAGGCGATGTTTTCGCGCACTGTGCCGCCAAAAAGAATGGCTTTTTGCGAAACATAGCCGATTTTATCGCGCAACGCTTTCTGCGAATACTCACGCACATCGACACCATCAACCAATACTTCACCTTCGGTTGCATCATAGAAACGTGGCACCAAATTGACCACCGTACTCTTACCACAGCCAGTAGCACCAATGAAAGCAATGGTTTCACCTTTCTTAGCAGTGAAAGAAATGTTTTCAAGCACGTTGTCCTCAGCATCTGGATAGCGGAAGCTGACGTTTTTGAAAACCACTTCACCTGTGTGCCCAGCTTCACCTTCTGTGCGTGCGCCATCAATAATAGCAGGTTCCGTATCAAGCACTTCTTCAATACGCTTCGCAGCCACCTGTGCACGAGGCAAGAGCATAAAAATCATAACAAGCATCATGAACGACATAATCACCTGAATGGCATATTGCGAAAACACCATCATATCAGAAAACAAGTTGACTTTACCCACCATATTGGCATCTTCAATAAGCACTGCACCAATCCAATACACTGCCAGAGTAAGCCCACTCATAATAAGTTGAATACTTGGCATCAGAAAAGCGAGTGTACGCTGGGCAAAAAGTTGCGTATTGGTGAGCGTAGCATTGGCGTCACTAAACTTGTGCTCTTGATAGGATTCAGCGTTATAAGCACGTACAACACGCAAACCAGTGAGATTTTCACGCGTAACACGGTTGAGGTTATCAATCAGCTCCTGCAATTTGCGAAATTTTGGCAGCGCAATGAGCAAACAAACCCCAACAATGAGAAGCAGCACCACCACAGCCATTGCTGCTGACAACGTCCACTCCCATTTCTTATCAGCAATTTTGCAAATCGCCCATACTGCCATAATTGGTGCCATGATAAGCATTTGCAAACCCAAAACAATGAGCATCTGCACTTGGGTGACGTCATTCGTAGAGCGGGTAATCAAACTGGAGGTTGAAAAGTGCCCAATCTCTTCCATCGAAAACGACTGCACCTTGCGAAACATTTGACTACGCAGCGTGGCACTAAAACCGGTAGCAATCTTCGCTGCACACACCGCTGTAACCACCGATGCCGCCAAAGCACCCGCTGCACACAAAAGCATCATGCCACCAGAAGAAAGAATCTCTGACATAGTGCTGCCCGGCGTTTGTACATACATCGTGATGTCACGCATATAGTCTGGCATCGTCAGGTTCAGCCAAACCTGCACCACGATGAATGCAATCGACAATGCAGCCAGCCCCCACTCCTTCTTAGTAAAATTTCGTAATAATTTTAACATGAATTTCGCACTCCTTTATTAAACACTAAACATCTAACACAGTTAGATAATTTGTCAAAATTTTTTGCGGTCTTTAGCCTGCTCTGCCTCTTTTGATGAGCAATATTGGCTTGCAACCGCAACAATGGCTTTAGAAACAGCCGCAAATTCTTCCAAACGCGCCATGCCAATGGTATCAATGAGTTGAGCAACAAAAGCCTGAGCATCTTTACGCATGGCTTCCACCTTCTCCTGCCCTTCTGTCGAAAGACGCACCACCGTTGTGCGTGCATCATTCACGCCAGTTTCACGAATAATAAGGCCCTTGCCTTCGAGTTTTTTCAATAACACTGCCATGCGTGCGGTGCTCACCTGCATCGCTTGTGCAATCTGCCCCGAAGTCACAGGTTCTTCAACGTGACCCAAAAAACGTAATACAGCGCCAAGCCCCTCGCTGGTTTTATCTACTTCCTTGAAAGAATGTTGAGGGTGAACCTCGTGCATCAGCCAAAGCAAACGTTCAACCTCTTCCTCTGTTGCCATTTTCATCCTCCTCTCTAAAATCACTAACAGGGTTAGATTATAACCTGCATCTAACACGATTGTCAACCAGGGGATTTCAGTCTTCACAAAATCGTGATATTTTCTAACAAACACCAAAAAACCTGACCGCTCAATGGGGTCAGGTTCTATAAAACGCATACCACACAGCCACGCCACATTCTACCACAAGCAATGCATCAAACGCCCATAGGATTGGTGACCAACTACCAATCAGAACAGCAAGTAACAGCATCAGCCCCGGAACAAGGTATTTGCGAGGATGATGCCAAAGATCACTTTCTATACGCCAGTTTCGTAGTGGATGCCGCCATTCAAGCCAAACACTGGCAAGGGCACTCTGTGCAGCAATGCAGATACCTGCCAACAGCATACGCCCATCTACCGCTTCAATCACACATTGCCAACTGACAAGAAAAATGCCATCAGCAATAAGATTCATGGTAAAAAGCAGTGCCGCATAGGGCAGGCAAAAACAGCGTACACCACCAGGCAAGGCGCGCACCGCCCGTTCCAGCGCAGAATCGGCCGAAAATAAAATGCCAAGCGGCGTGTTCAGCGTAAGAATGGCAAAACCCAATGGAGCAACAAAAAAATCTCTCGCAAATTCTTGCAGGAAAAATGGCAGAACCGCTGCCATCCCCCAAAGTGCCACAGTGTTGACGAGGTAATTTTTATGCGCCAGGAGATAGCGCAAGAAATAGTGCAACATCAGGCCATGAGTCGCACGTTTTCTTGTTGGTGCATCCCATGATGACCGCCACAACGCATACACCGAGATTCGCCGCAACAAAATAACAGCGCCCGCCATACTCACCACCAACCACGGCAAAAGCGCGTCATCACCTGCTTCAATAAAAAGCAAAGCAATAAGAACTACGCCCCAAAGAACAATTAGCCAGCGAACGCGTTGCATGCCCGTAAACAACGCCGCCAAAAGCACACCGTTCAGCGCACAGGCAAGCACCACCACGACCGTTGACCACGACCACACGCTGACCGCCAAGAGAACCGCCAAAAGCGGCAAAGTTTTCGTCAACAGCGTATATACCGCCATCACACCAACATAGCCCTGCACAATAGCACGTTCCGCACACGGCAGCATGAGCAGATGCCGTAGTTCTGCCATGTTGTCCACCGCAATTAACGCACGCAGCATCACACCTCCGCTAAAAACTCCTGCCATCAAACAAAGCACAGACTGGGCAATCGTCAAACGCCACACCGCCATGCTCAGCCCGCCGTACACCACAGCACAAATCACCAGACAGCGCACCAGACGTTCTCCGCGCACCCCGAAACATTTTCTTGCAAACAGCTTAAACGTTGTCATCACGCAGCGCCTCCCTGATGGCTACGGCATCAACTTGCCCATCCGTAAACGTTTGACCAATGCGCCCCTGCTCAAGAACAAGCACACGATCCGCTGTAAGCACAATACTTTCAAGAACATGGGACGAAAAAAGCACGGTGCCGCTTTCTCGGTAAGCGTTGATACACGCATAAAGAAACTCCGTGCTCTGAAAATCCAAACCATTCACCGGCTCATCGAGAAAAAGCAACGGTGGCTGCAACGCAAAAGCAGTGATGAGAAAGGCTTTCTTGCGATTGCCGGTGGAAAGGTCGCGAATGGGCTGCTCAGTATAAGCGTTAAAATGAAAACCTTCAACAAGCGCTGTCACATCTGGCACCTTGCAGCCATAAGCATGACAAACAAAACACAAATACTCACGAAAACTAAAATAACCAAAGGCGGCGTCTTCCGCAAAAACTGTGTAACGCATTCGCTTGAACGTCGCATCGCGAAAAGTGGTCGGTGCCCCGACACAGGTCACGTTGTTCGCTGTAAAGTGTTCATGCAAACCACTCCGTACATTGAGCAGCGTGGTTTTTCCTGCGCCGTTCAGCCCAATCAAGCCAACCACTTCGTGGGCACCAAGGCTCAGAGAACAGTCCTTGAGCACCAGACGCTCTTTGGTGTACCAGGCACGAAGCCCCTCAACACAGAGCAACGCACTCATTGTTTTCCACCACCGTTGCGTTTCCACTCTCCATAAGCACCATAAAACATCGCTGCACTCATGAACAAGAAGAGCACCACACTGCCTATATTCATAGTAGCTATGCTAAAAAGCAGACAAACAAGAAAAACTATGCCCATGATAAGACGAAAATAAAAATGACGCATGATTGTTTCCTCCTTCAAAATTGCGTACCGTGTTTTATCTTGTCTTTATTTTACAGACTTGCACGTTTGTCTGCGGCAAATGTCCGCGAATCGACTGTTTTTGTCCGTCAAAAAACCACGGAGCGTCTGAAATTCCGCACTCCGTGGTTTTTTTGACCAATTATATATGTTCAATAGCATCGAAGGACAGTGTCGCCAACGCTGTAAAAATGCCCGCCGCATAACTGGTTTGCACCGTGCCTTCATACCGCTCAGCCGCATGACGCGCACTCGACAGCCCCCAGCCATGAAGCCCGTTCTTCTCTTTGCTGGTTTCCAGATTCTCCTTAGGCGGGCAGGCGCTGTTTTCCACTTTAATCACCAACATCTGTCCCACTGGCTGCATTGCCAAGCGCACCCAGCGTTCTCCCTCTGCTTTTTCGGCACCTTCAATGGCATTGTCAAGCAAATTGCCAAGAACGGCACAAAGGTCGGCACCGCGCAGATTGGTGCGTTGCGGAAAAGCCACCTCAAATGTCATGCGAACGTCCGCCTCACGCGCTTGTTGCGCTTTGCGCGCAAGCAGATAATCCACCGTTTCATCACCTGTCCAAACGCTGTCTGCGAACGTCTCAAACGGTGCTTGCAGGCTCTCCAGATAGGCGGCCGCTTCTTGCGCTTTATCATGGGCTAAAAGCCGTTGTAAAACACCGAGATGATTATGCAGATCATGAAAAAGTTGAGCGTTTTCTGCATAGGTACGTGCAAGCAACTGATATTCTCGTTCCGCGCTCTCTGCCTGCACCGCACGCAATTCGGCAAGTTCGTGTTCTGCATCAAACTGACGACGCATCATAAAAGCCAGAATCCCCACTGTCAAAATCAACGAAAACACGAGCCACATATCCAACAGGTCTTCGTCCAACTCGATATAAGACTGTTCCGACAATGAAATGGTCGCCACAAACCCTGCGATGACTACCACATCAACAATCTTCATGGCCTCCCGACGGCTCATCTCCGTTTTCTTCACAATGTAAGACACCAGCACAACAAGCAGGGCCAGAAACAGCCATTGACCAATATGATACACGCCCTTTGTTCCATCCAAAAAAGCCTCATTGCGAAAGCAAACAGCCAACCAGGCACATACCAGAAAGGTCCATAAATTGACAGCGATTTCATAGAAGATCGCCAAGTACAAGGACATTCGCCAATCAATCTTCTGCCATTTAACAACGCAAAACGTCAACCAACCAGCTTCCACAAAAAAATCATAAAACGCTGGAAGCGGGCAAGCACCTAACAACAGCGCACCAAAAAAGGCGATGAATAGCTGTTCTTTTCGCGGTGTTGGTAACGACAATATCCGACCGATGACATACATACCAGCCAACACCCGCACCACCGTTGCCAACATTTCCGACATCAGCAGCCACGTCATAACAACGCCCCCCAGTAAGTTGCCACCTGCGCTTTCACATCCGCCAAATGGCCACGGCTGATTGGCAATCGCTGGCCGCTGTCAAGCACAGCAAAACCATCTTTTATCTTTAACAAATGCACAAGGTTCACAATCATACCACGATCAATGTAAATAAAGGCGTCATCATCGAGCTGCTCCATCACCTGCGCCAGGCTTGTGCGCTCAAGACTGGCACCATGGGTGGTAATAAAACACACGTTTTTTCCTTCGCGGGCAATGTAGAGAATGTCTTTAAGCGGCAGTTTTTCCAATCGGCTCGCTGTCTGAATCGTATAACATTTGCCGTCTTCCAAACTAATGCGTTTAGCTGCATCACAAAGCGCCTGCGGCAGGCGTGTCTCAATCTCATCTTTCGGCACATAGCGAAAAATATTCAAGGCAAACGCATCAATGGCATATTCTCGATGCGATGTGATAAAAATCACCAATACCTGTGGCAAATGTGGTGTCAACCGTGCCACCAAGGTCATGCCGTCAAGCTGTGGCATTTCAACATCCAAAAGAATGAGGTCATACACATAGCCGTCATCACAAACATCTGCCAAAAGATTTTCGCTCTGCGTGTAGGTCGTCACACTAACCGCATACCCATTTTCCCGCAATGCTTTCTCAGCCATCGTTTGATGGTCAGCCACCGCCTGTGCATCGTCGTCACAAATCGCCAATCGAATCATCGCACTCACCTCCGTATCTTATGTTTTCATTGTACCGCTCACAGAATACGCGCGCAATAAAAAAGCGGTCCCGCCAAGGCAGAACCACCCTATATTTACCAGCGCCATTCAAAACGGCGCATCACGAGATAACCACAAACTACAACCAGCACACTGGCCGCCATAACAGTGAAAATCGGCGGCCAAATGTGCATCACGCCCGCATCACCAAAGCCAAGACAAACACAAATCATATCAAGCACTTGACCACCCAATCGTCGAACGCTATCAAAAGCAGCCATCAACGCTGGCAGCACAATCATAATGCCACACCAAAATACGATCCCCACAATAAGGGCGCGCCGTTTACCCAAACGCACAATGATGACAGTGATCAGATACGTCATGCTGGCAATGAAAAAGAAGGTGCCCAACAAAAGCAGCCAGTTTCCCAGCCACGAAACATTGCTCCCAAACGCCCGTGCAACCACCGAATGTACTTGTGGCAGAAACTTCCCAACAAAACGTGGTATCACTGTTTCAAAAGAGGCAACCAGTGCCGCCATAAACAAGAAGCAGAACATCTCACCTGAAAAAATGGCACGACGCGTAAAACCGTTTTGTTGCAGTTGACGATAATCTTCGATGAAAAGCACCACTCCTGTAACAGGAGCCAGGATCATCGCCCACATCTCTGTACCAACGGCAAAAATATTGACCCCTTCACCAAGGCGTAACACAACCATCAGTGACATCAACGCAAAGCTGCCCCAAAAAACGCTATAAAAAATAAGAACCTTCTTTAATGCTTGAATACATTCATACCAAATCAATGCTTTTAATTGATTCATCACACATCCACCTTTCATCGGAGCGATACACGCCGCAAAAGCGCATAAGCACCGCCAAATCCGATACCTGCAAGCACAGCGAAAGTGATTAACGGATAAATGAAACGAATCGTTTCATTGCCTGTAAAACCAACACAACCATAAAAGAAAAGCTCCACGTGTGTTGCCAAACTGTAACGCAAGGCATCGGGAAGAATTTCACGAAAAACGACTGGCAGTATCATAAAACACAAGCATACAAGGACAAGCCCCAGAATCATCATTCGCCACTTACCAAACCGCACCACGACAAGTGCACCAAGGTAGCCCACACAAGCAATCACAAGATAGAGCTCAAAACGATATAACAACTGCACCCCCCATGCGTGTCCCTCTCCATAGATGGCCTCAAAACCTGAGAAATAACCACTTGAAAGATGCCCCAGTAAACTCGCCGCAAGACTGTCGACCAACGCAAGCAACAGTGCTGACAGAATAAAAAATGTCAGGACTGCCACAAAAATACAGCGGCGTGTAAAGCCATTTTGTAAAAACATCTTGAAATCCTCCTGAAAGCCGAGGATACCAAAGATAAAAATGAAAATGACCGAACAAATTTCCATGGCGCCAAAATAAGGCCTGTCAATACCACCTCGCCCAAGATACGTCAAAAGAAAGGTCACCGCCAGCATACTGTATTCAATGCAGTAAAAAAAACTCAGATATTTCAAAGTCGACACGACTTCAAAGCGCACAGCTTCTTTTAACTTCTCCATGTGTCACCCTCCTCAGTATCCGTGAGCTTGACAAAGAGCTTCTGCAAAGAAAGCGGCGCAAATTGCAAACGAATGTTTTCCGGCACCGGCGTGCGCTCGCCAAGCACATACGCGAGCTTTAATCCGCCAAGATTGTCCACGCCGATCACCCGCTTATTGACACAATAGCGGTCCACATCGCTCGCAAAACCGCTCACTGTGTAGCCTTGCGTCAAAAGCGTTTCAACATTTTCTGCCAAAAGCACCCGACCATGGTCAATGAGCACAACGTCTTCGATTAAGTTTGCCACCTCTTCGATCAGATGGGTCGCAATGATGATGGTGTTTTCCTCACGTTCATATTTTTCCAGCAGAAGTTTATAAAACAGTTCGCGATTATTCGCATCCAACCCCAGCACCGGCTCATCGAAAATCACATACGGTACATTCAACGCCAAAGCGATCGTAAGTTTGAAAATGGACTGATAGCCTTTTGAAAGCGCACTAAACCTTTTCTTCTCATCGAGCTTAAACAATGTTGCGATTTCATGTGCCCGTTCTTCGTCAAAACTATCATAAAAACGTCCCGTCCACTTAAACTGATCGCGCACCTTGATGCTTGGACTGTAAAGATCTTTCTCGCTCATGCAAAACAGTTTTTCATGCACTGCCATATTTTCGATGGCATTCTCGCCATCAATGGTCACCGTGCCCTGATCTGCAAAAATACGATTGGCTACAATATTCATGAGCGTTGTTTTGCCAGCACCATTACGACCGAGCAATCCATAAATGTGTCCCGACTCAAAAGTGAGCGTCACATCGTCCAACGCTGCTACATTTTTGTATTGTTTTGATACGTTTTTAATCTCGATCCCGTTCATTGTCATACCCTCTTTCGATCAGCGCGATAACATCATCTTTCGTCATCGACAACTTCTTCGCTTCAACAACAAGCGCTTCAATGTATCGTTCATAAAACTGGCTCTGGCGTTTTTTCAAAATCACTGACATTGCACCGTCTGAAACAAATATACCCAGACCACGCTTTTTATAAATAATACCTTCCTCTACCAAAAGATTCATTCCCTTCAACACCGTATGAGGATTGATAGAAAGCAACGCCGCAATCTCGTTTGTTGACGGCACTTTCTCTCCCTCCGGATAAATGCCTGTAAAAATGGCATCCTCCAACTGCTCTGCAATCTGAATAAAAATCGGTTTTTCACTATGAGGATCAATGGTCATGCGCTCACCTCCTTGCGTTTTGTCAGTTAGCTACTCAACTAACTAACTACCACACTTAAAGCATACCCAAGAATACCTGTGTTGTCAATCATTTTTTCAAAAAAGCGCGCTGCATACTGATTTTACAATCACCAACGCCCACCCCCTCCGCTTGCAATCACGGCCCACAATGCAGCCTCCAGGCTCTTCAGCGTTCATAAAAAGAAAATCTGCTATCGTCGTCATTTTCTGAAAATAAATACTTGACAAGCGCACCATCATCCACTAGAATGGACTCAAACCAAAGATGTGGAAGTAAAACCAGTATACGGTCATATAGAGAGTCGGGGACGGTGGAAGCCTGACGGATACGCACTGGCACAATGGGCCACGGAGGGCACTGTGAAAAGCCTGTCTTAGTAGCAGCTGACGTGACACTCGCGTTAAGAGTGAGGGATGTGTTGGCATCCTGCATGAGGTGAGCGTTCTAAACGCTAAATAAGGTGGTACCGCAGATCATTCAAGCATCTGTCCTTTATCAGGGACAGGTGCTTTTTTGTTTATCTAACCACACACTTCTAGCAAACCAACAAAAAATATTGGAGGGAAATAACCATGAAAAACAAAAACATCAAAAAACTCGTTGCTTCTGTCCTTGCTTGCTCCATGCTTGTTGCCTTTGCCGGATGTGGCGGTACCGATACCTCAGAAGGTTCCGCAAGTAGTGCCGCTGCTGAAAACAGCAATGTAAAAACTGTTGCCATTATTCAGGCGCAGGATAATCCTGCTTTTGACGATATGCGCGAAGGGCTCATCGAAGAACTTGAAGCCAAAGGCTACGGTGAGGACAAAATTAAAATCGAATACCAAAACGCACAAGGCGACGCGTCCAATCTCAACACAGTGGTGCAAAATCTGATTCAGGAAGATGTTGACGTGCTTGCACCAATCGCCACTCCTGCCGCTCAGGCTTGTGTGGCAGCGGCGAGCGATATTCCTGTGTTCTTCACCTCTGTCAGCGACCCGATCGCTGCTGGCATCATCAGCGACATGGAACATCCTGATAAAAACGCCACCGGTACATCCAATGCCATCCCTGTTGAAGATATTTTTGCTCTCGCAGAAAAACTGACGCCAGATGTTAAAACGTTCGGTTTTGTGTACAACAACAGCGAGGATAACGCTGTTTCCACCGTTGAAGCAGCCAAAGCATACTTAGACGAAAAAGGCATTGCATACGAAGAAGCCGTTGTGACCAACTCCTCGGAAGTACAGCAGGCTTGCCAGAATCTCTTCCCTAAGGTAGATGCCGTCTTTATTCCAAACTCCGCCATGATTCAAAGCGCCATGGCGCTTGTTGCCGATGTTGCCGCTGAATACAAACTTCCAACCTATGCCAGCAGTGCAGCCACCGTTGAAACCGGCGCTATGGCTACCGTGGCAATGAGCGACAAAGAAATTGGCGCTGCTACCGCTGACATGATTATTGAATACCTCGAAGGCACTGCAGTGGAAGAAATTCCTTCCATCGTTTTCCCAGCCAGCGATACGGTTCTTAACCAGGATTATATTGAGAACATTGGCATCTCCTTCCCATCAGGTGCCACCGATGGTGCAACCTTTGTCACAACAGCCACAGAGGACTAATCACATTTCCAATCTTATTTTCCAAGGAGAGGAGCTTTTTCTATGACTCTGTTTATTGGCAGCTTACAACTGGGGCTTATTTACGGGCTCCTCGCAATCGGTATTTACATTTCATTTCGCATCATGAACATTCCGGATCTCACCGCTGAAGGCAGCTTTACCTTCGGTTTGGTGGTTGCCGCTGTTCTTGCCGATGCCGGCCATCCGATTCTCGGCATCGTGCTGGCATTGGCTGCTGGCGCAGTGGCAGGCATCGTAACCGGAGCGTTGAACGTGTATCTGCATATTCCCGCCATTCTTGCCGGTATTCTCACAATGAGTGGACTTTACTCCATAAATCTGCTCACAATGGATTCCAAATCCAATCTCACTCTTATCGGTACTGACACCCTTTTCAGTCTTGCCGCACCACTCTTTGGTGATGACCTCGATATCACCAAAACCGTCGTCAGCATCATAATTGTTGCGCTCGTCATCGTTCTCATTTACACCTTCTTCAAAACACGCATTGGTCTTTCGATTCGTGCCACCGGTGATAACGAGTATATGGTTCGAGCATCGTCCATCAATATTGGTGTTACAAAAATACTTGCTTTGGCACTTTCTAACGCCATCATTGCCCTTTCCGGCGGTATCCTTGCACAATACCAGCAATTCGCTGACATTTCCAGTGGCGTTGGTATGCTCGTTGTGGGGCTGGCATCGGTCATTATTGGTGAAGCCTTTCTGGGACAGCGCGGCATTTTCTGTGGACTCTGCGCCGCTGTGCTCGGTTCCATCATTTATCGTCTGCTGATCGCCCTGGCTTACCAAACCAACATCTTTCCATCCGCCGCTTTCCGCCTGCTCTCCGCTGTTATCGTTACCATCGCTTTAGCGATTCCTGCCATCAAACAACTGCTCGACATTCAACGCAAGAGAAAGGAGAACCTCGCAGATGCTCACCTTGACTAATCTCACCAAAACCTTTTCTTCTGGCAATGGCTACAACCATAAAGCACTCGACGGGCTCTCCCTTCACGTTCAAAAAGGTGACTTCATCACCATCGTTGGCTCCAACGGTGCCGGAAAATCCACGCTCTTTAACGCCATCTGTGGCGACTTTTTTGTGGACCGTGGCCACATCGAATTAGAAGGCAAGGACATCACCTATATGCCCGCTCACAAACGTTCACGCATCATCGGCCGTCTTTTTCAGGATCCGCTGCGTGGCAGTGCGCCAAACATGACCATCGAAGAAAATCTCGCCCTGGCTTACACCTCCGGCCGCATTGGGCCGCTGCGTTTTCCACTCACCAAAAAGAACCGCGACCTCTTCAGAGAACATTTGGCGCGTTTCGGTATGGGCTTGGAAGACCGCGTGAACGTTAAAGTCGGCACCCTCTCCGGTGGGCAACGCCAAGCACTCGCTCTCGTCATGACCACCATTGTGGTACCCGATGTGCTGCTTTTAGACGAACACACCGCCGCCCTCGACCCTGTGAGTGCTGAAACTGTCATGCGACTAACCAATGACATTGTCGCAGAGCACAACATCACCACCCTTATGATTACCCACAACCTTGAAAGTGCGCTGCACGTTGGCAACCGCACCATTATGATGGACAGCGGCAACATCATTCTTGATGTGGGCGGTGAAGAACGCAAAGGCATGACTGGGCAAGACATCATGCAGTACTACAAAAATGCCAACATCATGCTTGCCGACCGTATGCTTTTAACACGTTAAAGACCACCTTATAACCCAATGCGTTCTCTGCATTGGGTATTTTTGTACCAAAGATATTGCCAAGCACCCATGCTTACTTTATTATAAAATAATATTCATGAGAAAACAGGGAGGACGCATCATGGAACAACTCAAGCAACGCATACTAGAAGATGGGGTCGTGAAGCCTGGCAATGTGCTCAAAGTAGACAGCTTTTTGAACCATCAGATTGATGTCGCTTTAATCAACACCCTTGGCGCAGAATTTGCACGTCGCTTCGCCGGCACACCAATCAACAAAATACTTACCATCGAAGCATCAGGCATTGGCATTGCCTGTATCACCGCTCAATATTTTGCAAATGCACCAGTGGTTTTTGCCAAAAAGAGCAAAACCCTCAATCTCGACGGCGACCTCTATCATGCGCGTGTAGAATCCTTCACCCATCAAACGGTCAACGATGTTGTGGTCAGTAAAAAATTTCTCGCGCCTGGCGACCATGTGCTTATCATAGATGATTTTCTCGCCAACGGCTGTGCGCTTGAAGGGTTGATCGACATCATCGCACAAGCCGGCGCCACCTTAGCCGGTTGCGGTATTGTTATCGAAAAAGGATTCCAAGGCGGGGGTGACCGTTTACGTGAACGCGGTATCCGTGTCGAATCCCTGGCGATTATCGAAAGCATGTCAAACAACAGCCTCACCTTCCGCAACTAATATGCTGTACAAAAACCCAGTATATAGAGCAATTCTACAAAAAGAAAGCCGTGACGGTGAACTTTACATCACCATCACGGCTTTCTTTGTTTCCAGAGACCACAACCGTGTCCTACATAATATCAAACATTATCCTCACACCAATGCCTTCTAGCGACAAACAGAATGTTCTCAATACGATGCACGTTATTTGCCTGCACTATTCCCCATTTTTTGACAAACCGCTGCCAGAGTAGCAATGCCACAAGGAACAAAAACCAATGCTAATTGCCCTGTTACCATCAAAAAAACAACGATGATGAGCGCAATGAATGCAAGTACTTTAGATAGCCTTCTAAAATAACTATTCATAAATTTCCCTCCTTTATCTCTAAAAACTTAGCATTGTTGTCGTCAATCATATCATTGTGACCTTGTTTAACTTTCTATTGCAAACCGTGGTTATCAATAAAACAGGCACTTCGTAATGGATTATAGTTAGCTTTAGATGCGCTCGTTTACCGCAAAAACACCTTTCTAATGTCAACGCTTAATCATAGCGCACAATCTCAACAATTTTACCAATGCTCCGCAGCTTGTTTGCCAGTTTTTCAACAATCACATCACGCAAATCAAGGTCGAGCGGCATATCATCTTTCATCGCTATGTTGGTCGCCATTCCCTGCAAGAAAACAATGCGGTCGCTTTCAAGAATTTTTTCAAGAAGCTGGGTTGCACCATCTTCACTTTGCGGCAGCTCTTGATTGTCGAGCAAGTGTTTCACTGCCGATAGGGTGATGATCCCTTCTGTGACCAGATCCACGCCTTCAATACGAGAGGTTGGCGGGATTTTTTTATTCACATATTTGAAATCGGAAAGAATTTTCTTTCCGGTTTCGCGCGCATAAATCTGCGCTGTGGTGCCCCCACAGATAACATGCGTTCCCGGTGTTGCTTCAAAACGCGACACCATGCGTGCATCGTCAGCAGGATTAACCGGCGGTCCGGTCATAATCACCATGTTTTGTTCTTCTTTCAGGCGCACAACCACCGCCGTGGTATCGTCGCCAGGCTCGCCCATGTAGTAGCTTTTACAAATGTTGACAATCTTCCAGGCAATGCTCTGCACATTGTCGTCTAAATCGCAAAAACGTTGCAGTGTATCAATGAGACCATCGGTTCCCAGCCCAAATGGCAGCATTTCGCCTAGCCCAGCCTGCACAACACCATCACTGACAATGACGATGGTTTCACCAGCTTCTAAGCGAAAGCTGGTTTCATGAATGGTTTTTCCGTTGGCATCGGTAGGATTGGTTTCAATGGCGGAAATTTCTTTGTCTTTCGTAATGCGAACCATCGGACAGCCATCAAAATCAACCATATACACCACGCCGTTGTTGTACAAACGCAAGATGGAAAATGTAGAATACGCCACGCCACGCTCCGAACAGGTGGGAAGTGTGTTGACAAGGGTATCCACCACGTCTTCGATAGGCACGTCCGCGGCAATCATCTTGGCACAGATTTTAGCGGTAAGCGAGCTCAAAATGTTGGCCTTTACCCCGCTGCCCAAACCATCAGAGAGCACGATAACTGTTTCATCGGCATTACGAACAATTTCTACATTGTCACCGCACAATTCTTCGCCGACGTGCTTGAGTTGTGCAATGCCAACTTCACCGATAATAGCCATCTTAGGTCAACTCCTTCTCGCGCTCAAATTCCTGAATCAATTTAAGCAGTGTAATCTTGGTTGCCGCGGTGGTTTCACCGAGACGATTGGCAATTTCCTGAGCGGTACGCATTTGATCGTCGATGACCTGATTGGCATTCACCAAAAGCTCTCGCTTAACCTGATTGAACTGTTCACGCTGCTTTTCACTGTCGGTAATATCCACAATGAAGGCCACATAGCGCCCACTGTCAAGCGGCTGAATGGTTTGCTGTGTCCAGATGCCCAAATCTTTGAAAGCAATTTTCACATTGCGTACAATTTCACCTTTTTCTACGGTTTTACGCATATAGCGCACATCTACATAATCGGACAGCTTTTGCCCTTCTTCCAGATGATAAGGGCCAAACATTTTCATGATATATGGATTCATCTGCAAAATGGTGTAGTCTTTATCAAAGACCAGCAAACCGCTTTCAATGTTATTGACCACAGAATTGGCAAAGGATTCCGCTTTTGCTTTAAGGTAACTGATGCACATATCACGAGTAGCTTCCCCACGCACCACCGCCGCACTTTTTGCATAGCAGGTGTCATAGCCGCAGGCGCCGCAGTTGAGCGGTTTGGCATCAGTATCATTAAAGCAGGCGTCCATTTCCTTACGCACCTGCTCGCCATCTGGCTTCTTCGCTTCATACTTACGTGCTTCAAAAGAAGTCTCAATAATTGGTACGCTCAACTGGAAGGTTGGCAAATACACACGGTCCCCATTATATTGTTTAATCTGCAAACAACGGCCAAAAACGCTGTCTGGGTGCATAATGTCTACACTTGTCACACAGCCGCTGCTGCAAGCCATCAACTCAAGGAACTGCACTTCATCACAAAGCCCCTGGTTGCGTTTTTTCAAAATGTCAATGCACGCATCCAGTCCGGAATACCATTCGATGGCATTGCGATCGACCACATCATCATCAATCAACCGCGACGAAAGATTGCCCACCACAGAAAAAGCATAGCCACCTACATATTCCATATAAAAAGGCTTTTCTGCCTCTTCATAATTGCGTACAACAGGATTATAACGAATGATGCGTTCCAATTCGGAAAGCGTAATCAGATAATCAATGTCCTCATCGTTTTGGCGATTATAAAATTCTGCCGGACAAGACGCAGCGTGTACCACCATATGATCAGGGAAACGTTTCTTGAGATCCTTGGCGTGTAAAGAAGCCAAACTTGTAAGCGGCAACAAGTTCTCGATCCATTCCGGAAAATGCTGTTCAACAAGATTGACAATCACAGGGCAATGGCTGGACAACACCAGTTTGTCGCTGCCACGCACATACCCCTCCACCTCATGAATCACATCTTCTTCCAGAACGTCCATTTCTTCAATGTAATCAAAACCCACATTATAGGCTTTCTGCGCCATCTGATTCATTGGCATCTTGAGCGCCAGTAATCCCATTTCGCCCACACTCAGCACCAATGGTTTACCTTCATTCAAGGCACGCACGACAAAATCCATGTCACTGATAATGCGTTTGGTCTTTTGTGGACATTCGCGAATACACTCTCCACATACTACACAAGATTCGGTAATGATGCGCGCGCGACCTGAAGAAAATTCGATGGCATCTAAGGGACATTTTCGTAAACAGCGGTAGCAGTCCAAACAGTTTGAATTATCCTTATTAACAATAGGAAACGGAAAATGTTTCATTGCTCCACCCCCAATGCAATATCCACCAAATGTGGCACTTCTTCAGGCGTCACATGGCCATAGGTAACGTTGTTCACTTCCACATTGATGCCTTCAAGGCAACGTTTTTTGCAGAAGCAACCCATAAGGCTGACCTCGTTTTCCACCCCTCGTTTTTGAAGTTCTTGCTGAAACGCCTGCACAAGATCCGGTGCGCCTTTAATATGGCAAGCGCTGCCCATGCAAATTTTAATTTCACTAGACATAATTACTCACCCTTCTACGTCAGAACATCATAATCTTCTCTGCGTTCGCTGTTAGTCATCACGCAAAAGCCGCCGCAGTTGTTGTTTTCTATATTTTACCATAATTCTGCCAGCTATTCCGTCATTAAATGTCATTTTTCAGCATTATTTTCAGAAAAAATTGCCATTTTTTGCCTACCACTGTTCGCCGCCAATTTTTGCAAAAAGATACCAGCATTGTCCAACGGCAAAAAAATTTGGGAGCCGCTAAAAGCGACTCCCCTGAGACAGGTGTGCCTATTAGAATTTGTCCTGAGCCATATAGTGGGTATGGAGCTGATGATGTGCCAGCTCACTACCCGGTTCGCCGTAATAGTCACGATACAGTGCAAGTACGGACTGGTTTTCATGCGATTTACGCAAAGGCATATTCTTGTCGATTTCATAAATGGCTTTCATTCTCTTGAGGAGAACTTGTTCATCGCCATGATGATATGGCTGACCAGCGCCACCGATGCAGCCACCCTTGCAAGCCATGACTTCAATAGCATGATAGCCATTAGGATTGCCGGCGCGCACTTCGTCCATGAGCACTTTAGCATTGCCAAGACCATGTGCCACAGCAATTTTCAGCGGAATACCGTCCACATCAATGGTAGCAACACGAATGCCTTCAAAACCGCGGAGTTCTTCAAAATCAAGTTTTGGCAGAGGTTTGCCCGTCTGCAATTCATAAGCGGTACGCACAGCAGCTTCGATAACGCCGCCGGTGGAACCGAAAATAACAGCCGCCCCTGTGGATTCGCCAAGTGGATCGTCAAATTCTGATTCAGGCAGTTCTGCCAGATTGATATCTTTCAGTTTAATCAAGCGTGCCAATTCACGGGTTGACAATACAATGTCAACATCAGGATTGCCATCAACAGAAAATTCCGGACGTGTTGCTTCTGTCTTTTTCGCCAAGCAAGGCATGACAGAAACCATAACAAGTTTTTCACGAGGAACACCCAGTTTTTCTGCCAGGTAATTCTTCACAACCGCACCAAACATCTGCTGCGGCGATTTTGCCGTTGATGGATATTGCAGCAAATCAGAGTACTGCGTTTCATAGAAGTTCGCCCAGGCAGGGCAGCAAGACGTCATGATTGGCAGTGGGCCTTCTTCACCATTAAGGTAACGGCGCAAACGTTGTAAAAGTTCCGTGCCTTCTTCCATAATGGTTAAGTCGGCGCTGAAGTCGGTATCATAAACATGATCAAAGCCAATCATACGCAGTGCGGTTACCATCTTACCGGTGGCAATGGAACCAGCTTCCATACCGAAAGGTTCGCCGATAGCCACACGAACAGATGGCGCTGTCTGAACAACAACCACTTTTTCCGGATCAGCAATGGCATCAATAACGTCCCAAGTAGCATCTTTCTGAACGAGAGCACCAGTAGGGCAGACTGCCACGCACTGACCGCAATGGGTGCAGCGTGTTTCCAAAAGTGGAGATTCAAACGCAGGCATAACCACAGCATCAAAACCACGTCCCACAGCGGAAAGAGCACCAACCTTCTGCACTTCATTACACATCGTTTCGCAACGACGGCACATGATGCACTTGTTCATATCACGTACAAGAGAATTGGTTTTGTCTAATTTATAAGTAGACTGGGATTTACCAGTGATACGCACTTCATCAATATCCAAGCGCGCTGCCACTTCCTGCAATTCGCAATCGCCATTCTTTAAGCACGTCAAGCAGGATTTTGGGTGGTCGGAAATCAAGAGTTCCACAACCGTGCGACGTGCTTGCAGCACGCGTGCAGAATTGGTGATTACTTCCATACCAGGAGAAACCGGTGTTGCACAAGATGGCATCAAAGCACGTTTGCCTTTGACTTCTACAACGCAGACACGGCAGGATGCTGGGTGATTGTCCATTTCTGTGCCATGTAGATTCATATGGCAGAGAGTAGGAATCCAAATGTCAAGTTTTTTTGCGGCATCAAGAATGGTACTGCCCGCAGGGACAGTGACTTCGCGGCCGTTAATGGTTAAAGTTACTTCGCTCATACTTCTCTTCTCCTCCTATCTCTCTTACCCAATGGTGATAGCACCAAAGTTACATTTTTCAATGCAGGTGCCACACTTGATGCACTTGCTCTGATCGATGGTAAATGGGGAGCGCAAAACGCCATTGATGGCATCGGCTGGGCAGTTGCGCGCACAGAGAGAGCAACCAGCGCAACGGGTTGGGTCAATCTGGTAACGGGTCATCTTACGGCAAGTACCCGTTGGGCAACGTTTGTCAACAACGTGTGCAACGTATTCATCCCAGAAGTTTTCCATGGTGGAAAGAACAGGGTTTGGCGCAGATTGGCCCAATGCACACAGTGCTGTATCTTTCATGGTGTTGCAAATGCGACGCAATTCGTCGATATGTTCCATTTTGCCACGCCCATCGGTAATCATATTCAACAGTTCGGAAATGCGACGGGTACCAATGCGGCAAGGGGTGCAGCGACCGCAGGATTCTTCTTCTGAGAAGTGCAGATAGTACTTCGCAATAGAAACCATGCAGTCATCTTCGTCCATGACAATCATACCGCCAGACCCCATCATGGAACCGATGGAAACAAGGTTATCATAATCAATAGGTAAATCAAGATATTTTTCTGCAATGCAGCCACCTGATGGACCACCCGTCTGAACGGCTTTGAATTTCTTACCGCCCTTAATGCCGCCACCGATGTCATAAATGATTTCTCGCAAAGTGGTTCCCATTGGCACTTCAACAAGACCAACGTTGTTGACCTTACCAGCAAGAGCAAATACTTTCGTGCCTTTGCTCTTTTCGGTACCAATGCTGGAGAACCATTCTGCCCCTTTGTTGATGATGGTTGGAATGTTGGCAAAGGTTTCTACGTTGTTCACATTGCTTGGTTTCCCCATAAAGCCACATTCTGCTGGATATGGTGGTTTGGTAGATGGTTCGCCACGTTTCCCTTCCATCGAATGAAGAAGTGCGGTTTCTTCACCACAAACAAAAGCACCGGCACCAAGCGTAATTTCAATATTAAAATCGAAACCAGTTCCCAGAATGTTTTTACCAAGCAAGCCATATTCAGTGGCTTGTGCAATGGCGTTTTCCAGACGATTAACCGCTAATGGATATTCGGCACGAATATAGATGCGCCCTTCATGTGCACCAATCGCATACCCGCAAATAGCCATTGCTTCTAAAACGGTATGTGGATCCCCTTCAAGAATGGAGCGATCCATGAATGCGCCTGGGTCCCCTTCATCGGCATTACAGATAACATATTTTACATCGGCATGGTTACCGGCAGCGATCTGCCATTTTTTCCCTGTTGGAAAACCGGCACCACCGCGACCACGCAAACCGGAATCAATCACTTCCTGAACGACCTCTTCCGGAGTCATTTCAGTCAAAGCACGCCCCAGTGCCATATACGCATCGTGGGCAATGCAGTCGTCAATGTCGCGAGGATTAACGACACCGCAGTTTTTAAGAGCAATACGCAGCTGCTGAACAGGCTTTTTCGTTTCCATAGTGTGACCTCCTCCTTACGCATTCACGTGACAGGTTGTGATGCGTGCGTCAACAGGTTCCTGCTTCATCACATACTGCTCAATGATGTCACGTGCAATCTTTTTATCGACGTAGCCAAACATCACTGGATCAACAGAAATGCCTGCTACTTCTACGGTAGGTTCTGCATAGCAATAGCCCATGCAACCGGTTGCTTTCAATACTACATTGTCAAGGCCGTTTTCTTCAATGGCAGCTTCGATGGCGTCCAGCACGTCTTTAGCACCAGTTGCAATCGCACAGGTCCCCATGGCCACGCGAACTTCAACGGGATGTTTCTGTTCATCGTGTGCTTTCTGAAGGGCTTCATGTTTTGCCTTCAGTGCTTCATACGAATTCAAACGTTCACTCATCATACATCCTCCTCTTCAATGTAGTAACTCTGGATGATTTCTTTGACCTTATCACGAGTAACATGACCGTAAACCTGGCCATCAATCGAAATAACCGGTGCCAGACTGCAAGCGCCGAGGCAATGAACCTGCTCAAGCGTAAACATACCATCGTCTGTCATCTGACCAATTTCCACACCCAGTTCTTCCTTAACCACATCAAGAATACGTTCTCCGCCTTTAACAAAGCAGGCTGTTCCCATACATACGGAAATAGTATGACGACCTCTTGGCTTCATTGTGAAGAAAGAATAGAAGGTAACGACACCATAGACTTTTGCGGCAGGCACGCCGGTTTTTTCAGCAACGTAAAGTTGCACTTCTTTTGGCAGATAACCAAATAAACCTTGAGCGCGATGGAGAATCATAATCAAATGACTTGGCTTATCCTCAAAGGATTCAATGTAGGCATCAAGCTCATTTAATTTGTTTCTGTCTAACATTTCGTAATTCATTGTAACACCCCTTAAATGTGTGCAATTCGAGTCACTGTTCTATCGATAACAGTCGTTTTAACTCTAGCTTCTAAACATCTTACTTTGTATTATACAATACAGCCAAAATTTTCGGAACATTTTTATTTTCGGTATTTTTTAGAAGATTTTATTGAATCTTTTCGTTTTTTCTAATACAATAGTTGGTTACTATGATTAGTCGTAAAATACTTAACTAATACACAATAGCATCTAAAATTCCATTAAGGTAGGCAATGACAATGCCATAATTGCTGATTGGCACATGATATTTTTTTGCCTTTGTGATACGATTTTGCACCAGTTTACGATTAACCATACAAGCCCCACACTGAATGATGAGATCATAGGAAGAAAGATCCTCCGGAAAATCTGCGCCAGCAACCATCTCAATGGTGATGCCATCACCGACACGCTTCTTTAGCAGGCGTGGAATTTTTACACGCCCTATATCTTCTTCCAACGGCGCATGGCTGCATAGTTCTGCAATAAGGATATGAGCATCAGCCGGCAATGCTGCAATGGCTTTTGCACCTTCTATATAGGTTGGCAAGTCGCCTTTCAGCCCTGCAAAAAGAACAGAAAAAGAGGTGAGCCGCGATGCTTCTGGTTTGTGTTCATGCACATACGCAAAAACCTGCGAGTCTGTAATGATGAGCGCTGGTGGTTCTTTGAGCGCCGCCAACGCATCTTCTAAATGGTCCGGCGTTACCGAGAATATCATGCAGCGTTTATCCAAAAGTTCTCGAATGGTCTGCACTTGCGGCAGAATGAGACGTCCTTTGGGCGCCTGAATGTCCTGTGGCATCACCAGCAGCACAACATCACCATCGCTAACCAGCCCATGCGTGATTTCCGGTTCTTCTTTGTGGGGATTGACGGCTGCCAGTTTGTAGCGCAACGCCACCATATCGTCCGGTTTGGTAATATCTACACATAACACATCGTCATCCACCAATTCAGAAATGGTTTTTAGCCATGCTTCGTCCGGTGTTCTGAGGTCGCATTTACTAACAACGGCAACTATGGGTGTTTGCTGTTCCTTAAAGCGTGCTACCCACGTGGTTTCTTCTGTCAAATCTTGTGCATCAAAAACAATCACAGCTATGTCTGTTTTATCGGAGGCTTGTGCAGTGCGTTCCATCCGCAACGCACCAAGATCAGAAGACTGGTCATCAAAACCTGCTGTATCCAAGAGCGTGCATGGGCCAAGCCCATGCAGCTCTATGTTCTTTTGTACAACATCGGTTGTTGTTCCCGCTACCGGCGATACAATGGTCACGTCCTGTGCCGTAAACGCATTGATGAGGGTAGATTTGCCACTGTTACAGCGACCAAAAAAGCCAATATGCAAGCGATTGGCAGTCGGTGTATCTTGCAGACTCATGACCATCTCCTCCTCTTAGAAGCGGAAGTCGCGTTCACCGTGTTCCATTTGCGCCAAATATTCTTCTGTCTTTTGACGAACATTATCGCGAGGAATTTGTTTCAGCTGTTCCTGAATAACTTTTTCACCAATAGCACGTGTTTCTGGAGAAGCATAATCCAAAAGGAATTCTTGCAGTGTCAAAAGAGCATTTGGATGGCAGCAGTTTTGAATTTCCCCTGCTTTGCACAAACTCATGAAGCGATCACCAGTACGCCCTGCACGATAGCAAGCTGTGCAGAAACTTGGAATGTAGCCCATACCCATCAGCCATTGAACCACTTCATCTAACGTGCGGTTGTCGCTGACATCAAACTGTGCAGAGTTTTCGTCTTCTGGTTCTGGTTCGGCATAACCGCCAACGCTGGTGCGGGAAGCACCACTGATCTGGCTGATACCAACGTGCAGCGCACGCGCACGCACTTCCTGATTTTCACGCGTAGAGATAATCATGCCCGTGTAAGGAACGGCAATACGGATGCAAGCAATAATTTTAATAAAGGTATCGTCATCAATACCATTATCAAATTCATCTGGATCAATATCGTCGGCGTGTTTCACACGAGGTACGCTGATGGTATGTGGTCCAACGCCATGAACAGCTTCCAAATGTTCGGCGTGCATCAACAGCCCTGCAAATTCGTAGCGATAAAGTTCCAAGCCAAACAATACACCCAGACCTACATCGTCAATGCCGCCTTCCATCGCACGGTCCATAGCTTCTGTATGCCAAGCGTAGTTGTGCTTTGGTCCGGTTGGATGAAGCTGTTCATAACTTTCTTTATGATAGGTTTCCTGGAAAAGAATATAGGTGCCAATGCCAGCTTCCTTGAGCATACGATATTCTTCTACCGTTGTTGCTGCAATATTAACATTCACACGACGAATCACCCCATTGTCATGGGTAGAATTGTAAATGGTGTGGATACATTCAAGAATGTATTCGATTGGGTTGTTAACAGGGTCCTCGCCAGCTTCAATAGCCAAACGCTTGTGCCCCATGTCCTCCAATGCGCGCACCTCGGCAGCCACTTCTTCCTGCGTTAATTTCTTACGCGCAATATGCTTGTTCTTTGCATGATATGGGCAATACACACAACCGTTGACACAGTAGTTGGACAGATACAATGGCGCAAACATCACAATACGGTCACCATAGAAATCCTTCTTAATCTGTTCAGCCAGCGCCATAATTTCCTTATTCTTTTCTGGATCATCGCAAGCCAACAGCACAGAGGCTTCGCGGTGCGTCAAACCTTTACGCAGTTTGGCTTTTTCCAAAATTTGATCCACCAGTGCCAAATCATCCTTATGAGCATCTGCATAGGCTAAAGTTTCAAGGATCTCTTCATGATTAATAAATTCTTCTGCCTTCAACGATTTTGGATTATACATAAAAATTACTCCTCTCTTCTGGGGCAGCCCTCACAGGCTTACCCATTAGATCTTATAGTCTCCTCTGTCCACAACCGCTTCATAACCAATACAATGAAGCCATTCGGACAATGCCGCCACATTTTCAGCGGCTTCTCCATCTAACGTCGCCTTGTTATCATACAAAGAATACTTCTTCCGCACTGAAAGTGGTGAAAGGTTTGGCATAAGCACATTCGCGCCCGCTTTAAGACCAGCTTCGCGTCCTCCAGGATCCAGCGTGGCCAACGCCGTAGTGGCCGGCAACAACACATGTGGCAACATCAAACGCACCACCGCCAGCAGCCAAAGTGTATCCTCCAGCGTACCAGCTGGTTTCTCAGCAAACGGCGTGTGCTGTGCCGGAATAAACGGCCCTAAGCCAACCATCTGCGGATCAAGCGCTTGCATATAGCGAAGATCATTCAAAAGATGTGCCCAAGTTTGGCCGGGAGAACCAACCATAATGCCACATCCCGTTTGATAACCAATCTCTTTCAAATCGCGCAAACACTGCAAACGATGCGCCAAACTCATATCTTTCGGATGCAACATTCGATAATGTTCATCTGTCGCCGTCTCATGACGCAGCAAATAACGCCGTGCGCCCGCTTCATAGAGACGTTCATAACTTTCTCTGGAACGCTCCCCCAAAGAAAGCGTCAGCGCACAATCCGGAAAGCGTTTGCTCAATGTGCCAACCCAATCCACCAAAACATCATCAGTGAAAAAGCCATCTTCGCCACCTTGCAACACAAACGTACGGAAACCAAGCGCATAGCCATGCTCACAACATGCCATCAAATCATCGAAATCAAGGTGATAACGCACCGCCTGATCGTTACTGCGACGAATACCACAATAGCGACAATCGTTTTTGCAAATATTGGAAATCTCAATGAGACCACGCAAATACACCTGATTGCCATACACCTCTCTGCGTACAGCATCAGCCTGAGCATAGAGATAAGCATCACTTTCAGCGGTTCGCTCCTTGTAAAGCATATATAACGCTTCATCGTCCAAAGTGCGCTCGGCACGCAAAGTGTCAATCAACTTCTTCATAACTGTATGATTCATATAATCTTAAACCTGAGAATAGCAAGCCTTCGCATTGATACCATCAAGACTACCAATTTTTCCAGTCAAGCTATTGATCTCATCTTGCGGTGCATCCACCACCAGACAAATAATATTCATCTTCTTCTGACGGTATGGAATCCCCATACGCCCCACAATGTAATCGCGAAAATCATGCAAAATCGCATTCAAAACTTCCGTATCAGCGGATTGATCGACAATAATGCCCAAGGTTGCAACTCTTGTTTCCATATTGTGTCCTCCTTTCAATAATTCAAAACATCTATTAAATTTTGAAACTTATAGACAATTTTATTGTATCATTTAGCCAAATGATTGTACAAACAAGATTTTTTATACTATAACATTGGTGCTGATACAAAACATTTCATTTTTACCACCTTTTATTCGCACGGCCACTCTTGAAAAGTAAGCAAACGAGCACAACCTTCATCAAATATAAGATTCAGTTTCTACATATATTCCAGATATAAAAAGAGCGTAGCAGTCATTTGCTACGCTCTTTTGTTGATTCATTGGTTGTTTTACCTATCAATCAGAACTGATCATCGGTAACACAGGCATCCATTTTGCCTTCATAACCCCAAGTACCTTCAATAGTAACGATGTTATCAAGGTGAGCATCTGCAGCACCCGGTACACGGAAGTTGTAGTTGTTGAGACGTTCAACAGGAACTTCGGTAGGGGTTGGAACTTGTGGCACATAGTCGTATGGATAACGATATGCGCGGTAGATACGTGGAGAATCCATTTCGAATGGTGAAATAAATTCCCAAACCACTTCTTTATCAGGGGTGACTTCAAGCAGTCTGCAACCACAACCTTCCGTGATGAGGGTATTGCCATTAGGCAGTCTTTGTGCAGAGCTGATGAGTGGGCTGTAGAACTGGCTCTTAGCAACGATGGAGGACATACTCAACCATTGTGCTGCGGTGAATTCCCAAACGAGTTCAAGCGTTACAGGGTTAATTTCCAGGATTCTGGAATGATCGCGCAAATCAGTTTTGGTACCGTCTTTGCTGGTGCGTCCCGGATAGCCATAACCTGCCCAACCGCCGTTGTCGAAGATGAGAATATTGCCTTCACCTGGCAGTCCTTTTGGAATCATATGGCAGTGGTGCTGTCCAATGATTTGACGAATCTTACGCAGTTCTTTTGTCTTGGTGAAGTCTGGACCAATCTGCCATATGATTTTACCAGTCTTTTTGTCGGTGATACCCATAATATTGGATTCACGTGCATCCCAGATGATGTTGTCTGGATGGAAGCGTTCATCGCCTTCATCATACCATTTATTTGGTCCCAAAACGCTCATGGAGTTGATGTGCATCCAGTCACATTGACCTTCGCCGTTGGTATGATAGTTAGGGTTGCGGAAAAGAACGGTTTTTGCCTGTTCATCGAAATCAAGTTCACGGAAATGTTCGTTGATGTTCCATTTCCAAACGATGTTACCTTCCCAGTCTACTTCAATAAAGCAGTCATCCAGCAAGCGTTTATCAGAGATGCGTTTGTTATAAAGGTCTTCATGGCAAAGAATAAGAGTGTTGCCACTATGTGTCTGACATTCCATACCTGGTACATAGTAACCAACTGGATTGCCTTCGCGCTGATAATCATGGTGCTGGCGAGCGAGCCAATATTCTTTGTCACCATCTTTGCAGAGTTCTTTTTTGTTGAAAGACCAAACAACATTGCCGTCCCAGTCAACTTCTGTCAGGTCAGACATATCCTGATAACCATATTCTGCATCGCGACGGCCCAAGCTACCCATGCAGTAGCCGCCTTTCAAGAGTTTGTTAGGAAAACCCTGGAAGTCTTTCCAAACTTTGATGACGTTACCGTTCATATCAATAAGAATAGCACCAATCCCAGATGCTGGCAAAAGCGTGTAACCGCTCCATGCTTTTTCTGGATCATAAATCGTCGTACCGGTAGGATAAACACTTGGTGTGCCCATAACAAATTCCTCCTTAAAAATAAATAAATTGATGTGATAAGCACTTTTGATACTTAGAGTATACCATTACGTTTTGAGCAACTCTAATAGCCTATGTTAATCCTCCAAAATATTTTGACGTTTTCGTTTTCCTTAATGGTATTCCAAACGTTCTCCTTTAGCATACGCTTCAAGCTGAGGTACATCAATAATATACAACCCATCTTCACGCCGCTCCAAAGTTTCCATTTCCTTTAACGCCTTAATAATACGTGCCACAGTTACTTTATGAACACCAAGGAAACCTGCTAATTCCACATTTTTAACACCTACCAATCGACAACTGTTATCCTGATTTGGCAAAGAATATTCCAGCAGCAACTGACACAATCGATTGGCCACGCTATGTTCTTGATGGGATTGGTAATTACACAACAAAAGGGTGTATTCATCCAAAATGGTGTCCAATAAGTGCATGAGCAAAACAGGATCTGATTGCACATAATCATAAAAAGTTTCTTTTGGCACCATATAACCTTCACAGTCTGCCATCGCCACAAAATCGGTTGATGAGGTGCGACCTATGTGTGTACAGGACGAATGGTTACCGAAAATGCAAAACACACCAACCAGACACGAAGCCAGATCATCGCTTGCGCTTTTAACGCTGTAAATCACTTCGTCACCTTTCGCCGTTGTCATAATGCGATAAAAATAACCACTCGTCAGATAGTATAAATACTCAACAGGCTCTCCCTGCTTGATAAAAACCGTTCCCTTTTTGATTTTTCGAAAATGAACACCAGGCATTTCAAGCAAATTCTTCATAAATAGCGCCCTCCCTCATTTTGGACACATACTTAACGGAAAAGTGAAAAACTTAGTTGTTATTTTTTATATATTAACATATTTTTCACCAATAATCTGCATTTTCCAACCAACAAAATCATCATAAATTCAAAAATTTTTCAAAACGTTCTATTTATTAACATGTGTTAATGAATATTATCAAAAACAGGCATAAAATAAATTTATCCAAAGTGACTTGGACGAACTTATTCACTAATAAAAATGAGGTGGTATTATGAGTACGGAAACAAAAAAAGTTCCAAAAACAAGTCCATGGTATTGGTTCCACGTTGTTGTCGGTTTGCTAATTATGATTGGATTCCCACAATTAGGACCGTTTGAACCAATCACCGAAACTGGGATGTGGGTAGCAGGTATTCTGATCGGCATGGTTTATCTGTGGTCCGCCCTCGACAGCATTTGGCCTAGTATTTTAGGTTTGCTGTTATTTGCACTGTATTCTGGTTATCTTGGCGAAGATGTTACTGGTTATGCTGCCGTTAAAGCGGTATTCTTAAACGCTCTTGGTAGTGATACAGTCATCACTGTACTGCTCGGCATGGTGCTCTTCGGCGCTGTTGAATATGTTGGCTGCACCAAATATCTCGCTCGTTTCTTTTTGACCAGAAAGATTATCACCGGTCGTCCTTATATTTTCTTATTTATCGTTTTCTTTTGCTCATACTTTATTTCCGGGTTCACACTCGCTGTAGCATCATTACTCATCCTTTGGCCACTGATGTATGAATCCATGAAAGAATTCGGGTATGATCGCCATGATAAGGTTTTCTGGATTTCTGTTTTTGGTATTTACCTGGCAGCCACCCTTGGTCAACCAATGTTCCCATTCAAAGGTGCTGCTCTCGTTGTTACCGGTGCTTTCACGAAGGCTACTGGCGTTGCTGTCAATTACCCAGCTTATATTGCCTATAACCTGATTATGTCGGTTCTCCTCATGGTGCTCTTCTTGATCTTTGTAAAGTTTGTTCTTCGTCCTGACGTTAGCAAAATGAAAAACGTTACACCAGAGCAATTCAACAAGAACCCATTGCCTCCAATGAATCTACAGCAGAAAGCCATGCTTTTAACTTGCGTACTTTTCATTATTGTTTTGCTTGCACCAAGTTTCATGCCTGCAGAATGGGGTCTTACAAAAGTTCTGAACGCTTATGGTACCAACGGTGTGCTTTCCATGTGCATCATTATTCTCATGATTCTTCGCTTCGAAGGAAAACCAATGTTGCCATTTAAAGCTGTTGCAAAAGGTTCTGTATCTTGGGACATTATCTTCCTTGTTGCCGCTGCTGTTTATGTCTGTGATGCTGTTGCCACTGAACAAACAGGGCTGAAAGAGTTCATCGTTCAAATGCTAACCCCTCTCCTTGGCAACAAACCAGACCTTGTCTTCGTTGGTATCTTGTTGCTCTTCGCTCTGGTTACCACGAACTTTGCCAATAACGCTGGTATGGCAACCATCATCATCCCTATCGCCCTGGCTTTCCAGGATATGTATCCAGATGTCCCTATGATGGCTGTCTGCATGAGCATTGGTATGATGGTATTCGTTGCTCTGGTAACACCAGCCGCTTCTCCATACTGCGCTATGCTCCATGCCCAGAAGGATAAAATCACCTTCAAACAGATCGAAATCTGTGCGCTGCCAATGTGCTTAATTGCTTGGCTTGTATACACCTTCCTTGGTTATCCACTCTCTACCATCCTCTTCGGTGGTATGTAATAGACTATTACTTATGAACGCAAAAAAACGCCAGCGTATCGCTCCCAAACACAGGGTGCCACGCTGGCGTTTTTATATTCGTCTTATTGGATATTGAAATGTATGCCATACGAAAAGGCCCTTCCGCAAGAGTGACTTACGAAGGGCCTTTGTTTTTAGGTTGTTATTCGATCAACATAATAGTGCTTACCGCAGTTTGTTCATCTGTTGGCGTGGTCGATTCACCTTCACTGCTTTTCCACGGTTGAATCAATACTAAACCAATCACTAAGCCGATAATCACGCCCAATACAATAACTGGTAAGATAACTTTTTTAATAGAAACAGAGCCATCATTTTTTTCTGATGCAACAACAGGTTCTTCTGTCAAAGGTTGAGCAGCCATTTCCGGCTCTGCTTCCTGGTTTGAAACAACTTGCGCTGCATTAGCTTTCGCTTCTGCTTGCGCTTGTTTTTTTTCTGCCTGCTTGGCTTTCATGTCACCAAGTTTGCTCTTAAATTTGCCGGCAAAAGCACTGGCTACTCCCACTGCGGCTGCTTTTGCAGCAGCACTGCTTTTGGCAACTTTTTCTTGCGTTGTTGACTCGCTTGCCGCAGCTTGCGATGTTATCTGCGGTTCTTCCTGAACTGCCTGATAGGCAGCTTCTGCCGGTTGTTTGGACGATACCTCTGCATTATTCTGAGCCATGGCATCGTCTTCGCTCAAAAATTTTCCCAGCTCTTCGGCGGTAAACAAGCGTGTTTCTTCAAAAGCATCTTCGTGCGTATTATCGTCATCAAATAAACCTTGCCGTAAAACAGGGGTTCCACAGTTGGAGCAAAAGAAATCGTCCGGCGATAACTTTTTACCACAATTGCTACAATACATCTTTCCACCCTCCATGGTCCGTTTTCATAAAGAATATTATATCATGGATATTATTCAGCGTAAAGGTGACAATCTTTTGGATTTTGTCCAGTTTTTAACACCGTTGATAATATATTTCTTCAAAAAACTGAGGCTGGTTAGCCTCAGTTTTTAGCAATGCTTAACGGTTTGATGGTGGCATGGAGGTTGGTGGTAAAGACAAAGAAGGTATTCTCTTGGATTTGGTGCGGCTTTTAATGCCATCACGGAGATATTTGTTCAAAATTCTGATATAAGTCCCTTTCATACCAAGAGATTTGGATTCAATAACGCCGGCTGATTCAAATTTTCTCAGCGCATTAACGATAACGGAACGGGTAATCTTTACATGGTCCGCAATCTTTGAAGCAACGAGAATGCCTTCATCACCGTCTAATTCTGCAAAGATGTGTTCAATGGCTTCCATTTCAGAATAGCTGAGTGTATCCAAAGCAATTTGCACGGCGATGCGTTCGCGGTTTTCTTCGGTTTCTTCTTTATTTTTAAGACGCAAAATTTCAATGCCAACAAAGGTGGCACCATATTCAGCAAGAATCAGGTCTTCATCGTTAAAATCAACATTAAATTTGCCAAGCATGAGGCTACCTTGACGTTTGTTGTTGGCAAAAACTGGTACGATGGTGGTTTTTTTGTCCCCAAATCTACATTTCTGTCCCTGGAAGATGCAAATGCCGTTATCATTTGGCACGTTGGCAACGGTTTCATCTGCTGCAATCAACCCTTCGTTGTAGCTGTCTGGCATTTTGCCTTCTTGATAAACAAAATTTTCCATGACATCACAGTTGAAACCTTCGAGGAAGTGATGGCCTAAAAGAGCGCCTTCTTCTCCAAGAATATAAACGTTGCAATCAATCATGTTGGACAAGGTTTCTGCAATGGCATTAAAATCAATCAGGCTTTCATCTTCCGGAGCTCCACTCTGAAGGGCTCGACTTAACTGTCTGGTTTTTTCTAACAATGTAGCGCTCATAATAATTCCTCCTCATAATATATATTTATCGAGTTGGTTCTCGATAAAATTCAACTGACATACATTTTTCACAAATGTCTCATCTACAACAACGGTTTCATTTTGGTCGCCTGCCTGGTAGAGCGTATCCAACAAGGTTTTTTCCATAACAGATACCAAACGACGGGCGCCCAAGTCTTCTTCATTTTCATTCAATTCATAGGCATATTCGGCGATTGCTTCCAGGCCATCTTTTGTAAATGTCAACTCAGTGCCGTCCACAGCAAGGAGTGCCTCATATTTTTCCGGCAGTGAATGTTCTGTTTCCGTTAAAATACGTACAAAATCATTCTTTGTCAGCGAATGCAGCTGTACTCTGTATGGAAAACGTCCTTGAAGCTCAGGTATCAGATCTTCCGGTTTGCTCACATGAAAAGCGCCGGCAGCAATGAATAAAATATGATCGGTTTTTATGCTGCCATATTTTGTTTTCACAACCGAGCCTTCAACAATTGGCAAAATATCGCGCTGCACACCTTCACGAGAAACGCCAGCACCACCACCGCCAACATTGGTTTCGGCGATTTTATCAATTTCGTCGATGAATATGATGCCGTGATTTTCTGCCAATTCGATGGCTTCTTGATTAACCAAATCTTCATCGATGAGTTTTTCAGCTTCTTCTTCGGCTAAGATGTCTCGTGCTTCTGTTACGGTGACACGTTTTTTCTTTTTCTTTGCTGGCATGATGTTTTTCATCATGTCATTCATATTGTCCATCACTTGATCCATGCCGGTAGCAGCCAACATATCGTTAGAAGTTCTTTTTTCTTCTACTTCAATGTCGATCACCTGGTCATCAAATTCATGACGGCGCAGTTTTTCTTTGAAAATGATTTTCTGATCGTTGCGATGCTTTTCTTCTTCGGCGTCTGCCGCTGAATCACTTGGCTGTTGGTTGCCAAAAATCATTTCAAAAGGATTATTGATATTTCGCTGTTTACGCTTGGAAGGCACCAATATATCAATCAAGCATTCGGTGGCAAGTTTTTGCGCCTCCTCTTGCACGCTTTTTATTTTTTCTGCACGCACAAGCCGAATGGACGCTTCCACCAAATCACGCACCATCGATTCAACATCTCGACCCACATAGCCCACTTCAGTGAATTTTGTTGCTTCTACTTTCACAAATGGCGTGCCCAAAATTTTACTTGCACGACGCACGATTTCGGTTTTCCCAACACCTGTTGGACCCATCATGATGATGTTACTTGGTGCAATTTCTTCTTGCATTTCTTTTGGCAGTTTGCTGCGGCGATAACGATTGCGAATGGCTATTGCAATACTTTTTTTCGCTTCATCTTGACCGATGATGTGCTTGTCAAGGTGCGCTACAATCTCACGAGGCAGCATATTGGGAATTTGAATGGATTGCGTAGTCTCACTCATGTCCGTTCCCTCCTTGCAGCTCTTCAACAATAATATTGTCGTTGGTATACACGCAAATGCTGGCGGCAATCTCCAACGATTTTCGTGCAATTTCCGCAGCCGATAAATCGGTGTTGGCAGCAAGTGCTCTGGCGGCAGCCAACGCATAATTACCACCTGAGCCGATGGCAGCAATACCTTCATCAGGCACAATCACTTCGCCGTTGCCACTCACCAGAAAAAGGTCGTTGGCATCAGCCAGCAGCAAAAGTGCTTCCAGGTTGCGTGCTGCTTTTTCGCTGCGCCATTCTTTGGCAAGCTCAACGGCGGCACGTGCCAGCTGTCCATGGCATTGTTCGAGGTGATGCTCAAATTTGTCGAATAAGATAAAAGCATCCGCCACAGAACCAGCAAATCCGGCAATAACGTTATCATTGTATAATCGCCGCACTTTCCGTGCTGTGCCTTTCATAATAGTGGTTTCTCCCATGGTCACTTGGCCGTCGCCAGCCATGGCGACACCATTTGCCGTTTTAACGGCTACAATGGTTGTCGAATGAAAATTACTCATACTATCTCTCCTTATGCGCGAGGATGCCCGTTGTTGTAAAGTTCGCGCAACCTCTTTGAAGAAACTTTGGTATAAATTTGTGTGGTTGACAAATTGCTGTGACCCAAAAGTTCCTGAATCATTTTAATGTCGGCACCATGGTCTAAAAGATGTGTCGCAAAGCTGTGCCGAAAACTGTGCGGCGACACATGGTAGCGCAAGGCACCTTTTTTTACATATTTATCCACCAAGTAAATGGCCCCACGCCGTGTTAACCGCTCACCAAGGTGGTTTAGAAGCAGCGCCTGCTCTTCTTTATTCTTTTGCAATAGTTTCGCACGGCCACCTTGCACTGCCAGATAATGCGCCAAGGCTTCTTGTGCTTTTTTGCTCAATGGCACAATGCGCTCTTTGTTCCCCTTCCCGATGACGCGCAAGAGCATTTGTGCAGAAACGTCACGGACATTAAGCGCAAGGGCTTCAGAAATACGCAAACCTGATCCATACAATAGTTCAAAAAGAACACGATCACGTTGCGTTAAAGGATCATCGTTTTGATACAACTCGTCAAAAAACGCTGCCATATCTATTTCTTGAATCACCTGTGGTAATACTTTGTCATGTTTTGGCGAGTGAAGGCTTTGAAAAGGATTTTTTTGCACAACATCGGTCTCAAGTAAATAAGCATAAAAGCGTTTAATGCTCGAAATTTTCCTCGAAAGGGAATTTTTAGATAATTTTTCGCTATTTAAGTGAAACAAATAACTACGTGCCACCACATTGTCTACCTCCAAGAGAGAAAGGCCTTCCGCTTCAAGCCACTCGGCAAAGTGGTCAAGGTCTCTCTTGTAGGCAGCAATGGTATTCTCGCTGAGCTTTCGCTCATAGCGCAAATATTGTTCATAGCCTTCACATAATTGTTCATACATGATGTTCCGCCACCCATGTTTGTAAATCTCGCAACGCACGCTCCGCATAATAAGCGTTGCGTTCTTTTTTGTTGCGGATTTTTTTCTCAGGTGCTGGCAAGAGACCAAAGTTGATGTTCATTGGCTGGTAATGCGCTGTGACTGATGCACCCACATGATGCATCAGCGCACCAATGGCGGTTGTTTGCGGCCAAATGAGTGCATTCTCTCCTATGGCTAAACGTGCTGCATTGATACCTGCCACAAGGCCGCTTGCTGTCGATTCAATGTAGCCTTCCACCCCTGTCATTTGACCGGCAAAAAAGATGTTATCATATTTTTTCATTTGCCCTGTTTCCCGCAGCACCATCGGCCCATTAAGGAAGGTGTTACGATGCATCACGCCATAGCGCACGATGTCAGCATCATGCAAAGCGGGAATGGTTTGAATCACTTTTTTCTGGTCACCCCACTTGGTGCGTGTTTGGAAACCAACAATGTTCAAAAGCTGTCCTGCTTCGTCTTCACGCCGCAGCTGTACCACAGCAAATGGCGTTTGACCAGTGTGAGGATCAACCAATCCCACCGGTTTCATCGGCCCAAAGAGTAGAGTCTGATAACCACGTTTCGCCATCACTTCAACAGGCATACAACCTTCAAAGAAAATTTCTTTTTCAAAATCTTTGGTAGGTGTCCATTCAGCCTGCATCAGTGTTTCGTAAAAATGCTGATATTCTTCGGCAGTCATCGGACAATTCAAATAATCTGCGCCATCGCCTTTGTCGTAACGTGATTGCCAAAATGCACGAGTCATGTCAACACTTTCTGCGGTCACAATAGGAGCGGCTGCATCGTAAAAATAAAGCGTGTCAGCCCCGCTTAAGGTTTTAATGGCATCAAAAAGAGCATCTGATGTCAATGGCCCTGAAGCACAAACAACAATGCCTTCTTTTGGCATATCCGTTACTTCTTCTTCAATCACTTCAACCAATGGATGAGCACGTAAGGTTTCCGTGATATACGCCGAGAAAGCGGTGCGGTCAACAGCCTGTGCGCCGCCCGCCGGTACACGAGTGCGGTCTGCTGCTTCCATAATGAGCGATCCCATGCGCCGCAGTTCTTCTTTCAACAGCCCCGGACCACTGGCTAGCTGATCGGCACGCAGAGAGTTACTGCAAACCAATTCAGCAAAACCACCTGTGTGATGCGCCACGGTGTTTTTTTTCGGACGCATTTCATAGAGCCTAACCGCCTGCCCTCTGCGGGCAATTTGCCAAGCTGCTTCAGAGCCTGCTAAACCAGCCCCTATCACTGTGATTGGATTAGTCTGCGTCATTGTTCTCACCATCAATTTCTACTTTATAATTGCAGTTCTTGTTACTGCATACTTTGTACGCACCTTTTTTGGTGATGTGTTCAACCACATAGCCTTCACCGCACTGTGGACAAATTTCGCCTGTTGGTTTTTCCCAAGTAACAAAATCGCAGTCCGGATAACGGTCACAGCCGTAAAACACACGACCTTTTTTAGAGCGTCGCTTCACGACATGACCCTGCCCGCATTTTGGACAGGTGACGCCCACTTCTTCAAATAAAGGTCGAGCATTGCGACATTCCGGAAAGCCCGTACACGCCAGAAATTTGCCATAGCGTCCCATTTTAATGGCAAAAGGACGTCCGCATTTTTCACAAAGAATATCGGTGATTTCATCTTCAATTTTCACATCATCGCCAATATTTTCTTCGGCAACGGCTAATTTCTCACTGAAGATGCCATAGAAGCCTCGAATGACGTCTTTCCACTGACGCTCGCCTTCTTCAATCAAGTCTAAATCACTTTCCAGTTGAGCAGTAAAGTTGACATTGATAATATCACCAAAATTCTGCACCAAAAGCTCATTGACCAGTTCACCGATTTCCGTTGTATAAAAACTTTTCTTTTCACGGTACACATAGTTGCGCGCGGTGATGGTTTCAATAATAGAAGCATAGGTACTTGGACGCCCGATGCCTTTTTCTTCTAAAGTTTTTACCAACGACGCTTCGGTATAACGAGCCGGAGGCTGAGTAAAATGCTGCTCCGGATTGTTTTTTACATGAGTTAATGTTTCACCAGGTGTCAACGCTGGTAGTTCTTTTTCTTTCTTGTTTTCTGAAACATCGTCATAAGCCAGTTGATACCCTGGGAACACGTTGACAGTATAGCTGGCGGTAAAGGTGTAATCACCAGCACTGATTTCTGCATTGGTCACTGCAAATTTAGCCGGTGCCATCTGGCTGGCAATAAAACGAGACCAAATGAGTTTATAAAGTTTATATTCATCGTTGGACAAATACTGTCTCACGCTTTCAGGGTCACGGTCAATATAGGTTGGCCGAATGGCTTCGTGGGCATCTTGAACTTTTTGATTGCCCGCTTTTTTGCCTGACGGATGCAGTGCTGTGTAATACGCCTCACCAAAATGCTCAATGATGTAGTTTTTAGCCTGTTCTTTGGCTTGCTCAGAAACACGTGTAGAGTCCGTACGCATATAGGTGATAAGACCAATGCTGCCCGAACGGCCAAGCGTAACCCCTTCATAGAGTGTTTGAGCGATACGCATGGTTTTTCGTGCGGTGAAGTTTAATTTTTTGTTGGCTTCCTGCTGCATCACACTGGTTGTGAAAGGCAGCGGTGCTTTGCGCTGCTTTTCGGAAGTTTTAACTGCCGCCACTTCATAATGAGCACCGGAAAGTTCTGCCAAAATGGCATCCATGGCTTCTTTGGAAGGAATGACCGGCAATTTCTTTTGCGCTTTTTTTGCCAACTTCGCCTGAAACGTTTTATTTTCGGCTGTTTTTAATGTCACTTCAAGTGACCAATATTCTTCTGGAATAAAATCCAGAATTTCACGTTCTCGCTCGCAAATCAGGCGCAAGGCCACAGATTGTACACGCCCGGCGCTAAGCCCTTTTTTAACCTTATGCCAAAGCAAAGGGCTTAGTTTATAGCCAACGATACGGTCGAGCACGCGTCTAGCTTGTTGTGCGTCAACACGATTCATGTCAATCACACGTGGTTCTTTAATCGCATTTTTTACAGCATCTTTGGTAATTTCATTGAACGATATGCGGCATTTGCTCTCTGGATCAATGCCAAGAATGTATTGCAAATGCCAGGCAATCGCTTCCCCTTCGCGGTCAGGGTCGCTTGCCAAAAGAATGCGGTCGGCTTTTTTTGCTTCTTTTCGCAATTCTTTAATTAAGGGACCTTTACCACGAATGTTGATATATTTCACTTCAAAATCGTGATCCACATCAATGCCAAACTGGCTTTTTGGCAAATCCCGCACATGTCCCATCGATGCTGTGACGGAAAAGCCTTTACCCAGATAGCGTTTAATGGTTTTCGCTTTTGCAGGCGATTCAACGATGACTAGCGTTTGTGTCATAGAAACAATACCTCTAAATCAACTCTTTATTTTTGAATATCGCCGTCCATAATCCTGGAGAACGATGTCTTCTAATTCAAATTCAAGAAGGATGCCATTCACAACTGGCACCGACAACTGACAGCTTTGACAAATTTCTTCTACGCTCTGTGGTACGCCAGTGAGCGCATCGAACACTTTCTGTTCGTCTTTTGAAAAGGCCCTTGTTGTTTTTTCCGTCTTTTCATCTTTGAACAGTTGCTGTTGCCCAAATTCTTCTAAGATGTCATTTACCTGTGCGACCAGTTTGGCGCCATCTTTAATCAGTCTATGACATCCTACCGATTGTGCACTTGTAATCATGCCCGGCACGGCAAAAACCTCTTTGCCATACTCCAGCGCATAGGATGCCGTGGTTAAAGAGCCACTTTTTTTCGCCGCTTCGACAACAACAAGACCATCTGCTAAGCCGGCAATCAGACGATTTCTTGCGGGAAAATGCCATGCGTTTGCCGCAGCACCCAAAGGCCATTCTGAAATGATGGCACCGTGTGGGTGTTTGGTAATGGCATCATACAATTTCGCATTTTCCCGTGGATAGATTTTATCAATACCACAGCCTAACACAGCAATGGTGCCACCCGCACCTTCCAATGCACCCGCATGTGAATGGGCATCAATGCCTTTGGCCAAACCACTCACCACACAGACATTTTCTTGTGAAAGCATTTTACCCAGCGTGTAAGCCACGTTTTGTCCATAGGTGGTTGCGCGGCGACTCCCCACCATGGCAATAGCAAGCTTCGCTATTTGAAAATGTCCTTTCATGTAAAGCAGGCTGGGTGGTTTGGCCACATTTTTCAGACAAATGGGGTAGTCGTTATCTGTGTATAAAAGCACATGAACGTCCATGTCCTGCAAAAGTTTGCAGCGAGCAGCTTCACGCTTTGGCGAATAATAGGTCCGCCATGCCTGCCAGGTATCACGCGGGATTTGCGGCACTTTCTGAGCAAGGGTGTCCGCATCGTCCGAACGCAATTCGTCCGCCGATAAGCGAAGCATCGCCAGACGCATACTGTCGGTTTTCCCTTCGCCCCACACATCATGCAATAATGTAAAAAGAATGTTGTCGTCCATGCACACACCCCCATTGCATCATTGCCATTGTAACATTAAAGCATTTCATTGTATAGTCAAAACCGGAAAATATTTCGATTTTTTTAATCATTTAGACTTCTTATAGCCATCAACCGAGGGACAATAGTCGCAAACACAACACGTTTCACATAACGGTTTCTGTGCTTTGCAAATTTTCCGCCCGTGCCAAATGAAAAGATGGTGGGCACTGCACCACAGCTCGCTGGGGATGGTTTGCATGAGCTGTTGTTCTACGCCTTCAACGGTTTTGTGTTTCGCAAAACCGAGACGCTGGGAAACGCGAAAAACGTGAGTGTCAACAGCGAAAGCTGGTATATGAAAGGCGTTGCACAAGACAACATTGGCCGTTTTTCTGCCAACGCCGGGCAGTTCTTGCAACTTTTCTCTATCACTCGGCACTTCGCCATCATATTTCTCGACAAGCATTTTCGAAGCCTTGATAATGCTTTTGCTTTTGTTGCGATAGAGTCCGATGGAGTTAATCTCTTTGGCGAGCGTTTCTTCGGACAGCTGACTCATTTCAAAAGCGGTTGGATATTTGGCAAAGAGAGCAGGGGTAACCATGTTCACGCGCACATCGGTGGATTGTGCCGAGAGAATAGTCGCCACCAAGAGTTCAAACGGCGTGGTAAAACGCAAACCAGAGCCAATATCGCCATAGTTTTCGTCAAGAATCTCTATAATTTTTGATTGTCTGTCGTCCATGATGATCTCCCTAAAAAAACACTGTATACGATGGTATACAGTGTTTTGGTTCATAATTGCCCTAAAACCGACAATGCCTGTTCACGAATCAGCACTTGACCGTGTTCGTCCAAAAACGCTTTACTCATTTGAGAAATTTCGCCATATTCTACAAAGTGTCCACGTGCTTCCTCTGCTATGCTGTTGACATCTTGCACATACAGCCCATAGCGATCACGGTATTTGTACAATACGCTGTCGCAATGTGCAGCTTCACAAACAAGTTTTGCCAGTTCAATCACATCATCCAGGGCTTTGAACTCAAAAACAGCCCATGGCTCAAGTGCCGGTAAGTCGGGCGCAAACATTTCAAAATTGATGTCTTCGCTGTTGACTTTGGTAATGGTCATAATCATGCTTTCTTCGGAAAGCGGAAATGCTTCTACCATTAAGCTGGTGTTATGCATCACTTCAAAACCAAACTGTTTTTTGGCTTGCTCAATGATGTCTTTGAAAAGGGCACGCATATCTCTTCCAAACATATCATTGCGCGTGACAATGATTTGCAGTTGATTGTCATTAACCAGATTTAATTTCATGGTGCGGCCTCCTTCTCATTAAGTGCTGCAAGATTATTTTTTCATACTCATAACATACTCGGAAAAAGGTAATTGTGCAACCGCATTTAGCCCATAACCGGCAAATTCATTTCTATCGTATTTATAAGCGGCGGCTGCGCCAATCATCGCTGCATTGTCGGTACAGAGCGAAAGCGGTGGATAGTAAAGTTTGTAGCCTAAGTTTTGGCACTGTGTTTCAAACTGTGTGCGGATACGTGAATTAGCCGATACGCCACCTGCCAGAAGCAGGGTGTGAATATCATGCTCCTGCATGGCTTGAAGCGTGTGGTCCACCAAAACATCCACCACAGCTTCCTGAAAGCTGGCGGCAATGTCGGCACGCTGAACGGCCTTCTGTTTCATCTCTGCCTGATTCAGGTAATTCAGCACGGCAGATTTCAAACCGCTGAAGCTGAAGTTCAACGGCTGATCGAGTTTAGCACGTGGAAAGGCGATGGCTTGCGGGTTTCCTTCCTTAGCAAGTGCGTCAATTTTTGGCCCTCCCGGATAACCCAAGCCAATGGCACGAGCTACTTTGTCAAAAGCTTCGCCAGCTGCATCGTCCACTGTTTGCCCAAGGATTTCATAGTGACCATGAGCAGCAATTTTAACGATGTTGGTATGCCCACCAGAAACCACCAGACAGATGCAAGGCAAGGTAATGTCCGGATTGGCTAAAAAGTTGGCATAGATATGCCCTTCGATGTGGTGAACGCCAATGAGCGGTTTCTCTATGGCGTAGGCCAACCCTTTGGCGGTGCTCAAGCCTACTAACAGGGCGCCAATCAACCCCGGCCCCATGGTAACAGCCACAGCGTCAAGATCAGCAAAGGTGTAGCCGCTTTCTTTCATAGCCTCTTCAATCACTATATCGATGTATTCTAAATGTTTGCGTGAAGCCACTTCTGGCACCACGCCACCGAATTTTTCATGAATTTTTATCTGTGTGGATACCACATTGGCGCAAATCTCGCAACCATCTTTAATCACTGCACAGGCTGTTTCATCGCAGCTTGATTCGATGGCCAGGATCACGCTTTTCAGTTGTTCAGTCATCGTTTTCCCTCTTCCATTCCATCATGAGCGCATCGCTGCCATCATTATAGTAAGCTGGACGTGTGCTGAAAACCACAAATCCGCTGGCATGATACAAACGTATAGCCGCCTGGTTATGTGCGCTGACTTCCAACAAACAACGCTCCAGTTTGAGGTGTTCTTTAAGCAGCGCCAGCAGCGTTTTGCCAAAATTTTTTCTGCGCTGTGCTTGCGCTATGCCCAAGCGTTCTATCTCCGCTTCTCTGTCAATACAGGTAACAATGCTGTAACCAAGCATCTGTTCCTCTTGATCTTGAAGCAGATAGGCACTGCGAACAGGGGCTTCTAAAAAGGCCGCTAAGGTTTCTTGCGACCAGGCGTCCTCACCAAAGCAATCTTTTTCCAGTGTTGCCAACGTTTTTAGGGCAGTCGCATCGCATACTTTTTCAATCTTCAAGGTTTTCTCCTGAATGCGCTTCCCGCCACTTGATGACAGCTTCAGATTCACGCAGATACATCGGTTCCACGCGCATACCGTGCCCGTCTTGCCAATCACTTGCCATCTGCTCTGCAAGGAGGGCAAGCATATCAGCACACACATATTTGCGACAGCCCGTGGCGAGAAGTGCTTGCGAACCCAGCGTTTGGCGCACTTCTTCTGAGAAAACATCTACACCATCGCCGGTAAAGTAGATGGCTGGCTGACCGTCTACGTTTTTGAGTGCTGTCAAAAGATCGGCTAAGGCAATGGCTTGATAATCGCTCTCACGAACAATACATTTGCCATCGGAACGGTACACTGCTGTGTACACTTGCTGTCTGCGTGCATTCATGATGGGCACAATGAGCCCTGTCACACCGGCACCGTTTTGCGCCAGCACGTCCAGCGTAGGCACAGGAATGAGTGGTTTATGCAAGCCCAACGCCATGCCTTTAGCAGTGGAAAAACCAATACGCAGTCCTGTAAAAGAGCCCGGGCCTGCCGTGATAGCAATAGCATCCAGCTCGTTCACAGATACACCTGTAAGCTGCATGAGGTCATTGACGGCTGGCAATAACTGTTCGGAATGGGTGAGCCCAATATTGAGTTGTGTGTGTGCCAAAATGACGCCCTCTCTGGAAAGTGCAACAGCACCCGAGGAGCTGGCTGTATCAAAGGCTAAAATAGTCATTGTATGCTTCCTTTATATGATTCATGCTGCCGTGAATATCAAGATGCACGGTGCGCCCCTCCCCAGCTTGACTCAATGTGAGACGTGCAAAGGTATCCGGTAAAAGCGGCATGGCAATCTGCGGCCATTCAATCACAGAAACGCCGTTGCCGAAAAAATATTCTTCAACGCCAAGGTCGTAGAGTTGTGCTTCCTCTTCGACGCGGTAAAGATCCATGTGATAGAGTGGCAAAGTGCCAGAAAAGTATTCGTTGATGATGACAAAGGTTGGGCTGTTTACATATTCACTCACACCCAAGCCTTTGGCCAAACCTTGGGTAAAGGTGGTTTTGCCAGCACCAAGATCCCCTTCTAATAAGAGAATGTCACCTGCTTTGAGGGCACGCCCCAGGGCTTCACCCAAGGCCAGCGTGTCTTCGTAAGAGTGTAATTGCTCCATGATGTGTCCTTTCTGCGAAACAAAAAAGGCGTTTCAGAGTTCTGAAACACCTTTTTCATGGGCCCACTTGGCATCGAACCAAGGACCGTCCGGTTATGAGCCGGATGCTCTGCCGCTGAGCTATAGGCCCATGACGCCATGCATCCTATATAGTATAGCAAGGGTTGCCATACTAGTCAAGATAATCTTTCAGCTTTCGGCTCCGGCTTGGATGTCTCAGTTTGCGTAAAGCTTTTGCTTCAATTTGGCGAATACGTTCACGGGTTACGCCAAATTCCTGTCCCACTTCTTCCAATGTACGTGAGCGACCATCGTCTAAACCAAAACGCAGACGCAGCACTTTTGCTTCACGTGGAGTCAGGGTTTCTAACACTTCTTCTAACTGTTCTTTCAGCAGGATGTAGCTGGCTGCTTCATCCGGTGCTTGGGCATCCTCGTCTTCAATAAAGTCACCAAGATGGCTGTCTTCTTCTTCACCAATCGGCGTTTCCAACGAAACTGGTTCCTGGGCCACTTTCTGAATTTCGCGTACACGATCCGGTGCTAAGTCCATCACCGCCCCAATTTGTTCCGGCGTTGGATCGGTTCCCAGCTCTTGCAGAAGCTGGCGTTGAATACGCACAAGTTTATTGATGGTTTCAACCATGTGTACAGGAATACGAATGGTGCGTGCCTGGTCGGCAATCGCACGGGTAATGGCTTGACGAATCCACCAGGTGGCATAGGTACTAAATTTGAACCCTTTCTGGTAGTCGAATTTTTCAACTGCTTTCAAAAGCCCCAGGTTTCCTTCTTGAATCAAATCCAAAAAGAGCATCCCACGGCCAACATAACGTTTTGCAATGCTGACAACCAGGCGCAAGTTGGCTTCTGCCAATTTGTTTTTAGCCTCTTCGTCGCCTTCCTGCATCCGTCTGGCCAGTTCCACTTCTTCGTCTGCTTTCAGGAGTGGCACTCTGCCAATTTCTTTCAAATACATACGCACTGGATCATCAATGCCAACATCATCAGGAATGGTTAAATCCAGCTCTATTTCCTCTTCTGCTTCCACATTGATGAAATCGTCATCTGTTGGTTCAATGTCTACATCGTCGGGTTCTGATGGTGCATCTTTAACAAGCAGCCCAAGCTGGTTGAGCTGTTCAAAAAGAATCTCCATTTCATCCGGCGAAAGCTCCATTTTTCCCAGGGCATCACCAATTTCTTCATAGGTGAGCTCGCCTTTTTTCTGACCAAGAGCCAATAATTGCACAATGGCTTGCTTCGCGTTTTCTCTTCTGGATCCGTTTTTCGCTTGTTCTGCCATTATTGCTTATCTCCTCTCATTCTACCTTCAAACTGCGTTTTCTTCTGACGTATCGTTTCCAATTCCATCAAAATTTGCTCCATTTCGTCGGCTTGTCCACCCTTCTCTAATGCACCAATTTTATTCAAAAGCGTTCTGTATCGCTGGTTCAGCAGAAGGTATTGCTGTCTAGCGATGGTTTGTTCAAAAATTTCTTTGTTCGTTTCTTTCGGCTGATTGTCTTGTAAAATTCCTGTATGCTGCATACAACCCGCTGCAAAAAGACTGCTCAGCGACGCATCTAAGCGCAGTGCATCAATGCGCCCGTCTTGCTTGTACTGTTCGCAAAAGGCTTCATAGACAGCACGCAAGTCAGACGAAAAGAGACTAGAGCCACCCTCTGCTTCCAATTTATCGCAAAGACTGGGATCGTTTACAATACATTCCAACAGCACCACGTCGTTTTTCGGAAAAAGAACAGGCTTTTTCGGTGTTTGCTCCGGTGTGTTGTCTTCCATTTTTTGATAATGGCTGCGTCTTGCACCATCACGCCGGAAAGCGTTCAGTTCCGTTTTAATGGCTTGTTCACTGAGAAACAGTGCATCGGCAGTATGCCGTATGGCCATATCCAATTCCGCAGCATGACGCATGGCAGCCAAATGCGGCAAAAGCTCGTTTAAGACAGCCAGTTTTTGTTCCATCGTTTCGCCTGGGTGTTTGTTCATCGCCTGATGCAAACGATAGGTATAGCCATTTTCAGCTTTTCCCAAAAGCGTACGAAAAGCATCAACGCCATAGGCCTTGATGTATTCATCCGGATCTTTTCCTTCCGGAATACTCAGTATCTGCGCTTTAGCACCAGCGTGTTCAATCAGTTCGATGGAGCGCAAGGTGGCACGCACCCCGGCTGCATCACCATCAAAGGCAGTGATGAAATTGTAAGTGTAGCGCATGAGAAGCTTCACCTGGTCTTCTGTCAGTGCTGTGCCAAGCGGCGCCACCACGTTTTGAACACCAGCCTGGTGACAGGCAATAACATCCATGTAACCTTCCACAATGATGACTTGATCGGCAGCACGAATGGCTGGTTTTGCTAAATCAAGCCCGTAAACCATGTGCCCTTTGTGGAAAACAGTGCTGTCCTGCGAGTTGATGTATTTCTGCGGTGCTTTTTCTGCGTCAATAATGCGCCCACCAAAAGCGACAACATGACCGTTGGCATCTTTAATAGGAAACATCAATCTGTCACGAAAGCGGTCGTAGCAGCCACTTGCATTGTTGCGCGGGCTGACGAGCCCCAATTCAATGAGGTCGTCATCAGATGCGCCTTTCTTTTTCAGGTAGCGATACAGCCCATCCCAGCCTTCCAGACAACCACCAAGCTGAAAACGTTCCTGTGTTTCTTTGCTAATCTGGCGTTTATCCAAATACGCATGGTAGATGTGCCCCTGTTTTGCATGGAGCACCGCCTGATAGTAGTAAGCAGCATAAGCGTTCCAACGCAAGAGACGCTTGCGTTTTTCAAGTGCCTTGCGGTCGCTTGCGCTCAGTTCACGCTCCGGCAGTTTCACGCCCACCTCTGCCGCCAGTTTGCGTACTGCTTCCGGAAAAGAGAGATGCTCCATTTCCATAAGAAACTTGAACGCATTGCCGCCAGCATGGCAACTGAAACAATAATAAATTTGTTTGCTTGGCGACACAGAAAACGACGGCGTTTTTTCATGATGAAAAGGGCACAAACCGAAAAAGTTCTGCCCTTGTTTTTTTAATGGTACATAACGACCAACCACATCGACGATGTCTGTGCGTGAGATGATTTCGTCCAGAATATCCTGGGGAATGCGTCCCTTTGATTCGCTCACAGGAAACCGCCTCCTTTCACATACGCACAGCAAGTTGTCATCTATCGACAGTCGTCCTATTATAGCACGTTCCAACGTCAATGTACAGGGTTTTCATGGATAAAAGAGCGTGGAATGGTTAAATCTTTGAAGAGTTCCACACAATAATTATCGGTCATGCCAGAAATATAATCCGCCACAGCCCGTTCTTTACCTTCTTTATCGGCAATCTGGCGATAAAATTCCGGCATGGCTTCCACGTGTTTCATAAAGTGTTCAAATAAGAATTGTACAATAAAGCTGGCTCGTTCACGTTCCTGTGAACAAATTTTCCCCTGATACACTTCATCGAACATGAAAGAGCGCAAACCTCTGAGGGCTTTGTCAATCTCTGGACTGAATTGCAAAATGCGTTCGCCCTGCCATTCGGGTGTCATGATACGCCGCCCCTGTGCAATAAGGTCGTTGACAAGCACCGTGATGCGTTCACTAAGGTTGTGGCCCAAAACATCCGTATAGATGCTTGGCAAATCATTCTCGTCAAAAATTCTGGCGCGAATGGTGTCATCAATGTCATGCTGCACATAGGCGATTTTATCGCTGTAACGAATAACCTGCCCTTCCAGTGTGGCGGCGTGGGTCTCATTTTGACTGAAACCGCTATGATGCAACACGCCATCCAACACTTCCCAAGAGAGGTTCAAGCCCCGCTTTTCTCCATGACGCTCTATCTGCGACAACACCCGTACACTATTGATGTTATGTCGAAAGCCATTTTCCATGCAATCATTGAGCACCATTTCACCACAATGTGCAAATGGTGTGTGCCCAACATCATGCGCCAAAGCGATGGCTTCAATGAGATCACAATTCAAGCAAAGCGCACGGCCAATGGTTTTTGCAATTTGATTCACTTCCAGAGTATGCGTTAAACGTGTACGATAATGGTCGTTGCCCGGCGAAATAAACACCTGGGTTTTATGCTTGAGGCGACGAAACGCTTTGGAGTGAATCACGCGGTCACGATCACGCATAAAGCAAGTGCGTACATCATCCTGTTCTTCGGGACGGTGCCTACCACGGCTTTTGACTGCAAGGCTTGCATAATCGCTTAAAACCATTCGCTCCTGCTCCTCAATCATTTCTCGAATCATGGGTCACAACCCCCTTATTTATGATATTTTCTTGCTTTCATCTTACCGTAAATTTCCACACGAAAAAAGGGCTTTTTACCACAAGATGTGATAAAAAGCCCAATACTATTAGCTGGTTGATGCAATTTTGCTTAGCGAGGATTTCTAATCTGTGCTTGAGCAGCAGCAACGCGAGCGATTGGCACGCGATATGGCGAGCAGCTAACAAAAGTCAAGCCAGCTTCATGGCATAATTCCACGGAGCTTGGTTCGCCGCCATGTTCACCACAGATGCCCCAGGTCAGAGAATCTTTAACGGCACTACCGTTCTTTACTGCGTGCTCAACGAGGAAGCCAACCGCTTTGCGGTCAAGCACAGCAAATGGGTTGTCCTTGAGGATTTTCTTTTCAAGGTAAATTGGCATGAACTTGCCTTCTGCATCGTCGCGGGAGAAGCCCAGCGTGGTCTGCGTCAGGTCGTTGGTACCGAAGGTGAAGAAGTCGCAGTGTTCGGCGATTTCATCAATGAGCAGGCAGGCACGTGGCAGTTCAAGCATAGCACCCACCTTGTATGGAATCTCGATGCCTTGTTCTTGCATCACTGCTTGAGCAACGCTGTCGATTTCGGCACGGAGAATTTCAACTTCTTTTGGATCAATGACCAGAGGAATTTCAATTTCCACATGAATGTCCTTGCCTTCCTTGATAAGTTGTGCGGTCGCTTGCAGAATGGCGCGCGCCTGCATTCTGTAAATATCAGGGAAAGAAACACCCAAACGGCAACCACGGTGGCCGAGCATTGGGTTCATTTCATGCAAAGAACGCACTTTCTTGAGGAGCACTTCTTTTTCAGCAATCACCTCAGGATCACCGCCGGTGTGCTTGAGGTCGTTGATGTCAAGCATGAGTTTTTCCATGTTTGGCAAAAATTCATGCAGTGGTGGGTCCAAAAGACGGATGGTGGTTGGATACCCTTCCATCGAATCAAGAATACCATAGAAGTCGCTCTGCTGGAATTCAAGCAGCTTAGCGAGCGGTTCTTTGCGGGCTTCTTCGTCTTCAGCGAGAATCATTTGCTGCACGATTGGCAAACGTTCCACTTCCATGAACATATGCTCTGTACGGCACAAACCGATACCAGTGGCACCAAATTCGCGTGCTTTCTTGGCATCACGAGGGTTGTCAGCATTGGCGTGTACTTCCATGCCACCTTCTGCGGCAATCTCACCGCACCAGGTGAGAATCTGCTGGAAGTCGTCGCTGAGTTCCGGTGGAATAACCGGCACTTCGCCCAAAATAACGTTGCCATTGGAACCATCAATGGTAATAATGTCGTCTTTTTTCAGTTCAAGATCTCCCACATGGATGAGTTCGTTGTCCAAATCGAGCTTAAGTGCATCGCAACCGCATACGCAGCAGCGGCCCATACCACGTGCCACCACGGCCGCATGACTGGTCATGCCACCACGGCTGGTGAGCACGCCCTGTGCGGTGACAATGCCGTGAATGTCGTCCGGCGTGGTTTCATTGCGAACGAGAATCACTTTCTCGCCCATGTTGCCACGTTTTTCAGCCTCATCGGCATTGAACACAATGTGACCGCTGGCAGCCCCAGGAGAAGCTGGAAGGCCCACAGCAATGACGTTGATCTCTGCCTTAGGGTCGATGCTTGGATGCAAAAGCTGATCCAACTGCTGGGCATCTACACGGAGCACAGCGGTGTCACGATCAATCAAGCCTTCTTTGTACATATCCACAGCGCATTTTACAGCCGCTGCTGTGGTGCGCTTGGCGTTGCGGCACTGGAGCATATAGAGCTTGCCATTTTCGATGGTAAACTCTATATCCTGCATATCCTGATAGTGCTTTTCCAAAAGTTCGCAGGTTTCGGTGAACTGCTTGAATGCTTCTGGCAAATCTTCCGCCAAACGAGAGATGTGTTGTGGCGTGCGAATACCAGAAACAACGTCTTCGCCCTGCGCGTTGATGAGGTATTCCCCGTAGAGTTCTTTCACGCCGGTAGCAGGGTTGCGGGTGAAGGCTACACCCGTGCCGGAGGTTGGGCCCATGTTCCCAAAGACCATCGACTGCACGTTAACAGCCGTGCCAATATCATCCGGAATCTTATTGATGCGGCGATAAACAATCGCACGGTTATTGCCCCAGGAATCAAACACCGCTGTAATCGCCATCACAAGCTGTTCTTTTGGATCTTGCGGGAAATCCATGCCCTTTTCTTTAGCAACAACACCCTTATACAGTTCAATAAGCTTGTGCAGGCTATCGACATTCAATTCGTAGTCGTCCTTGACACCTTGATCGGATTTAATCTTTTCAATAATGTTATCAAACTTATAGGAATCCACGCCCATAACCACATTGGCATACATCTGAATGAAACGGCGGTAGCAGTCCAGCGCAAAGCGTTCATCGCCCGTTAGTGCTGCAAACCCTTTCACCGTCACATCGTTCAAGCCGAGGTTAAGCACCGTGTCCATCATCCCTGGCATGGAAATGGCCGCACCAGAGCGCACCGACACCAGCAAAGGATTTTCCGTATCGCCAAACTTTTTACCTGTGGTTTCTTCCAAAGCGTGCAGTGCTACCCACGCCTCGTCTAAAAGACCATCAGGCAGCTTATGCCCCGCTGTGAAAAATGCGTTGCAAGCTTCGGTGGTAATTGTGAAACCCTGAGGAACCGGCAAGCCGATCTTGGTCATCTCTGCCAAATTGGCACCCTTGCCGCCCAACAGAGCGCGCATATCTTTGTTGCCTTCGTTGAACAAATAAACAAATTTCTTAGCCAATGATATTCTCTCCTCTACCATAATATATTTGTAGAATGACACTTGCAGTCTCTTCCACAGCTTTGTGCGTCACATCAATAATTGGGCATCCGATACGCTTCATAATGCCCTCTGCATAATCAAGCTCATCCAAAATCCGCGCCAGATCCGTATAATCCGTTGGGCTGGCAACCCCCAGCCCACGCACGCGCTCCGTGCGAATCTCGCCCAAAATATCAGGCTGAATCGTAAGGCCAATAATCTTATGCTTCGGCACCTCAAAGAGCTTCTCATTCACCCTCACCTCGGGCACCAGCGGCACATTGGCCACCTTGATCCCACGATAAGCCATATACATCGAAAGCGGCGTTTTGGATGTACGCGACACACCAATCAAAATCAAATCAGCCGTGGTAATCCCCGTCACATCCTTGCCATCATCATACTTAATGGCAAACTCCATCGCCTCAATCTTTTTGAAATAACTCTCATCCATGCGCTGCACCAAACCAGGCCGCCCCACAGGAAGTTGACCCGTAAGATGCTCAAACGCCTGGAACGGCATCGCCAAAATATCAATATACTCAATTCCATGCGACTGGCAAAAATCAATCACATACTGGCGCAGCCCCTCCACCACCAGCGTGAAAGCCAAAATGCTCTCCGCTGGATCAATCTGGCGCAACACCTCGGAAATATACGCAGCATCCTCCACAAAAGGAATGTGCTTATAGGAAACTTCAATACCCGGAAACTGATTGGCCGCTGCACGCGCCACATACTGCGCCGTCTCGCCAAGAGAATCCGACAAAATATAAATGGAAATTTTCTGCACCTGATCCATCACACGTCTTCTCCCGCATATCCATAGCCAATATCCACAAAAGCACGCACCACATTGGTCTTTGTAAATCGTCCCAGAACTTCAAACTGGTCCTCGCCCACCTGCTTGACAACCGGCATACCGTCAATCTCATGCGTAATCAACTTTTGCGCCGCATGCCAAAGGCTCTCCTCCGGCGTTGTCATAATCAGATTCGGCATTCGTGTCATCACCACGCTCACCGGCACCTTGTGCATATCCGTTGTGCCGATGGCCAGTTTCAACAAATCCTTGCGCGAAAGCACCCCGTCTAAAAAGCCCTCCTCATTGACAATAAAAAGCGTACCAATGTTATTGATAAAAAGCGACACCAAGGCATCATACGCCGACGCCTGGTCGTTCACTACAACCGGCATGCTCTGATAATCAGCCACCGACATCTGGATCATCTTCATATAAACATCATAACCCTGTCTGGACTGATTGTAACAATAGCCGACACGTGGCCGCGCCTCCAACAAACCAAGCTGCGTCAAAAGCGTTAAATCAGCACGCAACGACGCCCGCGTGGTATTCATCTGCAAAGCAATGTGGTCGCCGGTGATCGGACTTTGCGACTTAACGATATCGAGAATCTGAAGCTGCTTCTTACTGAGTTGAATAAGCCATCTCCTCCTTTCATCGTCACCTTAAATTTATTATGACGTACATTGCTGATTTTTGCAACAAATATTTGTGTGATTCTGCCAATTATGTGTATGATTTTGATGAATGACACCACAAAAGAACCACTAAACGGTAACTTGACACTTCTTCTAACGTTCAGCAGCCATTTTTCCCACCACGATTACAAAACACCAACTAATTTTAAATTATAAAACGCACTCAACCATATATCAAAATAATCCTTTACGCACACTTTTATGTATATCGAAACATGGATGAAATACAGATACCTACTCCTTCCAGAGTGAGACACCACGTATTCACCATTAACAGCGCTTATATTCCCCCTCCCATACGGAGTGAACCACAGCACAGACAATGATGTATATATGCAACCTATTTCAAACCGCCCACCCCCGTGTGGGGTGAGACCCGTTTGGCTCCAAGCCCGCCTGCCGATGGATGGTATTTCAATCCACCCACCCCGTGTGGGGTGAGACATCCAGCGCGGTCATTGATAACCAGCATTCTGCATATTTCAATCCACCCACCCCGTGTGGGGTGAGACATGTTCTTGATCTTGACAGCCTCTGCAAAATCAGATTTCAATCCACCCACCCCTTGTGGGGTGAGACTTAGTCCCTGTCCATTGACATTTTGATCTATGCATTTCAATCCACCCACCCCGTGTGGGGTGAGACACGTTAGATTGATTATTATATATTCGTTTGTAAATTTCAATCCACCCACCCCGTGTGGGGTGAGACTCTGGCTTCGGGTATTGCTCAGTGTATCCATTATCATTTCAATCCACCCACCCCGTGTGGGGTGAGACTTGTTGCATCATAACCATTGTTAGCACACCAGTTATTTCAATCCACCCACCCCGTGTGGGGTGAGACGATGAAAACTATTTTTGTAGATCTTTCTTTCCTAATTTCAATCCACCCACCCCGTGTGGGGTGAGACGAAACTTTGGCATTCGTTTTCTTTGGACGGCAGAATTTCAATCCACCCACCCCGTGTGGGGTGAGACTGGAATGGTGACGTAATCCTTCCATTTGTTGTAATTTCAATCCACCCACCCCGTGTGGGGTGAGACCAAGCATTTTGTTGAACTTTTTTACCATTTTTATATTTCAATCCACCCACCCCGTGTGGGGTGAGACCTGGCTTCGGGTATTGCTCAGTGTATCCATTATCATTTCAATCCACCCACCCCGTGTGGGGTGAGACCTGTAAGCCATGGCAACACTCTTATCATACGGATATTTCAATCCACCCACCCCGTGTGGGGTGAGACCCTCCTAAGCTTCCCCACGTTTCTTCCCAGACGCATTTCAATCCACCCACCCCGTGTGGGGTGAGACATCATATTGCAATGACATACTCTCTCACCTCCTTATTTCAATCCACCCACCCCGTGTGGGGTGAGACTTTGATTGTTTTTCGGTCAAATATGTGCTACTATATTTCAATCCACCCACCCCGTGTGGGGTGAGACACATTGTTTTTTCCTGGATAACCAGTGGCCGTGTTATTTCAATCCACCCACCCCGTGTGGGGTGAGACTTCCATACCGCGCGCTTCTACCTCGTAGATCAGATTTCAATCCACCCACCCCGTGTGGGGTGAGACTAACTGTTTTTAACCTTGCCGATATACTTGGTCAATTTCAATCCACCCACCCCGTGTGGGGTGAGACAGAAAGGCATCGGTGCAGGATTAGGACCGATTCAATTTCAATCCACCCACCCCGTGTGGGGTGAGACTTGTGCAGGCGATTGCTCGTGACTGTTTGGCAGATTTCAATCCACCCACCCCGTGTGGGGTGAGACTCAATGAGATGGTTGAGGTGGTCGAGATTCCGGTTATTTCAATCCACCCACCCCGTGTGGGGTGAGACGCCGAGTTCTTTATCCTTATTTTATCATATTCTTATTTCAATCCACCCACCCCGTGTGGGGTGAGACTGGTGTAATGTCCAGCTTGTTTCTACTGATGACAATTTCAATCCACCCACCCCGTGTGGGGTGAGACTCATTCCTCCTCTCATCGAACCAGTAGCAAGCACATTTCAATCCACCCACCCCGTGTGGGGTGAGACTGCACCAGCGTTTGCCGCCTAATGGTGCAGGTATGATTTCAATCCACCCACCCCGTGTGGGGTGAGACTTCAATTTCAAGCGATTCTGCTTCCGTCAGCTCAATTTCAATCCACCCACCCCGTGTGGGGTGAGACTATCATTGCTCGGTGTTTCCTTATCCGCATTGTAATTTCAATCCACCCACCCCGTGTGGGGTGAGACGCAAAAATATATAAACACAAAAGTTTTTTCATTTCAATCTATTTATACTACTACCAGTTTTTTCACTAAAAAGTCAATATCAATCATTCACATTTTTATCACTCCTAATATTACAATATTCACAGTTATTTTTTTGTGCGAACCTACCTAGAATTTCATGATCACTTACCGTTCGCATTATATTTCCAAATAATCTTCAGTATCATAGGATTCTTTAATCCCGAAATGTTCCACTTTGTTTTTATAATTGTTCCCCAAATAGTAAAATCGCAAACTATCTTTTTTCTTATCCATCAATTTCAAGAGCGCGTGCTGAAGCGCTCTACACTGAGCCGCATCAAGGTTGCATTCAAACACTGAATTTTGTACTCGTTGACCATAATTTACACATTGTTTCGCAATTTTTCGCAATCGTCGTCTTCCCGCTGCATCCATCGTATTAACATCATAGGTGATTAAAACTAACATCATTTTACCTCATTTCCAGAGAAATGCCGGATAGCCATCTAAATCCCCACGTAAATATCTTGTCAACAAAAGCGCTTGAACGTATGGAACCAGACCCCATTGAATCGTTTCATCTAAAAATGGATGTTTCAACTTTTCCTGTTTTCTTTGTTGCCACTGCTTTCTAAACTTTCTTCGCGCTTCATCTGTCATAAAAACAGCACCACTTTCTGTTTTTATGAATTCATCAGGCGTTAATACTTGATTGTTAATCATAGTCAAAACAAATCGATCTGCAAAACATGAGCGCAATTCTTCCATCATATCCAATGCCAATGATTCTCTGCCCGGTCGGTCTCTATGCATAAATCCTACATAAGAATCTAATCCAACGCTTTCAAGGGCTGATGCGCAATCATGTTCCAAAAGGGTATAGGCAAAAGACAGCATCGCATTAACATTGTCCAACGGAGGACGTCGGTTTCTCTCGTGATAGAAAAAGTCTTCTTTATTACGTAAGATCATATCATCAAATACGCTAAAATAAACTTTTGAGCCCGCACCCTCCCAGCCACGTAATGATTCAAGCTCTGTTTCCATCAAAACATTCGGCAAAATGCCTTGTATCGTGTCTGAGGCTATCTTAAACTTTTCATCGTCAATTCTCAACGCATGATCTCGACGCATACGTTCAATGCTCCGTCGTGCATTGTAGAGTTTACCAAAAATAAAGTTTCGAGCGATGACACAGCTTTGCACAACATCATCAGCAACACGATATTGCTGTCTGCGAAGCAGTACGTTTTGTCCCGCTCCATTACCTAACACACGCGCTAAAAAGCGACCATTTGGTGTGCAAAAAGATAAGCCAATTTTCCGTTCAGCACAAGCGCCCATTAACGCCGAAGAAGCACCTGCATATGAAAACGAGATAATGTTCGATAAGTTTACAAAAGAAAAACGTCCAAGTTCTTTTCCACTTTCTTTGACAATGATATTTTCTCCATCCAGAGTTAGATAAGCGTTTTCCGTGGTTACAAAAAGTGTATTTAGTAAGCGTCTCATCTACCATCCTCCAAGTGTTCTTTATAATATGCCACCACAGATTGTTTCTTCATTAAGACAGGCAAACAAATATCTTTTAATGAACAAGCATTACAAGCTTTTGTTCTTTTCACTCTCGGAGTATGTTTACGCCTGAAGAGTTGATGCATTTCTTCTGCTGCGTTTTTCACTTCTTCCCGCAATTCTTGTGTTAATTGAATGCTTTTTCGGCGTCTTGTTTCATTAAAATATATTGCACCTTCCGAAATCGTACAACATAGCATCTCTTCCAAACACATTGCTTGTGCACATAATTGCACATCATCTGCATGATTTTCCTTTGGCTTACCTTTTTTATATTCCACTGGATAGGGTTGAAAAATACCCTCCTCCCCAGCCAATGGAACGCCCATTTCCGAGCGATAAAACTCAACAATGTCACAAGCACCTGAAAGGCCCATAGTTCTTGAAAAAACACGCATATCACGCGTAATAATCAAATCTCCTCTTTTCTCTCGTTGAGAAGCATCATGAGCACGTTCATGCACTATTCTACCTTCTACCGTCCGAATATTTTCTGCCCATTGTTGTTCAATATGAATCAACGCCCACTGTCTGCGACAGAATACAAAATGTTGTAATCCAGATATTTGAAGATAGTCGCTCTCATCATATACCATTGAGCACCTCTGGTTCCAAACCAGGCAGAGGTTCAAGCATTACATTGTAATCATCAAAACTTTCCGGAATTATGACACCCTCTTTTAACTCAATTTTAACAGAACGATGTACAGTTGCAGATGAGTATTGTCCATCTTGACAATTATGCTCCCACCAATAAACACGTTTCACTTCCATTGAACCATCTGGACGCGCTGCAGAAGCATCATTCATAAAAAGCGTTTGTAAACATTCCTTGATAACGTCAGCATCTTCTTTTGAAAATCCAGTTTTTTCAGCAAGTTGGACATTGATGGAGCCTTTCAAGAGATATACACCAAAACGCACAAAATGTTTCATCCCCATGGTATCAGACGTACGTTTCCCACCATTGTTTTTTTCACCATTCACACTCTTTGTAATCTGCAAAGATTCTATATCAATCGGTGATACACTTACAGCTTGGTGAATGGATACAGGCCCACGCACCCCAACTGACATTCCTTTAATATCTTTGAACGCAAAAACCTGTCCAAAGGCACGAACATCCAACCATTTTTCGCAAGCAATACGCGCATACTCACCACGATCTTTAATGCCTTTCATGTTCGCCGCTGCACGTTCACTTAAACTGCCATAACCATCTGCACATCGATCTTCTGACTGCACAAAGATATTATGTCCCAAATCTTGCATACGATTGCGAATTTTCCTCTTAATACAAACGTCAGACATTTCTCCAAAGCCATTATAGTCTGTGCGAGGACGGTTTCCATTAAGAGGGTCCCCATTTGCATTTGCACGCTCCACGCTAAGAATGGCTACAAAATCAATTTTATGTTGTAAATTACTCATCTTTCTCGCCCTCCGTTTTAACTTTTGGTTCATACATTTTTTCCATTTGCAAATTATAGCCAAAAAGAAAGGATGCCCCTAATGGCTTATTCAATTCTTCAGGTGAAAGTCCCAAATCATCCAGTAACGCACAGATGTGTTCCAATTCTTTATGATAAAAGTTTTGCAAACCAAATGGTAATTTTTCTAAATATGGAACACGTATTTTTTCATAGATAATATCACTCATAGAATAAGGTTTTTGTTTAAACGAACTCATTTGTCTTATCGCATTTGTTGTTCGCTGAGTTTCCTCATTATAAGTATCTTTTTCAATTTTTTCATAGACAGCCAAAAGGCGTCCAAATAAATAACTTCTATCTTTGAGATGATCCTCTAATGCCATCTGCCGTTCCTCCCCACGTTCATATTCATATTTATTCAATACAGCACACGCAACAAATACTATCGTCAACCAAATAGATCGCTCATATGCCATCGGCATTGATGCCCGATTAACCAATGCACGCAAAATATCTGCAGGAATTTTTGCACGATTAACACGACACTCAACCAAACGCTGCATCTGTTGCCGCATCACGCGATCATCTGTTTTTAGATAATTACCTTGTTGAGTGCCAAACGCACAATTAACAATCTGCCACAGCGATGGCGATTGAATCCCAAAGCGACCATTATACCAACAACAATGTGCATCCCAATCATGTAATCGTTGTAAAAAATCGGAACCCAGCAATTCATTATAATATGTTAAGGCCAAGCGCCCACTTGTCGCTGCATCAAAGGCTGCTATAACAACTTCCTCACTCGTCACCGAACGTTCTGCCTGACTACTTAACTCTTCCTGGTAGCCTGCCAATGCCTTCTGTAAAGCACGACCATAATCAGACGGCTCATAAGCCACTTCTGTATGTTGGTGGTCTAAAAAAGGCAACATCAACCCTGGTAATTTTTTTCCATTTGGATTCCAACAAATAAATGTGCGACCACCATACACTGCTGTTGCACCTTGGTTAACAATCAACCATCGCAGCGCATTATGTGCTTTTTGTGAAGCCTCATAGCCAATTTCAACCGCTTGTGAGGCATCCGTAAACCTTCCTAGATAGGTAAACCACTTTGTATCATTTGAAGAAATCAATTTAGCATTGCCATGCGTTGGCACAATCCCCTTTTGATGCTGTATAGCCGGCTGAGTATGTTGACCCGTAACCATACAAAAGCCTGTTTCATCATCTGCGCTTATTTCATTATAATAGTCAATAAATGCTTGAAATAACGTTACATCTCGCCAACATTGTTCCGGTTTGCTTGGATCATCTTCAAGCACACTCCAACACACCAATAATTTTTCTTTTTTTGCATGCCCCTCAGCATCCAACTCTACAAGACCACTTTGATTCAAATCAGAAAGAATAGTCCCCGTTTTCACATAATGTAAAATGGGGATCAATTTTGGGTGAGTATGTTTTGACAACGCCCATTTTTCCAGCTGGTTAATATACGCCTGATATTTGTCTTTATTGTACGGCACCAAATACCCCAACTGATCACACAATGGGTGAGCACAAACGCCACTGGTTCGTCCAGCAGAACTTTCCGTTACAGGAATAATTATTTTCTGTGCATCTTTAGCAAATTCCGATGCTGAAACAAAAGTTCCATCTTCATCTAATGTAATCTGTATGGCCGCACTTGTCACCACATGAGAGATTGGCGGCAGCACCATCTTTCCTTCTTCATATTTACCAACCCAGCCATTTTTTTCCAAAAAATCATAGGTCTGCACTGCTTTTTGCAACAAGCCCACCTTACCTCACCTCCTCAAATTCGGCCAATCCACTAAAATTCTCTCTATTTTTACCGAAAGGCTTCATTTCCATTTCACGCACTGCTTTTTGCAACGGACAATCTTCTGGTCGCGGAAAAGTAATAATGCCATTTTTCATCACTGGCTGCCAAAAGCGCACTGTCATTTTATTTTTCGTTTCTTCCGAATAAGCTTCATCCGCATAAGTAATGCCATGATACATTAAACCAAAAGAAATCTCCGCTAAATCATCATATGCACCTTTCCCTTCACCAAATCGACAAGGCACTACATACCCTTGACATTCTCGCGTGCCTAGAAAAATATCTCGTCTACCACCTTTTCGAATCATCTTTTTAGCAATTTCATGATGCTTATTCTCATTGCGATCATTAGACAACTCAGGTCGATTGTCATTCCACTCAAAATGCGCTCGCACTTGATAACGTATATCTTTTAAGTATGAATAAAATGCCAAATCATTACCACCATCAAACTTTATCGGACGAATCCCCTTTGTCTCTGTCTGAATCAGATTTAAAACGCGAACTTCATCAATATACCAAATCAATGTTGGTTTCCAATATACAGACATTAAAATGCCTTTTAATGCTTCATACGTCGGCACATGATAAGAGTATTTTTCTCCGCCAATACGCATAGCTGGATCTGAAAATAATGCATAGTCGCCATACACTTCGAATTCGACAATATTAGGATACACCGTATTTTTCATTATCACACCTCCAAAACCTTCTAAATAACCATATTGACGATACTACAATCCTCATATACATTTCAGATAAGAAAGTCACTTTTTATTAGAGCGAATCATTATCACTTTTATATTATTTTATCAGATTTTTCTAAAAAACAACAGATGCAAATCGAAATAGCATTTACAAATTTTGCCTTGTCATCCACTCCCACCCCGTGTGGGGTGAGACCCGATTAATTGTGTTTGCGGTGCAAAATATACAGAAATATTTCAATCCACTCACTCCGTATGGAGTAAGACTTTGGACCGCGACTGACAGGTTCTTGACTTATTACATTTCAATCCACTCACTCCGTATGGAGTGAGACGCCTCATAGTACGCTTGCTTGATAACCCATTGCATTTCAATCCACTCACTCCGTATGGAGTGAGACTTGCCAAGGCTGTTTATGGCGACACAAGCCGCTGATTTCAATCCACTCACTCCGTATGGAGTGAGACTGAGTTGATGATGTCGTTGCCACGGATGATGGCAATTTCAATCCACTCACTCCGTATGGAGTGAGACGCTTTTCTTATTTTGCTACGAGGAGTGGCGTAAGTATTTCAATCCACTCACTCCGTATGGAGTGAGACGATCAACACCAGCTGCAAAGTAGTAACTAGTTGTATTTCAATCCACTCACTCCGTATGGAGTGAGACCTTTTCTTATTTTGCTACGAGGAGTGGCGTAAGTATTTCAATCCACTCACTCCGTATGGAGTGAGACTTTTAACCCATCTTCACCGATTTTCAGTTGTGATTTCAATCCACTCAGCGCATGATACAGTGCACCCATTTATCTTACGTTTTGAAATTGACATATCTGTTGTACGCCAAAGCAGAAAATAACAAAGATATGGAGGTATACTGTAATGTCAAAGTGGAAAAGTATTGCAATCAGCCAAGGACATATCCTTGCTGAATCGGCTAACGCATATAAAATAGCATTGCCGAAAAAAAGTGAGTATAAAAATTATTATTTTTGGCACCCTAAAAAGCTGGTACGCCCGAAAACCTATAAGGATAACTCAGATATGTGCCTAAGCTACACGGATGAGTTTGTTTTTCACCTGATAAAAGACTTGCCAAAAATCGGGAAGACAAAAAAAGAGGACATAAGCGCGGCAGTGCTGCGAGACATCTTTTGGATGTACAATGAGTGTATCCCTTATGTCCACAAACCAGAGAAACTAAAACCTGTCCACATAGAGGCTGATCCGGAGTTGATTGATAATGAATGATTGGAATGAACAACGTCAGCTGGAAGCGTTTGAAAAACTTTCCAGACTTAAAGTAGGCGCGCTATTTATGAGTATGGGCACTGGTAAGACAAAAGTCGCATTAGACCTCATTGCATCAAAAATGCACAAAATTGACTATGTGCTCTGGATTTGCCCTTGCAGCCTAAAATCTGAAATTGAAGCAGAGCGGCTTAAATGGCATCCTGAGTTAGAGTTAGATATAGTCGGGTGTGAAAGCATTGGTCAAAGCGAGAGAATTTACTTAGATACTTTGCGTAAGGCTGAAAACTCCCGAATGTTTATGGTCGTTGATGAAAGTTTGAAAATCAAAAACATAGCAGCTAAACGCACGAAACGCATATTAAATTTAGGAGATCATGCAGAATATAGGCTAATACTTAATGGCACTCCCCTTACGCGTAACGTGTTGGACATCTACACTCAAATGCAGTTTCTTAGCCCTAAAATACTGAATATGAGCTATTCTGAGTACAAAGACACCTATTGTGAGTATTACACAAGTGGCAAGCTCAAGGGGAAAGTACGCAGCAACTGTAATGTCAAACATTTAGTGTCACTTATTGAGCCATACATATTTGAATCAGAATTGAATCTTGATAAAGATAAGAACTATCATAGCGTATTATATTATGTTGACGAAGATGCGTATAGCGTCTACAAAGAAGAGTTGTTTTTAGAGTATTACGATGCGTTTGATGATGAACTAAATTTCTACGCTTTTTCTTCCAGATTGCAACACTGGTATTGCCAAACAGAACAAGCCAAAGCAGCCCTACAATCTGTTATTGATGAAGTCGAAGGTAAAGTCATTGTGTTTGTTAAATATCTTGACAGCATCCCAGATGGTGCAATGTCAATTACCGGAGCAGTTCCAGAATACAAACGAAAAGATATTATCAACGCTTTTCGTGACGGTGAAACCAAGGCGCTTTACATCACTTATGGCTGTGGCTCATTTGGTCTAAACTTGCAGTTTTGCCATAATACTATATTTGCTGAGCAGATTTGGGATTATGCTAACATCGAGCAAGCGGAAGCGCGAACCTATCGTATCGGCCAAGGAAAAGACGTTGACTATCACTACATCTTCTGCGGTAACAGTGGGCTGGAAGATAAAATAATTGAAAACATCAAGCGTAAAGGAAATTTACTACAAACGATGAAAGAAGAAATACAGAGCACAAAAGGAGGTGTTAAGGAATGGGTAAAAAATATCTAAATGAGACTGTATACGAAGCCTCTACCCGCCGTGTCGAGTATTTATTTAATCATTTTGACCACATTTTAGTTGCCTTTTCCGGCGGCAAAGACAGTAGCGTTTGCCTTAATCTCTGCTACGATTATGCCAAAGAAAATGACCAGCTCAACAAGCTGGCAGTGTATCACTTGGACTATGAGGCGCAATATCAGATGACCACGAATTTTGTTGATGAAACATTTAAGCGCTTTTCTGATATAGACCGTTATTGGTTGTGCCTTCCGATGGCAGCACAATGCTGCTGTCGGATGGACGCGGGAACGTGGACCCCTTGGGACACAGATGCCAAGGATATTTGGGTCCGACAGATGCCAGATTATGACTATGTGATAAATGAAAACAACTGTCCTTTTCCATTTACCAAAAACCAATCTGACTATGACGTGCAAGTTAACTTTGGAAAATGGTATGCCTCCACGCACGGAAAGGCCGCCATTGTTATTGGTATTCGCGCCACCGAAAGTCTCAATAGATATTCAACTGTAAAAAATGCACATATCAACAACTATGCTGGCCATCGTTGGATGACATCAGTTAATGCTTTAACCGTTAATGCATATCCTATTTACGATTGGGAGACGCAGGATATATGGACCTACACCGCCAGATTTGACAAGCCTTATAACAAGCTGTACGACTTATACTATCAAGCCGGACTTAACATTGACCAGATGCGTGTAGCCAGCCCATTTAATGATGCTGCCGCTGCTACGCTTTCCCTTTATCGCACCATTGATCCAAATAGTTGGGGCAAGATGGTTGGTCGGGTCAATGGCGTTAATTTTACCAGCATCTATGGTGGCACTACTGCGATGGGATGGAAAACCATTAAAAAGCCATCACATTTCACATGGAAAGAATACTGCTATTTTTTGCTGGATACACTCGATGAAAAAACTCGTGACCACTATCTCGAAAAACTCAATACATCTATTAAATTCTGGCAAGAAAAAGGTGGGGTATTGGAAGATGACACCATCGAAACACTCTCCAAAGAAGGTGCGGCGTTTACGGATAAAGGGCATACCAGCAAAACATCTAAAAAACGCGTAGTGGCTTTCCCTGATTATCCAGATGACACAATGGCTAAAAAATTTAAGGAAGTACCATCCTACAAACGGATGTGCATCTGTATTATCAAGAATGATTACTACTGCAAATATATGGGCTTTGCCCAAACAAAGAAAGAATTGGAAAAGCGTAAGCGCGCCATTGAAATGTACAAAAATTTATGAGGTGAGAATATGACTAGCCCTGTATATAATGTTAAACCTGTGCCAATAGAAAAAATACGTGCTAATGCCTATAATCCGAACACCGTAGCACCACCAGAAATGAAGCTACTCTATAAATCAATCTTAGAAGATGGGTACACCATGCCTATCGTATGCTATTACCTCGCAAACGAAGATGTGTATGAAATTGTTGATGGTTTCCACCGCTATCGTGTCATGCTGGAACACAAAGACATCTATGACCGTGAAAACGGCTGCATGCCTGTTGTCGTAATAGACAAAGATTTGTCTAATCGTATGGCAAGCACCATCCGACACAATCGTGCGAGAGGATCACATAGCATTGAGCTGATGACCAACATTGTAGCAGACCTCGTTGAGAGCGGGATGTCTGATGCATGGATTATGAAAAATATCGGTATGGATGCGGAAGAGCTGTTGCGCCTTAAACAAATCAGCGGATTGGCAGCGCTTTTTAAGGATAAAAACTTTTCTCATGCATGGGAATAAAAAAAGGACGTCATCAAACGTGACGTCCTAAATTTATGGTTAAAATTCGTATCTAATATCGTTCTCAGTCCCACATATGCTTATCAACAAACGCCTTATTTGCAGCTTCATATTTTTCCGCAACAGTTTGCCAGCTATCAATATCATTCAACAACATTTCCATGTGTTCTTTGCCAATTTGACTAATCTCAAAGTTTTCTTTATCAGCATCTTTTTTGAGTTTGAGATACAACGCAGCGATAGGATATTTTTCAAGCATCTCTTTAATGTTGTATTGAGGTTTTGGCCCCACGCCCATACCACCGTATCCTTCGTGGTTTTCGTCAAATTCAAAAGACGCTTCAAGGTTATATTTCCAATCGGCCAATTCATCCATGGCTTTTTCTATCTCTACCAGCCCTGGAATGCTCTCGATACGTTTGCGTCTTTCTTCCACGCGACGTCGTTCTTCATCACGTTTCTGAGCAAAATAAGCAAGGATTTCCGGTTTTGCGGCCACAATCATTTCAAATTCTTCCTTGCTAGGTTTATTAAAAATACGAATCTTGTTATTATCATTAGGGCTTGGAGTAATGTGAAAGTGTTTAATCATTTCTTCAATTGACATAATAAATCCCCCTTACACTCACCATTGCCATACATACTGTCTACCATCCATTACTACTGCATCTGGTTCTACTTCTATATAATATTCCCTGCCTGGAGTGATACCAAACGTTTCGTTGAGTTTACGATCCCCAAATGGGTATCTCTTAATTCCACGAGGGGAACGCCAGCTCCTGAAAATACGCGCTTTGACCGCATATTCCTTTTTGATTCCGAGTACGATTTTAAGCCCACCTCTTGGCTCTTGAGTATTTTCCCATTTTTCTCCTTCTTCAATTTCAAGTACCTGTCCACTCATGATAAGCAGACCAGATATTGATGTTACTTCACAAAGAGGTTTTCCAATAGATTCCTTATTAAGCATTTTAATTCTCCTCCATTTATTACGGCTCAAAACCGCCTTTATCTCTATATTCTTCAATGATTTCATCCCAATTTTCAGGATGATCTTGTAGTTTCTTCAAATATTCTTTTGCAAGCTCACTACCATAGATTACCTGTTGTTCCATCAACCAATAATCTCTTGCCTTAGGATATTTTTCCATGACACTTAGCGGATTAGGACCTTCGCCTTCATTATCAGATAAAATTTCATCAAGTCTTATAGTATCTTCGTGATTAAAAACCTCATCAACAGCAGCAATAAACTCTTCATATCCTTCTATTTGTTTTGGATCGAAAGCAGGGTTCGCTACAACTTCATTTAACGGTACAAAGTAATAATCCGGTATTTCGCTGCGATCTATCTCCAATAACGGTAAAGACTTCTCAATTTCTGCCACAGAAAATGGATTTTGATTATGCCTTTTCAACGACAACGTAGCAACCGATATGCCCAGCGCTTTAGCAAACTTTGTATACGTTCCAAACTTTTCAATGATGCGTCCATCTAATTTCGAGAAATCATATTTAATAGCCATTTGCCTCACCTCTTGATTTAATTATAGCACACTTTTTATCTGATGTAAACAATTTTTATCTCAGACAAACACATTTTATTTCAGGTAAATAGTTTGCTTGGTCTGTTGACTTGTAAGATAGGCAGTGTTAAGATTAGAGCAAACAAATATTTGTCTGGGTATTGCCCCAGTGGATTGAAATGCGTTGAAAGAAACTAAAAATAGTCCGATTCTCACAGGTCAGTGGATTAAAACTTGAACTAAAGTAAAAAAATAGCCCCTAGCCATTACAGCTAGGGGTTTCGTTTTATCTGTCATATAATCCAGCACGGTCGTTGATTATCAGCTCGCGCAACATATCATAGCTAAGGGCCAGCTTCCCCTTTCCTTCTCCAACCATCAACCCGCGGTCTAGCAGTTTTTGGATGGTTTCTCGGCCAAAGGGGAGGTCGTCTAATGTGTTATAGATACGCTCGTTTTTAACCTTGTTATAGACGGTCTTGATCTCACTGTCAGGGATGTCACTGCCACCCATGCCAATATCGGAAAAATCAATGTAGTGCATATCTGGGTGGAACAGCTCAGCATAAGTATATTGCACTAGATGTACCTCGCACGTCCAGCTCTGGCTGCCCCACATCTCGCTTACCCATGCTGATTGTGTCGCTGGGTCGTAGCTCTCTACTACGGCCACATGGGTGCCGTAACCAGCTTTTGCTGTCTCAAAGGAAATGACGTATCCCGCCAAGGTTCCACGTTCGGCAAGTGCTGTAGCGGCGTCATAAACGGAAAAGCCGAATCGTTGGGCTGTCTGCCACCACTCACCACCATTGCCCCAGCCGCCTGCATAAGTTGCAAGGTCAACACCGGTGAGCTGTTCTACACGGTCAGCCGCATACCAAGTGCATTGACCAGTAAAACCGATGTGATCTACACCGGTGTTATGCTGGTTAATGTAGATGGGTTCTGTTAATTGTGATTTATCGCCAAAGTTATAGGTGTATTCTCCTGCTGCTAATCCACAAGCCATTTCCATCACTCCCCATATACACCGGCACGGTAGTTAATGACCAACACTCGCAACAGGTCATAGCTAATACCGAGGTTTCCTTCATCATCTACGCCGCTGATTAAGCCCTTTTCAATCAGTTTAGCGATGATGTCACGGCCAAATGGCAGTTCGTCCAGTGTGTTGTACGTTTCTTCCTGCTCCATCTTGTTGATGACCTTGCGTATTTCTTTCTCATGAGCCGTTGGTTCTTCTGCTGGTTCAGGCGCTTTGTAGTTCTCGCCTTGGGCATATTTGTCCCATGCGGTGCCGTCCATATAAGCAATGTTGAGGTCAAGATTTCCGTTCCACCCTGCCAGACGGCCGGTGGAGGAATACTGGAAAATAGCCGGTGCACTCCATGCACCATAGCCGTTGGCATCTGTCCATGGGTTGGTTTGATAGCCGGTCGGGTTATTATCTGCATATTGTGCCACCCATAGGCCGTGGTTAGGTGCAACAGCGCTCCAATCATAGCCATAGCACACGCTTTTACTCATGTAGATGATGGCACGCACACCGGTTTTCTGAAAAACATAGTCAAGCCACGTTTTGGCATAAGCTGGGTTGCCAAAAGCATTGTTGCCACCTTGCTCCCAGTCCAGCACAAGGATTGCCTCGCCAACACGATCACCAACAGTATCAAGAAAATAAGCTGCTTCCGTTTCGGCACTGACGATGCCGTTGGCATAGTGGTAGATACCAACTTTCTTTCCTTGCGCTATTGCCTGGTCATAGGCGCGGGCAAAATCAGGGTTGGTGTAATAATTGCCTTCCGTGGCTTTGATAATCACAAAATCGCATGGCACCACAGACAGGTCTATGCCTGTCTGATAAGATGCCACATCAATGCCGTTCATGCTCATAAGCTGTTCACCCTTCTCTCGGATGTCTCTTTGATTTCTACGTTTTTTCCTTCTTTAATAGCAGTTTTCACCTTATCCGCCTCAACAGCAGATTCCGTGATGGAGTTATTCTTCCACCACGCCGCCACAGCTGCTACGATTGTCCAGATGGTGCTTACCAGCGTCTCAATCTGTGCATCCTCGATTGGCAGTACAGCATGGCCGGTAACGCTCAAAAGCTGATTGACCAATGCCAGTGCCAAGATAATCGTG
>CAUWHJ010000003.1:0-167007 GCA_963558655.1 uncultured Peptococcaceae bacterium
TAAGTTTCAGGTAGCAAATAAGAAAACCCAGCTTCGGTTCTTAGACCAAAGCTGGAGCTGGGTTTTTCTACAGTCTGAAACGGTCGTGGAATGTTCCACGACCGTTTTGTATTTTCTTTGCACTGATTATTTTTCCTGTTCTTCGGCAACTTTATTCAATGCAACCATTAATGCATCGACATCAATACCGTGAACAACGGCACCTTGTTCAATGTTTTCAAAATGAGCAGCAGCGCAACCTAAGCATCCCATGCCGAATTGCATGAAAACAGGTGCAGTACCAGGGTATTTTCTAACGGTATCGGAAATAGGCATATCTTTAGTAATAAGCATTTGAGCTCCTCCTTGAGTTGATAAAAGATTAGTTCTTTGATATAGTATAGCAGACAATGTGAGGATGGAAAACACTTTCTGCGGTTACATGTGGGGGATTGACGATGGAAAATTTTTATGATAGAACTGAACGTCTTTTAGGTAGTGAGGCTCTTTCAAAATTACGTGCTATGCATATTGTGATACTGGGCATTGGCGGTGTTGGTTCATGGGCTTGCGAAGCGTTGGCGCGTACTGGCGTGGGCACATTGACGCTTGTAGATTTTGATATGATTGAGCCATCTAATGTAAATCGTCAGGTTCATGCGTTAGAAAGTACAGTTGGACGACGTAAGGTTGATGTGATGGCTGAACGTTTATTGGATATCAATTCGTCTATTGTTGTACATACACATGACGAGAAATTAACTTCAGAAATGATGCCGGATTACGTTGCTCAGGGCGACTATACGATTGATTGCATTGACGATGTGCGTGCAAAAGTAGCGTTAATTAAGTGGCATTTAGAGCATGGGAAAAAAATTGTTTCTTCAATGGGGACCGGAAATAAGATCGGCACGCATCCTTTTAAAATTGAAGATATTAGCAAAACGCAGGTGTGCCCATTGGCACGTGCGGTGCGCTTAAAGTTGCGAAAAGAAGGAATTACAAAGGGAGTACCAGTGCTTTATTCAGAAGAACCTCCCTACACGCAGCCTCCTGAGGGTGAAAAACCTGGAACGATTTGCTTTTGTCCGGCGATGGCGGGATTGGAATTGGCGCGTTATATAATTAGTGATTACTTAAAATGGTAATTTTGCGTGCAACTTGAAGAATAGGACTGGTTCCTAAGAAAAATATGTGGTACTATTACAGTGTGGGTGAGGGTTCATGTTTTTAGGAGGATGTGCAATGGCAAGTGAACATGTGATTACGGTCGACGAAAGTAATTTTCAAGAAGTTGTATTAGAATCAGAGCAACCGGTACTTGTGGACTTTTGGGCTGAATGGTGTGGACCTTGTAAAATGCTTGGCCCGATTATTGATGAAGTTGCTAATGAAAATGTTGGCAAGATTAAAATCTGCAAGTTGAATGTCGACCATGCACAACGCATCTCAAAACGTTATGGTGTGATGAGTATTCCAACTGTAATGTTGTTCAAAAATGGCGAAGAAGTGGAGCGTGCCATTGGATTTCGGCCGAAACATGATATTATTCGCATTATCAATCTTTGATTGAATCAATTATATTATAATGTTTTTGAAAAGCTCCTGTTAAAACGGGAGCTTTTTTAATAAATTTTAACGAAAGAAGCGATAGATATGAGAAAAGATTTTGGCACAAAAACATGGTTTTACCCACAGCCTGTTTTAATTATTGCTGCTTATGATGAAGAGGGTAAGCCTAATGCCATGAATGCAGCATGGGGTGGTGTTTACGCGAATGACAAAGTGATGTTGCGTATCAATCATGGACATAAAACAACACAAAATATCATTAAACGCAGAGCGTTTACAGTTGCTTTTGCAGATGTTGAGCATGTGGTTGGCTCTGATTATGTAGGCATTGTTTCCGGTAATGATGAACCTCTCAAGATGGAAAAATCTGGTTTTCATACAGTGCGAAGCAATCATGTGGATGCACCGCTTATTGAAGAATTGCCGGTTGCCATGGAATGTTCTTTGGTTAAAGTGAACGAAGATGGAAATGTTATTGGCAAAATCGAAAACGTTAGTATTGATGAACGTGTGCTTGATAGTGAAGGAAAACTTGATTTTACATATTTTCAACCAATTTCTTTTGAACCAGTGCATTCAGATTACCGCGTACTTGGTGAAAAGGTTGGGAATGCTTTTGAAGATGGAAAACGTTTGAAATAACAATGTTTGAATATGGTTTGTCTTGATGGTTTATTAAGATAAACCGTATTTTCTTTTGTTAAAAGTTTTCTGTTGTCAGGTTTTGACGATAAGCAACCAGCGTGGTATACTGCAAGTGTGTAATACTGCACGGTGTGTAGTGAATATCGAAAACGACAAGGGTGATACGTATGTTATGTCCAGTTTGTGGCGGACAAAGCCGGGTGTTGGATACGCGAACCAACGAAAATGTCAATACTGTAAAACGACGTCGCGAATGTGTGGAATGTGGAAAACGCTTCACGACTTATGAAAAGATTGAAGATATGCCATTGATTGTTCGCAAAAAATCAGGTCGAACAGAATTGTTCGATAAATCAAAGATTCTTCGCGGTTTGGCGAAAGCGTGTGAAAAACGTCCGGTGACGATTGATCAACTGGAAGAAATGGTTGATAGCATCGAAAAGCAGTTGAAAAATCAATACGCTGAAGTTAGCACGGCTGATATTGGTGAAACGATTATGCAGCATCTTTTGCAATTGGATCAAGTCGCTTATATTCGTTTTGCATCGGTATATAAAGATTTTTCGGATATTGAAAGTTTCTTTAACGAATTGGAAACACTGAAAAATTCGGTGAATAATGGTGAGTGAACCATATCTAAAAACACATTGTGTGGTGTTGAAACGGTTGCCATTTAAAGATGTTGATGCACATATGATTTTATTCTGCCATGACTTGGGTAAAGTGATGGCGTTGGCCAAAGGTGTTGGAAAGCCAACAAGTAAATTATCTTCTGTTTTAGAAGTGGGCAATTTGTTAGAAGTGGAATTGTATGATGGCAAGGCTGGTTATACGTTGTTGTCGGCCAATCAACTGGAAGGTTTTTCAAGGCGTTATTCGTCTTATGAAGCGCTGCTTACCAGTGCTTACATTTGCGAGTTTGTGGATGCTGCAACAGAAAAAGCCATGCAGCAAGATATAATCTACGATTTATTAGTGAAGATGTTATCAGCAATGGTTAATGACAATATTGTTGAAATACGTTTGCGTTTTGTCTGGGAATATCTGTTGCGTTCTGGGTATGCAAGTGCTGACACAGAAGATTTTATGCAACTTTTCTTCTCTCATTGGAATGTAAGCGTATTCAATTTCTATCAACAAGGCTTAGTTGATGAAGTGTATAGCTTTTTATGCCAACCATTGGAACATATGCGCTGGACATCTTTTCTGCTCTCCAAAAAAGCACGTACACTTTTGAAACAGATTCTGATGCGACTTTTGCGCGAACATTTGATGCTTTCCATTAAAAGCGAAAAGCTGTTGGATGCAGCAACCAGACAATTCTATTCTTGACAATGGCTATGAATATCGTATAATAAAACTCATATAATAAGTAATAAGAACGTTGACGAAGAGAAAAAGCTGGGAGTCAGGCCAAGCGAATCGGTGATGGTGTGAGACCGATCCTGTGAACAGCCTATAAGGCACTTTTGAGTTCTGAAAAGCAAGTGGACATGTTGATGTCAATCAGGGTGGAACCGCGGGTCATGCTCGTCCCTGTCGTAAGGACAGGAGCGGGTTTTTTTATTTTTAAGGAGGACGTTATGCAGTTTCAAGAGATGATCTTATCACTGAACAAATTTTGGAGCGATCATGGATGTGTGATTCTTCAACCATACGATATTGAAAAAGGGGCAGGCACTATGAATCCAGCAACTTTTCTTAAAGCGCTGGGGCCAGAACCATGGAACGTGGCTTATGTAGAACCTTGCCGCCGTCCTGCTGATGGTCGTTATGGAGATAATCCAAACCGTTTGCAGCACTATTATCAATATCAAGTTATTTTGAAACCATCTCCAGATAACATTCAGGAACTTTATCTTAAAAGTTTAGAAGTGCTTGGCATTGATCTTCTACAACACGACGTTCGCTTTGTAGAAGATAACTGGGAGTCGCCAACTTTAGGCGCATGGGGCCTTGGTTGGGAAGTATGGCTTGACGGTATGGAAGTAACTCAGTTTACCTATTTCCAACAATGCGGTGGTATCGATTGTGATCCAGTGTGTGGTGAAATTACCTATGGCTTAGAACGTCTTGCCATGTTCATTCAAAATAAAACCAGTGTGTATGATATTGAATGGATTGGCGATATGACTTACGGTGATGTTTTCTATCACAATGAAGTTGAATATTCTCAGTACAACTTTGAATTTTCCGATGCCACCATGTTGGCGCAGTTGTTTGATATGTACGAAAAAGAAGCGGAGCATGTATTGACGTGCGGTGTTGTTCAACCAGCTTATGATTATGCACTGAAATGTTCTCATGTGTTTAACTTACTGGATGCACGTGGTGCGATTAGCGTTACGGAGCGTACCCATTATATTGCGCGTGTGCGTAATCTTGCAAAAAAATGTGCTGAAGCGTATGTAGAGTCTCGACGCAAGCTCGGATTCCCACTGTGCAAGTAAGAGGAGGATACAATGGCTGAATATCTCTTAGAAATTGGCATGGAAGAAATGCCTGCTGCCTATATGAATGGCGCTGTTAGCGACCTTAAGAAAAATGCTGAAACTTTGTTTGCAAAAGAACGTCTCCGTTATGAAAAACTGACGACTTATACAACGCCACGTCGTCTGGTATTAAGTGTGCAAGGATTGGCAGAACGTCAGGACGACCTTTCCGAAGAAGTTAAAGGGCCTTCGATGAAAGCTGCTTACAAAGATGGTGCGATTGCAAAGCCATTAGAAGGTTTTCTTCGAGCCAATGGTTTTACAGAAGCAGATGTTTACACAAAAGAAATGCCAAATGGTACGTACGTTTTTTGTAAGCGCGAAGAAAAAGGACGTATGACTAAAGACGTGCTTGCAGATGTTATGGCAGATTTAGTGCTTGGCATGAAATTTCCAAAAAGTATGCGTTGGGGAAGCTCTCAATTACGCTATCTACGTCCAATCCGTTGGGTTGTATCTCTTTTTAATGATGAGATTGTTTCATTTAGTATTGGTGAACTTGAAGCAGGCCGTATGAGTCGCGGGCATCGCACATTAGGGCATGAAGAAGTAGAAATTACAAGTGCTGCCGAATACTTTAATACGATGGAAAAAGAGTATGTCATTGTTGACCAAGAACGTCGCCGTCAGATGATTCTTGAACAAATTGCCGCTATCTTTGAAGGCACTGATGAACATTATCAAGAAGATGCTGGCTTGTTAAGCGAAGTTATTAACCTGGTTGAATATCCAACAGCGCTTCGTGGCAGTTTTGATGATAAGTTCTTAGAACTTCCTGATGAACTTGTCATTACACCAATGAAGGAACATCAGCGTTACTTTCCTGTGTTGAAGAATGATGGTACGCTCACCAATGGTTTCATCACGGTGCGAAATGGTACAAAAGATTATTTAGATGTGGTTCGTGCTGGTAATGAAAATGTTCTCAGAGCACGTTTGGCTGATGCTGAGTTTTTTTGGAACGAAGATATTAAAAAAGGGCTGGAAGCTGGCGAAGAAAAGCTCAAAAACATCGTATTCCAGGAAAAGCTGGGGACCGTTTATGAAAAAACGCAACGTTTACAGATAATTACGGCAGCTATCGTAGATGCATTGCATGGTGATGAAGAATTAAAAAAAGATGCCGTAACAGCTGCGCGTTGCACAAAGATGGATTTGGTTAGTAATGTCGTTTCTGAATTTCCTGAACTGCAAGGGCTTATGGGCGAATATTATTATGACCACGAACATCCAGAGAAGAAAAACGTTGGACAAGCCATTCGAGAACATTATATGCCACGTTTCGCCAATGATGCTTTGCCAGAAAGCGTAGAGGGGAGCATTGTTAGCATCGCGGATAAAATTGATACCATTGTTGGTTGCTATTATGCTGGCATTATTCCAACAGGTTCTCAAGACCCATATGCTCTGCGTAGACAAGCCTTGGGGCTTTCCAATATTATCATTGACAAGAAATGGTCTTTGTCTTTGAAGCGTCTCATTGCTATTGCTTGCGAAGCTTATGCAACAACTGGTTTAACATTTAATGATGCAGAAACCAATGCAACCATTCATCAGTTCTTTGAGCAACGTATGCTTAAAATCATGAAAGACGCAAAAATGTCAAATGATGTCATTCAAGCTGTAATGAAAGTAGGCTATGATGATATGTATGATGTCATTTTGCGTGCAGAAGCGTTGACTGCGTTTATGGAAAGTGATGACAAGGCAGTTGTAAAAGTAACGCTTGATAACAGCGGTCGTGCTGCGAATATTACTGAAAAAGTGACGGATCTTACTGTTGATCCAGCGCTCTTCAACGCAGATGAAGAAAAAGCTTTATATGATGCAGTTAGTACTTGCGAAGAAGCCTTACCAGCACTCGTTGAAGCGAAAGATTATGTTGCTGTGATTGATCGTTTTGCCGCACTTAACCATGTTGTTGAGAAGTTCTTTGAAAAAATTCTTGTTATGGACGATGACCTTGCCGTGCGTCAAAATCGCCTTGCTCTTGTAAAGCGTTATAGTAATGTGCTTGGTGCATACTATAAACTTGATGAAGTAACAAGCGCATAAATGAGGAGGATGGCATGTACAGCATGACTGGTTATGCATCGCTTTCTAAGGAATTCGATGCAATGACTCTTCAAATTGACATTAAATCGGTGAATGGAAAATACAGCGATTTACGCTTAAACGCACCTGCCTTTGATAACAACTTCCTTGAAATATTGCGTAAAAATGCTTCAGAGCGTATTGTGCGTGGACAGGTAACCGTTGATATTATTCTTAAGCGCAGTAGCCAAGCAGGGGATTTGAAACGTATTGATATTGAACAGCTGCGACAATATCAGGAGGATTTTAAGGCTGCATTTGGTGGCCTCAACGATGATTGGTCGTTCATGAAAGCCTTTTTACTGTTAGATGGGGCAACAAAAAAAGATGAATTGACGTTTGATGCTGACAAAGACGGCGATTTTATTTTGGCTGCACTTGGCGAAGCATTTGATGCATTCTATGCTTCTCGCGCTGAAGAGGGTGTACGCTTGCAAGCCGATTTGCTGCAAAAAGTTAACCAACTTGAAGCGACACGTGCTGCAATAGCAGCGCGTGTGCCAGAGTTGGATCAAGCTTACAGAGAACGACTAGAAACGCGTATGCGTGATTTTATCAATGATTTAGATGAAATTGATGAAGCACGAATACTTTCAGAGGTCGCTGTACACGCAGTAAAATCGACCATTGATGAAGAATTGGTTCGTTTGGGTTCACATTTTGAAAAACTTAAAGCGCTTTTAAGCGGTTCTGAACAGCTTGTCGGTAAGAAGCTTGATTTTTATATGCAAGAAGTGAATCGTGAGTATAACACCATTGCTTCTAAAGTCAGCGATATTGAAGTGGCAGAACAGATTGTTGAAAGTAAAGTTATTGTAGACCAGATTCGGGAACAGGCACAAAACATTATGTAATACAGGTGAATCTTGATGGCATTTTTGAACATTGGTTTTGATAATATGGTTGCAGTGGATAAAATTGTTGCTATTGTTTCACCAGAAAGTGCATCAGTTAAACGTTTGGTACAATTCGCAAAAGAAAACCATCATTTGATTGATGTATCCTCCGGTCGAAAAACGCGATCGGTTGTTGTGACAAATGATGAGTATATTTTATTGTCAGCAATTCAATCAGACACGTTGGTTAGTCGTCTGAACGACTTAGTTTAGTAAAAGGAGGATAAACAATGCTTACTCATGATCATAGAGGTGTTTTACTTGTTATGAGTGGCCCATCTGGTGCCGGAAAAGGAACTTTGTGCGCGCATCTGCGTGAACAAATATCTGTTGCGCTGTCGATTTCTGCTACCACGCGTGCGCCACGCGCTGGAGAAAAAGAAGGCGTTAATTATTTCTTTTTGTCTGAAGAAGAATTTAAGCAAAAAATTAAAGAAGATGGCTTCATTGAATGGGCGAAAGTATATGACAATTATTATGGCACGCCGAGAAAATATGTAGAAGAAATGCTCGAAGCTGGAAAAAATGTTATGTTGGAAATTGATCCACAAGGAGCGAAAAGTGTTAAGTTGCGTATTCCGGATGCTGTTCTTGTTTTTATCATGCCACCTTCCTATAAAGAATTAGAACGACGTATTCGTGGCCGTGGAACAGAAACCGAAGAACAAATTGAAAAGCGTTTATCATGTGCTGTTGGAGAAATAAATACCTTGGCAGCTTACGATTATGTTATAATAAACGCAGATATTCAGGAGGCAGTGAATAATCTTAAGGCAATCATTGCTGCTGAACGATGCAAAGTATCCAGAAACACCTCGCTTCCAACCACGTTTATTTTAGAAAAGGATAGTGAATAATATGATTCAACCAAGTATTGATGAACTTCTTGAAAAAACCGATAATAAGTATACGTTAGCAGTTGTTGCAGCAAAACGTGCTCGTGAATTGGTCGATGGTGCGCCACGTTTTACTGAAGCACCTACCAATAAAGCCGTATCAATCGCATTGTGTGAAGTAGGCGAAGGTAAAGTTACCTATCGCTTTAACGACTAAGTAATTATGAATATTGTTGTAGCTGTAACAGGAAGTATCGCTGCTTATAAGGCAGTGGAACTGGTCAACCAACTCGGAAAAGCGGGACATGATGTGCGCGTTATAATGACACATCATGCAACCGATTTTGTGCAACCAATGACTTTCGAAGCCATTTCGCACAATGACGTCATAACAACCATGTTCTCTGAGAAAGCTGTTGCCCTGGAGCACATTGCACTGGCAAAATGGGCAGATGTGTGCATTGTTGCACCGGCTGATGCCAATATTATTGCAAAAATGGCACATGGTTTGGCGGACGATTTCCTTTCAACATTTATTTTGGCTTTTGATGGTCCGGTTCTTGTGGCACCAGCAATGAACACAGTGATGTATCATCAGTCTGTCACGCAGGATAATCTCATGCGATTACGTTCTCTTGGTTTTGAGATTGTTGCGCCAGCCACTGGTAAGCTCGCTTGCGGCGATGTTGGTGATGGAAAACTGGCTGATGTGAACTTACTGTTGTATCGTCTGGAAAAAGTAATGACGAAGCAATCTCTAAAAGGTTTCAAATTGATTGTAACGGCAGGGCCAACCATTGGTCGTATTGATCCGGTACGTTTCGTAACCAATCATAGCAGCGGTAAAATGGGCTTTTCTATTGCAAAAGAAGCAACACTGCGTGGTGCAGATGTTACACTTGTTGCGGGAAGCGTACAACGTGATACTCCTTTTGATGTTCAACGTGTTGATGTGGCAACAACAGAAGAAATGCTTCATACACTTGAAAAACTCGTGCCAGAAGCAGATGGTTTGATTATGGCTGCTGCACCGGCGGATTATGTGCCGAATGAATATCATGAAGAAAAAATCAAGAAAACGGGCGATCAATTATCATTGATTTTCAAAAAAAATCCAGATATTTTGAAGACCTTGAAACCGCTTTTGGAAGATAAAATCGTGATTGGATTTGCGGCGGAAAGCCATCAGCTGCTTGAGAATGCACAACGAAAACTTACAGAGAAACATTTAGATTTTATTGTTGCAAACAACATTGCCGGAGAAAATTCTGCATTCCGGTCAGACTATAATGCGGCAACGATTATTTTCAAAGACGGCCATCAGGAAGTGGTGCCTAAACAGTTGAAAACACAACTTGCAGCCAAAATTCTTGATGAACTTGAACATATTCACTTGCAAAAGGAGGAAAGATAATTGAAACAATTTTTTACATCAGAATCTGTAACGGAAGGGCATCCAGATAAAATTGCCGACCAAATCTCAGATGCCATTCTTGATGCTATTCTAGAAAAAGATCCTGCTGCGCGTGTAGCGTGTGAAACTTTTGTTACGACAGGCATGGTTTTAATCGCAGGGGAGATTTCTACAAAATGTTATGTAGATATGCCTAAAATTGCACGTGGTGTAATCAAAGATATTGGTTATCATGACATGAATCATGGTTTCGATTATAAAACTTGTGCAGTGCTTACTTCTATCAGTGAGCAGTCGGCCGATATTGCTATGGGGGTTGATAAGGCGCTTGAAGCAAAAACTGGCGAAATGGATGAAGCCGACTTAGAAGCCCTCGGTGCAGGCGATCAGGGAATGATGTTTGGTTATGCTTGCGATGAAAATGAAGCCTATATGCCAATGCCGGTGTATTATGCACACGCACTTACACGCCGCCTTGCAGAAGTGCGTAAAAATGGTACGGTACCATTTTTGCTGCCAGATGGTAAAAGCCAATTAACTGTTGAATATGACGATGGCAAACCAACACGTATCGACGCTGTAACAGTTTCGACACAGCATACTTCAGAAGTATCCATCGAGGCTGTACGTGATGCTGTCATGGAAAACGTGATTAAAGCTGTTTTGCCAGCAGAATTGCTCGACGAAAACACACGTTATTATATCAACCCTACTGGTCGTTTTGTTATCGGCGGACCGCAAGGTGATACCGGGCTTACAGGGCGTAAGATTATTGTTGATACCTACGGCGGCATGGCGCGTCATGGTGGTGGCGCTCTTTCCGGCAAAGATGGTACGAAAGTTGACCGCTCTGGTGCTTATGCAGCGCGATATGTTGCAAAAAATATTGTTGCAGCCGGTTTGGCAAAACGGTGTGAAGTGCAGTTGGCATATACCATCGGGGTAGCCCGTCCAATGTCCATCTTTGTTGAAACATTTGGCACTGGTCTTGTCGATGAAGAAAAGCTGGCTGCAGTGATCAACGATGTTTTCGATCTTCGTCCAGCTGCCATCATTCGTGATTTAGAAATGCGTAAACCAATGTACCGTCAGTGCGCTGCTTATGGTCACTTTGGGCGTACAGATTTAGCATTTCCTTGGGAACGTTTAGACAAAGTGGATGCCTTGAAGAAGGCTTGTGGCGTAGAGTTATAATGGCTAAAGCAGATATCGCAGGATATCTGCTTTTTATCTATGGAAAATGAGGTGCATCATGAAGTGCTGCCGTGTCATCGTAGACGGAACGCCTTTTGTGAATGAAGAGGGCTTTACATATCGAATTCCAACTTTTTTGCAAGATGTTGTCCAAGTCGGCAGCATGGTGGCTGTGCCATTTGGTAAAAAAAATCTGCTAAAAAAGGGTTTTGTTGTGTCTATGGCGCCTGTCACAGCAGAAACACCTATCGAACAGTTAAAAGAAATCGTTTTGCCTTATCAGCTTCAGCCTGTCATTTCTGCCGATATGATGGCATTGTGTTATTTTGTTGCGGAACGCTATGCTTGTGCGTTGATTTACGCTATCAAGCAGGTTGTACCAAAATATATGATGCATCATTTTTTTGTTGCCTGCGAAGAAATAGAAAGTGGAAAAAAATATCTTATTTCAGATAAAACTATACGCGCCTATGCGTTTGCTTGTGCAGAAGGAACCATGCGTTTAATTCCGCATCAACCGAATGTGTCAGAAACGTCTTGCTATTATTGTTTATCATCTGAGGCTTCTCGTGAAGACAGTCTTAATAAATTGCAACGCGCGCCGAAACAAAAGAAAATATTTCAATATATTGCCGAACGTTCAAGTGTGAGTATGGAGATGCTAAAAGATGCGTTTGGTGCTTGTCAGCCAACGCTTAAAGTATTATGTGAAAAAGGCCTTATTACTCAAACAGCGAGTGTTACACAATCTCACGAAGAGCCGACGCACCATTCAGAACCAGTAATGACGCAACAACAAAAAGACGTGTTTTCGGCACTTATGGTACAACTTCAAAAAAACTGCTATCAAAAAAGTTTGATTAACGGCGTTACTGGTTCAGGAAAAACGTTAATTTATGAAAAGATTGCAGAAAAGGTCCTTGCAGCCGGGCGTCAAGTGTTGATTTTGGTTCCTGAAATTGTCCTATCGCAACAACTGTTTTTACGCTTAGAAAAACGTTTTGGCAAACGTATTGCGCTTTTACACAGTCAACTTGGCGAACGTGAGCGTTATCAAATTTGGCAACAAGTCAATGAACGTGAAATTGATATTGTACTTGGCCCGCGCAGTGCTCTTTTTCTACCCTTTTCTGCTCTTGGATTGATTATCATTGACGAAGAACATGAAAGCAGTTATAAACAAAGTGAACCTGATCCCAGATACCATGCGATGGTTGTGGCGGAATATTTGGCGAAGCGAGATAATGCTTTACTGCTTTTGGGTAGTGCTACCCCATCAATAGAGACGCTTTATGAAGTGGTTCAAAAACAATGCAGCATTTATAATTTGCCAGAACGTGTTCATCAAGCAGCATTGCCGGAAATTACGCTTATTGATATGGCTGAAGAACGACGGCAAGGGCATCGCGGACTTATCAGCGAACCGTTAGCCAAGGCGATGCGTGCAACATTGGCGCGCGGCGAACAGATTATTCTTTTAATCAACAGAAAGGGTTATGCTTCATCGGTAAGTTGTCACGAATGTGGTGAGGTGATACGTTGTCCACGCTGCGATATTCCGCTGACCTATTATCAATCAACGGGTGAATTAAAATGCAATTACTGCGAATTTCACTTGCCATTACCTAAAATCTGTCCGTCTTGTCATAGCGATTTCCTTGAAAAACGCGGAAGTGGTACGGAGAGTGTGGAGCAAATTTGTGCACGCCTTTTTCCCGATGCTGTGATTGATCGTTTAGACGCGCAAGCGCTCGAAAACAAAGTGTCACGAGAGACCATTTTGTCACGATATGCCAATCATCAAATTGATATTCTTGTTGGCACACAGCTATTAGCAAAAGGCCTTGATTTTCTTAATACAACTTGTATTGGTGTTATCAATGCGGATCTTACCTTAAATTTACCTGATTTTCGTAGTGCAGAACGTTGTTTTCAGCTGATGGTGCAGGTTGCAGGACGAGCTGGCCGTGATCAAAAGCCGAGTCGTGTGTTCATTCAAACCTTTCAACCAGAACACTATGCTTTGCAAGATGCCGTGCAACAAAACGTGCATCAATTTTTCCTGGACGAAATAGCATTTCGTAAACAATGGCTTTATCCACCCATGGTGCGTTTGTGTCGAATTATTGTTTCAGATTTTGAGCCAAGAGATGTTGAGAAGTCAATGCGTTCCATTTATAATGATATTGTGCAGTTGCCGTTCAGAAAAGAGCTCATCGGACCTTCCTATGCGCCATTGAGCAAAAAAAATAATCGCTATCGTATGCACTTAATCATTAAAGCCGTTTGTGCAGAAGATATTCAGCAAATGATGCGGCAGTTTCGTGCAAAGTTGCCAAGACTGCATCTCAAGCAGTCAACGCGTGTTTTAATAGACATTGATCCTGAAAATATTTTTTAATGTCTGATACTTGAAAGGAGTGCTTTTATGGCAAGATATAAAGTAGTGTTGAATGGAGATCCTGTATTGAGAAAGATTGCTCAACCGGTAAAAGAAGTTAATGATAACACAAGAAAACTTCTTAACAATATGGCAGAAACGATGTATCATGCACACGGGGTGGGCCTGGCTGCGCCTCAGGTGGGAATTAGCAAGCGCGTCATTGTTGTCGATATTGGCGAAGGATTGTATAAACTTGTTAATCCTGAAGTGATTGCTTCCAGTGGTATTCAAGATGGTCCTGAAGGCTGTTTGAGTGTGCCTGGCATTGTTGGTGATGTGAAACGCAGCGAACATGTAAAAGTGAAAGCGCTCAATGAAGAGGGCAATGAAATTGTCCTGGAAGCATCGGGTTATTTGGCACGTGCCTTTCAACATGAGATAGATCATCTTAACGGAATCATCTTTACTGATAAAGCCACAGGGCTTGAAAGGGTGAACGATTGATGAACATGGTTTACATGGGCACGCCGGAATTTGCGGTCACAATTTTGGATCGCCTTTTGCAGGCTGGTCATGATGTATCAATGATATTTACGCAACCGGATCGTCCAAAAGGTCGTGGCAAAAAATTGCAAGCTCCGCCAGTTGCCGAGTATGCTAAACAGCATGGTTTACCGTTGATGCAGCCTGATTCTGTGCGTACACCAGAAGTGGAAAATTTACTGGCAGAGCTTAAGCCGGATGTGGTTGTTGTGGCGGCTTATGGTCGTATCATTCCGGATGCGTTGTTATCACAACCAAAATACGGTTACCTCAATGTGCACGCTTCATTGTTGCCAAAATATCGTGGAGCAGCACCAATACAATGGGCTTTACGCAATGGAGATACCAAAACAGGGGTCAGTATTATGCAACTAACATCTGGCTTGGATGAAGGGCCCGTGTTCAAAAAAGCCGCACTCACTATCCAACCAAACTGGAATAAAAAAGACTTGTTTGACGCTCTTGCGGACTTAGGTGCAACATGTTTGCTTGACACTTTAAAAGAAATTGATCGTCTTACACCAATACCACAGGATCACGAGCAAGCAACGTATGCGCCGATGTTTGGAAAACAAGATGGGTGCATTGATTTTTCTCAAAGCGCGCAAGAACTTGTGAATCTCAGCCGTTCTTTAGAACCAGATGACAGCATCTACACATTTATTAACAATAAGCGATTAGCCTTTAAGAATGTATCAATTTCTGATATGATAGATACTAAACATATGGCACCGGGCACTGTCTTTTCTGTTACGAAAAAGGCCATTGATATTGCCACCGAAGATGGCGTGCTTCGTGTTACGGAAGTTCAACCTGCCGGGAAAAAACCGATGCCTGTCCAATCATTTTTGAATGGACATCCGTTACAAGTTGGTGATCGATTTATTATTGAGAGTTGAGGTAAAATGTTTTTTTGGGATATTTCAATGATTATTTTGATTCCTGGGGTATTGCTTGCCATATACGCCCAGGGCAAAGTTTCAACCACCTACAATCGCTATTCCAAAGTATATTCTCGGAGTGGCTATACGGGTGCACAATTTGCACGCAAAATGCTTAACGACAATGGACTTTACGATGTAACCATTACACAAATTCAGGGAAAATTGAGTGATCATTATGATCCACGCGCCAATCAGGTGCGCCTGTCGTCAGAAGTGTATAATGGCACAAGCATCGCTTCCTTGGGCATTGCCGCCCATGAAGTTGGTCATGCTGTGCAGCATGCAACAAATTATTTTCCTTTAACATTGCGTAATGTGGTTATTCCAGTAACCAACATCAGTAGCAGTTGCTATATGCTTTTGATCCTTTTAGGGTTAATTATGAACAGTATGTCAATGGTTCAATTTGGCATCATGCTTTTTGCTGTAATTGTTATTTTCCAATTGATTACGCTTCCTGTTGAATTTAATGCAAGCCGTCGTGCTATTGCTACACTTGGCGGCGATCAAATTCTCGATCAGGAGGAATTAGGTGGCGCAAAGAAAGTGCTTGGTGCTGCAGCAATGACTTATGTTGCAGCCATGGTGACAGCTGTATTGCAGCTTGTACAATTACTAATGGTTTTTGGTGGCAGAAATGATGAATAATGAAAGAACGATGGGTGGTGCGAAGATGACAGAATCTGCTCGCGAGCTTGCCTATCATGTTCTGATCGATATTCAAATGAACGGAGCCTATGCCAACCTTGCGTTGGACAAGGCTCTTTTGCGTTCTTCGTTAAATCCGAACGATCGTCGCCTGGCGACAGAATTGGTGTATGGTTGCACAAAAATGCAGCAACATCTCGATCAGATCATAAAGACTTATTGTGAGCTCAAACGTGTCGATAAAAAAACATTGCAAATTCTTCGAATGGCAGTGTACCAATTAGAATTTTTGAAGAAAATACCACCACACGCTATTTTGAATGAGAGCGTGAACTTGACAAAAAAACTAGGAGTGCCTTCTGAAAAATTTGTTAATGGTGTTTTGCGTCACATTGTGCGTGAAGAAAAAACAGTTGTTTGGCCTGATAAACGTAAACAACGTAACCAGTATTTTACAAAATGGTATAGCTTTCCTCAATGGCTGATTGATATGTGGGTTAAAGAATATGGATTTGCAAATACAGAAAAACTGTGTGCTTATTTTAACAATCCGGCGGCAACCTGGCTGCGTGTTAACACGCTTTGTGCCTCAGCAAATGAAGTGACCGAACAATTAACGCAAGCAAAGATTTCTTTTTGGCAACATCCTGCATTGCCAGAAGCCATTCGTGTGGATTCGTTGCAGCCTGTGAAAGCGACGGGGGTATTTGCAGAAGGTAAAGTGATTGTTCAAGATTTAAGCGCCATGTTGCCAGCCATTGTATTGGCACCTAAAATGAATACACGAATCTTGGATATGTGTGCGGCTCCTGGTGGAAAAACCACACTCCTATCTGCTATAATGAGAAACAGCGGAGAGATCATTGCTTGTGACTTGCATCCTCACCGTGTCAAATTGATTGAAGAAAATGCCAAACGGCTTGGCGTAACAAATATCACTTGTCACACTGGTGATGCTTGTGACCTTCCAAAAGAATGGGAAGGAACTTTTGATGCTGTTTTGCTCGATGCACCATGCAGCGGTTTAGGCGTCTTAAACCGACGCGCTGATTTGCGTTGGCGAATTCGTAAAAGTTCACTTGTTGAACTGGAGCAGCTGCAACAAACCTTATTAGAAGCGGCCAGCAGATACTTGAAGTCGGGGGGTACGTTGGTTTACAGTACCTGTACGCTGAATAAAAACGAAAACGAAGCTCAAGTAGAAGCATTTCTGGCCTCACATTCTGATTTTATTGCGGAATCTTTTGAATGTCTGGGCGAACAATGTTCAACAGGATGTAAAACGGTATATCCTTACATTGATCATTCAGATGGATTCTTTATTGCCAAGTTAAAAAGAAAGGACTAAGATCATTGGATATTCGCGCGCTCGATTTTGAAGAATTGGAAGAGTATCTCACCTCAATCGGCGAACCTTCGTTTCGTTGCAAACAATTTTATTCTTGGTTGCATAACCAGCAAATCACTGATTTTAGTCAGGCTCACAATGTTGGTAAAAAATTATTGCAATCATTAGAAGCTGATGGCTACTCATTGGTTGATCCAGAAGTCAAAGAACGTTTTATTTCCAAAGATGGAACAGAAAAATATCTGATGTCTTTGGCTGATGGCTCTCTCATTGAATGTGTGTTGATGCGCTATCGCGGCGATTTTAGTAAGCAACGCAATACCCTTTGCGTATCCAGCCAGGTAGGGTGTGCCATGGGTTGTGTTTTTTGTGCAACGGGCCATCAGGGATTCGAGCGCAATTTGTCGGTTGCAGAAATCCTCAGCGAAGTGTATTGTGCCAATCATATCTTAAAGAATCATGAACATGGCCAGGAAATACGCAACATTGTGTTCATGGGAATGGGTGAACCTTTCAATAATTTCGATCATGTCATGAAAGCTATTCGTATTCTTTGCCACCCTTTTGGTATGAATTTATCGCCACGGCGCATTACTATCTCAACGTGTGGTGTGGTGCCAAAACTCATTGAATTTGCAGATCTCAACACCGATGTTGGCTTAGCAATTTCACTGCACGCATCTAATAACAAAGATCGTGATGCGTTAATGCCTGTCAATCATGCTTATCCGTTGGAGTCGTTAATGGAAGCTTGTAAACATTATCAGACGGTGACAGGCAAACGTATCAGTTTTGAGTATGCTTTAATAGAGCACGTCAACGACCAAAAGAAACACGTAGAAGAATTGCGGATGCTGTTGCGCGATTTGGATTGTCACATTAATGTCATTCCGGTTAATGCAGTGTCGCATAATCAATCTTTACATCGTCCGGATAAAACACACATTCATCGTTTTATCGAGGCATTGCGTGCTGAAGGAATAGGGGCAAGTGTACGACAAGAAAAAGGTGCAGACATCAACGGCGCTTGTGGTCAGTTAAAAACCAGCTATTACCAATCCCAAGAAGGGAAGTGAGGCTCTGTGATCTATGGAAAAACGCACATTGGTTTGGTGCGTGAAACCAATGAAGATGCGTTGTATTATGATGAAGATAATAATATCATGATTATCGCCGATGGTATTGGCGGTCATGCGCGCGGCGAGGTAGCAAGCAGTAAAGCAGTGGACACCTTGAAAGAATTTCTTTACGAAAACATGGCGCGCTATGAGGACAAAGAATTATTGCTGAGAGATGGTTTTCGTCAAGCCAACGCAGTTGTTCATCAGTTTCAAAATCAACTTTCCGAAGGGAAGATTTGTGGCACAACCCTGACGTGTGCATTTGTCAGTAAAGGTGTGCTTTATTTTGCTCATGTTGGTGATACGCGGATTTATGTGTCGCGCGATAAAAAAGACATCGAACAAGTTACCTACGATCATACCTACTTGTCAGAACTTGCGCGTAAAGATTTTAAAACATTCGTTGAAATGCAACATAGCACTGCTTCGCGTGCCAATAATTATCTAACACGTGCTGTTGGTCCTGATGAATCCGTAGAGCCGCAGATTGGTCATTTTCGGTTGAAACCTAATGATTATATTATACTTTTGACAGACGGTATATACCGCTATGTTCAACCGTTGGATGTGCTAACGATGTTAAAATCATGCAATAGTATTGTGCAGTTTATCAATCAAATCTGTGAGCGTGCTTTAAAACTTGGAGGAAAAGATAATCTTAGCATTATTGCCGGCGTATTTTCTGAAAGGGGTGCAGCGTCATGAACGATCTATTAGGCAATCGCTATCGTGTCATAAAAAAAATCGGTAGTGGCGGCATGGCCATCGTTTATTTGGCGAAAGATCTTTCTTTGGATCGCAACGTTGCCATTAAAGTGTTACGTGAAGAATATACCGAAGACAGCACCTTCCGGCGACATTTTCAGAAAGAAGCTGTAGCCATTGCAAAATTATCTCATAATAACATTGTTGGTATCTATGATATTTTGACCGATGATGAAACCATGTGTTTGGTTATGGAATATGTTGAAGGGGAAACGCTTAAAGACAAAATCAATCGTGATGGTGCGATTCCTTGGCAAAAAGCGGTTAAATATGCCATTCAAATTGCCAACGGCTTAGCTTACGCTCATGAAAATCAGATCATTCATAAAGATGTTAAGAGCCAAAACATCTTGATTGATAAACATGATAACGTTAAAATCACAGATTTTGGTATTGCTCAAATGATGAATAATACCACAATCACACATAATAAAGGTGTGTTAGGGTCGGCCCATTACTTTTCTCCTGAACAAGCACGAGGAGAGAAATTGTCCTATCAAACGGATATTTATTCTTTCGGGATTGTTCTTTATGAAATGTTGGTTGGCGAATTACCTTTTACGGCAGACAACCCTGTCAGTGTGGCCCTTAAACATATTCAGGAACCTGCCCGACCAGTCCATACGATCATGCATGATGTGCCGGAGAGCTTGAGTTTTATTGTTTCTAAATGCTTAGAAAAAAAGCCGGAAGAACGTTTTGCCAGTATGCAGGCATTGTCGCGTGCGCTATCTAGTATTTCTGCGGCGCCAAGTGCTCAAGCGGCTGTTGGTAAAACGATAAAGACAGCAGCTGTGGCTGCTGGTGCAGGTACCGTTGCAGCGAAAGTAGCAAAAAATAAGTCTGCACAAACACCATCGCCACAACCTGCTGCACCACAGCAGGCTCCTGTAAAAAAAGAACAGGCGGCAAAGAAAAAAACAGCAGCGAATAAACAAGCGAATGCCGTGCCAACGAAAAAGAATAAAAAGCCGAAGAAACGAATCAATTTGTTTGTGCTTGCTTTGATTGTGTTGGCTGTGCTTGGTGCAACCATGTTGTTAGCCAAATTTATTGCACCGCCTAGTGAATTGGCTGCACCGGATTTCCGAGGAATGACCATTGAAGAAGCAGAAGCAGAAGCTGCCCATTATGAAATTTCTATTGAAGAAATGGGCAGTGATTTTAGCGATACGTATGAAGAAGGTCAGATTTGCGCGCAATCACCAGATGTTGGTTCTAATGTAGCACCGGGCGATGTGATATCAGTTGTTCTTAGCAGAGGACCTGAAGAAAGCACGGTGCCTGATGTGCGCGGGCAGACATTAGACGAAGCAACAAAAACGCTTGAAGATGAGCATTTAGGGGTCGGGTCTGTTTCGGAATCTTACAGCGATTCTGTGGAAGCTGGATGTGTCATTTCGCAAGGAATTGATCCAAATACAAAAGTAGAGCGTGATACGGCGGTCAATTTGGAAATCAGCTTAGGGACTCAACCAACCTCTAAAGTACCAGATGTACGCGGTGAAGATCTTGAAACTGCTCGTGAGATGATAGAAGATGCGAAGTTAAACGTGGGTAACATCGCTTATCAAAGCTCAGATGCAGATGAAGATACTGTTATCAGTCAAGGCTACAATCCAAATACAGAGGTAGCAGAATATACGTATGTGGATCTTGTTGTTAGTTCGGGTCCAGATGATTCTGAACCGAAAACCAAGGAAATTTCCATAACGGCGCCAAGCAGCGGGATGCTTGAAATTACACTTTCTGATGCAAGAAACAATGGTACGGTTGTATTTATGGAATCAGTAGAAGCAGGAGATCAGATTTTACGACGCTTTGACTACTATGGTAATGCAACGTTTACGGTAACTTTAGATGGCACAACGATTGATACCATTCGTGCAAATTAGGTGACTATATGATAGGAAGAGTTCTAAAAAAACATGGTGGTTTTTATGTTGTATCTGCAGAAAATGAAATATTTGAATGTAAGTTGAGTGGCAAACAAAAACACCATCAACGCGACCATATTGTAGCTGGTGACTATGTGACCTTCGATGTTGGAGAAAGTAATGCACAGCAACAAGGGTATATTATATCAGTTCAACCGCGCGAAAATTTTATCCCACGACCAGGCATTGCTAATGTGGATCAAATTTTAATTGTTGCAGCCATTAAAGAACCAAGCTATGATTTTTTCTTGTTGGACAAACTTTTAGCTTTGGCGCGTTATTATCACATTCAACCAACGCTTTGTTTTTCTAAAATGGATTTAGCTGAGCCAGAAGACGAACAGAAAGTGCGTGCTTATTATGCACACACCGAAACAGATTTGTTCTTTATCAGCCAACATACCCCATTAACTGAATTGGTACATTATTGCCAGGGTAAAACAACAGTTCTCACCGGCAATTCTGGCGTTGGCAAATCGTCTTTAATTAATCGCTTGCTGGGCGAAGAAACACAAGCTGTTCAAAATATCAGCATGAAATTGAACAGAGGTAAAAACACCACGCGAACCTCGGCTTTCTTTTCTTTTGGTGGTGGCTATATTGTTGATACGCCTGGCTTTAGTGCCTTGGATTTTCCAATGGAAATGACAAAAACAGAGCTAAAAGAGCTATATCCTGATTATTGTCGTCAGGCGTCTGCTTGTCGTTTTAATAATTGCGTTCACATCAATGAGCCAAAGTGTGAAGTGAAAGTATGTGTTGATGAAGGCATATATGCACAAGCACGCTATGACAACTACAAAAAACTTTATCAGGAGTTGGAAGACAGAGAGAGGATGAGAAAATAAATGGAAGAGATTGTTTTTTCACCATCGTTTTTATCGGCAGACTTTGCAAACATTGCCTATGAATTAAAGGATATTGAAGCAGCCGGCGCCTATTGGATTCACCTTGATGTGATGGACGGTATGTTTGTTCCAAATATCACATTTGGTCCGCCGGTTATTAAGGCCATGCGGCCGTATAGTAGTCTCTTTTTTGATACGCATCTGATGATTAATGAACCCATTCGTTATATTACGGCTTTTGCTGAGGCTGGCGCAGATTTGATTACGTTTCATGTTGAAGCAACCAACGATGTCGCCGCTACAATATCTGCAATTCGTTCCGCAGGTTGCAAGGTTGGCCTGGCGTTTAATCCCGGAACACCGTTAGATGGTGTTGAAGACTACCTGAAAGATTTGGATATGGTGCTTTTGATGAGTGTAAACCCTGGTTTTGGCGGACAGAGCTTTATTGACATTACCGACAAATTAGAAACGCTCTATAACTTGAAACGAACTCAGAAAAAAGACCTTTTGATTCAAGTTGATGGCGGAATCAACAGCAAGACCATTGCCACTGTTGTAGAACATGGTGCCAATGTGATTGTTGCAGGAAGTGCTATTTTTGGAAAACCAGATCGTAAACAAGCTATGGATGTTTTACGACAGGCTATGATAATGGAGTAAGAAATTATGAAAATTGCAATCGATGCTATGGGCGGCGATAATGCGCCAGAAGAGATTGTGGCTGGTGCTTGTGATGCATTGAAACACAATCCAATCATAGAAAAAATGATATTTGTGGGCGATGAAGCGAAAGTATCGGCGCTCATTGAACCAAGTTTGAAAGAGCGTATAGAAATTGTACACTCGGATGACGTCATTGGAATGGATGAACATCCGGCACAGGCTTATCGCCAAAAGAAAAATGCTTCTATTTGTGTAGCGTCACGTTTGGTAAAGGAAGGGCATGCAGATGCGGTGGTTTCTGCCGGAAGCACTGGCGCACAACTTGTGACAGGACTTTTTGAAATTGGCCGTTTGCGTGGAATTAAACGTCCTGCCATTGCAGCAACACTACCAACACTAACAGGTATGAAAGTGCTTGTTGATGCAGGTGCCAACACCGAAGTGAATGTAAAAAATCTTGAACAATTTGCTTTGATGGGCTATTATTTTGCAAAAGCACTAAAAAAAGAAAAAAAAGATATTAAAGTTGCACTTGTCAATAACGGTTCTGAAGAAACCAAAGGAACGCCATTGACTCAGGAAGCCTATCAAGCGTTAAAAAACCATCCTGACATTCCATTTTATGGCAACATTGAAGGCAATGGTGTGTTGACAACCGATGTTGATGTGTTGGTTTGTGATGGGTTTACAGGCAATGTGGTCTTGAAAACCTGCGAAGGTGCAGCCAAAGGGTTGTTCAAAGCACTCAAAGATACAATCAACACATCAACACGCTATAAGCTGGGGGCATTGTTGCTGAAACCAGGCTTAAAAGCGATTATGAGTAAATATGATGCAAAAGCCGTAGGTGGCTCACCTTTACTGGGATTAAACGGCATCAGCATTGTTTGTCATGGTAACAGTGATCGTGTAGCATTTGCTAATGGTATACGTTTGGCTGTACAGTGTGTGGAAAACGATCTTGTTGGGCAAATTAAACAGAGTATTTCGGAGGAATAATCATGGTACTGGATGACGTAAAAGCTATTGTTGCAAACCAGATGAACACTTCACCATCATTGATCAGTGAAACGACCACCTTTTATGATTTAGAAGCAGACTCATTAGATGTTGTTGAAGTCATTATGGCGCTTGAAAGTAAGTTCGATATTATCTTGCCAGACGAAGCCGTAGAAACGTTCAAAACGGTTGGTGATTTGGCAAAATATATCGCCGATCAGCTAAGATGATTTGTATTTGTGTTCAATTTATGGTATGATATGTTCGTTGGAAAGAGTGGGTTGCCCCACTCTTTCGTGTTTATTAAAAGGTGGTGAAGATATGAACAGTGTAGAAAAATATATTTCTGATAAGTACCGGCCAATGATTGAGCAGCTTGGGTATAGCCTTTATTATGTAGAATATGCCAAAAATCATAAGGACGTTTATTTGCGTCTATTCATTGAACCGTTGGATGCAGAGCAAACGATGGATATTGATGCGTGCGAAACGGTCAGCCGTGCTTGCAGTGATGCATTTGACCAAGATGAACAGTTTCCGATTGCTGCCGCGTACATTCTTGAGGTATCTTCTCCCGGGATCGAGCGCACATTGTATATTCCAGAACATTTTCAGCGCTATGTGGGCGAAAAAGTGTTTGTAGGTTTATATAAAAGCCTGAATAAGAAAAAGGAATTCATCGCTGTTTTGGCGCAAGCCGATCATGACGGTGTTGACCTTGACGTAGACGGTGAGACCATTCGTCTCGAATATAAAGATATTGCAAAAGCGCAGTTGCACTGCGATTTTTAACCCGAGGTGTAAAATGAATAAAGAGTTTGTTTTAGCATTAAAGCAACTAGAAAAAGAAAAAGGGATTGACGCATCGGTTATCATGGAAGCCATTGAAGCAGCGTTAATCTCTGCATACAAGAAAAACTATGGTTCCTTGATGAATGTATCGGTGCGTATGGATCAAGTCAACGGAGAGATTGAGGCCTTTGCAACAAAGGAAGTGGTTGAAGATGTTCATTCTCCACAAACGGAAATTTCGTTTGATGAAGCCAAAATGCTGAAAAACAATGTGGCACTTGGTGATTTGGTAGAGGTACCGGAATATCCTAAAAACTTCGGTCGTATTGCTGCTCAAACGGCCAAACAAGTTGTTGTACAACGTATTCGCGAAGCAGAACGCGGAATTATTTATGATGAATTTACCAGCAAAGAATCTGAAGTCATTACTGGTGTGATTGATCGCATTGAGCAAGGTGCATGCTATATTAAGCTGAATAAAGCAGAAGCGGTGCTCACCCCTGCCGAACAAATTCCTAATGAAAAATATTTTGTCAACAAACGCATTCGAGCTTGTATTCTCGAAGTGAAAAAGGCGCAAAAAGGGCCTCAGATCATCATTTCTCGATCTAATCCAAAGCTCCTGGCACGTCTTTTTGAGCTTGAAGTGCCAGAAATTAAAGATGGTTATGTTGTCATTAAATCGGTTGCACGTGAAGCAGGAATGCGTTCAAAAATCGCTGTTCATTCCTTGAACGATGATATTGACGCAGTGGGGGCTTGTGTTGGTCCGAATGGTGCTCGTGTAAAAGCCATTGTCGATGAATTGTGCGGCGAGAAAATTGACATCATTAACTGGGATGAATCTCCGGACATTTATATCGCTGAGGCATTGAGCCCTTCTTTAGTGATTGACGTTCTTGTTGATGAAGAAAATAAGAAAGCTGTGGTTGTCGTTCCAGATAATCAACTGTCTTTGGCCATCGGGAAAGAAGGTCAAAATGCTCGCCTTGCAGCGAAATTGACTAACTGGAAAATTGATATTAAAGATCAAACGCAAGCAGACGAGCAAGGAATTGAGTATAACTACATTTTCTGTAACGAAGAAGATTGCAAGGGTGATATTGATGCCTAAAAAGCCAGTGTTGCGCTCTTGTGCCATCTGTCGAGAAAAAAAAGAAAAACGTGAGCTGTTAAGAATTGTTCGGCGTCCAACTGGTGAAGTAGAGATTGATCCCAGCGGGAAAAAAACTGGTCGAGGCGCCTATATTTGCGCTAATGAACAATGTGTGGCGAACGCAGAAAAAAACAAGCGCCTTAACAGTGCGTTAAAAACAGAAGTACCTGATACAATCTATCAGCAAATAAGGGAATATATTAACAATGAGCAATGATCCTCAGAAAATCTACACGTATCTCGGCTTTGCCGCAAGATCGAAAAATGCCAAAGCTGGCGAACACGCTGCGTTGGCACATCTGAAAAAGAATGAGGTCTTTCTTCTGGTAATTGCACAAAATGCACAGCCTAAAGCTATTGCGCGTTGGCAACGACGTGCCGGTCAATACGAGGTGCCGTACATTTTGTTTGGAACCCAAGAAGAGTTAGGAAGAGCCATTGGTTCTTCCTATAAGACCATCATTGCTTTGACAGATAAAAAGCTCTCAGAAGCGATCATAGCAAGCAATGGAGGTGCTCTATGGGAAAAATCAGAATCTATGAATTAGCAAAAGAGCTGCATCAAGATTCAAAAACCATCATTAGTCAACTGAAAAAGATGGAGATTGAAGCTGTCAATCATATGAGTACGATTGATCAAGGTGATGCAGATAAAATAAGACAACATTTTACGCAATCAACCAAGTCACCTGCAAGTGATGATAAGCAAGAAACGAAAAAATCTCAGGCAAAAGAACAAGCTGCATCTGAAAAAAATGTGGCAGGTGAAGTGAAAAAAACAGATGTGAAGAAAGGGCGTCAAGAAGGCGAGCATAAACGCTCGGCGAAACAGGAAACGTCGAAGCAAGAGGGCAAGAAAAATGGACGTCGTGAAAACAATGAGAAACAACGCCCCTCTGCATCTGTAAAAAAACAAAAGAATGAAGCCAGCCATCATAGTGTTGCTGCTGCAGCGCAAGCTGACCAAACCAAGGTGCAGAATCGTCGCGATAATAAGAAAAAGCAAAAAAACAAAGATTACTATGCCAACCATGAGGAAGAATATAACAATGCTTCCTCAAAAAAATCTCGCAGTGAGCGCGAGAACAGCCGTGGTCATTTTGGTAAGAACGGTAAGAATAAAAATAAGAAAAATAAAAAAGGCCAGGTTCCACAAAAAGAAGTTCATGAGTTCGCAGAAGTACAATATCATGTTGTTGTGGAACAAACCATTACTGTTCAGGAATTAGCGAAGCAGCTTGGTAAAAAAGCATCGGAAATCATCATGAAATTGATGAGCCTCGGTGTCATGGCAACAATGAACCAGGAATTGGATTATGAAACTGCTGCCATTATTGCTGAAGAATATGGTGCAACCATCGAAATGAAAGCAACGATGGAAGAAAATCTTCTGAGTGAAAATGAAGAAGAAGACCGCCCAGAAGATCTCGTGACCCGCCCACCTGTGGTAACAATTATGGGGCACGTTGATCACGGGAAAACTTCCCTGCTTGACCAAATTAGAAATTCTAATATTATTTCTACTGAGGCTGGCGGCATCACACAGCATATTGGGGCTTATCAGGTAGCGATCAATGGTCAGAAGATCACCTTCCTGGATACACCTGGTCACGAGGCCTTTACCGCCATGCGTGCACGCGGTGCCCAGATTACAGATATTGCCATTCTTGTTGTTGCAGCAGATGACGGCGTTATGCCGCAAACCATAGAAGCTATCGACCACGCAAAGGCCGCTGGTGTGCCAATTATTGTAGCCATCAATAAGATTGACAAACCAGATGCAAACCCAGAAACAGTAAAAACTGAATTGACACAATATGGTTTGGTAGCTGAAGATTGGGGCGGAGATACCATTATGGTTCCGGTGTCTGCAAAGAAGAACATTGGTATCAATGATCTTCTGGAAATGATTCTGCTGGTTGCCGAAATGGAAGACTTGAAAGCCAATCCAAAACGCAGTGCACGTGGTAAAGTGATTGAATCTAAGCTCGATAAAAATCGTGGCTCTACTGCTACATTGCTGGTTCAAAATGGTACCCTTCACAATGGCGATTTCCTTATTGTCGGTACAACACAGGGGCGTATTCGCGCAATGTTCGATTACCATGGCCAACCAATAGATAGCGCTGGTCCTTCGGTTCCTGCTGAAATTCTCGGTCTTAATGATGTGCCTGCTGCCGGTGACGATTTTGTTGTTGTTGCCAATGAACGTTTGGCAAAACAAGTAGCAGAACAGCGCTCTCAGGAAAAACATATGCAGGAAATTACACGCGGTGCAAAAGTATCTCTGGAAGATCTCTTCAATCAAATTCAGCAGGGCGATGTTCAAGAATTAAACATTGTGCTCAAGGCTGATACACAGGGGTCCATTGAAGCCATTCGTCAATCGCTGGAAAAACTCAGCACAGATGAAGTGCGTGTTAACATCATTCGTACTGCTGTTGGTGGGATTCGTGAAACCGACGTTAGCTTGGCCATGGCGTCCAACGCCATCATTATTGGTTTCAATGTGCGTCCGGATAGCAATGCGAAAAAACTTGCTGAAAAAGAACAGGTTGATGTCAAGACGTACAGCATCATTTACGAAGCGATTGATGATGTCAAAGCTGCTATGAGCGGGCTTTTGGCACCAGACATCAAAGAAAGTGAACTTGGGCAGGCGGAAGTGCGTTCTGTTATCAAGGTGCCAAAGGTTGGCAACATTGCGGGCTGCTATGTCACCGATGGTAAGATTACACGCCATAGTAAAATTCGTCTTTTGCGTGATGGCATCGTCATTTATGATGGTGAAATCGCTTCTTTGAGACGTTTCAAAGATGACGTGCGTGAAGTGGCCAGTGGCTACGAATGTGGGATTAGCCTTGAGAAATACAACGACTTCAAAGAAGGCGACGTTCTCGAAGCGTATGTCCTCGAAGAAATTAAGCGCGAGCTTTAAGAAGGTGAGAGAACATGGGAAACCGCAATTATCGTTTGGCTGGCGAAATCAAACGTGATCTTACAGATATTTTCGCTCATAACATTCGTGATCCTCATATTGATTCAATGGTAAGTGTAACGGATGTTGAAGTGTCTAACGATTTAAGCTATGCGCGCGTGTATGTGAGCAAGCTGGGAAATGAAAAAGAACGCGAAGCTCTATTAGAAGCCTTGAATAAAGCCAACGGATACATTAGAACCTTACTGAGCCAGCGTCTCAAAATCCGTAAAGTTCCTGAATTACGTTTTTTCCTTGATAATTCACTGGAATACGGTGCGAAAATCGAAAGAATTCTTGGGGACTTGGGAGAATAAGCCGTGCAAAGAGTATTTGATGTTTTGAAAGCGCATAATGCCAAAAATGTTGCCATTTTCTCACATATTCGGGGAGATGGCGACTGTTTAGGTGCACAAACGGGCCTTGCAGAGATACTAACCTCTGCAGGGCTTTCCGTTGCGCTCTATAATCAAGAGGATTTATCAGATAATTTTTCATTTCTGCCATATTTTCAGGAAATAAAAATGTGTGATGCGAAGTCGCCGAAACCGGATATTTGCATTGCCGTAGATTGTGCAACCATGGAACGTATTGGTGAACTTCCTGAAACGTTCTTAACATGTCCATGGATAAACATTGATCACCATGTTTCAAATGATGGCTTTGGTATTCTCAATATCGTTGAGGATACGGCGTCATCAACATGTGAGATGTTAAGCCATATGGCTTTTAATGCGGATATTTTGTTGAATGCACAGGCGGCTACATCGTTTTACACAGGAATTAGTACCGACACAGGGTCGTTTTTATATCCAAATGCGACAGCGCAAAGTTTTTATATTGCTGGCAAACTTTTGGAAAACGGCGCCAATAAAAACTTGGTACAAACCTATATTTTTGAAAACACTAGCCGTAAAAAAGTTGACATTCTTAAACATCTTTATGGGCATTTACACTATCTTTTAGATGATGCAGTGGCGTATTGTGCTTTTTCGCAAAAGGATCTGGCTGCTTTGCACGCTTCAACTTTGGATCTGGAAGGTATTGTTTCGTTAATCAAAGAAATTCAAGGTGTTGAGCTGGCTATTTTATTTACTGAGCAAGATGATGCACGTTGTAAAATCAGCTTGCGCTCTCGTGAATGGTTTGATGCCAATCGTTGCTGTCGTGTTTTTGGCGGTGGTGGTCATGTGCGTGCTGCCGGTGCCACTTTAACATTGCCATTTGCAGAAGCTGTTGATACAGTGCTCCGTGAAGTGCGACAAGAATGGAAGGAGGGGGAAGATGTCGAATAGTGGCATTCTTCTCGTTGATAAGCCAAGCGGAATGACCTCTCACGATTTGGTGAGTTGTGCCCGAAAAATTTTTCATACGAAAAAAATAGGCCACAATGGCACCTTGGACCCAGATGCAACAGGAGTGATGGTGCTTTGTGTTGGACAAGCGACACGTCTCAATGAATACTTAACGGCCGACGATAAGTTCTATCGTGCAACGTTGCGCTTTGGCCAGGAAACCGATACGCAGGACATTTCCGGTCATGTAACAGCGTCCTGTGCGTTTCCTTCTCTTGATGAGGCTGGATTTTGCGAGGTGTTGACACAATTTTTGGGATCCCAGAAACAAACACCACCAGTATATTCAGCCATAAAAAAAGACGGCAAGCCGCTTTATCAGTATGCGCGTGAAGGCGTAGAAATTCCTGATATTCCTCAACGAGAAATTGAGATTTTTTCTTTGACATGTGTAAGCTATACACCAGAAGAAGCTGTTTTTGATGTCCATTGCAGCAAGGGAACCTATATTCGCACTTTATGTCAGGATATTGCTCGAGCCTGTGGCAGTTGTGGCTGTATGGCGGCTCTGCGTCGCACTGCGGCGGGGACTTTTGATTTGTCGCAATGCGTAACCCTTGAAGATTTGCAAGCTGCTGAAGAGCCTTATGCTTTGTTAGTACCAATGGCAAACGTATTGGATATGCCCAGGATTGTTGTTGAAAGTGAGGCTGCGCGTGCAGATCTGATGAATGGCAAGCGTATCCCTTTGCCTGTACTGCCGGAAATAAGCGATGTACAAACGCGTGTTCAGGCGATATATGACGGTTCACTGCTTGCTGTCGGCGTGCTTGAAGATGATATGTTTGTACCCAAAAAAGTGTTTCATGAATGAGGGGGGAGCCGATGATTGTACATCATAAACTTGCTGGTGTTATGCCACAACAACGTGTGGTCGTCTTAGGCAATTTTGACGGCTTGCATCTCGGTCATCAACAGCTCATCAAACAGGGTCGACAGCTTGCCGATCAACTGAATGCTCATCTAACAGTGTTGACCTTTTACCCACAGTGGCAATCGTTGCATAAACCAGATTTCAAATATCTTTCGCCACAAGGTGATAAGATGGCGCATCTGGAATCTTTGAGTGTCGATGAGGTTGTAACACTGCCTTGTGATGCTGAATTTGCCAGCATGAGTCCAATGGATTTTATAGAAAATGTGCTTGTCAAAACACTGTGGTGTATAGGCGTTGTGGTGGGGTTTAACTACACCTTTGGTCAAGAAGCCAAGGGAACACCTGAGATGCTTGAACAAATGCTTGCACCACGTGGTGTGATTGTCCATGTGGAACCTCCCTTTGAATATGGTGACAGCATTGTATCCAGTTCTTTGATTCGGCGTCAAATTCGTGCCGGTAATATGATGCTGGTGAAAGAATTGTTGGGCTATCCTTATCATCTATGTGGAGAAGTGGTGCACGGGGCACAAAACGGTCGTGCCATGAATTTTCCAACAGCCAATATTTCTTACGATGAAACACTGATGCTGCCATCGCTTGGGGTTTACGCTGCAAGAGCGTGGTTAGTGGACGAGCCTGAGAAACGTTATGATGGCGTGTTGAACATTGGCACACGTCCGACAGTTGATGACTCGCCGGTGATTACAGTCGAAGTGCACATGCTGGATTTCGACCGCGATATTTATGGCAAACAGCTCTGCGTGGAAATCTATCATTTTTTGCGGCACATCTCTAAATTCAAAAACCTTTCTGAACTAAAAACAACCATCACTATGGACGTGCTCAACGCAAAAAAATTCTTTGCCACCAACAGTTAATGCTTGCCATTGCGGCTGGTTGATTGTATAATATATATGTTATGGTCCACTACTCAGTGAAGCGCCGCTCCGACGCTCACCTAGCAGATGGATAATTCAAATTTTAGGAGGAATTTTTTATGGCAATTGATGCAGCAAAAAAAGCTGAAATTATCGAACAGTACAAATTACATGATGGTGACACTGGGTCCCCAGAAGTGCAGATTGCACTCCTGACCTATCGTATCCAGTACCTCACCGAACACTTAAAAGAAAATAAGAAGGACCATCATTCCCGTCGTGGTCTTTTGAAGATGGTTGGCCATCGCAGAGCTATGCTGAACTATCTGATGGACATTGACATCGAACGTTATCGTGCCATCGTTAACAAGCTCGGTCTGCGCCGCTAATTTCGTTTACAAAGATGCTTGAGGTTTTATATTCAAGCATCTTTTTTTAGATTGAAAGAAGAAATTTTGGAATTAAAGAGAGGTAGCTATGGATACAATCATCAAAAAAAGTATGCTCCTGGCTGGCCGTGAATTAAGCCTTGAGACCGGTCATTTGGCAAAACAAGCCAGTGGGTCTGTTCTCGTTCGTTATGGTGAGACGGTTGTGTTGGTAACGGCAACAACCAGCAAGGAACCTCGTGAAGGTGTCGATTTCTTTCCACTAACCGTGGATTATGAAGAAAAAATGTATGCTGTCGGTAAGATTCCTGGCGGCTTTTTGCGTCGTGAAGGACGTGCTACGGAAGCAGCAACACTTTCTGCACGTCTTATCGACCGCCCAATTCGTCCACTTTTCCCAAAAGGGTATCGTTGTGATGTTCAAATTGTAGCCACGGTATTGTCTGTTGAACCTGATAATGAACCGGATATGTGCGCCATGATTGGCGCTTCTGCGGCGTTGCATCTTTCAAGCGCGCCGTTCATGGGCCCAATCGCTGGTGTCAGTGTTGGATTGATTGATGATACGTTCATCATTAACCCAACTGCAGCACAACGTGAAGAAAGTCGTATGCATTTGTCGGTGGCTGGTACCTTTGATGCGATTATGATGGTAGAAGCCGGCGCAAAAGAAGTGCCAGAAGAACAAATGCTCGATGCGATTATGTTTGGGCATGAAGAGATTAAACGTATCGTTGCTTTAATCGAAGAATTCCGTGCAGATGCCCTAGCCGAAGGTATTGCGCTCAATAAGGTTGAAGTAGAACCAATCGAATTACCAGCAGACATTGTTGCAGATGTTGAAGCCATTGCTCATGATGAACTCAAAGAAGCACTACAAATTGTCAACAAGCAACAACGTGATGAAGCTGTCAGCGCAGTAAAAGATAAAGCAGTTGAAGCACTTATCGAAAAATATCCAGAACAGGAAGAAGATTTGCGTGCGGCTTTAGAAGCTATGATGAAGCAGATTGTTCGCAAACTCATTACGCTTGAGCATAAACGTCCTGATGGTCGTGCCATTACAGAAGTGCGCCCACTGACGTGTGAAGTGGATTTATTGCCACGCGTTCATGGTAGTGCGGTATTCACCCGTGGGCAAACACAGATTATGTCCGTTACCACGTTAGGCTCATTAAGAGACAATCAGCTTCTTGACGGGCTGGAAGACAGAGATTCTCGCCGCTATTTGCATCACTACAATTTCCCACCATACAGTGTTGGCGAAACCCGTCCAATGCGTGGTCCTGGTCGCCGTGAAATTGGTCATGGTGCGTTGGCACGCCGTGCTTTGGAACCAGTCATTCCAAGTGAAGAAGAATTTCCTTATACCATTCGCGTGGTTTCAGAAGCGATTGAATCTAACGGTTCAACGTCCATGGGCAGTGTCTGCGGCAGTACGCTGTCGTTGATGGCTGCCGGTGTGCCAATTAAGAAACCTGTCAGCGGCGTTGCAATGGGGCTTATCCGTGAAGGCGATGAGTTTGTTGTTTTAACAGACTTGCAAGGACTTGAAGATGCACTTGGGGATATGGACTTCAAGGTTGCTGGTACGAAAGATGGCGTTACCGCCTTACAGATGGATATTAAAATTTCCGGCATCAATCGTGCCATCCTCAAGCAAGCCTTGGCACAAGCCTATGATGGCCGTATGTTCATCATGGATGCCATGTTAAAAGCCATTGATAAACCACGTGCTGAATTGTCTCCATATGCGCCACGTGTTTTGCAGACAAAAATTGATGTGGATAAGATCAAAGATGTCATCGGTAGTGGTGGTAAAACTATTAAAAAGATTATTGAATTGACTGGTGTCGAAATTGATGTTGAAGAAACAGGTGTTGTTCATATTCTTTCCGCTGATGCTGATGCGGCACAACGTGCAATGAAGATGATTGAGGATATTGTCAAAGATCCTGAACCAGGAGAAATCTACGAAGGGACCGTTGTAAAAATTATGGATTTTGGTGCCTTTGTTAATATCCTGCCAGGAAAAGATGGCCTTGTACACATTTCTCAACTTGCAAAGAAGCGCGTGAATAAGGTCGAAGATGTGGTTCAAGTTGGCGATGTTGTGCGCGTAAAGGTAACTGAAATTGATAAACAGGGGCGTATCAATCTTTCGATGAAAGCGCTTTTAGACTAAAATGAAAAACGCTCGAGACCACTTGTGTGGGCTCGAGCGTTTTCTGCTGTAAGCGATAAATTACGGTTTAGATGATTTCTGTTTGCACAATGTAGCGTTCTTTGATGAGACGCAGCGTATCCATGTGAGGCTGTGTCAGATGGATTTCCTGATGAGCGGCGCTTTGCCACTTTTCAATGAGCATAAGGCGATCTATATCGTCTTCCGAAGCATAATAGTCATAAGCAATGCAGCCTTCTTCGGCGCGAATTTTATCGAGCAGGCCTTCTTTTACAATGTCATCAATAAAAGCCTGGCGCATACCTGGTTTTGTGGTATAGACAATGGTAAGTGTCAATTCTTCCATAAAGTGCATACTCCTTTCGTTGAAGCAGTTTTTCTTTTACTATAAAAGGTTCTCGGGTACTTGTCAAACCTTGTGTAGAAGGAAGATGTAAAAACTGTTACCAATTCTCATTGAAAATAATCGCCAACTTGGCATACACATTTTGGCTGAAATAGTGTAAAATGGAACTACTATGCTATGAGGAGGGAAGAGGAGTGAGTCAAACGATTATTGGTTCTGGTGGTGGCGGTTTCATGATTATCTATATCATCGCACTTTTTGCGCTGTTGTATTTCCTGATGATCAGACCACAAAAAAAGAATCAGGAAAGACACAAACAAATGTTGAATGCGCTCAAGATCAACGATCGCATTCAAACCGTTGGCGGTATTACCGGCTATGTTCGCGACGTCAGCGATACTTACGTCTATATTGAAATCGCCGATGGTTTGGTCATTGAACTTAATCGTCAATATGTTGCCATGGTTTTACATGACGAAGAAGACGATGCACCTGTCGAAGATGTTCAAGAAGTCGAAGCAGCTCCAGAAGTTGAAGCTGCTGAAGAAACTCCGGAAAAACAAGCTGACGAAGCTAGTGACAAGACAACCGAAGAGCAGAAATAATATGCTCAGTTTCAAAACTTCTGAATAACGATGCGACTTGCCAATGAGCTGCGTCAACGCGGCTCATTTTTTGCTTTTATTTTTAGATAGTCTATTTTATAATAAGTCGTATTCAAAAATGATTAACATAGGAGGGATTGACTCATGCGACGAGGTAGAGTTGCCGTGGTGATTGCAGTCGTATTAGCGATTGTGGTTGCTGCGTTCGCCCTTGTTCCTGTGTATCGAAACCATGCAAGCCTTGGTTTGGATTTGCAGGGGGGCGTTTTAATTCGTCTGGAAGCACCGGAAGGGACTTCAAACGAAGATATGATGGGCGCCATTTCCATCATCAACAACCGTATCAATGGTCTCGGTGTTGCCGAACCTGATGTGCGTCTGGAAGGTGAAAACCGTATTGCTGTTGAACTGCCGGGGGTTGACGACCCTGAAGAAGCAGTGCGTACTATTGGTACAACGGCTAAAATGCAGTTTGTGCGCGTGGATACTGGTGAAGTGGTGGTCGATGGATCGCATCTGAAAAATGCACAGGCTGCTACGAATGATCAAACAACGGATGCAAGTCAGCGCTTTGCCGTAAATATTGAATTTGACGATGAAGGTAGTGCTGCTTTCGGCGCAGCGACCGAGGATCTGTGCAATAAGTACAGTTATGGTGATCAAAATCGTGCGATTGCCATTGTTTTAGATGATAAGGTAATTTCTGCACCGCTGATTAAAGAAGCGATTACCAATGGACAAGCGGCTATTTCCGGGAGTTTTGCAACCTATGATGATGCATCCAACTTGGCGGTTCAGTTAAACTCCGGTGCACTGCCAGTTGACCTTGAAATCGTTGAGCAGAATACGGTTGGCGCACAGCTTGGGCCAGATGCTATTACACAGAGCTTGCAGGCGGCAATTATAGGCTGCATTCTTTTAGCCTTGTTCTTACTGATTATTTATCGTGGGCCTGGCCTTGTTGCCATCATTTCGTTGGTGCTTTATGCGCTGCTTTTGGCTGGTGCCTTGATTCTCATTCGCTCCACGATTACGCTTCAAGTTATTGCTGCTTTCCTGCTTTCTATTGGTATGGCTGTCGATGCGAACGTACTGATTTATGAACGTATTCGTGAAGAACTGCGTGTCGGGAAAACAGTACGTGTGGCAACAGATGCCGGTTTCAAGAAAGCATTTGTCACGATTCTTGATTCCAATGTAACAACATTGATTGCAACTTTTGTGCTGATGCTCTTAGGCACTGGTGCTATTCGCGGCTTTGCAGTAACATTGACGATTGGTATTATTCTGAGCCTTTTCACAGCAATCAGCTTTACACGTTTTATTTTGCGTAACCTTGTACAGGCCGGCGTGATTAAAACAGCGAAGTTTTATGGTATTAAGCGAGAGGAGGAACAGCAATGAGTTTTAATTTCGTCGGAAAAAGAAAATTTTCCTACATCCTTTCGTGTATCATTCTGATCGCAGGCATTGTTTCCCTTTTTGTTCAAGGGCTGAATTTCGGTGTTGACTTTACAGGCGGTACCGTTTTCCAGATTCAATTTGAGCAAGATAAAGAAATTGCTGATTTGCGTGAAGAACTTGGTAGCATTGGTTATGACGGCGTACAGATTCAGGAACTTGAAAATGGCAATTTCCAAATTCGCACAGAATTTATGGATCAAACTGCACAAGATGCTTTTGAAGATGAGTTGACTGATGCCGCTGGCAGTTTTGATGTTCTTTCTGCAAACGCTGTGGGCCCATCTGTAGGACGAGAAATTTTGCTCTCCGGTATTCTGGCGTTGATTGTAGCTGTGGTATTGATGGTCATTTATATTACAGTGCGCTTCCAATGGCGTTTTGCTCTGGCAGGAAACCTCGCGCTGTTTCACGATATTCTCATTACCGTTGGTATTTTCTCGATTTTCCAACTCGAAGTCAATTCCAACTTCGTGGCTGCAATTTTGACCATTTTCGGTTATTCCATCAACGATAAGATTGTTGTCTTTGACCGTATCCGTGAACGTTTGGGCAATGTGAAAAAAGATGACCTTGCTCATACGGTCAACCAATCCATCTGGTCCACCTTGAGACGTTCCGTTTTCACATCGTTGACAACATTGATTCCGATTGTTTGCGTGTTCTTCCTTGGCGGGGAAACGACAAAGTTGTTTGTTCTTGCATTGATTATTGGTATCATTAGTGGTGCTTATTCTTCTATTTTTGTTGCTTCACCACTGTGGTATGATTTGTCTATGAAGAGCAAGAAGAAACGTTTCTAAACAAATATGAAGCTACAAGTCTGCTGTGCAGATTTGTAGCTTTTTTCCTATAATTTTACGTTGACGACAGCCCTTCGGCTTTGGTATCATGTTAAAATAGAGCCAATGAGAAAGAGGAGTAAGATTTTGGCGCTGAACAGAGAGCGACGTCGTGGCTGAAAACGTTGCCAGCAAAAGAAATCCGAAGGTTGCTTTTGAGGCGGGGTGACCCCGGTTGATGACCGTTAGAAAATCGTGAGGGCCTACTGGCCAAAAAAAGGTGGTACCGCGATTCATGTCGCCCTTTTATGGGGGCGGCTTTTTTATTTTTGGAGGAGAAGTATATGTCAATAAAAAATTTAGAGAAAAATTACGATTCATCTCAGGTAGAAAATCGCTGGTATGAATTCTGGGAAAAAAACCATTTGTTTGCACCAAGTGATGACGATACCAAACCATCATTTTCCATTGTTATTCCACCGCCAAACGTAACAGGGAAGTTGCACATGGGTCATGCCATGGATGAAACCATGCAGGACATTCTTGTACGTTACAAACGCTTGAAAGGATTCAACACTCTCTGGGTACCAGGGACAGACCATGCCGGTATTGCTACTCAAGCTAAGGTTGAAAATATGCTGCGCGATCAAGGCATTGACCGTGAAGAAATTGGTCGTGAAGCGTTTATTGAACATTGTTGGGATTGGAAAAAACAATACGGCGATACCATTACCAAACAGATTCGCAAGCTGGGGGCTTCCTGCGACTGGGAACGTGAACGTTTTACAATGGACGAAGGGTGCAGCAAGGCAGTGCGTGAAGCCTTTGTTTCTTTGTATGAACAAGGTTTAATTTATCAGGGCAATTATATTGTCAACTGGTGCCCACATTGCCAAACGACAATTTCCGATATTGAAGTTGAGCACGAAGAAAATCAAGGAAAGCTCTATTACCTGAACTATCCACTTGAAGACGGTAGTGGCAAACTCACCATTGCCACCACGCGTCCTGAAACAATGTTCGGTGATACCGCTGTTGCTGTGCATCCAGAAGATGAACGTTTCAAAGATTTTATTGGCAAAAACGTCATTTTACCAATCGTTAATAAACCAATTCCTGTAATTGCAGATGAATATGTTGAACGTGAATTTGGTACAGGGTGCGTAAAAATCACGCCATCTCACGATGTGAACGACTTTGAAATGGGTCAGCGTCATAACTTACCACACGTTGTGGTCATTGACCAATATGGCAAGATGAACGAAAACGCTGGAAAATACAATGGCATGGATCGTTTTGAATGTCGTAAGCAGGTCATTGAAGACCTTAAAGGCACTGCATATTTCGATCATGAAGAAGACTATACCAATGCAGTTGGTCATTGCTATCGCTGCCATACAGCCATTGAACCACGTGTTAGCAAGCAATGGTTTGTACGCATGGCGCCGCTGGCGAAACCAGCCTTGGAAGCTGTTAAAAACGGTGATATTCGCTTTGTGCCAGAACGCTTTGACAAAATTTATATTGGCTGGCTTGAAAATATTAAAGACTGGTGTATTTCCCGTCAGCTTTGGTGGGGACATCGTATTCCGGTATGGTATTGCCAAGATTGCGGTGAAGTGATTTGCACCCGCGAAGATCCAACTGTGTGCCCTAAATGCGGCTCAAACCATCTTGAGCAGGACCCTGATGTGTTAGACACCTGGTTCAGCTCCGGTTTGTGGCCATTTGAAGTCATGGGCTGGCCGGATCTTGATGCGGAAGATCTCAAGCGTTTTTATCCAACGGATGTTCTTGTAACCGGTCGTGACATCATTTTCTTCTGGGTGGCTCGTATGATTTTTGATGCATTCAAGATGACCGAACAACGTCCATTCAAAGACGTGCTGATTCACGGGCTTGTTCTCGACCAAAACGGTCAGAAAATGAGCAAGTCAAAGGGCAATGGGATTGATCCACTGGAAGAAATCGAAAAATATGGTGCCGATGCGCTGCGTATGACGCTGATTACCGGGGTAACGCCAGGCAATGATGTGCGCTACCGTTCAGAAAAAATTGAGGCATCGCGTAACTTTACCAATAAGCTCTGGAACGCAGCGCGTTTTGTGCTGATGAACCTTGAAGGCTTCGATGGACAGTTGCAAACTTTACCACCAGCTTCTGATGATGTGATCGACCAATGGATCATCACACGATTCTATGAAATCACCGAAAAAATGAGCACTGAATTGGAACGCTATGATTATGGTGAAGCTGCAAAAACCATTCGTGATTTCATCTGGAATGAATTCTGCGATTGGTATATTGAACTGATTAAACCACGCCTTTATTGTCGTGTGAGCGAAGAAAGCAAGGTGCAGGCCCAAGCTGTGGCGGCTTGGGTATTGCGTGAAACCTGCGTTCTTCTGCATCCAATCATGCCATTTATCACCGAAGAAATCTGGCAGCATCTGCCACATGATGGTCAATCGATCAGTGTAACCAAGTGGCCTGAAAACACCACTGGTATTCACTATCAGGACGCCTATGATAAAATGGTCTTTTTGATGGACTTAATCAAAGGAATTCGTTCCATGCGCCATGATATGGGTATTGCCACCGGTAAAAAATCATCTTTGCAGATTCATTGCCACAATGCGGCGCAAAAAGAAGTGGTTGAAGCGTACGATATTCAATTAAAAACGCTTGCTTATGCCGAAGAAATTACCTTATTGGACGATGTAAAGGCAGCCGAAAAGCAATCTGTCAGCACCGTTGTTCACGGCGCCGAAGTCATTTTGCCACTGAAAGGTGTGCTTGATATTGCAGATGAATTGGCACGTTTGGGCAAAGAGATGGAACGCTTAAACAGTGAAGTAACCCGTGCTGAAAAGAAATTGGCCAATGAAGGATTTGTCAGCAAAGCGCCAGCGGCTGTTGTTGAAGCAGAAAAAGAAAAAGTGGTCAACTACAAGCTCGACCTTGAAGCTGTACAAAAACGTTATGATTTCCTGACCAGTTTGGATCAATAAATAGAGATGAATAAAGCGAGGTGTTAATATGTTTGGTCTCAGTATGGGCGAACTGCTCATTATTCTGGTTGTTGTTGTGGTTTTATTTGGCTCAACGCGCTTAGCCGGCTTAGGAAAATCTGCAGGTAAATCGGTGCGTGAGTTCAAGGAAGAATTGCACAAAGACGATAATACCAATAAAGCAGCTGCTGAAGAATCGAAAGAAGCAGCAGATGATGATGCACAAACAAAGTAAAAGAAGGGCTGATATATGGGTTTAAGTTTTGGTGAAATTCTTCTTATCCTGGTGGTAGCTTTTCTCGTGCTAGGTCCGGATAAATTGCCGGATGCCGGACGCACACTTGGTAAAACCGTCAATAGTTTCAAAAAAGCGTTAAAGGACACCAATCTTGATCTCAAAGACGAAGTTGAAGCGATCAAAAAAGAAACCGGTGTTGCAGAGATTACCAATCTGTCTGCGAAAGCGAAAGAAAAAGAAACGCAATTCAAAAACGAGCTCTTAGATTTGAAAAAAGACCTGAATTTTAGCGATCAAAAGACATCGGAAAAGAAATAGGAAGGAGGGAAAACATGTCAGATCAGCAAAAGCTACCACTTTCGGAGCACCTTACAGCATTGCGGCGTGTTTTCCTTGTTTCTATTGTGGCCATATTGGTAGCATCGGTATTATGTTATGGCATTTTGCGTGAACCCATCATGGATTTGGTGGTTGCGCCGGTAAAAGAATATGGCATCGAGCTTAAATTTACAAGCGTGGCTGAAGCCTTCATGGCTTATATGAAAATCTCCATTTTGGCAGGTGTCATTTGTGCCAGTCCGATTGTGCTTTGGCAAGTGTTAAAGTTTGTTCTGCCAGGGCTGTATCAAAACGAAAAACGTGCCTTTTTGTTGGTGCTTTTCTGGCTTCTGGTGCTTTTTCTAACTGGTGTTGCTTTTGCCTATTTTGTGGTCTTAAGATTTTCACTGAAGGTATTGCTGTTTGATTTTAGCGGCGAATTTGATCCTTTTATTACAATTGCCAATTACTTAAGCTTTGTCTGGAAATTTCTTATTCCATTTGGCATTGTTTTTGAAATTCCGTTGCTCGTTTATTTCCTTACGCGCTTTGGTTTGGTTACGCCGGAATCTCTTGTCAAATATCGGCGCTGGGTCATTTTGCTGATTGTTGTTGCTGCCGGTATTTTCAGCCCACCAGACGTGGTAAGCCAGGTGCTTTTGGCTGTACCAATGTATGTATTGTTTGAACTCAGCATTGTCATTGCACGTCGTGTTTATCGTGCAAGGTTAAAGAGATTGTCCCAGGAAGAAGAATCAGAGAGGTGATCGACATGATGAGAGACATACTTTATGCATCAGATTTTTTAGATAAAGACGTGTTAAATCTTGAAACAGGTGATTTGACCGGTACAATCAGCGGCATTCTTGTAGAAGATGCGCCGTTGCGCGCGATTGCTTTTGCTTATCGTGTTGATGAAGGCGAAGAAAAACGCCTGATTTTCAGTGATTTTTCTCAAGTCACAGACATCGACCAACAAGTCGTGGTTATTTCTTCACGTCAAAGCTACCTGCCTGGAGAGGCAAAAAATGTACTTGGTTTGTCTTGCTTAGATGTCAACGGTAAATTGATTGGTAAGATTCGTGATCTGGCTTGGGGACAGCAAGACGGAATGCTGAAAGAATGGATTGTTGCTGGTGAAAATGAATGGTTTGGGGTAGCAGTTTCTGATACGCAAAAAGTAGGAAATGGCGCTGTCATTCTTGCTGTTCCTGAAACAGGCATCCATAAAAGTACTTATCAGCGTACACATGCTGAGCAGGCAACAAGTGATGGCGCTGAAGAAATGATGAGAAGCCTCATTCGTCGTGTTGGCGCAACACTATCCGAAGCTGGTCAAAAAGTTGGCGAGCGTGTGAAACACATTGACACGGAAGAACTGAATCGTGACATCAATCGTTTTACAGAAAAAGTTGGTAAAGAAATAAGAAACGTGATTGATAATATCTCTGAGCAGACAAAAGCACAGAAATACGCCAACATGGAATCAGAAATCATTAGCGTTCTCAGAGACTTGAACGGCTTCACGGTAAGCAGTGCCATCTATGATAAAGATGGCGACGTTATCATCATGCCAGGTTATGTGATTGATGAAAACGTTGTGCGCCGAGCCATTGAATCAGAAAAGATTGCAGACTTGTATCGTGTTGCTGTATCCATCAAAGACACAGAAAACGGAGAAAACCATGAATAATTTCTTTAGACTCAACGAGGCCAACGAAGGCGAAATTTACGAAATTGTTGCAGTCGATGATGAAGCATTTTCGCATGAAATTGGCGCCTATAAAGGCATGAGTGTAGTGGTTCTGAAAAAAGCCTTGCAAAGCATTGTGCAGTTTGGCTATTCGCAAATTGAAATAGAATTGGAACAACTGAATAAAATCGTTGTACAGGCAATTTAAGAAAAGGCGCTCGTGTTGTAGTAACCCTACAATGCGAGTTTTTTTATTGTTTATTGCAGGATATTTTTGTAAGATGCGCGCAAACAACCTACGATTCTTTCGGCATTTTTGACAAGAACGTGCATTTGACCAGTGAAAAGAACGAGTTTTTTTGAAAGTAGTCGTTTCACTTCTACTCGTCAATGGGCTTTATTGTTAGAATAAGCGTGACTTTTAGAAAAACAATTTTTTGGAGGCTAATGACAATGAGTGAAATGAATTACGATTTGATTATTATTGGCGGCGGCCCTGCTGGTCTTGCTGCTGGTATCTATGGCGGTCGCGCACGTTTGAATACGCTGATTATTGAAAAAGGCACCATCGGTGGTCGTGCTGAAACCACCCGCGAAATCGTAAACTATCCAGGTTTCCTGCAAACCACTGGTCCAGAATTAACTGACACCATGCGTCAACACGCAGAAAAATTCGGTTGCACCATCGTTAAGGAAACCCCAAAAGAAGTTATTCTTGAAGGTGAAACCAAGGTTGTTAAAACCCGCAAGAACACCTATTCTGCACCAGCTGTTATCATTGCTACTGGTACCAGTGCTCGTATTTTAGGTATTCCTGGCGAAAAAGAACTTGCTGGCATGGGCGTTGCTTACTGTGCAACCTGTGATGCTGAATTCTTCCAGGATCAGCGCGTTTGTGTCATCGGTAGTGGCGACCAGGCAATCGAAGAAAGTATGTTCATTGCAAAGTTCGCCAGCGAAGTTACCATCATCGTTCTCCATGAAGAAGGTGTGCTTGACTGCAACAAAGTAGCTGCTGAAAAAGCATTCGCACATCCTAAGCTCAAATTCGTTTGGAACTCTTCCCCAGCTGCTATTCTCGGTGAAGATGAAGTCACTGGCTTGCAAGTGAAGAACTCTAAAACTGGTGAATTGACCGATATTCCTTGCGAAGGTGTCTTTTTCTTCGTTGGTCAGGTGCCAGAAACCAAAGGTCTGACCGAAACTGGTTTGGCATTTGATGGTCGTGGCTATATCCCAACCAACGATCGCATGGAAACCAATCTTGAAGGTGTTTATGCTGTTGGTGACGTTCGTGAAAAATATCTCCGTCAGGTTGTTACTTCTGCTGCTGATGGTGCTATCGCTGCTACCGCTGCAGAACGTTACATTGAAGAATTAAAAGACTTTAACACGCGCGTGCTCGGTTCTGATAAACCAGTTCTGCTTGCTTTCTGGAGTCAGGAATACAACGGCAGTCTCGAAGCCATTCAGGCCGTAGAAGCAAAGAATGCTGAAACCGGTTCCCACATGTTTGTCGAAGTCGATTATATGCGTAAAAAGACCCTCGCTAAGAAGTTCGACATTACCTTGGACGACAATCAGCCAGCAAAAATTCTGGAACTTGTGAAGGGTGAAGTAACGCGCGAAGTTACCATCGATACCCTGTAATTCATCATTGATTAGGCATTTTTATACGCGAAAAAAGCATGTGTATGTGTAAACGTACACATGCTTTTCTAATATGTAGAACGCTGAATCATTGCGCTCTCAGATTTCTTAGCGAATTTCCTATAAACGATTGAAATTCTCTGTGTGTGTGATATAATATTTTCTAATGAGTATTGCCTTAGTTGCAATGAAGGAGGAATCATTATGAGTGAAGTTATTTCTAACATCATGGAAAAAGATGTATACTATGCACATGATAATGATGACATCGCTACTGTCTTGAAAACATTGGTTGATAAAAAAATCAGTGGTCTGCCGATCGTTAATGCTGACATGGAAGTGGTTGGTTTTATCAGTGATGGCGATATTATGAAATTTATTGCCAAACAAGATCCACGCATTATTGATATGACCAGCTTCATCACCGTTTGGTATGACTCTGAAAGTTTCGATAAAAAGTTAGATGACCTTTTACAAATCAATGTTATGGAATTGGCAACGACGAAAATTATCGGCGCTGAGCCAGATGAAACGGTTGATGAGGTGGCACGCACTCTTGGTAAAAAACGTATCAAGAAATTACCGGTCATTGAAGATGGTAAACTTGTTGGCATGATTAGCCGCCATAACATCATTCGTTACATCATTTCTTATCATCAAAAGAAGCAAGGAGAACAAACAACATTATGAGTATTGAACCGCAGAAGGCCGTTATCACCGTTACTGGCTATGACAAAAAAGGCATCATTGCCAATGTCACGGCCATGCTCTTTGAGCACAATGTCAATGTGTTAGATATTAGCCAAACCATTCTTGATGGCTTTTTCAACATGATTATGCTTGTGGACATTACGGAATGTAATGTTTCCTTACAGGAACTTGTTGATGAATGCGACAGAGTAGGCAAAGAAATTGGTCTTGAAGTGCGCTGCCAGCATCAGGATATTTTCAAGTTCATGCATCAGGTATAAGTTGAGGTACGCATCATGTCATTTTCTTTGAATACATCAGATATTTTTCAAACAATCCACATGATCGCCGAGGAAAAACTCGACATCCGTACAACAACAATGGGCATTTCGCTCAAAGACTGTGTGTCGGAATCCACTGCGACGACTTGCCAAAAGGTCTATGATAAAATCACAAAGACCGCAGAACACCTTGTGCCAACTGCTGAAGCCATTTCAAAAGAATATGGTATTCCAATTATTAACAAGCGTATTTCTGTAACGCCAATTTCTATCATTGGCGAAGCCTGCGTCGACCGCGATTATGTTGCCTTAGCCAAAACGCTTGATCGTGCCGCAAAAGAAGTCGGCGTTGACTTTATCGGCGGTTATGGTGCACTTGTGCAAAAAGGCATGACGAACGCAGAACGAGAATTCCTTGAAACCATTCCGGAAGCTCTTTCTTCGACCGACATTGTATGTTCTTCTGTCAATATCGGTTCCAGCAAAGCCGGTATCAACATGGATGCTGTGGCCATTCTTGGGCGTGTCATTAAAAAGACAGCAGAACTGACTGCCGATGCTGATGGCCTTGGCTGTGCAAAATTCGTTGCTTTTTGTAACGCAGTAGAAGATAACCCATTTATGGCGGGTGCTTTCTATGGTGTTGGCGAAGGTGAAAACTGCCTCAGCGTTGGCGTGAGCGGTCCTGGGGTTGTGCTGAATGCCATCAAGGGCCGTGAAACGCTGCCATTTGATGAGCTTGCAGAACTTATCAAGCGTATGGCGTTCAAAATCACCCGTTCAGGGGAAATGGTTGGCCTTGAAGCGGCCAAACGTTTAGGGGTGCCATTCGGTATTGTTGACCTTTCTTTGGCGCCAACAGCAGCCATTGGCGACTCTGTTGCTGATATTCTTGAAGCATTTGGCCTTGAAAAATGCGGAACCCACGGTACAACGGCTGCTCTTGCGATGTTAAACGATGCTGTTAAGAAAGGTGGCGCTACGGCTTCTAGCCATGTTGGCGGTCTTTCCGGTGCTTTTATTCCTGTCAGTGAAGATGCTGGTATGATCAATGCTGCAAAAATTGGCAGCTTGAGTTATGACAAATTGGAAGCCATGACCTGCGTTTGCTCGGTAGGGATTGACATGGTGGCTATTCCTGGCGACACACCAGCAGAAACCATCACGGCAATGATTGCCGACGAAGCAGCCATTGGTATGATTAACAAAAAAACTACCGCTGTGCGCGTTATTCCTGTACCAGGAAAAGGCGTTGGTGAAATGGTTGAATTTGGCGGTTTGCTTGGCCGTGCACCAATCATGGATGTTCATCCATTTTCGTCTAAAGTCTTTGCAGAGCGTGGCGGACGTATTCCAGCACCAATTCACGCACTCAACAACTAGAAATTTGGGATAGCTATGGAAATCAGGAAGAACTCAGCGCAACCTTCTCATGCTGAACCCTCTTGGCATGAGAAGGTTGTCTTGCGCAAAATCAATATGAGACGCAAAGATAGGCACATTTACCGTGTAAAAACAAAAAAAGCAACACAACAGCGTATGGTGGACGCCATGGAGCGTGCACGCCTTGCCGAATATGCTATGTATATGGAAAAACCATGGCGGCTTTTGGGCATGAACTTTCTTATCGGATTGGCACGCGGCTTAGGAACCACCATTGGTCTTGCTTTGGTGCTTGCATTGTTGGTTTTTATTGCTCAGGAAATTATCTCAGCAAATTTGCCTGGCATCAGCAAGTGGCTCGCTGATCTTCTTGGTTTGGTGCAAAGCTATTCCGTATCAGGACTTCCTTACAATGACTAAATCTATAAAACACCTGCTTCCATATCTTATTGCGCTGGTGCTTTTGGGCTTAGATCAGTGGAGCAAGGCGTTGGTGCGTCAACAGATGCAATTAGGAGAAAGTATTCCTTTGATTCCAAATGTGTTTCATTTGACTTATATTGAAAACGATGGGGTTGCTTTTGGTTTATTTGCTGGTCATACTCGTCTTTTTCTTGTTGTCAGCCTTTTGGTTTTAGTAGGTTTATTGATTTTTGCCTGGAAAGAAGCCAAAGATTCTCTGCTTCTGCATTATGGCGTCGCCTTGGTTGTTTCCGGTGCCCTCGGTAATATCATTGATCGTGCTTACAAAGCATCGGTGACAGATATGTTTGATTTGCGTATTTGGCCAATCTTCAATATTGCGGATATAGCCGTTTGTGTTGGCATTGCGCTTTTGGTTTTGTATGTATTTTTCGATTCGAGGGACAATGATGGGAAAAGAACAAATTGATGTTCCAATAGAAGCTGTGGGACAACGCATCGATCAATGGATAGCGGCACACACGCAACTAACTCGTTCTGCTTTTAAGCAAGCTGTTGAAAAAAATCGAGTCATCTTTAATGGAAGTGTGCTCAAAAAAGCCGGCATGAAAATTCCGCACGCAGGCGTTGTAACCATGCTTGATGAAGAGCCAGCGGTGCTAAATCCTATTGCTATGCCCTTAGATATTGTCTATGAAGATGATACGCTTCTTATAGTTAATAAACCACGCCATTTATTGGTTTATCCCGTAAAAGACAAAAACGAGCCCACACTGGTCAATGGTTTACTCGCTTACACAACACTCTCAGATTATTGTGGTGTTGAAAGACCAGGAATCGTTCACCGTCTTGATAGGGACACATCAGGTTTGGTGTTGGTTGCAAAAAACAATCTTATTCATGAAAAACTTTATGCTCAATTAGCACGACATGACATCGTGCGAGAATACATTGGTATTTCCTGTCACCCTTTTGATGAGCGTGTTGGTGTTGTTGATAAAGCCATAGTACCTGATTATATGCATGGCACAAAAAGAACAGTTACCAACAACGGCGGGCAGGAAGCACTCACGCATTACAGGTGTGTCTATCAAAACAATGCCTATGCACTGATGCGGTTTCGTTTAGAGACAGGGCGAACGCATCAAATTCGTGTACACATGGCATCTATCGGTCATCCGCTTGTCGGTGACGGCTTGTATGGCGAAGAAAAAAACATCTTCGGATTTCACGGGCAGGCATTGCATGCCCTGCGCCTTTGTTTCACACATCCTATCACAGGAGAAAATATTGAAGCAACAGCACCAGCGCCGGAGATTTTCAAAAAAGCGGTTACACGCATACGAATGATGAAGTAGAGGAGGAATCCATTTGCTTAGTGATAGTTTAAAAGTTTTTATCACAGTAGCTGATAAGAAAAACTTTTCCAAAGCGGCGAAGGCGTTGAATTTGACTCAACCGGCTATCAGCTTTCAGATCCAGACGCTGGAGCAGTATTACCAAACAAAGCTCTTCGACCGCATCAATCGACACGTTAAGCTGACAGAGACTGGGGAGCTTTTGCTTGAGTACGCATTGTCTATGAACGATCTCCAGTCGGAGCTTGAACGTAAAATGCAGCAATTAACCGGTCATGTCAAAGGACAGCTGATGATTGGTGCCAGCCGCACCGTTGGCGAATATGTGTTGCCTTATGTCATCTGCAAATTCAAAGAGGATTATCCAGATGTTGATGTGACACTCGAAATTTATAATACCAAACATGTTGAAGAAAACGTCCTTAACCGTTATTTAGACATCGGTTTGGTTGAATCTGATATTCGCCATCAGGAACTGTTCTTCCAAAACATTCTTAGCGACGAACTTTTGCTTGTTGTGCCAAAGGATCATCGTTGGGCAGAACTTGATGAAATTTCGCTTAATGAATTAAAAGGGGAACCGTTCATCGTTCGTGAAGCTGGTTCCGGCAGTCGTTTGGTCTTTGAACAAGCGTTGATTGATGCAGAATTTGATGTCGAAGATCTTAACGTCATTATGGAGATTGGCAGCATTACTTCCATTAAAAGTGCCATCATTAACGGCCTCGGGGTTGCTGTCATGTCAAGATGGGCTGTGCGTGATCTGGAACAGGCAGGTATTGCACACACAGTTCGCATTAAAGAGCTTGATTTACATCGTCCGTTTAGCATCATTCTCAATCAGGGAAATTTTGAATCTGAAGCCTGCAATAAATTCATCCGCTATTTGGGCGAAGTAACAGAAAAAGAAATCTACGAGCATATTTAAGGGAGGGAACCAGCCATGTTAAACGATAGCATTCGTGTGTTTTTGATGGTTGTCGAGAAAAAAAGTTTTTCTAAAGCCGCAAAAGCACTCTTCTTAACACAACCGGCCGTTAGCTTCCAAATTCAAATGCTCGAAGAACATTATGGAACACGTCTGTTCGACCGTGTAAGTCGCAACATCATTCTCACCGAAGCTGGCGAACTGTTGTATAAGTACGCAACTGAAATGAGTGATATGCAATCTAGCCTTGAAAAAGATATGCAGGAGCTTAATAACACCATTCTCGGTCGTTTGCGTATTGGTGCCAGTGTTACCATTGGTGAATACATTGCGCCATACATCTTAGGCAATTTCAAAAAACATTACCCAAAAGTAACGTTAAGTTTGGAAGTGGCCAACTCTGATGAAATTGAAATGGCCATTCACGATACCAGTCTTGACATTGGTCTTGTTGAAGGACCGCCAGTCGATAAAGACCTTGAAAGTGTACCTTTCTTAGATGACGAATTGGTTGTTATCACCAGTGTAGACCATCCATGGAGCAAGCTCGATTCTATTTCTATTTTTGAGCTTGACCAATACCCATACATTTCTCGTGAGAAAGGCTCCGGTACACGCGCTGAAATTGAACAACATCTCAAAGCAGCCGGTTTCTCGCCTAATAATCTCAATGTTATGATGCGCCTTGGCAGCACTTGTGCCATTAAGAGCGCTGTACGCAATGGCTATGGTTTCACCATTGTATCTCGCTGGGCCATTAAAGACGATCTGAAGATGGGAAATCTTGCCATGGTAAAACTCAAAGAAGACGAATTCAAACGCCGCTTCCGTATTGTTTACCATAAAAAGAAATTCAAAACGCAAGCAGCCGAAGAATTCCTGAAATTCATTGAGAATGAAACCTTTCAGTAAAATTCTATAAAATGAAGAACCGCCAAACAACGGCATAAGACGTTGTTTGGCGGTTCTTTTTTGAAAAAATATGATTATCAACTATCCTGTTCCATTACCGGTAATTCAACAGCTAAATTGCAGGGCAGCGTGACGATAAACGTCGTTTGATGATTTTCGCTTCTTGCACTAATTGTTCCCTGATGTAATGTCACAATTTCTCGTGCAATAGCCAACCCTAAACCGGCACCGCCTGTTTGCGTGGAACGCGCTTCATCTAAGCGGAAAAATTTTTCAAAAAGTCGATCCAATTTTTCTGCCGGAATGGTCGGACCAGTGTTAGAAAAAGAGAGCGTCATGTTTTGACCACTCTGTTGAGCGCGAACAACGATGTCTGAGTCGGGATCACTGTAAGCAATAGCGTTTTTTAGAATATTGTTAAACACACGCGCCAGCTTATTGGCATCACCATGAAGCGATAAATTATCTGCTGCATCTAAAATGATACGATTGCCATGTTGTTGTGCCAAAGGATAGAACTCATCTGTCATTTGCACTAGCATATAAGAAAGATCCACTGGCGCGATGTCTAAATGAACCTGCTGCAAATTGAAACGGGTAATATCGAAAAATTCATTGATTAAGCGTTCGAGCCGCTGTGCTTTTTCAAACGCTATGTTGGTATATTTTGCACGTAAAGCCATGGGCATATCTGGTGCTTCCGAAAGAAGGCTAAGATAGCCAATCACAGAAGTCAGCGGCGTTTTCAAATCGTGCGCCAGATACGTAATAAGGTCATTTTTGCGTGCAGTTTCTTCATATAAAAGCTGTTCATGGCGGCGCATTTTGTCCTTCACCTCGCTCATTTGAATAGCAATGGCGTTGTATTCTTTCGGAAAAACAGACGACGCCTCCTTGTCGGAAAACATATAGTCGTGGATCATTTCGCCAAGATCGGTCATGCGGTCACGCACATCAGCTCGTGTTAAAAATCGTGCCAAAACCAACGCGATTCCACTGCCAACAAGAACAAGAATCAGCGTAAATACAGCACCATAAACCTTAACCAATGTCCAGTTTGGTCGCCAAATGTAAATCATTTCACCGCTTGCCGTCTGTGTATAACCATAGACAGCCATCAATTTGTCCTCGAACCAACCTGTTAAAGCGCCTTCCAAGCCGCGATCCACGAAGAAAAGAAACCCCATTGCTAAAATCGTTCCCAAAACAGCAATTAGAAAGAAGCGTTTAATAATTTGTTGTTTATGGTTCAATTTTATAGCCACACCCCCAGATTGTTTTAATATAGCGTGGGTTCTCAAAAGAATCACCCAATTTTTCACGCAGATGACGAATATGTACAGAAATGGTGTTGTTGCGTTTGTCGTAATAATCCTCATCCCACACACCGTGGAACAACGCCTCTGCACTCACCACCTTTCCGCGGTTCTCACAAAGAATACGCAATATGGAAAATTCGGTCGGTGTTAAAGACAAAGGTTTTTCATTGAGAAAACATTCATGGCTGGAAACATCGAGCACCAAACCACCACAAATCAGTGTTTGGTCGGCTTCAGATACCGCAGCGTTTTGACTCTGGTTATACGTTTTATAGCGGCGCAGCTGCGCTTTAACACGTGCCACCAGCTCTAACGGCAAAAACGGTTTGGTGATATAGTCATCAGCACCAAGCGTCAGGCCTGTCACCTTATCCATCGTTTCGCTTTTGGCCGTCAGCATAATGATTGGGTACTGGAACCGCTCACGTATTTTCGCACATAGCGTAAGCCCATCTACTTCCGGCATCATAATATCAAGTATGGCTAAATCAAACGGCTCACGCTGTACTTGTGTCAATGCTTCCACGCCACTGTAAAATGCTACCACCTCATAACCTTCATTTTTCAGGTAAAGCGAAACCAAATCGACAATTTCTTTTTCGTCATCTACCAACAAAATCTTTTCAGCCATATCACCAACCTCCTTTTGCGTACCTTCTGTTACTATTATACAGTTTAACAAATCACTGTGCATCATTTATGAATAGAAGATGAAAGAATTACTAATTCTTTCTAAATTTTTCACCAATCCTACCGACAGAAAATGAAGAAAAGATGAAGGAAATAAAAAATAGCTAAATATTCTGCTTATAATCCTTTAATCATTCTAAACACGCTTGATTTGCTGAAGAAGGCGTGTTATCGTCATCTTAGAGGAATAAAAATAGATGGGGAGGGGAAGACTGATGTTAAAACGCATAATTGTAATGTGTTGCCTGTTCTTACTATGTCCTACCGTCCTTTATGCTAACGAAGAAGCCGATTGGACAGAAAACATTCGTCGCGAAGAACGGTATGCAGAACTGGCAAAAACATTACCGGAACGTAGTATGAACGGCAACGGTTTCTTTGTTATGGGAACAGATGACACCCATATGAAACTTTTCAATGAACTCGCAAGAGATAACATTGATATTGTTGTAAACAGTCAACTGGGGATTTTTGACACTTTACGCAATACCCTTTTTCATCATGATGATGCAGAAGCCATTAAAGCTGTCGTTGAAAATTGCAACCATTACTATCTTTCATCAATGGTATCCGGCTACTGGGCTTTGATGCCACGAGACCTTTTCACCAATGATGGCATCTACCAGGAAGCCAATGCACGCAACCTGTATCAAATCTTTTTCTGGCAAGATGTGTGGGTAGGCACAAGCGAAGAACATTTTCGTTATGACATCAATACTCTGCACATAGATGGCAATGAGGCGCAGGTTATCATCACACGCAATGCCGAACTGAGCAGTACAAAACCTATTGATGGTGCTATCCAAGCAGTCTGTCTTGAGAATGGCGTACGCGAAGCTTATCTGCTGCAAAAACACGATGGCGAATGGAAAATCGAAAATATTATTTTTGACAACCGCGCATATTTTAATGGTGCACCAACCGACCTCATGAACGCTTATGAAACCAAGATCAACACTTTTTTGATGTTTGAAAAAGCCGAAAATGCAGAGGTGTGGAAAGATGGGTTCTGTTTTGAAAACTGTCAGCCGAAAAACTACTGTCCCTATGGCAACTATTCAGATTTCATCATCGGGACAATGTCTAGGCCACAATTCGACTACGACCGTTTTTTATATTTGCAGGAAAATCAATCACGCATCAATCAATTTTGGAATGAAACCAGTAATAGTTCAGAAACAACCCTCAACGATTATCGCACCTACAAGGACGGGAATCTATCATGAAAAAATTACTTAGCTTGCTGTTTTGCCTGTTCGTTGTACTGTGCCCTGTTCAAGCGCAAGCCTATGATGCGGGGTGGGCCAATGGTATGCACAAAGATTATGAACTGAGTCATATTGCAAAACAAATCCCGCAAAGAATGCAGATGTCTGGTGACTACGCTTGGCTGACCAGTGATTCTGAAGAAACCATTTTGCGTTATGCGCCGGAAAAAATCACTGTTGATGTAGAAAAACCACTCTTTCTTAATATCCTGAACAGCCTTTTTCATAAAAGTGATTTCAAAGCCATTCAACACACATTAGAAAGCTATCACAAATGGTATTTTTCTGCCGTTGCTTCCGGTGCCTGGCGTTTAATGGATCAAGCCTTATTTGCCGGCGATGACATTTACGAAGAAGCCAATGCACGTACCATTTTTATGATGTTTAAGATCCCCGGGGCGGGAAGCGGGACCGACTATGGACATTTTAGCTACCATATCGACCAAATGAACATTGACGGCGACTGGGCAAAAGTCGTCATTACACGTTCCGCTGAAGTCATCGACAATCCAGAAGGCGATATAGATAACAACACAGACCATGGTATCGTCATCGAAAAAGACATTCGTGAAGGCTACCTTATGCAAAAAATCAACGATGACTGGAAAATTGCCAACATCATCTTCGATCAAACCGATACCTTTGATGGCGATCCAAATCGCATCTTTAACGATACGTACACTGCTGTCAACACTCTAAATCTTTTCGCTGATGCCGAAGAAACCAAGGTTTGGCGTGATGGTTTCAATTTTGAAAAATGCCAACGTAAAGATTATTGTCCTTATGGCAATTATACCAGCTATATTGAAGGAACCATCACCCAACCCATCTTTCTCTATGACAAACTAGTTTATGAACGTGACAACCCATCAGCTACCTTGGCGGGCTGGAACGCTATGCAGGAAGAGGCAACCACTCAGGAATAGAAAAATAACCTCTAAAAATTGCCCATAAACTCAATGACACTTGGCAATGGTTGGTTATATAGTAGTAACAATTCATCAAAAGCCAAAAGAGAGCCTTGACAAGCATGAGGCTTTCATCTAATCTATAAATATACTAATTAAATGTTGATTTTTTTTGTCGTGTAAACCCATATATGTAGAATTGTGAAAGGAGGGAAGCGCATGGGAAAAAACGTGTTAGAGTACAAAGGTTATATGACAAAAGTGCAGTATGATGCCAAAGAACACGTACTCTATGGCAAAATAGATGGCATCGTTGATACCGTTACCTACGAATGTACCGATGTCACTGCTGTTGAAGCAGCCTTTCATGATTCGGTTGACCGCTACCTGACCTTTTGCCAACGCGCTGGGCGACGCCCATGTAAAGCCTATAAAGGTCAGTTTAACATTCGCATCGCGCCAGCCTTGCACCGTCAACTAGCCAATTTCGCGGCACACAATGACGAAACCATGAACGCCACCATCGAAAAAGCCATTCAATTCTATCTGAAAACGCATCTTGACGATGTAATAGAAAAGAAATAACAAAAGCAGGTCGTAGAACTGAGTTCTATGACCTGCTTTTGTTATAGGAGTGGAAGTTTTTCCGCTTCCATAGAATAAAGGTCCACATAATAGAGATGGCCGCTTTGCACCGTATGTTGACACAGATACTTCACACCTAGCGCTGTTTGTAGGCTTGCACAAAGAGCTGGTGTAAATGCCAGAACGCTTTTATCATTTAACTGAGCATTTTCTGGATAGAGAATATCGACCAAAGGTTCACCAGGAAGAATGAGCGCTGCTTGTGCCACCCAACCACGAATGGCACCGTAGACGAGAGGAAGGTGCGTTTCGTTACAGGCTTTCACCAATACACGCCGTGCATCAATAGTATCCAGCGCATCAAAAACAAGATCGCAGCCTTCAAGCAAAGCACTGGCATTATCCGCACTTAGCATTACATCATATACTTCAACGTCAATCTCCGGATTCACACTGGCAATATGCTCCGCTGCTACCAACGCCTTGCGCTTTCCCAAACGTGTCGTATCACTGAGCAACTGTCGGTTTAAGTTGGTTTCTCCAAAAACATCGCCATCAACAACACGTAAAGCACCCACACCAATTCGTGACAGCTGATCAACAAGATGACCGCCAATACCACCGCAGCCTATTACGCAAACGCGCTTGCTGCACATAAGCGCGCACTCACGCTCGCTCAAGGCAGGGATATTACGTGTATAGCGTGCTTGCACATTAACCACCTCCAACCGGCGGAAAGAGCGCAACAATATCTCCGTCTTTAACGGCTGATTCTGGCTTTTGATGGAAGCCATTGATCAAAAGGATGGATACTTCTTCAAGAGGAATGCCTAAACGTTGAATAATGTCACCAGCGCAAGTAATGCCATCAGGCTCCATCATTGTAATTTTTTCGCGGCCTTCGCGCAAAGTTGCAAAAACGCGGACTTCAATCATAATGTATCCTCCGTTTCTTTAATAAAAATAAGGGAGAGGCGATAACCTCTCCCCAATGTAATCATACTTATTTACCAACACATTCGTCAAGACCAAGTTTTTTCAGTGTTTCATCAGTAGGGAAAGCATCAACCCAGCCACGTGCTTCATAGTATTGAGGCAAAGTTAATGGCAACTGAGAAACCATGCCTTCAGATGGCCCATTAGACACTGGTTCTTCCAGCAAACGTTTTGGTAAACGATCATCTTCTGGCTTCATGCCGGCAGCTTTGTTAAACATACGTTCGATGTTATAAATACGATCCCCAATGGTCAGCACTTCTTCAACGCTCCAATTTGTACCGGTTGCCGCATTGAGTAAATCCGTATATTCTGGTGCGCCCATAGCAAACGATGTAAAGAGGCAATGACCCATTGAGTCAATGACTGCAGTAAGATCCTGGAACGTTTTCGCCCAGGCAGCTTTGTCGGTTGTTACAGTGCGATCCAGCTGTTCTGGCAAGCCAAGTACTTCTGGAGAAATCATATAGCCACGAACATGGCAACCACCACGGTTTGAGGTGGCATATGTAATACCAATCCCCTGAATAGCGCGTGCATCATAAGCAGGCATTTCTTGTTTCTTTACGCTCATGGAAATTTCAGGGTGACCATAATGTTCGCAAAGACGTGCAGAACCAGAACTCATCAACCAGGCAAGTTCAGATTCTGGATCGCCCATACGTTTGGTCCATTCAATAAGGGCTTCTTTATTACCCCATTCTAATGGATAACCGTCACACTCTTCTTCGGTGATGTAACCGCGTTGGTAAAGTTCCATAGCAGCAGCAATGGTGCAAGGAGTGGAGATAGCATCTAAGCCATACTCATTGCATAGCATATTGCAAGTATCAATGGTGTTCAAGTCGTTATTGCCGCAGTTGCCGCCATAAGCCCAAATTGGTTCATATTCAGGGCCGCCAACTACTTTATCTCCAACTTTGACGACACGTGCACAAGCGATTGGGCAACGATAGCAAGCACCAGCTTTCACCAGATACGTATCTGCCAAAGTTTCACCGGAAATCTCATCGCCATAATCTGCATAAGAACCTTGCCAGTTATTGGTTGGGAAGGCACCAATGTTATTAACAATGTTGACCAAAACGGCGGTCCCCAGCTGACGCAAACCGCTTCCTGTAACAGGGTTTGCTTTGATAACTTCCATGGCGCGCTTGGTCGCTTCTTTGAGCGCATCAATATCAGCAATATTATCCAGATTTTTACGGGTAGCACGAACAACAATGGCTTTCAATTTCTTACTGCCCATAACAGCACCAACGCCACTACGGCCTGCGGCACGATCTTTATCGTTCATAATAGCAGCTAAAAGCACTTTCTTTTCGCCGGCAGGACCAATGTTTAGCACTGAAAAGTCACTGCCGTGACGTTCTTTTAAGGTGTCATCAATGAGTTCACTTTTCATACCCAGTAAATCTGACGCATCACGAATTTCAATCTTGTCATCGTCAATGACAATATAGGACCACTCTGGTGCTTCACCTTCAACAATAATTGCATCCCAACCGGCATATTTGAGTTTAGCCCCCCAAATACCACCAGAGTTGGAACAAGCAATCATGCCAGTTAATGGTGACTTTGTGACAACCATATAACGTCCTGTTGAAGGTGCCGCAGCTCCAGTCATTGGTCCTGTAATATAAATCAATTTGTTATCTGCGGAAAGCGGATCAACAGTAGCCACGCCTTCATCATAAAGAATTTTGGTGCCAAGACCACGACCACCAATAAATTTATGGGCAAGTTCGAGATCAAGTGGTTCTACTTTGATCTCGCCGTTTGAAAGATTGATGCGGGCAATTTTTTCATAATATGCTCCAGACATATATTATTCCTCCTTCATGAGCACTTGTTGAGTAACAAGAAAAGTTCCAATAATCTATCTTTTATTATAGCTCGCTGGTAATTGAGAACAAGTAGTACACTGGAAGTCTGCGTGAAACAGTACGAACTTATGCCATTTCATACATAATATTTCGATATTTTATCGAATGTGCTGTGCGAAATAAGACGAAATTGAACGAAAATCAATCTAATCTTTCAGGTGAAATCTTGAGACTTTTGCGAAAACAATTATAATAAAATTAGAAATAAAATTATTCTTATGGGGGTGCACTTAATGGCTCAAAACAAATCGCTGTCCACCCAGGAAGTGGCAGATATTCTCCATGTTAGTAAATCAACCATTTATGACCTTATCCGTCGCGGTGAAATTCATTCCTATAAGATTGGGCGCAAAGTCCGCTTCACGCAAGATGATGTTGATGCCTACATCGCACGTTCACACAGCGAGACCTCTGCACGCGCTGTAAAAAAAATCAATACCCATTCAACCCTTCTTACGCCACCAGAAACTGAAAAACCAGATTTGATTATTTCTGGTCAAGATGTTGTTCTTGATATTCTCGCTAATATATTAAATCAAGCTGGTGTGAGCGTTGCACGCAGCTATCTGTCTGGATTTGAAGGCTTATTATCACTTTATCAGGACCGTGTACAGGTAGCTGCCTGTCATTTATTTGACGGAGAAAGTTATAATGCCAGCTATGTCAAACGTTTGGTGCCAGGCGTACCTGCTGTTTTGATAAATTTGAGCTACCGTATTCAGGGTTTTTATGTGCAAAAGGGTAATCCTAAAGACATTCGAAGTTGGGAAGATTTACGGCGCTCGGATCTCACCATGCTCAACCGTCGGCCAGGCTCAAGTGCGCGCATTTTACTTGACGTGCAATTAAAAAAACTGGGCATTGATGGCACACAATTACAAGGCTATGATACGATTATGAAATCACATCTCACAGTGGCTGCTGCTATTGCCGCAGGTGAAGCCGACTTAGCGATTGGCACAGAACGTATTTCTTCACAAATTGAAGAGCTGGATTTCATTCCACTCATGCGTGAACGGTACGATCTTGTGTTGCGTAAAAACACTTTGGCAATGCCAAGCGGACAAAAACTGCTGGAGGTATTACGGTCACCTGTTTTTCAACATGAGATTGCACATTTTTCAGATAATGATTATCAGGATCTTGGACGTATCATTGAGGAGGTATGAAGATGCTGGATGTAAAAACCCCTGCCGAAACATTGGCGTTAATCGAACAAAGTTTCTCGCCACTTCTTGGGCATACAGAAGAAATTTCTTTAGAAAGTGCAGCTGGTCGCATTCTTGCCGAGAACATAACAGCTGAAGAATATGTACCAGATTTTAACCGTTCAACAGTTGATGGTTACGCTGTTAGAGCACGCGATACTTTTGGCTGCAGTGATGCCATTCCAGCCATTTTACCTCTTGCCGGTGAAATCGTAATGGGAGAAGGCGCAAAAGAGCCCCTGCAGCCCGAAACCTGTGTATATGTGCCTACCGGTGGTGCTGTTCCCGATAACGCAGACAGTGTGGTTATGATTGAATATGCCGAAGACTATGGTGACGGGAGCGTTGGTATCAACAATGCTGTCGCCCCAGGAGAAAATATGATCTTCCGTGGCGATGATGTTCACCCCGGAAAAATCATTTTGCACAAAGGTCGGCGCCTTACGTCACAAGATATTGGCGCACTTGCTGCTATTGGCAAAACAAAAGTGCCTGTTATACAGCGTTTACGTGTGGGCATTATTTCCACCGGTGATGAATTGGTTCCACCAAACGTGGTGCCAGGTCCAGGCCAGATTCGCGATGTAAATAGCGCTATGCTAGGTGCTATGTTGAACGCTTTTGGTGTTGATGTGGTACCCTATGGCATTGTGATTGATGATCCGCTGCGTTTAACGCAAGTGGTTGACGATGCCAGCAAACATTGCGACGCGGTCATTCTTTCCGGCGGCAGCAGTGTAGGCGTGAAAGATGCGACCTGCCAAATCATCGAAACACGTGGTGAATTACTTTTGCATGGTATTGCGATTAAACCGGGCAAGCCAACCATTCTTGGGCGTGAGGGTAATAAACCATTGATTGGTTTGCCGGGCCATCCAGTGGCCGCTTATTTTATCACTAAGCTCTTTGTTTTGCCAATACTGGCGCGTCTACGTGGACAAACACTAAAAAACTACACCGTTACCGCACACCTTACAGAAAAACTTGGTGCCAATCATGGTCGTGCTCAATATCAGTGTTGCCGCCTGGAGAAAAAAGGAGATACCTTGCTGGCATATCCTGTCCGCAGTAAATCCGGCTTAATTACAACATTAGCTGAATGTGATGGATATTTTTGTATTGAGCGTGACTGCGAAGGGTTGCCACAAGGCGCTGCCATTCAAGTGACCTTATGTTTGGAGGATTGATACCATGGGATTTGAATATTTAACTAATGTACCATTAGCACAAGCACAGGAAGATTATTTATCTGCATTACAGGCAGCAGGTTTCGCCGGAGACGTAGAAACCATTCCTGTACAGGAAGCCTGCGGTCGAATAACAGCACATGCAGTATATGCTGCCATCTGTGCACCGCATTATGCAGCAAGTGCCATGGACGGGGTGGCTGTTCACGCAAAAGATACGTTTGGCGCCACAGAAACAACACCAATACAGCTGAAGCCTTCACAATATGTTGTGGTTGATACCGGAGATCCTATTCCAGAAGGCTGTGATGCGGTCATTATGGTTGAAGATATTGTGCCAAACAGCGATGATGAAACCATCACCATTTATGCAGCTGCAGCACCCTGGCAGCATATTCGTCAAATCGGTGAAGACATCTGTGCCGGCGAAATGATCTTAGCTTCCTATATGCCAATAACACCTGCGTCCATTGGCGCCATGATTGCTGGCGGTGTATTGACGGTAGATGTCATTCGTAAGCCTCTTATAGGTATTATCCCAACAGGTGATGAAATTGTCGCCCCATGCGCCAATCCTCAAGCTGGGGATATTCTCGAATTTAATTCTTCTATTTTTTCGGCAATGGTTCGTGAATGGGGTGCTGAAGCCAAAACATATCCGATAGTACCGGATCAATTCGATGCCATTCGCAATATGGTGGCTCAAACGTGTGCAGAATGTGATATGGTTATCCTTAACGCGGGTTCTTCCGCTGGACGGGAAGATTATTCTGTATCGGTTATTCGTCAACTGGGCGAAGTGATTTATCACGGCATTGCCATCAAACCAGGAAAGCCAGCTATTCTTGGTCACTGTGGCGCTGTGCCAGTATTAGGGGTTCCTGGTTATCCGGTCAGCGGTATCATTGTTGTCGAAGAACTTCTCAAACCACTCATTAACCATTGGCTGCATACTGTTGCCAAACCAGCACAAATGGCCACTGCTACACTTACACGTCCGGTGGTCAGTGGTCTCAAATATCACGAATTTGTTCGTGTACGCATGGGCGTTGTTGGTGACAAGCTCACTGCTTCTCCTTTGAGCCGTGGAGCGGGCGTTGTATCTTCATTCATGAAAGCCGATGGCATTATGGAAGTGCCTCAGGGCACAGAAGGCTATGAAGCAGGCGAAGAAGTGAAAGTTCGCTTACTGAGTCCGCCTGAAAAACTTAACAATACACTTGTTGTCATCGGTAGTCACGATCCGCTGCTTGATGAAATTGCTGATATGATGCATACAAGTAATCCACATTGTTACATGAGCAGTACCCATGTCGGTTCTATGGGTGGCATTATGGCCATCCGTCGCGGTGAGGCACACGCAGCAGGTTGTCATTTGCTGGACACTGAAACTGGTCGCTACAATATATCTTTTTTGAAAAAATATTTTCCAAATGGTGGTATTCGTCTTATTCGCTGTGTTGGACGTCAGCAAGGATTGATGATTGCAAAAAATAATCCGTTAAATATTCATGCTTTTGCTGATATTGCTAAAGATGGGGTTCGTTATGTCAATCGCCAAAAAGGCTCTGGCACACGTGTGCTCATGGATTATCTCTGTCAACAGCATCATGTCAATCCAGAGACTATTTATGGTTACGAACGCGAAGAATTAACACATACGTCTGTGGCGGCTCAAATCGCTAATGGCAGTGCCGATGCAGGCATGGGCATCTATTCAGCTGCACAACTTTACGATTTAGAATTCTTGCCAATTTGTATTGAGGAATATGATCTTATCATTCCGGATCATGCTTGGGATACACCAGTCGTTCAACAGCTTCTCGCAACACTGAAAAGTCCGGCTTTTCATGATAAAATGCTGGCGCTTGGCGGCTACACAGTCGATGCTCCAGGAGAGGTTATTCCAATTGAATGAACAAGTTGATGTGGCCGTTATCGGCGGCGGTGTACTCGGTTGTTTTGCGGCACGCAATTTGCGACGCTGGATGCTTAATACAACACTGATCGAAGCAGAAGAAGACGTTTGCATGGGCATTAGTCGCGCTAATTCTGCTATTGTATATGCTGGCAGTGATAATCAACCTGGAAGCCTGAAAGCGCAACTGACCGTGCGTAGCAACGCTGCTTTCGAAAGACTCTGCAACGAGCTTGATGTTCCTTTTACACGTTGTGGCAGCCTTATGGTAGGCGACAGTCCATACATTGAAGAAAAATTACGCAGCAAATTCGAGAAAGGTTGCCGTAATGGTGTACCGAATCTCAAACTTTTGAACGGAGACGAAGCAAGAACGCTGGAACCATTACTTGCTAAAACGGTTACAGCAGCACTTTATGCCCCTACAACAGCTACTGTGGAACCTTGGCAACTGAATATTGCTGCCTATGAAAATGCACGCGACAATGGCGCACATATGAGGTTTCATACTCGTGTGACCGACATTCACATAAGAGAAAAGGACTATCTTTTGGAAACAACCAACGGTGATATTGCTGCACAATGCGTCATAAACTGTGCAGGACTATCTGCAGCACAAGTTCACGCATTAGCCTTCCCCGGTGAAATAGGAATACGTTTAGATGCTGCCGATTATATCGTACTCAATCGTCAAGCACCAACACCACAACATATTCTTTTTCAAGAATTGAAGCAAGGTAAAGGCATCACTATGATTCCAACAGTACAAGGAAATTTGTTAATAGAGGGTTTGCCACGCTCTTTAGGCCGTACGCTCACTGCAACCACAAAAGAAGGGCTTGCGGCACTGTGCCAACAAGCAAAAATGCTGCTTCCTTCTTTTCAGCGCACACATATCATCTGTTCTTTTGCAGCAGTACGTCCCAACCCAATAGATATGAACCAACGCCATACACGTTTACACGATTTTGTTATCGCAACGCCTAAGCCGAATTTTTTCAGCCTTATCGGCATTAAAACCCCCGGTCTTACCTGTGCTGACAGTTTGGGTTATATGCTTGCACGGCGCATTGCCACTTTTCTCAAGGCACCTGTCAATCCAAACTTTCAGGCACAACGGCATGGTATTCATACAGAAGATGGTGCTATTGTTTGTCAATGTGAAGGCATCAGCGAAGCAGCTATACGCGCGGCCATTGCTCAAGGTGCCAAAAGCATTGATGGCGTAAAACATCGTGTTGGAAGCGGTATGGGACCATGTCAAGGCAGTCGTTGTCGGCGTCGTATTCAAGCATTATTGGAGGCGGATTGCCATGAATGACTGTGATATTCTCGTCATTGGTGGCGGCGTTGCCGGCCTGGCTGCCGCAACAGCTGCTGCAAAAGGTGATGCACAAGTATGTTTGATTGAACATGAAGAAAAACTTGGCGGCATTCTCAGACAATGCGTTCATAGAGGTTTCGGCCCTGGCTTAGATGGTCCAAGTTACATTACCAACCTCTTAAAAAAACTGCCACAGCATATTCAAATCTATACCAATACAACTGTTCTTGCGTTAGAACAAACACGAACGGCTCTAATTGCCCGTCCGCAAACAATGCGTGAGAAACTGCATTTCAAACAGGTGGTGCTTGCAACAGGATGCTACGAAACACCTATTGGCGCGCTTTCCATTGCCGGCACTCGCCCCAAGGGCATCTATACAGCTGGAGAAATGCAAGCAATGATTAATATTGACTGCAAATACCCAAAAGGGCCAGTTGTTATTCTCGGTAGTGGCGATTTAGGGCTCATCATGGCAGCTCAATTAGCCGATGCAGGGTTTTGTGTCATCCTTGTAGAGCAACGATCAAGTTGCGGCGGATTACGCCGCAATCAATCTTGTTTAGCGAAAGAAAATGTTCATCTTTACTGCAATAGCTCTATCATTGAAATTATCGGAGAACCAAAACTTGAAGCTGTTTGTTTAACAAACGGCACCGTTATTCCTTGTCAAACGCTGCTTATTGCTTGTGGGTTGCAAGAAGAACGGACACTATGCGATACACTCGGCGAAAAACCATCATGGCTTCATCTTTGTGGAAATTGTCGTCAAGTGCAGGCAATGGTAGAAACGGTTGTTTTAGATGGCCAACGAGCCGGACATCAGGCGTACGAAGAGTGGAGGAAACAGCTATGATTGATCAATATGGAAGAAATATTACCTATCTGCGCGTCTCTGTGACGGAGCTTTGCAATCTGCGTTGTCGATATTGTATGCCAGCAGAAGGGGTTGTAAAAAAACGACATCAAGATATGCTTACTGAAGACGAATTGATACAAGCCGTTGAAGCAGCTGCCTCACTAGGTATTTGTAAAGTTCGTATTACCGGCGGCGAACCTCTCGTCAAGCCCAATATACTTTCTATTTGTAAGCGCATCGCTTCGGTATCCGGTATCCATGAACTGTGCATGACCACCAATGGTACGCTGTTATCCACATTAGCCAAACCATTGCATGAGGCCGGTGTACAAAGATTAAATATCAGTATAGACACTTTAGATGCACAAAAATATACTTCCATCACGCGAATTGGTCGCATTGAAGATTTTTTTGCTGGTCTTGAAGCGGCTTTAACAAGTGGTTTTTCTAAAATCAAACTTAATGCCGTACTTATTGGTGGCTTTAACGATGATGAAGTTCCTCAACTGGCAGCACTCACACAGCGTTATCCCGTAGATGTGCGTTTCATTGAACTCATGCCGATGCTTGACCATCCTGATTTTGATGAACGTGCCTTTATTCCCTATACGAAAGTGCTCGACGCGCTGCCAGAAGCAATGCCTGTGGCTGACGATGGTGGCGTTGCAAAACTCTATCGTTTACCTGGCGCACAAGGGAATATCGGTCTCATCAGCCCTGTTAGTGCTCATTTTTGCCATACCTGTAATCGATTACGGCTCACGGCTGATGGAAAAATTAAACCTTGTCTGCATTCAGCGGAAGAATTATCTTTAAAGGGATTGGATTTTAACGGTATGCGTATTCAACTTGAACGTGCCATCAATCACAAACCACAATGGCACGGTGATCTTGATGCGACACATCACTCCAAAGCAGGGCGCAATATGAATCAAATCGGAGGTTGAATGATGACAGATTTTACACATTTTAATGAACAAGGACGTGCAAAAATGGTCAACGTTGATGAAAAACCAATAAGCCAGCGCGTTGCTGTTGCAGCAGGCCGTGTACTTATTAATAAAAACACATTTTCGTTGATTCAAAACGGTGGCATGAAAAAAGGAGATGTGTTGACAGTCGCTCAAATTGCCGGTGTCATGGGAGCTAAACACACGCCGGATCTTATTCCAATGTGTCATCCAATTTTAATCGGTGGTGTTGATCTATCGTTGCATCTTGACGAAACACGTTGTTCAGTAGAAATCACAGCACAAGTATCTTGCGACGGACGCACCGGAGTGGAAATGGAAGCGCTGACAGCAGTTTCTACTGCAGCCCTAACAGTTTATGATATGTGCAAAGCAGTACAAAAAGATATGGTCATAACAGACATACGCCTACTCCATAAGAGCGGCGGCACACATGGTGACTTTGAACGGGAGGAATAAAAATGGTATATACAGCAGCTGTTATAACTGTAAGCGACAAAGGGGCGTGTGGCGAGCGAGAAGATACAAGTGGACCGAATCTCTGTCGTATTCTTAAAGAAAACGGCTTTGATGTTATCTATACTACCATCATTCCAGATGAGCAGTCATATATTCAAGATGTGCTTCTTGATTGTTGTGACAAACGTCGCATTTCTTTGGTACTTACTACCGGAGGTACAGGTTTTTCGCCACGCGACATCACACCGGAAGTCACACTTGCTGTTATAGAACGTCAAACACCAGGGATTCCGGAAGCCATGCGCGCTGAATCTATGCGTATCACACCGAAGGGGTGTTTATCACGTTCTGTTGCAGGCATTCGTGGACGAACGTTGATTGTAAACCTTCCTGGTAGTAAAAAAGCAGCTGAGGAAAATATTCTTGCTGTTATAGCCCCAATACACCATGGCCTTGATATGCTTTATTCTGAAGGCTCTGCCGATTGCGGCCAATAAATAAATCCTTGCAATTTGTAAGAAAAACAAATTGCAAGGATTTATTTTAATATATTTCTTTTTCTTCAACACATTCGTTTTTTATACGACCAACAACATATTGAAGCGCATCAACAACGTGTGGCCGAATATCGCCGCCAATAAGAACACGCATAATATCATCACCCAAGGCAAGTGCTCCCTCATTAAGCCAAGCACGAACATAAAAAATACCGGGTAATGTATAGGCTTCTTGAATAATCGCCTCAAGTTTATTGGCATCATAGGAAAAAAACATTCCGGTAACCGTCTGGGTATCTTTAGCATCGTAACGTACTTTTGCTTTGGCATCTTGACGTACCACGCCTGTATGAAAGAGATACATACCACATCTAAAGGCATTAGGATGACACTTGGCCTCACTCAACCAAACATCCATAGATGGAACTTGAAGATTGCTCACGATATTACCTCCTTAATAATGTTAGATAAATTTGCTAATTAACCGCCAGCAGAAAGAAAGCGCAGAAAAAATCGCCGATGGATAACACGAACTTCATCATCGGGTCCTTCAATAATAATCCGTGTACGTGGCAAAGCAAAAGGAGCATCGTTTTGTGGTTCAATCGGTATCAGGGTAATAGTACAATCACCATAGCGATAGCCGTTAATGTGCGAACTGACGTCTGGCTGTTCAACAAAAAATGCTTCAATACGTGTTATTGCTACGGCCCAATTTTCATCAATAAGCATCACCATCATCGCCTTCCGCTGTTTGTTATACTTTCATCATAAAAGAACACGGCATCTTGTCAAGAGTAAGTAGAAGAGGTAATGTGCGAAATCGGGTGAAATACGACGATTCATGATAAAGATTCACGGTTTTTATAAAAATACTGTGCGAAATAACACGAAATGATATGAATTGTATTTGACAAATTTTTCAGAAAATAGTAAATAATATGTAAGATGTGTGACAACAAATGAAAACATTTGCATCGTCGCACAGCGGAAATTTACGAAGAAGAGGAGAGATACTTTATGAAAAAATTGACCGCACTTGTATTGACCTTTAGTTTATGCCTTGTGATGTTGGTTGTGGAAATAATAACACCACGTCAGCACCTGCTGAAAGCAGCGTGACCGCTGAAAACACGTCCACAGAGAAAACCATTACCGATGTCAGCGGGCGTGAAGTAACTATCCCAGCAAAAGTTGATAGCATTGTTAATCTTTGGCCATCTTATACAGCATCGTTGTATGTATTAGGTGCTGGTGATTTGGTCAAAGCGCAAGCTCAAAATGGACTTGTCAATGCTTGGACAAAATTTTTTTATCCAAAAGCAGCTGATGTTCCTGCCCTCGGGGGAACAACACCAAATGTTGAAGAAATGGCCAATCTGGACCCAGACTTTGTTATTGTGCACCCAAGTTCTTTGTCCAGCGGTTATCCTGATCAGTTGGAAGAAGTTGGTATTCCTGCTCTCGATCTTAATCTCGACAGTTATGAAACGATGATTGATTCTTATACAGTACTTGGTGAAGCCTTGGGTGGAGAGTATCAGGAAAAAACAGATACACTTTGCCAGATGATCAATGAGAAATTAGATCGTGCCACAAAACTTACAGCCGATCTCGCTGATGAAGATAAACCGGTCGTTTATTATATTACGGGTATGCAAGATAGTCTCACTGCCACTGCTGGTGCAGACAGTATGCAACAAAGTTGGGTAGAAACCTGTGGCGGTACTTTTGCAACGGCTACTATGAATGTGAATCAGGAAACATCGGAAGTTACAGCCGAAGAAGTTTTTGCCGTCAATCCTGATGTTATCTTTGTAGGGAATACCTATCAACATCAAATCATTGAAGAACTCAAAAATACTGATGGTTGGAAAGATCTGAACGCTGTTAAAAATGGTCGTGTCTATGGTGTTCCTTATGGTTGCTTTGGTTGGGATCGCTACGGTATGGAAAGCACCTTGCTTATCGATTATGCACTCTACTGCATTCAGCCTGAAATAGCAGAAGAGAATGGCATTGATCATGATTATCTTGTACAAGAAGTGATTGATTTTTACAAAACCTTCAATGGCACCGAGATGACTACCGAACAAGCTGAAAATATGCTGTCCGGATTAACGCCAGATGGTCAAGATGAAGCAGAACTTTTGGCAAATCAAGAATAATAGTAAAGAACAATGAATACACGAACAACTGTTAATACCCATTTTGCCAGAGAACGTGTGAAATATTTGCTGGTAATTATACTTTCAATAGTATTTTTAGCCATCGCGCTCATTGCTTCCCTGGCGATTGGCCGTTATAGTATTCCATTTGGTGAAACACTACACATTCTTGCCGCTAACATTTTACCTATCGAACAAAATCCAGAAGAAATTGAAAGTGCAGTTATACTCACCTTACGTTTGCCTCGCACCATTGCCGCGGCCTTAGTAGGAGCGGCAATGGCTTTATCCGGAGCAACCTATCAAAGTATTTTCAAAAATCCAATGTGCTCTCCGGATTTACTGGGGGTTAGTTCTGGCGCTTGCGTTGGTGCTGCCATTGCCATTTTATTACATACAGGTAGTGCTGGAATTCAAATTTTTGCCTTTGTTTTTGGTCTTGCTACCGTAGCACTAACCGTAGCAATTCCACGGCTTATGCGTAACGATTCAACAACCGTTTTAATTCTTGCCGGGATTGTTGTTGGAAGTCTCATGAGCTCTATCATGAATCTCATCAAATTCGTTGCAGATGCTGATACGGAACTTGCTGAGATCACCTATTGGACAATGGGGTCGTTTGCTACTGTTTCATTGGCTGATATGATGCCTATTTTACCTACCATTCTGATTCCGGTGATTATCATTTTACTGATGCGCTATCGCTTAAACGTTCTTTCCTTAGGTGATGATGAAGCACGCTCATTAGGTGTGAATCTACGCACGACACGCGGAGCCTTTATTCTTTGCTCAACTCTTATTACCGCCAGTTGTGTATGTCTTTGCGGTACGATTGGCTGGGTTGGTCTTGTCATTCCGCATTGTGCACGTCTCATCATTGGTGCGGACAATCGCCGAATGTTACCCGTTGCCATGCTTTTAGGGGCGGTTTTTATGCTTGTGATTGATATTCTGTGTCGCACGCTAAATGCCGCAGAATTACGCATTGGTATTCTTACAGGGATTATCGGCGCACCATTCTTCATTTTCATTTTGATTAAACAAAGTAGGAATTTGCGATGATTTTAGATGTACAAAATCTTAGTTTTAGCTATGACAAAAAACGGACGATTTTTCATGATGTCAATTTTTCGTTAGAAAAAGGTGAAGTATTGTCCATTCTAGGTACCAATGGTGCCGGTAAATCAACTTTGCTTAATTGTATTGCCGGTTTATTAAAACCAAAATCTGGAGATATTCGTCTCAATGGTCAGTCAATGAAAACATTGACCATGCGAGAAATAGCAAAAATTATCGGCTATGTACCTCAAGTGAATTTGCCAACTTACGCTTTCACTGTACGAGATTTTACCGTAATGGGTCGCTCGCCGTACATTGGTGCTTTCGCTAGTCCCTCGAAAGAAGATTATGAAATCGCTGATGAGGCACTTTCGCGTATGAACATCTATCACCTGCGCGAAAAACTCTATACAGAAATTTCAGGTGGCGAACGTCAACAAGTCTCTATTGCTCGAGCGTTGACCCAGCAACCGCAAATCATTTTACTTGATGAGCCAACCGCCCATCTTGACTATGGTAACCAATTTCGCGTGGTACAGATGATTGCTCAGCTTGCTGACGAAGGTTATGCACTCATTATGACCACACATAATCCCGATCACGCCATCATCTTAAACGGCAAGGTTGCTATTTTGGATAAAAACGGCGTGTTAGGAGTAGGGCAAGCTTCAGAATCACTTTCTGGAGAAACACTCTCTAAACTCTATGGGCTCAATATTAAAACAGTGTACGATCCAGATGCTGGACGTAATGTCTGTGTTGTTGTCTAAGCATCTAAGTGAAAAAGGGCATTCTCCTAATACCTTTAGTATGCACCATGGCATCATGACTTTTAATCGATATTTTCAATCAAAATCTATTTGAATATTGTATCAAAACATCTTGTATGCTATAATTTATCCAGAAAAAGAGACAGTCTCCTGCTAGAATGTCAGGGGAACATATACAGATTTTGAAAGCGGTGGACGAGCCTCTTTCTAAAAGCCAATTTATGCACGGTATTTTTGTGCCCTTTTGCTTTTAGGGGAGGCTTGTCCTTTATTTTTTTAATCGGAGGAATGATCTTTATGAAGAAAAAATTGATTGCTTTGTTGCTAGCTTCAATGATGATTCTGGGCCTTGTTGGTTGTGGCAGTGGCGAAAACAATAACGCTGCATCAACAACAGAGTCCAGCTCATCAGAAGAAAATGCAGTCGTTGTTGATACAACCATTCTGAAGGAACAAGACGACGATATGCTGAACACTTACACTGTAATTGCTGTCAATCCAGATGCGCCGTTTGTGGACGCCAATGGCAATGCCGTTTCTGATGTTGCTATCAATACAGAAGGCGCCGATGCGTTAATTCATTGGTTGCTTTTGGACGAAACACTTGAAACCGCAGCCAATTTTGGATACGACGATTATGGCGAATACCTTTTCTATCGACTCGATGACGCACCGGTTTACGATGGTGACATCCCTAAAGCCACAGAAGAAACAAAAACCATTCGTCTTTCTACGACAACATCTGTGAACGACTCCGGCCTTTTAGATGAGTTATTGCCAACGTTCGAAGAAGAATATGGCTATGATGTTGAAGTAACATCAGCAGGAACCGGACAAGCCATTGCTGCTGCTGAAAATGGCAATGCAGATGCTATACTTGTACATTCCAAAACTCAGGAAGAAGAATTTGTTAATGCCGGTTATGCCCGTATTGTTGACGGCTTCAGCAATGAACGTTTATCGTTCTTGTATAATTACTTTGTCCTTTGCGGTCCATCTGACGATCCAGCAGGCGTAAAAGATGCTGCAACAGTTAAAGATGCTTTTGCAGCCATTGCTGAAGGCGAATATCCTTTCATCTCCCGCGGTGATGAATCTGGCACCCATACAAAGGAACTGGCTCTCTGGCCTGAAGAACTTGGTATTACTGCAGATGCTGCCTCTTTTGAACAATATTCCAACTGGTACACCTCGGCTAATGCTGGTATGGGTGCTTGTCTGGTCATGGCAGAAGAGCAAGGCGCTTACATTTTAACCGATAAAGCCACCTTCCTGACTTTCAAAGCCAACGATGGCAAAGTGCAGTAATTGACATAAAATGAACCTACCTATTACAATAAATCCCGTGGGAAATCCCACGGGATTTTTACGAAGCGCAAAAGGAGGGGAGCAACATGGGAAATGCTCTTGAACAAGCCCTTATGCTCATTCTTTCAGGAAATCGTGAGCTTTTAGACATTCTTTCTGTAACAGCAAAGATGAGCGTTCAAAGCACTATAATTGCCTTACTTATCGGCGTACCAGTAGGGATTTGGCTAGGCACATTTCGTTTTCCCGGACGCAGTGCGTTTCTTGTTATCAATCGTACGCTCATGGGTATGCCGCCTGTGGTTTGTGGTTTAATTTTTTATATGCTCTTTTCCGGCGTAGGGCCATTTCGTCAATGGCATCTACTTTTTACAGTAGAAATTATGATTCTGGCTCAGGTAGCTTTAATTACACCAATCGTTATTGGTAACATGGAAACCTATGTTTCAGCTGTTTCGCCGGCAGTACGCGAAACAGCGCACGGTTTACAATTAAGTGGCTTAAAGACTTTCTGGTTGCTCACCAATGAATGTGTTTATCAAATTTTTTCAGCCTATCTATTGGCATTCGCTCGTTCTATTGCAGAAGTAGGCGCAGTATCCATGGTGGGCGGCGCCATTGCTTGGAAAACCAATGTAATGACAACAGCTATCATGCAGTACACCAATCGCGGCAACTTTTCACTTGGCATTGCGCTTGGGTTAATTCTTATGACAGCCTCACTTCTTGTTAATATTATTCTTACCATCGTGCAGAGGAGAATGAGTCGATGAACGTACAACCTTTTACGAAAACCTATGACGGGCGCATTGTACTCGATTTCCCCGGGGGCAATTTTACAGCAGGCAGTATCACCGCTATCATCGGCGCCAATGGTTGTGGCAAATCTACTTTTACTAAGATATTGGCTGGCGTGTTACAATCAGATCAGCATCAGCGCCCAGTAAAAACAACAAGCATCGGTTATATGCCACAAAAAAACTTTGCCTTTCGTATGACGACACGAAAAAATATTCTTCTAGGCGAAAAAAATCCTACTAAAGCAGATGCTCTTATGGAGGCGCTCCATCTAACATCTCTTGCGGATAAAGCAGCTCACAAACTATCCGGCGGCGAAACAGCTCGAATGGCGTTGGCAAGACTCATGATGAAACAGTATGATTTAGTTCTTCTTGACGAGCCAACCGCTGCCATGGACATGGAAACCACACTTCTTGCAGAAACGCTCATCAAACACTATGTCAAAGAAACCAATAGTGCCCTCATTCTTGTCACCCATAGTTTACAACAAGCAAGACGCATCGCTGATGATGTACTCTTTTTCAAATCAGGAGAACTTTGTGAACATGGGCCTAAAGAACAGGTGCTCTATGCCCCCCAAAATGAAGAAATGAAAAAGTTTCTGGATTTTTACGGTGTTTAATGACAGACAATAAATCATTGCAATCTTATAATCCCATAGCACATAAGGGCCTTCTTCTTGAATTTTTCCACGTTCAATGGTATAATATGACAATGCAAATGTGATTTCTACAGTTGCAACCATGCTTCTGGGGTCGTACTGGTTTCGACGGGGGATTGCGATTGCCTTGTAAGCGTACCGAGTTTCGCGTGATCTCGTAAAATTGTGCACTTAAACTTAAACGCTAAAAACGAAAAATTAGCTTTTGCAGCGTAAGCTGTAAACTTCCTGCCTGCTGTGCCTGAGATGCGGGGTCAGGGAGCCAAACCATCAGGCTACCGATTGATCACTGGGAAATAGTCTATCGGGAATCTTATTTCTCTCGCAGTGGTTAAGTTTGATTATGGACGTGGCTACTGTTAAATCAAAACATGATCTATGTACGTAGAAAGCTTGGTGGTCGGTCTTTCGGACAGGGGTTCGACTCCCCTCGACTCCATTTTTACAAACGGATCTGAACCTGAAAAAATTTAGATTCTTATTCTTCAAAGAAGTCTAGCAATAGACTTCTTTTTTATTGCAGAGCATGGTTAGGTGACGCATAAATGAATGAAATCACATCCTTCAATAGTGTTGCAAACTATGATAATACCAATCACTGTGGTTTAAGCTTTTAAGAAAGGAAACTGCTATGAAATTTTATCACCTTGCTGATTTACATATCGGAAAAAAAGTCAATGGATACTCCATGATTGACGATCAGCGTGTATTGTTAGATCAAGTTTTGACGCTGATGCGTCAAGAAAAGCCAGATGCTCTGATTTTAGCCGGTGATATCTATGATCGGCGAAACCCAACCATAGAAGCGGTGACCCTTTTTGACCAGTTTATTTCGCAAGTAATATTAACATTAGATATACCCATTTTGGCCATCGGTGGGAATCACGATAGTGGCGAACGGTTAGGATTCTCAAACGATATTCAAGCTAAGGCTGGTTTACATCTTGCCGGCACATTTAGTTGGCCATTGCCGCAAGTTCGCCTTTATGATGACGCTGGGCCGTTGGATATTATTCTGATGGCTTATGCTGATTTGGCCGTACTACACACCTTAGTACCCGAAACAGCATCTATGACTTACGCAGAAGCCATGGATTGGATTCTTTCACATATACCACTCGATCCTCAAGCGCGTCATGTATTGGTTGCACATGGTGTGGTAACTGGTGATGCGCCTTTATCAACTTGTGATTCTGAACGCACCTTAGATATTGGAGGCACTGAATTTTGGCAAAGTGATTCATTAGCTGCTTTTGATTATGTTGCCCTTGGACACTTACACCAAGCACAAACTGCCGGCAGTTCGCGTATTCACTATGCTGGTAGTTTGATGCAATATTCTTTTTCGGAAGAAGGACAGCAAAAAGTGTTGCTCGACATTACAATAGATGCTAAAGGTGAACTTTCTCTTGAAAAAATTCCTTTAAATGCACCGCATAAACTTATTACCATTCAAGGGCGGCTTGACGATTTGCTTACTGTACCAACAGCAGTTGCTGCTCATCGCAATGATTATCTGCGAATTGTTCTTGAAGACGAAGGCAGCTTACTGGAACCCATGCAGCGTCTCAAGCAATGTTATCCAAACATTATGTTGATGGAGCGATTAAATGCTTATCATTCCATGCCAACACAGCAACTGCCTTCTGTGTCCCAGTCGTTTGCGCCGGCAAATCATTCTCCACTAGCCATGTTTGAAACATTCTATGAACAAATGACAAAGACACCTGCAAGCGAAGAAATGCGAACACTCATGACTGATATTTTTGCTGAAGTGCAAAAGGAGGCATTATGAAACCTATCATTTTGACGCTTTCTGCTTTTGGCCCTTATGCTGAAAAAACAACTTTGCATTTTGATGCACTTGGCACGCAACGTTTGTTTGTCATTACTGGCCCGACCGGTTCAGGAAAAACCACGTTATTTGAAGCCATGCTTTACGCTTTATATGGAAAACTAAGCAAACACGGTATGGAACCAGCTAGTTTACGCTGCGATTTTCTCAAACCAGACGATGATACCATCACTTATGTAGATTTTACTTTTGAAATTAACAATAAAGCCTATAAAATTCATCGTCAGCCAAAGCAACGTGTCCCTAAAAAACGCGGCTCCGGCATGAGAGAAATTGGTCAGGAAGCTATTTTAGAGTGTATTGGACACGATGCTTTTCTGCCATTAACGAAAATCAGTGAAGTGGATCACAAAATTTCAGAGCTTGTCGGTTTAGATGAGGCACAATTTCAAAAAATTATGATGCTTCCTCAAGGTGCTTTCCAAGAATTTCTCGCCTCCAGCACGAAAGACAAGCTAGAACTTTTGCGTCATATCTTCGATACCAGCATTTATGACCTTGCCTTGCAACGTCTTAAAACGCGTGCTCATGACATCAATGCCGAATATACAGAGCTGAAAGCGCGTTATCATTCACAAGCTTCATTGTTACAATTCGATATTCCTATAGCTATCGGTGAACAACCTAATGAAGAAGCATTGCAACATATGCGAATGTGTTTAATGCAAGAGGAGGCATTAGCAGCGACTTATCACCAAGTTGCAGAAAAAGCCAATCAAAGTTATTTAGCGGCATTATCTAAACTCAATAGCGAGCGTCAGCATAATGAAGATGTCATAAAATGGCAGCAAGCAAAAAAAGAATGGCAGACATTAGAAGCGCAGAAAGATGAAATGACACAACTTAGTGCCAGAATTAAAGCGTCCGAACAGGCTATTGCCATTCGAGAAAAAGAATGGCGTGCCAATGAGGAAAAACAAACTTGCAGTCAACAAGAAGCTGCCGTTTCATCAGCAAAACAACGCGTTTCACTGATGACTCAACAATTAGACAATGCTGAAAAGCGTTATATATTGGCAAGTCAAGAAAAACAGTATGCAGAAGAAGTCTATGCCACTCTTCCAGAATTGACAGGAAAGCTCGAAAAACTGAAAGAGTATCGCACTGCCAATGAAGCACTCAAATATAATAAAAATGCCTTAGCAAACAGTGAACAACAGCTCTCATTTACCGAAAAAAACTTAGCCGATACTGAGAAAGCCATTCGAGACCTTGAAGAACAACGTTCTCGGCGGCAAAACCTGGAAAATCAATTAACAAAACAAGCGCTTGAATATGAAAAATGTAATCATAACATTGAACGCGAACGACGCCATTTCAAAGCGCTACACACTTATTTACAACTACAACAGAATTTGCCACAATTAGCCGAACAAGTTGCACGGGCAGCCGAAGCGCTCGAGCAAACTGATGCAGCACTTTCAAAAGCACGTGCTCAACATCGCAAACATTTGGCAAGCGTATTGGCGCAAGAACTTACAGAAGGAGCACCTTGTCCAGTTTGTGGCGCTGTCCATCATCCCGCACCAGCCTTAGAAGAAGGAAGCATTCTCAGCGAAGAAACATTCATCGCTGCACGCGACAAAGCTCAGGCAACACTTTCCAAAGCCGAAGCTGCACAAGAGCAACACAAGCAACGTCTCCAAGAAGCCTGGCAGGACATACACCAACTTCTTCCGGAATTAAATGCAACAGATGATCTTGTTGTATTCTCACGTCAACTGCAAAAATCTGGTTTTGAACATCAAAATCGTTTGCAATTTTTGCAGCAAAATCGCGCACAAATAACGCAATCTTTAGATGCTTTGAAGAATGTTGAACAACACTATCTCAAAACTAAAACACAGCTTGATGCGTTACGCTCAAAGAAAAATGAGCTTATTGCAGAATGCAGCCGACTACAAACGCTTGTTGACAATACCCAAAAGACGTTGAACGAATTGGCGGCATGGTATGATTTTACTGCTCAAGAAAATCCGGAAATTTTAGCCAATGAAATTGCTTTTATCAATGAACGCTATGCTAAAGCAAAGTCCTCTTTCGAGGCTGCCCAGAAGCTGCGTGAAAACGCAAAAGCGGCGCAAATAGAAGCACAAAGTATATTTATTCAGGTCGAAACACGTTTGCACGAACTGCAAAAAAGCAGCGAACTATTGATGCAACAGTTTACTGCAGCACGCGATGCACATTTTCAATCCGCAAGTGCCTACACCATAGCTAAAGAGGATATTGCACACAAAGACCGTTATCAACAGACATTAGACGCTTATTCCCAAGCATTAACACGCGCTCGAACGATTTATAACGAACTAAAAGAGCGTTTGAAAGATGATTTAACCTTACATGATTTAACAACATATGAACAAATCTGTCGGGAAGCGCAAGAACAACTCAATCGTGCTAATGATTCTCTGGCAACTTACAAAACACGTTGTCAAACCAATCGTGCGCTGTTAGCAGCTATTGAAGCGTTATTTGCAGATTTCAAGCAGTTAGAAAGCAAGTATGCACTCGTTGGACATCTACGCGATATACTTGATGGCAAAAACGCTTACAATATGCGTCTTGAAACCTTTGCACAGGCCTATTATTTTGAGCAAATGCTTGCTCATGCCAATGTACGGCTGGCGCGCATGACTGCTGGACGCTATGCTTTTCAGCGTAAAGACAATGTTCACGATGCACGTCGTCAAGCCGGTCTTGACTTAGATGTGATGGATCAGTACACTGGACGAGCACGAGATGTTTCAACGCTTTCCGGCGGTGAAAGTTTTAAAGCATCGCTATCACTGGCTCTCGGTTTAGCAGATGTTGTCAGCAGCGAAAGCGGCGGAATTGAGCTGGCAACCATCTTCATTGATGAAGGATTTGGAACTTTAGACGAAGAATCTCTTGACGAAACGATTGAAACACTCATTAGTTTGCAAGACAGCGGACGTCTTGTGGGCATTATTTCACATGTGGCCGAATTAAAAGAACGTATTCCGGCTCATTTAGTGGTTGAAGGTGGCCCAAGTGGTAGTCATGCCCATTTTGAGGTGCGCGTATGAATCGCATTGTTTACCGTGCACAAAAAAGTGATGAGGGACGCTTATTAAGAGAAGTAATCGCTTCACGCATCAATGTTTCCAAACGGCTCATGAAACGCTGCAAAGCGCATCCACAGGGAATTCTTGTTAATGGTCAACGCCGCACTGTGCGCTATGTCGTTCAAGCCGGAGATGAAATTTCTTTAACCATGGCCCCTTCCGAACATTCCAGTGATATTATCCATGAAGCCAAACCGCTTCATGTCATTTATGAAGACGATATGCTTCTCGTTGTTGATAAGCCGCCTGGGATAACAATGTTCCCGCGTCACCGTGGTGAACAAGGCTCGCTTGCCGGTATTGTTTTATCGCATCTGGAAAAAGAGGGAGGGCCTTGCGTTTTTCATCCGGTAAGCCGGCTTGACATTGGCACCAGTGGGTTGGTTTTACTTGCAAAAAATAGTTTTGCTGCGGCTAAGCTCAGCGAACAACGGCAAGAAAAATGCTATCAATGTTTCGCCTTGGGCCACCTTCAATCCCCGCTTGATTTAACCGGAGATATTTGTGAAATACCTTCTGAAATTCGCCATGCTATTGGTCCCCTGTTTTTTGTTGGTGCCAATGGCAAACATTGTCGCACCCATGTATGGCCTTTGTTTTATGAACCACTTCAACAAGCAACGGCCTGCTGGGTTCGTATCGATACTGGAAGGCGACACCAGATTCGCGTGCATTTAGCGCATCAGGGACATCCCTTGCTCGGCGATACCACCTACGGCGGTCCAGCGTTACCATGTTGTCGCCCGCTGCTGCACGCTGCGGCGTTGAGCTATATTCATCCTGTTACACAAAAAAGTATGCATCATTTTCTCCCAATGCATATCTACGATAAGGAACCTTCCTTTATTACACATGATGCTATGCAGATTGATCGATCAGAAACGAGGTGAAATTATGGATATTAAAATACCTGACGGTGCAGCGTCAATCATTGAACGCTTAGAAAACGCAGGGCACCAGGCGTACATTGTTGGTGGCTGCGTGCGAGATTCATTAATGGGAAAAGTGCCCAGCGACTGGGACATTTGCACGTCAGCACGTGCCGAAGAAATGTTGGAAATCTTCAAAGACAAACGTGTGATCCCTACTGGAATCCAACACGGAACATTAACTATTTTAGCCAATGACGGTTCCTATGAAGTCACGACTTTTCGTATTGATGGCGAATATGCAGATCATCGACATCCGAAAAGTGTCGCCTTTACGCGAGAATTGGAGGAAGATTTAAGTCGTCGCGATTTTACCATCAATGCTATGGCTTGGCACCCTCAACGTGGGCTCATTGATTTGTTTCATGGCGTTGAGGATCTACATAACCGCATTGTGCGTGCCGTAGGAACACCCAGCAAACGCTTTGATGAAGACGGATTGCGTATGCTTCGTATGGTTCGATTTGCCACTGTGTTGGATTTCGACTATGATACAACCACCTACGAAGCAGTAAAAAAGCAAAATTATTTACTGCGCTATATATCCAAAGAACGTATTCAAGTGGAGCTTAATAAAATCCTGCTCTGTCATCATCCTGCACGAGGTTTGGAAGACCTATACACTCTTGGCATGTATCCATATATTATTCCGGTTATGTGTCATACTGTTGGCTTTGCTCAACATGGCGGGCATCATTTTCTTGATGTGTTTGAACATTCACTGCTGGCCGTAGGTGTTATTGAACGCGATTTAATACTACGTTTAACCATGCTTTTACATGACATTGGCAAACCTTTTGTATGGGATAAAACTGAAACCAATTACGATCGCTTCGAACATCATGCAGAAGCAAGTGCGAAAATTGCCAATCGCGTACTTCGTGAGCTTAAATATGACAACACCACACGAAAAAACGTTGTTGAGCTGATTGCACATCATAACGACATTCTTTTACCGGAGCCAATCAATGTTAGACAATCGCTCGCCCGTTTAGGCGAAGAGCAGACGCGCCGCCTGGTAAAAGTAAAAATTGCCGACCTTTTAGCGCACGACCTGGGAGATAAGCGCACCACCATGCTTGAGCTCTTCCAAAAAATCGAAGAGACCATCGACACCGTTATTGCTCGTGGTGATTGTTTTTGCGTCAAAGAACTGGCTATCAGCGGCAACGATCTGCAAAAATTAGGCCTCCAGGGTCGTGCTATTGGCGAAATGTTATCACAAGCACTTGCCTACGTTATCGAAGAGCCTTCACGCAACTGCCACGATTTATTACTCACATGGTGCCAGCAGCAAATCGAACAAAAAAAACACTGATAAAATAGCAAAAATTTTACGCAAGTATAATAAATTACTACTTGTCTTAGGAAAAAAAGCGTATCCTAATATATGAGGAGGTGGAGTATGACACGCGTACGATTGCAAAAATATATGGCGGACTGTGGCGTTGCTTCTCGACGTCAAAGCGAAAAAATGATCACTCAAGGCCGCGTAAAGGTCAATGGTCAAATTGTTAAAGAACTGGGAACCCAGATAACACCTGGTGAAGATTGCGTAAGTGTTGATGATAAAGATATTGCTGTACAGGATGAGTACTTATTTTATATGTTCAATAAACCTGCTGGTTATCTAACAACGACACAAGATCCTCAAGGTCGCCCAACAATCTTCGATTGTTTCCCAGAACTTAAAGGGCGTGTATTGCCGGTAGGACGCCTTGATATGAATACCGAAGGCTTATTGCTTTTAACCAATCATGGTGAACTTGCCTATCGCCTGACACATCCTAAATACAATATCAAAAAGACCTACATTGCAACTGTGAAGGGTGTTATCACTTCCAAAGCATTACAAGCACTTTCTGAAGGTGTCACACTTGACGATGGAAAAACCGCACCTGCTCAGGCGCGATTTCTAAAAAAACAAGGAAAAAATTCTGTCGTTGAATTGATTATTCATGAAGGCAAAAAGCGTCAAGTTCGACGTATGCTGGAGGCTGTTGGATTTCCATGCCTTCAGTTGCGGCGAGTGGCTATTGATAAATTGACGCTTTCGCATGTTGATCTTGGGCAAATTCGCCCGCTAACCAACGAAGAACTTGGACGCTTGTTTGATCGTGTACAGCTTTCAAGAAGTGATTACCTTAATAAACGTATCTAGTATCTAGGAGGAAGAAAATGTTGGACAAGAAAGTAGTGGAAACACTCAAGACTATCGTTGGTGATGAAAATGTTCTCACCGACGCCGGGGATTTGTTAGCCTATTCTTATGATGGTACCCCAGATCAGCCACAAGTTTTACCTGAAGTGGTTGTTATGCCTGCTAATGAAGACGAGATTGTACAGATTGTAAAACTCGCAAAAGAAAACAATTTGCACATTTATACCCGTGGTTCTGGTACCAATTTATCCGGTGGCACCATTCCTCTTCGCAAAGGCATTGTACTGGTAACAACCCGTATGAATCATATTGTTGATATAGACCCAGAAAACCTCACAGCTACGGTTGAACCAGGTGTTGTCATTAACAGCCTGAACGATGCTGTAAGTCCATATGGTCTTATATATCCACCAGACCCAGGTACTGTAAAAACTGCAACCATGGGTGGCTCTGTCAGTGAATCTTCCGGCGGGCTTCGTGGTCTTAAATATGGCGTAACCAAAGATTATGTGATGGGTGTACGCATGGTACTCGCTAACGGTGAAGTGGTTACCTTTGGCGGCAAGAGCGTAAAGAATGTTGCTGGTTATGACCTGACAAAACTTGTATGTGGTGCGGAAGGTACACTTGGTATCATTACCCAAATTCTTGTTAAACTCATTGCTAAGCCACAATATTCTAAAACCATGACTGCGACTTTTAACGCTTTAAAAGATGCTGGTTATGCCATCAGTGGCATCATTGCTGACAAAGTTGTTCCTGCTACTATGGAACTTCTCGATCAGGTAACCTTACAAACGGTTGAAGAATACATTCACATTGGTTTACCAATTGATGCTAAAGTTATGTTGCTTATGCAGGTTGACGGTAACGTTGAAGCCGAAGTCGAAATGGAAGCTCAGAAAGTTGTTGAACAGTGCAAAAAGAATGGTTGCCGTGAAATTAAACTTGCCAAAGATGCTAAAGAAGCAGATGATTTGATGACAGCTCGTCGTGCAGCTTTACCTGCGCTTGCTCGTGTAAAACCAACTACCGTTCTTGAAGACGCAACTGTACCAAGAAGCCGTATTCCTGACATGCTCGTTCGTTTTGAAGAAATTGCTGCTAAATATAACCTCCAAATTGGTACTTTCGGTCATGCTGGCGATGGTAATTTGCATCCAACCATTCTTACTGATGCACGTGATGAAGAAGAAATGAAACGCGTTCGTCAGGCGGTTGATGAAATTTTTGCTGCTGCTTTGGAAATGGGCGGTACTCTGAGCGGTGAACATGGTATCGGAATTGCTAAGGCGCGGTTCATGGAAGATCAATTCGGTGCAGCAGGTATGGAAGTCATCCGCCGCGTAAAAGAAGCATTCGATCCGAACTATATGTTCAACCCAGATCATTTCTTCTTTAAGGGGGAATAAGGAATCATGAGCGCACCTTTTGAAACAATGGACTTCGCACGTGAAGAAGTTGCGAAATGTATGTCTTGCGGCAACTGCCAGGAAGTCTGCCCAATTTATTATGAAACTCGCCGTGAAGGCAGTGTTGCCCGCGGTAAAATTAAACTTGTCGATGCTTTACTTAAAGGTATGATTGATCCAAGCACACCAGGTCTTGAACACAATCTGCACCTCTGCTTAACTTGTAAAGCTTGCGTGGAAATCTGCCCATGTGGTGTTGAAATTGATAAAATCGTTCTTGCTGCTCGTTCTGAGCTGGTTCGTAAAGAAGGTTTGCATCCATTAAAAAAGGTTATCTTCAACGTTGTTGACCATCCAAAACTTTTGGATACCGGGATGCGTTTGGGCGGCAATTTCCAAGGCACCGTCTTTAAGAAAGAACGTGAAACCGGTGGGTATACACCTCGCTTCCCATTTGGTCTTGATATGCGCCGTGTCATTCCGGATTTGGCCAACAAACCATTCCGCATGACTGTACCGGAAGTGAACAAACCACAAGGTCCAACCAAGTACAAAGTAGCTTTCTTCACTGGTTGTTCTTCCAACTATATGTACCCTAATGTTGCGCGTTCTTTCATGAATGTCATGAAACATAACAATGTTGAAGTCATCGTGCCTAAAAAACAACATTGCTGTGGTATGCCTGTTTTAGCACATGGTGACCAGAAAACAGCGAAAGAAATGGCCATCGACCATGTTAAACTTTTTAAGTCACTTGATGTTGATTATATTGTTTTTGTTTGTGGTTCTTGTGCCCTGTCCTTTAAAGAACATTATCCAGAATTGCTTGAAGACACAAATATGTACGATGATGCCAAACGTGTTGCAGCAAAGGTTATCGACTGGAGCGACTTTATTGTTAATGTCGTTAAAGCAGATATTTCTAAATTGCATACTGCTCACCAAGTTGTCACGTACCATGATCCATGCCACTTACGTCGTGGTATGGGGGTTTATCAAGAACCTCGTAAGATTCTTGATACCTTACCAGATGTTGAGTTCCGCGAAATGAAACGTCCAAACCGTTGCTGTGGTTCCGCTGGTTCTTTCAGTCTGACACATTATGATCTCTCCATGCAAATTCAAGAAGAAAAATGTAAAGACATTGAAGAAACAGGGGCAGATGTAGTCGTCACAGGTTGTGGCTCATGCATCATGCAGCTGACAGATGGACAAAAACGTTTTAACGGTCATTGCAAAATCAAACACACCGTGGAAATACTTTCTGAGGCTTACGACGAAACAGAACGTGAAGATCGTATCAAACGTATGAAAGCTGTTACAGGTAAGTAATATTTTACGTCCTTAATGTGTACAATATACACATTAAGGACGTTTTTCATAGATTTTCGACTCCAACAACATCTAGTGTTTACCAATCACCAGCTCCAATGCTAGGCATGTAAAATCAATCGCGAGGATACGGTGAACCAACTAGAAATTTTTTCATTTTAACGCAAAATTTCTCTGGTCAGCACTCGATTTTATAGTATAATAAAAAGCAGACTTATTCATATGTTATGGATGTGTTGACATCATTTTTAGAATTAGGAGGACATTAAATTGATTCGCATTGGTCTGGATGTTGGATCGACCACAATGAAATGTGTGGTATTAGATCAGAATCAAAATATTATCTATAAAGATTACAGACGCCATCGCTCAAATATCAAAGAAGTAGCAATGCAATTTGTTGAAGAAATCAAGCAATGTCTAAAAGACAACAACGATAAAGATATTCGTTTTGCGATTACAGGTTCTGCTGGTATTGGTCTTTCAGAAGCATACAATATTCCTTTTATTCAAGAAGTTATTGCTTCACAGATTGCGGTTAATAACCTACATGATGATATTGACGTTGCCATTGAATTAGGGGGAGAAGACGCTAAAATACTCTTTTTCACTGGCGGTTCCGAAGTGCGTATGAATGGTTCCTGCGCTGGTGGCACAGGAGCTTTTATTGACCAGATGGCAGTACTCTTAAATGTTGACTTAGAAACACTTAATGCGTTGGCCAACAAAGCAGAAAATGTTTATGATATTGCTTCACGTTGCGGAGTTTTTGCAAAATCAGACATTCAACCACTCCTCAACCAAGGCGCAAAAAAAGAAGACGTGGCTATGAGCATTTTTTATGCGGTCGCCAATCAAACCGTTGGCGGCTTAGCTCAGGGGCGTGAAATCAAAGGGAAAGTCATCTTCTTAGGTGGTCCGTTAAATTTTTTTACTGGCTTACAAACTGCTTTCAAAAACGTCTTAAAATTAGAATCTGAAGACGACTATGTTTTTCCTGAAGATGCACGTTATTATGTCGCAATGGGCGCTGCGCTTTACAGCAAAAATGAATTGTCTTTTGATTTAGACGACCTTCAACGTCGTTTCAAAGAGAATAAAATGACTGTTCGTAATACGTCCACAACCAAACCACTCTTTGAAAACGAAGAAGAATACCATGCTTTTCTTGACCGTCACGCTAAATCTACTGTGGCTTATGCTGACATTGCTTCTTATGAAGGAAATGTTTACCTTGGTATCGATGCCGGCTCAACAACTGTTAAACTTGTTTTAATGGGCGAAAACAATGAACTGCTTTATAGCCGCTATGAATATAGCAATGGTCAACCTGTCAACATGATTAAAGAGACGCTCAGCTATCTCTACAAAACCTATCCTAAACTTCATATTTCTTCCTCAGCTGTTACTGGCTATGGTGAAGAACTTATTAAAACCGCTTTTACGCTCGATCACGGTCTTGTTGAAACCATCGCTCATCTGACAGCAGCACAATATTTCCAGCCAGATGTCGATTTTATTATTGATATCGGTGGACAGGATATGAAGTGTTTCAAAATTAAGAACGGTACCATTGATTCGATTTTCCTTAATGAAGCCTGCTCATCTGGTTGTGGTTCTTTTATCTCCACGTTTGCAAGCGCCATGGGCTATGACGTTGCCGATTTTGCAAGTTTGGGATTGCACGCTCAACATCCAGTTGATTTGGGCAGCCGCTGCACTGTCTTTATGAATTCTTCTGTCAAACAATCACAAAAAGAAGGTGCTAGTGTAGAAGATATTTCTGCGGGGCTTTCAATTAGTGTTGTAAAAAATGCACTCTACAAAGTTATTCGCGCCAATGATGCCGACGATCTTGGCAAACACATTGTCGTGCAGGGTGGTACTTTTTATAATGATGCTATTCTTCGTGCTTTTGAAAAAGAAATTGGACGAGATGTGATACGTCCATCTATCGCAGGTCTTATGGGTGCTTATGGCTGTGCTATTTATGCCAAAAACAATAGCACTGGCACAAGTACCTGTCTCGGGCCAGAAGAATTAGAATCGTTTTCTTATCAGGCATACAGCCGTACCTGCCAGCTTTGCGGTAACCATTGTGAATTAACAATCAACCATTTCAGCAATGGAGAAGAACTCATTGCAGGCAATCGCTGTGAACGTCCGCTCAATAAAGAAAAAAGCAATCTCGATTTGCCGAATGCCTATCTTTATAAACAACAAATGATTACCAATCTAAAAAAAGAGCAATTGCAGGGTAAATTTCCAAATGGCATCGTTGGTATGCCGCTTGGCTTGAACGTTTACGAAATGTACCCATTCTGGACGGCATTCTGGAATCATCTTGGTTATCGCTTGTTGCTTTCACCATTTGGTTCTAAACAGCTTTTTACGCAAGGGCAATACACCATTCCTTCTGATACAATCTGTTATCCAGCTAAACTTATTCACGGGCATATCGAATGGCTCTTAAAGAAAGACGTCGATTTTATTTTTTATCCATGTTTAAGTTATAATTTTGATGAAAACATCAGCGATAATCACTATAATTGCCCAGTCGTTGCCTATTATCCACAAGTAATAGAAGCGAACGTGAAAAAGATTAACAAAGAAAACTTCTTTTTCGGATTCTATGGTGTGCATAACAAGAAATTCATGAAAAAGCAGTTGACTAAAGATCTTGCTAGGCGTTTGGGGGTAAACGCACATAAGATTGGCGAAGCGCTTGATGCTGCATACTCTGCTCAAAGTGCTTATTATGACAAGTTAAAAGCCTTTACAGAGCAAGCTATTCAATTTGCACGTATTCATGAGCTGCCGATTATTATTCTTGCTGGACGCCCATATCATGTAGATCCTGAAATCAATCATGGCATTGACCGACTTATCCAGAGCTTTCATACCGTTGTTATCAGCGAAGATGGCTTGCCATTTATTTATGAGGATACCGATACGCACGTACTTAATCAATGGACTTATCACGCACGTCTTTATAACGCTGCAAAAACAGCAATAGAAAATCCGGATATGTCTGTTGTCCAACTGGTCAGCTTTGGTTGCGGTTTAGATGCCATCACTGCCGATGAAATGCGTGATATTTTAGAAGCAGGCGGCGATATTTATACGCAAATCAAAATTGACGAAATCAGCAATCTTGGAACTGTAAAAATTCGTTTAAGAAGTCTCTTCGCTACTTTGGCACAAAGGAGGAAGAAATAAGTGTCCGAACAACAGGAGCGTGTTGTATTTACAGAGGAAATGAAAGAAACGCACACCATCCTCATTCCGATGATGCTGCCTATTCATTTTCGCTTGTTAAAAAAACTTTTGACGTTAGAAGGTTATAAAGTAGATATTTTGGACTCTATGAGCCACGACGTTATTTCAACTGGTGTCAAATACGTTAATAACGATATGTGCTATCCAGCCCAACTTGCTATTGGCCAACTTTTAGACGGTGCGATGAACAAAGGCTATGATACACATAAAATCGCCCTGCTTTTGACACAAACTGGTGGTGGTTGCCGCGCCTCAAATTATATCTCCCTGTTGCGTAAAGCGTTAAAGCGCGCCAATCTCGAATACATTCCAGTATTATCATTTAACGTGGTTGGGCTTGAAGACAATCCAGGTTTTAAGCTCACAAAAACATTGTTGAAAAATGCCATGTTCGCCATTATCTATGGTGATATGCTCATGAACTTACGCAATCAAATTCTTCCTTATGCTAAAAGCAAAGAGGATGTAGAAGCAACAGTTGATAAAGTTTGCAACGAATTGGAACATCAGTTCGAAAATAGCAAAGGATGTAAACGCGCTGAATTACGTCGTAACTGTCAATGGATTCTTGAAGACTTTGCTAAAATTAAACAAATTGACGGTCCTAAAAAAACAAAAGTCGGCATCGTTGGCGAAATCTATGTAAAATTTGCACCGCTAGGCAATAACAATTTAGAAGCCTTTCTTGAAAAAGAAGACTGTGAAGTTGTTGTGCCTGGGCTCATGGATTTTATTCTTTATACAGCTGATGCCGGTATTGAAGACTGGTATTTATATGGAACAGGGCACGCTAAAGCAGTGGTATCTAAGTTTATCGTAAACTATATCATTTCTTTGCAAAACACCGTCATAGACAGCTATAAAAACTATCCGCAATTCCATCCACAAACGCCATTTAAGAAAACCAAAGCACTCAGTAAAAAAGTGATTCATGAAGGCACTAAAATGGGAGAAGGCTGGCTGCTCACGGCCGAAATGGTTGAACTTATTGAAAGTGGTTGTGAAAACATTGTTTGCACGCAACCATTCGGCTGCCTGCCAAATCATATTGTCGGTCGCGGTATGTTGCGTAAAATTAAAAGCCTTTATCCGCAAGCCAATATTGTACCGATTGACTATGACGCCAGTGCTAGTAAAGTCAATCAGGAAAACCGCATCAAACTTATGTTAGCTTCAACACGCAACATCTCATATTGAAAAATTGAAGCACTTCTAATAAGATTACATTGTCTATTAGAAGTGCTTTTCATTTTAGATATAGCAATAGAATAGGAGTTTCATTTATGGACTTATCAATTTTGAATCCTCAGCAATTAGAAGCTACCCTAACAACCGAAGGCCCCTTATTGATTTTAGCCGGTGCTGGATCAGGCAAAACAAATGTCCTCGTTCATCGCACGTGTTACCTTATTGAAGAGTGTCATATTTCACCCCATCATATTCTTGCCATCACTTTTACAAACAAAGCCGCCAATGAAATGCGCGAGCGCATTATCAATATGATTGGCGAAAAAGGCGCACATATCTGGGCACGTACGTTTCATAGTGCGTGCTTGCAAATCTTGCGTTTTGAAGTGGAGCATACTCATCTTGAGCCAAATTTTGTCATCTACGACACATCGGATCAACTAAGCATTATCAAACGTATTCTACGGGAACGCAATATCGACAGCGACATACTTAAACCGAACGCTGTGTTGAGTAATATTTCGCATCTGAAAAACACTTATTTCGACATTGAAGAAGGCCTGCGTTTATATTCAGAAACCGAACTATTGCCACAATTAACATTAGAAGTCATCGAAGACTATCAACAGACATTAAAGCAAAACAATGCCATTGATTTCGATGACATTCTCTGTTTAACCGTTAAACTCTTTCAAACACATTCAGAAATTCTGGACAAATATCAAGAACGCTTTCAATACATCATGGTAGACGAGTATCAGGATACAAACCGTATTCAATATGAACTCATTCATTTACTTGCTGAAAAATACCGCAACATTTGTGTTGTTGGCGACGATGACCAGTCCATCTACGAATGGCGTGGCGCCGACGTGCAAAACATTCTCAGTTTTGAAAAAGATTATCCTGATGCCACTGTCATTAAACTAGAAGAAAATTATCGTTCAACAAAAACCATCTTAAATCTCGCTAATAGCGTCATCGCCAATAATGCTATGCGTAAAGATAAATCTCTGTGGACGCAAAATGCAGAAGGCGAAAAGGTCGTATATTATGAAGCCGATGATGATCGTGATGAAGCCTATTTTATCGTACGGCAAATCCGTGACATCATGACCAAATCTGATTATCATTATCGTGACTTCGCTATTTTGATTCGTACAACAGCACAGTTTCGTTCTATTGAACAAGTGCTGGTTGATAGCCATATGCCATACAAAATTTACGGTGGTATCAAATTTTTCCAACGCCGTGAAATCAAAGATGTTCTTGCGTATCTTTACGTAATATCGAACCCTAACGATGCCGTTAATCTACGCCGCATTATCAACATTCCAAAACGAGGCATTGGTGAACAAACATGGCATAAAATTGTTGATTTTCACGCTTCACATGCGGAAGTCACATTGGTAGATTGTCTTGTTTCTCCTGACTTAAAAATTTCAACTAAAGCAAAAAACGCATTGAAACCATTCCACGATTTTTTGTTAGAAGGACGCGCACTAGCCGCTGAATTCGAGATGGAACCTTTGGTTGACTACATCATCAACCATTCTGGCTATGTAACCTATCTTTATGATACGGATCCTGTTGCGGCAGAACTTGATATGGATAACATCAATGAATTTCTTTCCATTGCAAAAGCATTTGATTTGCGTGATTTAGACTATGAGGACCGTAATCTCAGCGGATTTCTTGAAGAAATCGCCCTTTATACCGATTTTGATCAACAAGCCGCCAATGACGACACAATCAGTGTTATGACCATGCATTCCAGCAAAGGTTTAGAGTTTCCTGTGGTTTTTGTGGCTGGGTTTGAACAAGATTTATTCCCACATTTCCGTGCAAAATCGGAAAATGCTGGTTTGGAAGAAGAACGTCGTCTTTGCTATGTTGCCTTCACCCGCGCCAAAGACCAACTTTTTATCACCAGTGCTCGACAGCGTTTGGTTCATGGAAGATTTATGTACAATCCACCATCAGAGTTCTTTGAAGAACTCGATCCGCGTTATTTCACAAATGTGAGCAAAACACGGCACCATAAAAACGTTATTATCCCTACGCATCGTAAGGAACCAGCTCCTGTTGCAGCTTACAGTCTTGGTGACAAAGTGCTTCATTCTAGTTGGGGAGAAGGTGTCATTGTCAGTATTGATCCAAATGAAGAAACAAAAGTCACCGTTGCTTTCCCAAGCCAGGGCTTAAAAACACTTGACGCACAATACGCACCCATCAAAAAAATATGAAGTGATATATTATGGATACATTTGAAGAACATCTCCGCGATTACTTACTCATGTTGACTGTTGAAAAAGGTCTTTCCGATAATACCATTAATAGTTATCGTCTCGATTTACGCCAATTTAACAACTGGCTAAAACACGAAGGGGAACAACTCGCAGAAATAGATCAACTCACAATCCGTCTTTATAAAAACTATCTGGGCAAGAAGTATAAATCCCGTACCATCGCAAGAAAAATCACGTCATTGAAAGGTTTTTGTGATTATCTTACAGAAACCGGCGTTTTGTCACATACGTTAACAATTAGCGATCAAACAAAAAAATCAAATAGACTTCCCAACGTGTTGAGTCAAGAACAAATGGAAGAAATGCTTGCTTCTATTCCTACACACACCCTAGCCGGAAAGCGCGACAAAGCCATCATTGAACTCATGTATGCAACAGGGCTTCGCGTCAGCGAACTGACAGATCTTACCCTGGATCGCTATTACGCCGATGAACAATTTATTCGTGTCGTTGGCAAGGGCAATAAAGAAAGGCTTGTTCCTTTTGGAAACTATGCAAAAGAGGCTGTAGTGCGTTATCTTCATGCTCGCCAGGCAGCACATATTAAGCCAAATCCATATCTATTTCTTTCTAACCGACAAGAAAAAATGACACGTCAAGCCATTTGGAAGCTGATAAAAAAATACGCTCGCGCCGCCGGAATTCCTTTTGAAGTAACCCCGCACACTATTCGCCACACCTTTGCGACCCATCTTTTGGAAAACGGTGTTGACTTACGTGCTATTCAAGAAATGCTCGGTCACTCAGATATTTCAACAACACAAATTTATGTGCATCTTGCTTTTAAAGACATTGAAAAACAATACCATCAAATGCACCCACGTTCAAAGGAAGACTGAACAATTCGTGAGCAGAACGCTTGATAATTCCCATAATTTGTCCCAATCATTCTGTTTTTTATAGATAGCATGGTTGTCAGAACCCACTGTTGTCGTGTACAATAAGGAGAACTGAAAAATCTTCTGAAGGAGGAAAAAATGACGACAGAAAAGAGGAAGAAGAGAGGCGCATTTGTTGCAACCGCTATGATAGGCACACTGCTTGTGCTTGCAGCAGCTACAACATCAGCTGATTCAGTACAAATGTCAATCTGGTCCTTATTACCACCACTTATTGCCATATCCTTAGCACTTGTAACAAAAGAAGTGTACAGTGCCCTCTTCGCAGGAGTCGTAAGTGGCGGACTGCTTTATTCTGGATTTAATTTGGAAGGAACCATCACTCATATTTACCAAGAAGGAATGATTGCTGTTCTTTCTGATCCGTATAATGTTGGCATTTTAATTTTCCTTGTTATTCTTGGTATCATTGTTGCCTTAATGAATCAATCTGGTGGTTCTGCTGCTTTTGGCCGCTGGGCACAAACCAAGATAAAGAACAGAGTTGGGGCGCAGCTTGCCACTATTGTTCTTGGTATTATAATCTTTATTGACGATTACTTTAACTGTCTAACGGTAGGCGGAGTCATGCGACCTGTTGCCGACAAATTTCAAATTTCTCGTGCAAAATTGGCATATTTGATTGACTCGACGGCTGCACCAATCTGCATTCTTGCGCCGATTTCATCCTGGGCAGCTGCGGTATCAGGATTTGTTCCTGGCGAATCAAATGGCATTGCGCTTTTTCTTCAATGTATTCCATATAATTTTTACGCATTCTTCACGATTTTCTTTATGATTGCACTTACTGTGTTACGTATTGACTATGGTCCAATGAAAACACATGAAAACAATGCCATCGCTGGTGATCTTTATACCACAAGCGAACGACCTTATGCACATACTGAAAAAGAAGAACAAACAGCAAAAGAGGGGGCACTGGTTGATATGTTAATGCCAGTGCTAATGCTTATTGTATGTTGTATCATTGGCATGATTTGGAGTGGCGGCTTTTTCAATGGAGCCAGCTTTATCGAAGCCTTTTCAGCCAGCGACGCATCAGTAGGTTTAGCGGTTGGTGCATTTTTCAGCCTTATTCTTACATTGATTTTTTATCTAGCGCGCAAAGTCATGAGTTTTCAGGACTTTATGGGCTGTATCCCTCAAGGCTTTATTTCAATGATTGCGCCTATTTTGATTTTAACCTTAGCGTGGACACTCAAAGCAATGACAGACAGCCTTGGTGCCGCCACCTATGTAGCAAATCTTATTGAAGGGTCGGCCAGCGCCATGGTTGACTTTCTTCCGGCGATTATCTTTCTCATTGGCTGCTTTTTAGCCTTTGCAACTGGCACCAGCTGGGGAACTTTCGGTATTTTAATCCCGATCGTCGTTGCAGCATTTCAGCAAACAGATCCGCAACTGATGATTATTTCCATGAGTGCTTGCATCGCTGGTGCCGTATGCGGCGATCATTGCTCGCCAATCTCTGATACAACTATTATGGCATCAGCAGGCGCACAATGTTATCTGCTCAATCATATGAAAACGCAATTACCTTACGCGCTAACAGTAGCCGGCGTTTCAACTTTAACATTTATCGTAGCAGGAATCACGCGTAGCATAGGCATTTCATGGATAGCCGGAATAATCATGCTGAGCATTATCTTGTTGGCCATCAAGAAAAGACTTACGACACGATGATAAAAAGCACGGAAAAACTCGCAGTAAAATGCAAGTTTTTCCGTGCTTTTTGGTATAATTTAATTCGTTCGAAAGTTTACATAATATTTATTATGAGAAGAACGATCATAGCAAAGCTCTGTTTCTTTATACCTTCACAAAAGATCGTGATTCCGTTTTCAATAAAACGACCGCACCAGACAATGCCGCAACCATTAAACCAAATATATTCAAATTATGTGGCGGAGAAAATTTTTATTTTTAACTGGAGATTTTTTTGCATTTTTGCGTCAATGTTAAACATTCAATATCAAAAATATTTCTTGCATCTTTATCATCTTATTTTTAATCCACCCAAATTTTAATAAATTTATAAAAAACGCGCATGAATGAATAATTTTTTCTTAGAAACACTAAAATACATAAACCGATTGTGCAGCACGAATTATTAGCACTCTTCTCTTGCGAGCGCTAATAATTCGTGCTATAATAAGAGCTGTAAAGATAGGTATGATAACTATTCCGCATCATCCTCTCTTTCTATTTCCATTAAACATCAATTAACCCTTTTAAGGAGGTTCCATACGATGCAAGTAGATAGATTTACACGAAAATCTGTGGAGGCCATCAACGACCTCCAAAAAATTGCAATGGACTTTGGTAACCAGGAAATTGAGCAGGAGCACCTACTCTATGCACTTTTACACCAGGAAAACAGTCTGATTGCACAACTTTTTTCAAAAATGAATGTTGATCTTGGCGCATTTCAAAACACATTAAAGCATGAACTGGATAAAAAGGTAAAGTCTCAAGGCGGTCAGCAGTATATTGGACAATACTTGAATCACGCCTTAAATTATGCTGAAGATGAAGCAAAACACATGGGTGATGAATATGTTTCTGTTGAACATCTCTTTCTTGCCATATTGCGTAATCCAACGCCAACACTGAAAGAATTGTTTAAGCAATATAATATTAGCATCGACAGTTTCTTGAGCGTTTTGAAAGACGTACGTGGTAATCAGACTGTAACCACCGACAGCCCTGAAGAAACCTATGACAGCCTCAAAAAATACGGTCAGGATCTCGTTGAACGTGCGCGCGAACAAAAACTCGACCCAATCATCGGACGTGATGATGAAATCCGCAATGTTATTCGAATCCTCTCCCGCAAAACAAAAAATAACCCTGTGCTCATCGGTGAACCTGGCGTTGGTAAAACAGCCGTTGTTGAAGGCTTGGCACAGCGCATCGTCAAAGGCGATGTACCAGATTCATTGAAAGATAAAACTATTTTTTCTCTGGACATGGGTTCTCTTGTTGCGGGTGCTAAATATCGAGGCGAATTTGAAGAGCGTTTGAAAGCCGTTCTCAACGAAGTAAAAAAAAGCGACGGCCGTATCATACTCTTCATCGATGAATTACACCTCATTGTCGGCGCAGGTAAGACCGATGGCGCTATGGATGCAGGCAATCTTCTAAAACCAATGCTGGCACGCGGAGAATTGCATTGTATTGGTGCCACAACACTCAATGAATACCGTCAGTATATTGAAAAAGACGCTGCTCTTGAACGTCGTTTTCAACGTGTCATGGTTGATGAGCCAACGGTTGACGAAACAATTACAATTCTTCGTGGTTTACGCGAAAATTATCAAACGTATCACGGCGTGCGTATTACCGACAACGCACTCATTTCTGCTGCTACTTTGTCTGCACGCTATATCACAGATCGTTTTCTGCCCGATAAGGCCATCGACTTGATAGATGAAGCTTGCGCTCAAATAAAAACCGAACAGAACTCTAAACCAGAAGAGATTGATGAGTTGGAACATCGCAATCTGCAGCTCAAGTTAGACGAAATGTCTCTTGAAAAAGAAAACGACGCCCTTAGCAAAGAACGTTTGGAAACAGTAAAAAAAGAACTGGCTGACAACGAAGATAAGTTGAAAGTTCTGAACGCGCAGTGGGAAAACGAAAAGAACGCCGTTGAACGTCCGGCTAAATTACGCGATCAAATTGCCGATGTTCACAACCAAATTGAACTGGCCGAACGTCAAGGCGATTTAGCAAAAATGTCTGAATTACAGTATGGTGTTCTGCCAAAACTGCAACGTGAACTTGAAGCAGAGGAAAATAAAATCAAAAGCGGAGAACTGAAACTTGTACATGAAGCCGTCGATGAAGACGAAATTGCAACCATTGTTTCTCGTTGGACTGGTATCCCGGTTGCAAAATTAACTCAAGGCGAACGAGAAAAAACACTGCATTTAGACGTGCAATTACATCAACGTGTAATCGGTCAAGACGAAGCCGTTGAAAAAGTCTCAGACGCCATCATCCGTTCAAAAGCAGGCATCAAAGACCCAACAAAGCCAATCGGTTCCTTCCTCTTCCTTGGCCCTACCGGCGTTGGTAAAACCGAATTGGCAAAAACGCTCGCCGAAGCTCTTTTTGACGATGAAAACAATATGGTACGTATCGATATGAGCGAATACATGGAGAAATATTCTGTCTCCCGTCTCATTGGCGCACCTCCAGGATATGTCGGTTATGAAGAAGGCGGTCAATTGACAGAAGCTGTGCGCCGCAAACCATATTCTGTAGTACTTTTTGACGAAGTAGAAAAAGCACACCCAGACGTCTTTAATGTATTGCTCCAAGTATTAGACGATGGACGTATCACCGATTCCCAAGGACGCACCGTTGATTTCAAAAACACCATCCTCATCATGACCTCCAACCTAGGATCGCAATACCTTCTTGAAGGCATAGAAAAAGATGGGTCAATCAGTGAAACTGCCCGCAACATGGTACAAAACGAATTGCGTACCCACTTCCGTCCAGAATTTCTCAATCGTCTCGATGAAGTCATCATGTTCCGTCCTTTAACTCAAGATAACATCGGACATATTGTTGATCTGCAAATTGCCGATTTGAACAAACGCCTCTTGACACAACAACTGAAAATTGAACTAAGTAATGCTGCTAAAACATACATTACAGAAAATGGATACGATCCAGCTTTTGGTGCCCGTCCATTGAAACGATTTATTCAAAAACACGTAGAAACACTTTCAGCGCGTTTAATCTTGAAAGGAAACGTACACGAAGGTGATACTATCGTGATTGATCTTAACACAAACGGCGAATTGGAAGCCCATACAAAACCAATTGTAGAAATCATTGATTAAAAAATAAAATGATTAGCTTTTCCCTGTCAAGTTTCATAAAAACTAACTGGAATCCTTCCTGGGTTCCAGTTTTTTAATGGCTCATTTCTAGCCTCTTCCTATATCCATTAGCGCTAAACCATTCTATATTTGCCTGCCACCGTTCATTGTTGTAGTAATCAATAAATTCTACGTCAGAATCTTTCATAGGTTTCTGTAACGCTATGAAAAAAATGAACGCTAAATCATCCTGTATGCAATCCTATGCATAAAACTCCGCTGTGGGTTGCGCGCGGGTTGAAAGATTTATTTAACGTGACAAAACTTGTCACACGAAAAATAGAAAAAGCCCTACAGACAGGCGTTTTAGCCATATCTGTAGGACCTCATCTAATTAACAAAAATTAGCAGGTAATAAGCCGGGTTCTGTATCAGCGATCATCTATCTTGGATACACGTTACCGCGTACCTCCAGCGACCTACCCAAAACAACACGGGCCGCGTTATCGTTTTTATTAGGTCTTGCTCCAGATGGGGTTTACCAAGCCGACTGGTCACCCAGCCGCTGGTGCGCTCTTACCGCACCGTTTCATCCTTACCGTTGCCGGCGGTTTGTTTTCTGTGGCACTTTCCTTAGGGTTGCCCCCACTGGCCGTTAGCCAGCATCCTGCCCTGTGGAGCCCGGACTTTCCTCAGCAAATAGCCGCGATCGCTTCCTGCTAGCTTATATAGTATAGCGTTTCTACGCTTATCATGCAAGTTTTTTCATATTTTCTTGCAATGTTACATAAAATATATCGCCTTTTTGTTCTATTATTGCGTGCAGACCTCCGCAACACTACGTTCAACAACGTTACCGTCAATACAGAGCACTGTTACACGCTTATCGTTGCACCAAGATTCAAGGTGTGATGCCATTTCTTGATGTGGATACTGTTGAAAATAAATCGCTGCATAAGCACGCAAATCAGGCATATCAAACTGATCGAACCAGTAGTAAGTATTCGGCAAATATTCTTCTACTTTTTCCGAATGATGTACCATAAGCTGTGGCAGAACCCAATATAGGCCTGCATAACAAATATCATTAAGATCTGTGTGATAAAAAAGCGGGCCTATAAATTCTTCAAAGCGTTTCCCAGGCACATTGGCAATAATGCTCCCAATAACCTCAGATGATGCCCACGGAACATTAGCACTTTCTTCACACATCTGCCAAATAAAACGACGAATGATATTACGAAAAAGTGCATCATGATTTTCAGCATAACGACCAGCAAGACGACCGATATAATCTATGGCAGTCCAGCGAATGTAATCGTGTGGTAAGCCATAAACATACATTTGTAAATATCGCGAGGTCATTGCATCGTTCTCTTCAAAACAAGTAACAACTTTATCAAAATCCTGCGTTTGCAGTGCTTGCTGGATCTCCTTTCTAATATTCATATAAGTTCTCCTTACTTTTCAATCAACTATTCATCATCTTAACGAGCATATTATTAAAAATATTTTCTCCATAGCCATTGCCTGGTACGGCCCATTTGCCATTAAGATCAGTTAATACTTTTGCAACGCCGCGATTGCCATGATTAAAACGGCCGTCAACGAGCGTGCAGCCACTTGGCAGAGAAGCTGTTGTCGCATAGGAATATAAATGCTGAATGTGGGCTTCTACACCAGTCGCCACACTATCATAAATCCAACCATGAATCCCTACTTGTAGCCAGGCTCTGTTATGATCGACATTTGTAAGCCAAGAGGCAGCCACTTCTTCTTCAGTTGCTGTATGACCAACAGCACCAAGACCACAATAATTATTCTGCCATGGCTTTACTTCATTGCCATATTGAAAATTGCCAGTTTCGAGCAAAGCCTGTGCAAGCGCAACATCGCCACGAATGCCGTATTTTTGGCCAATGGTATAATATTGATACGCAATATTATCAGGGAATGGAACAAAGGCTGTGCCATTTGCAATGCAACGTGCACGCACTGTATTTTCTAAATTATTGATATAACGCTGCATCTGCTCAAGGCTGCAATAACTAGCCCCCATCAGGGTCACCTGATCTGCGCTTTGTGGTCGATTACCATTGTCTGGTTCTTGTGCAGAGCCGGAATTACCATTATCAACAGATCCATTGCCGTTATCTGGTGGAAGCGGTGTCACCGAACTGTTATCAGTGGTGATCGTCACGCTATTGGAAGAACTGTTCCAGTTGACAGAAGCACCGAGATTTTCTGCAACGATACGCACAGGCACCATAGTATAGCCAGTTGGTGTGATATATGGTACACCCGTAGATAAATCAACGTCTAATTGTTGACCGTTGATATAAATTTGCAGCGAAGAGTGCACCGAAGTTGTGTTGTCAATGTTCGTTGGCTTGGAACCGATAAACACAGTGCGAGTATCATTGTCCCATTCTACCTGGTGCCCAAGACCTTCACTAACCACACGCAATGGTACATAAACACGTCCATTGATATTTTGTGGCGCACAAGAACTGTCACACTGATAAACGGTTCCATCGATAATTATATTAGCACTGTCTGCTGCTTCAGCAGGAGTCAGCGTTCCGGCTGAAGTTGCCAAAAAAGCACCTAGTGTACAAGCACAAACAAATTTTTTAAACTGCATCCAATCTTCCTTTCGTACGCGTATCGGTAAGACACGCTATATAGTCACATTCATTTTTCATAATAGCACAAAAAACGTCAATTTTGAAGTTGACCGATATTTTGTAACCAACCTGTTAGGAATAGGAGTAATTCTTTTTTGTTTATCTAATTTGTCATTCAAATTCATAGCTATCTTCAAAAAAAGACTGTTTTATGTTATGATTAGAGTATTCCATTTGTGAGAAAGGGTTGAATGAATAATGTCGAATCCTCAGGTAGAAATTAAAATGAAAAGTGGTCATTCTATGACCGTAGAATTGTATCCTGATGTTGCTCCAAACACGGTAAACAATTTTTTATTTTTAGCAAACAACGGCTTCTATAATGGTCTCATCTTCCATCGTGTTATCAAAGGTTTCATGATTCAAGGTGGTGACCCACAAGGTACTGGTATGGGCGGTCCTGGCTGGAGTATCAAAGGTGAATTTAAGCAGAATGGCGTAGAAAATGATCTCAAACACGACCGTGGCGTGATTTCCATGGCACGGTCAATGCATCCAGACAGCGCCGGAAGTCAGTTCTTTATCATGCACGCTAAAGCGCCACATCTCGATGGTGCCTATGCAGCTTTTGGTAAATTGGTTGATGGTTTCGATGAACTCGATCGCATTGCTGAAACAAAAACAAACTTCTCCGACCGTCCATTGGAAGATGAAGTGATTGAAAAAATGATTGTCACCCTCAATGGTTACGAACCAGAAGCACCAAAAGTGATTCGTTAAGCACGCATAAAAACAGGGTCTTTATCCAACACCTGGATAAAGACCCTGTTTTTATGCTCTGAACACCTCTTCGTCGTCAGAAGCCTCATCATTTTTGAGAGCGTTAAGTAATACAGAAGCACCAGCTGCAATAATCGCCAAAAAAACAGCTGTAAAAGTACGTTCTTTAGCAGTATGTGCTATACTACCAAGATAGGCATTACGTAGTTCTTTGTTTTTATATTTCTTAGCCATAATCAATGTCTCTCCCTTTCTCTTAGTGCGCGATTGATTTCACGCTCAGCGGAACGTTTGGCTTCAGTAGCACGTTTATCGTAAAGTTTTTTACCGCGAACAACCGCAATTTCCATTTTTACACGACCATTTTTAAAATAGAGTTTTAATGGCACAAGGCCAAGTCCTTTTTCCTGTGTTTTTGCACGCAATTTAAGAATTTCTTTTTTATGCAGCAACAATTTGCGTTTTCGCAAAGGATCTACATTAAAGATGTTGCCCTGTTCATAAGGACTTACGTGCATACCTTCTATAAAAGCCTCGTTATTTTGAATAAAGATATACGAATCTTTAAGATTCGCATGACCGGCACGCATAGATTTTACCTCAGTACCTTTCAAAGCAATGCCTGCTTCAAGTGATTCGAGAATAAAATAATCATGCCTTGCTTTTCTGTTTTCTGCTATTATTTTTTGACCCACGATGCGTCTTCCTCTTCTTATTTGATGTTTTCTTATATCCTGTTCGCTCAGATGTTTTTTTGCGTGTACGCGTTGTTGCTGTAACCTGATTTGGCTTTTTTCGCCCTGTTTCGTTCTTAATCGTAATGCTGTTTGTCTGGACAACATTTTTTAGAACAAAATCAATCGTCGCATCTTTCATATTCACAGCATTCAAAACAACTGTCACCTTTTGTCCTAATTTGAAGCTGCGACGGCTATGCTCACCGACAAGACAAAGGTTTTCAGCATCATAAAAATAATAATCATCAACGAGCGTAGAGATGTGAACCAAGCCTTCTACCGAATTGTCCAAACGCACAAAGAAACCAAAAGATGTTACACTGACAATTTGTGCTTCATAGATACTTCCAACAAAAGGCAACATATATTCAGCCTTTTTCAGATCAACACTTGCACGTTCTGCTTCTTCTGCATTCCGCTCGCAACTTGAAGCCTGCTCGCTGGCATCAGAGAAAAGTTTTTCATAATGCTTTATGCGATGTTCATTGAGCCGGTTATCATTTTGTAAGAATTCTTTAATCAAGCGATGAATGGATAAATCACTATAACGACGAATTGGTGAGGTGAAATGAGTGTAGTGGCGACTTGCCAACCCAAAATGAGATGTCTTTTTGGTGGTATAGTAAGCATGGTTCATCATCCGCAGCATCATCATGCTAACGATTTCTGCACAATCCAGCTCTTCTGCCTTATCAAGAATCCACTGCAAATCCTTGGCGTTAAATTCATGTTCTGGACCGCCTGGAAGAACAATACCCAGACGTTGAATATATTGCAAAAAAGCATCACGTTTTTCTACTTCCGGTTCTTCATGGACACGATAGATAAACGGTAACCGACGACGGAAAAAATACGCTGCTACTGTTTCATTGGCAAGAATCATAAATTCCTCAATAATTTGCTCGGCTATGCCTCGCTCACGCACAACAATATCAACAGCGCGCCCCTGATCATCAAGCATCACTTTGCTTTCAGGCAAATCAAATTCTAAAGCCCCACGCTCAATTCTCTTCTTATACAGAATCTTACTTAGTGTATGCATCTCATTGAATGTTTCCACATAAGATGGATCCTCATCAAAGCGCTGTGTTTTGATGATGTCATTAACAGTATCATAAGTAAAACGTTTTTCTACGTTAATAATTGATTCACTGATTTCCGCTGCAACAACCCGTCCACGTGGATTAATCTCCATTACACATGAGAGTGCAAAACGATCTTCCCCTGCATTAAGACTGCAAATACCATTAGAAATGTCTGTCGGCAACATCGGTAGTACGCGATCTACAAAATAGACGCTCGTGCCCCGTCGAAAAGCTTCCTTATCCAAAAGCGAACCTTCTTTAATGTACTCGCCAACATCTGCAATGTGTACACCAAGCATATAATTGCCGTTTTCCAGTTTAACAATCTGTACAGCATCGTCTAAATCTTTGGAATCTGCTCCATCAATTGTGACAATGTGGCTATAATAGCGAAAATCGCGGCGTCTCTCCAACTGTCCTCCAACCGGTTGCAGGCTCAAGCGTCGTGCTTCTTCTAATTGTTCATCCGTAAAATTCGGACTAAGATCGTAGCGATAAACCAACGAGAGTACATCAACACCCGGTGCTTCCGCAGAACCAAGTCGGGCAATAATTTCGCCTTCTGGTATCTCACCCTTACCACCCCAATAGGTGATTTCTACAAGCACCTTATCGCCATCCTGAGCATGATAAGTTTTATCAAACGGCACAACAATATCCTGCCCAAAGGTTTGATTATCCGGAACAACAAACGCATAATGGCGCTTAGGTTTATAGGTACCAACATACATCTTATTGTGGCGCTCCAAAATCCGCACAACTTCACATTCATCACGATTTTTTCCGCCTGGATTGTTGGCTGCATTGCGATGTTTCATAATGCGTACAATAACACGATCGCCATTTTGTGCAGAATTCAAACTGTCCGGCGGAATGAACAAGTCTTCCATATCCATATTGTCCGTAACCAGAAAGCCAAAGCCTTTCTTGAGCTTCTTCACGCGACCTGTGAGTAGATTCATCTGTTCAGGAATACCATAATGATCCGTACGTGTTTTTACAATGCGCCCATCTTTCTCAAGTTCATCCAACGCGCTTTTGATCTCAGCTGGCGCAATTTTTTTAGGATCAAAGATTTTTAAGATATTGTCAAAGCTCGTTGGTCCAGTCAATGCCTCTTTAAGATGTTTGTATACAAAGTCTTTGTTCACGTTTTAACACCTCACTTGCTATTAGCTTATCACACCGATGCGTCTTCTAGCAAGGTGCAAGATGACAACCTTAAAGTTTTCAATCACCTTCGTTTTTGAACAGACAATACGTCTCTATAACGCTCACATCTGCCTTCACAATTTTAATCTTATTAAAACAGAAAATGCCGAACAATCACGTCCGACATTTTTCTTTAGTTATTAAAATTGATAACGCTCTACCATCTGATGATGTGTTTCTTTCATCTTGGTAAGAAACTGTCTGTTTTGATCGATGGCGTATTGTACCTGCTCAGGGCTTGGTGCACCAATGGTCAAACGTTTATGAATACAGGTATCAATGGAGATTTTATCATAGATGTCTTCTTCGATAAGTGGCGAGAAGTTTTTAAATTCATCCATGTTGCAATCGTCCAGTGCTTTCTGATGCATAAGGCAGTAAGCTACCGCTTCACCGACAATGGCATGTGCATCACGGAAAGGTACACCCTTGGTTACTAAATAATCTGCAAAATCGGTAGCATTGGTAAAACCACCAGCTGCTGCGCGACGCATATTGCTTTCTTTGAAGGTTGCAGTAGCAAGCATTTTTTCAAAAATAAGCAGACATTTTTTCCATGTATCCACCGTATCAAAAACGCCTTCTTTATCTTCCTGCATATCCTTATTATAGGCAAGCGGCAACCCTTTCATGGTGGTCAAAAGACCCATGAGCGCCCCGTAAACTCGACCTGTTTTACCACGCACCAGTTCTGCAACATCAGGATTTTTCTTCTGTGGCATGATACTGCTGCCAGTGCTGTAAGCATCGTCTAAATCAATAAATGCAAATTCCTGACTAGCCCAAAGAATAACTTCTTCACAGAAACGACTCAAATGCATCATGCTGATGGCCGCATCGCTTAAAAATTCCAATGCAAAATCACGATCGCTCACCCCATCGAGAGAATTTAAGCATGGCGCATCAAAATGCAATGCTTGTGCAGTTTCGTTGCGATTAAGCGGGAAGGTCGTTCCTGCTAAAGCGCCACTGCCAAGCGGCATAATGTTGTTTCGTTCAAGCCAACTGTCAAGGCGTTGGTAATCGCGCTTAAACATCTCAAAATAAGCCATTATATGATGCCCAAGTGTAATGGGTTGTGCACGTTGCAAATGCGTGTAACCTGGCATTGCTGTTTCAAGATGTTTTTGAGCAATTCCAAGTAATGTTTCCAAAAATTCAAGGAGCTGTGCTTGAATGACCATCACTTCGTGTCGCAAATACATACGCATATCAACGGCAACTTGGTCATTACGGCTACGACCCGTATGGAGTTTTTTACCAACATCCCCAACTTTTTCGGTAAGCAAGACTTCCATATTCATATGAATGTCTTCATCAGCAGGGTTAAAATGCACCTGACCTGCTTCAATTTCTTCAAGGATGTCACGCAAGCCCTGAACAAGAGTCTGCGCTTCTTCTTCAGAAATCACGCCAACATTTCCCAGCATCGTTGCATGGGCAATACTTCCTTGAATATCCCAATAATACAATTTTTGATCAAAGCTGATGGAGGAATGAAAATCCTCCATCAGCTTGTCACTATCTTTACTAAAACGACCACCCCAAAGCTTTGCCATAATGAAGCCTCACTTACTTTTTCAGGCTCTGCTTCATCAAAGCATTGACTTTGAGTGGAAGACCAAAGAGGTTAATGAAACCTTCTGCATCGGCTTGGTTATAAACTTCGTCTTCGCCAAAGGTAACAAATTCTTCGTTGTAGAGAGAATATGGCGATGTCATACCAGCGGTTGTAACATTGCCTTTATAAAGTTTCAAGCGCACGTCACCGGAACAAGTTTCCTGAGTTTTGTCGATAAAGGCATCCAGCGCATCTTTCAATGGCGTATACCACAGACCATCATAAACAAGCTGTGCGTATTTCACAGCAGCCGTTGCTTTGAATGCCATTGTGTCACGGTCTAAAGTCAGCGATTCAAGCCCCTGATGAGCAATATGCAGAATGGTGCCACCAGGTGTTTCATAAACACCACGGCTCTTCATCCCAACGAGACGGTTTTCAACAATGTCGAGAATACCAATGCCATGCTTTGCGCCCAGTTCATTGAGTTTTTCAAGCATCGCCAACGGAGTCAATTCCTCGCCGTTAAGCTTAACAGCATTACCTTTTTCAAAAGTCAGCGTAATATATTCTGGTTCGTTAGGCGCTTCTTCCGGACGATTGCAGATAAGATAAAGATCATCAAGCGGTTCATTGGCTGGATCTTCGAGATCAGCACCTTCATGGGACAAATGAAGCACATTGCGGTCCATGCTGTATGGGCGTTTTTTGGTAACTGGTACAGGAATGTTGTGAGCGTTTGCAAAGTCTACGGCATCTTCACGGCTCTTAATATCCCAGATGCGCCATGGCGCGATGATTTTTGTTGCAGGGCTGAGTGCTTTAATGGCGAGTTCAAAACGTACTTGGTCGTTCCCTTTACCAGTGGCACCGTGAGCAATATAGTCAGCGCCTTCTTTCTGAGCTACTTCAACGAGTGCTTTGGCAATCAGCGGACGGGCACAAGAGGTTCCTAATAAGTAACCGCCTTCGTAAACAGCGCCAGAACGAATGACAGGATAGACATAGTCACGCACAAATTCTTCTTTGAGATCAGCGATATAAACTTTACTTGCACCGGAAGCCAGCGCTTTGTCATGAACAACGTCCAGTTCATCGCCCTGGCCAACATCACCACACACAGCAATAACTTCACAATTATCGTAGTTTTCTTTTAACCAAGGAATAATGATTGATGTGTCAAGACCACCAGAATAAGCTAATACAACTTTAGACATAATAAAATCCTCCTATTTTTTACATAATAGCAGCCATGATGGCTTTATGGGCGTGCATACGATTTTCAGCTTCATCAAAAATAACACTGCGTTCGTGTTCGAGAACATCATCTGTTACTTCATAACCGCGATAGGCTGGCAGACAATGCATGAAGATGGCATCATCTTTAGCCAAAGCAAACATTTCTGCATCAATTTGATAACCAGCAAACGCTTTGGCGCGTGCCTCTTTTTCAGCTTCTTGTCCCATGCTTGCCCATGTATCAGTATATACAACATCCGCATCCTTCACAACCGCTTTAGGGTCATTCGTAAGGGTAAGACGCAAATTGTTCGCATCAGCAATGCTTTGTGCATAAGCAACAATCTCTGCATCTGGCTTATAGCCATCAGGAGTAGCAATGGCAACATTAAGACCGCATTTTAACAAACCAATCATCAGCGAATGAGTCATATTGTTGCCATCACCTACATAGCAAAAATCAAGTCCTGCAAGATGCCCCTTCTGCTCTTTAATGGTAATCAGGTCTGCGATAATTTGTGTTGGATGATAGGTATCGGTAAGACCATTGATAACCGGTACATCAGCGTATTTTGCAAATTCTTCTACTTCTGCCTGTTCGTAGGTGCGGATAAGAATCCCGTCTACATAGCGCGCCAATACACGGGCTGTATCTTTTACAGGTTCGCCGCGACCAATCTGTAAATCTTTGGTGCTCAGAAAAAGAGCTTGACCACCAAGCTGATACATCCCAACTTCAAAAGAAACGCGAGTGCGGGTAGACGATTTTTGGAAAATCATCGCCAATGATTTCCCTTGAAGGTATGGATGAGGAATACCTTTCTTTTGTTTATCTTTCAAATCCAAACCAAGATCAACAATATATTGAATTTCTTCGCCAGTGAAATCACGCAAAGTCAAAAAATCTCTGCCTTTAAGATTCATGAGTATCTCCTTTCATTTCATGACTATAAAAGATAATGTTCTTAAAACCAACGCAAGCAGCAATATAATAAGGTCTCAGTTTGAGATATGCCAAATCATCTACCGCTATGCGAAGTGGCTCGGTATCAGCGTTAAGGAAAGTAATCACGCACTGGTCACCTTGCACATCAAAATCAACATTATACAACCAAGCACTCTCTGCTTGACCATGACATTTATATTTTAAGTTTACATATTTCAATTTGCCCAATGCTTCATAAATGGTTTCATGGGCTGCGTTTATCATATCATAAGCATCCTTACAATATAATTCTTTGTCGATCATAAACGCTTCACACTCCTTGAGCTTATTGGACGTGGTCGTTACTCCACTCCTTTTTCACTCTACCATCTTTGAGCAAAATTTCAAGTTTTTCTGCATTGCGTTCTCGCAAAACATCGCGATATTCTATCAGATGCTGCATAATTTCATCAATTTCATCGACCAAGAAATCAGCATTACGCAGAAAAAGATCGGTCCACATTTTTTCGTCAAGACGTGCCACACGTGTCAAATCTCGAAAACTGCCTGCACTGTATCCCTCTTCGCGAAGCATGGTTGGGCTTTTAATATAAGCGCTGGAAACAACGTGGGCTAATTGAGAGGTATAGGCAATAATTTGATCGTGCGTCTGCGGCGTTGAAGCCACCATTTTACGAAACCCTAACGCATAAACATAGTTTTCCAGTAACGCCCAATCTATGTCATACTCAAGATCGGGATCTTTCGTCATCACAAGGCTTGCGCCTTGAAAAAGGTTGACTAGCGAATGTTCATAGCCAAAGAGTTCACGCCCTGCCATAGGATGCATACCAATGTACTGCGGACCATTGTTAAAAAAGTACTCACGAAAACACGCCATAATGTCACGCTTAACGCCACAAACATCAAGCACAAGACCATCTTTATTCATTTTGTCATGATTTTCTTTGACAAAATGAATCGTATTCTTTGGCGTCAGAGCCAAGATGGTTACATCAGCATCGCCAAGATCAGGTTCACCCGCAATATAAGCGATGGACTGCTCATCAAGCGCAAGCGCTAAAGTCTTATCGTCCTTATCCATGCCAATAACCTGTGCATCTGTGTAAGCGCTGAGTGCTTTTGCTAAAGAACCACCAATCAAGCCCAGTCCGACAATCAATATCTTCATGCCAGCACCTTTTTAAGACAATCCACAGCTTGGTCAATTTCTTCTTTTGTAATGATAAGTGGAGGAACAAAACGCAACACTTGTTTGCCTGCTGTACAAATAAGCAAGCCTTCGTTAGCGGCAGCTCCTACAATATCCGATGGTTGAATGTCATCAGACAGCAACAGCCCCAGCATCAATCCACGACCACGCACTTCGAGAACGCGTTTCCCATCAACCAATTCAGCAAGACGTTCTGCAAAATATGCACCTTTTTCACGTACATCAGCAAGAAAATCTGCGCCAAAAATAATATCCGCCACAGCACAGGCTACATGAGAGGCTAAAGGATTGCCACCAAAAGTAGATGCATGGTCGCCAGGAGCAAACGCAGCTGCGACTCGATCTTTTGCCAGCATAGCCCCCATTGGCACGCCACTAGCAAGTGCTTTCGCCATTGTCACAATATCTGGATGCAGATTGTATTTCTGATGAGCAAAAGCATAGCCCGTACGCCCCATCCCTGTCTGCACTTCGTCAATAATGAACAAAATGTCTTTTTCCTGGCAGATGGCTTCAACATGCTTTAGATAAGCCTCATCGAGTGCAATAATCCCAGCCTCGCCTTGAATGACTTCCAACATAATGGCACAGGTATCATCGTCAACCATTGCATCCAACATATCAATATTATTGGCTTCTGTATATTTGAAGCCTTCTGGCAGTGGCGCAAAGCCGTTTTGATATTTCGTCTGCCCAGTAGCTTTGAGCGCACCTAAAGTACGTCCATGAAAAGACTGTACCATTGAAATGATGGTGCTGCGACCTTTGCCATATTTGCGCGCCAATTTTATAGCAGATTCATTGGCTTCGGCACCGCTGTTGCAAAAGAACGCCTTGTCTAGGCCGCTGGCATTACATAATTTTTCTGCCAGCTCAATCTGTGGAATATTCCAATATAAGTTTGAAATATGAATAAGTGTTTCCGCTTGCTCTTCGATGGCTTTTACCACCGCAGGGTGGTTATAGCCAAGACTATTCACAGCAATTCCACTGACCATATCAAGGTACTGTTTTCCGTTGTTATCCGTTAAAAAGACGCCATCACCTTTTTCGATGACAATAGGTGCCTGACTGTACGTACCCATAATATAGTGTTTGCCTTTTTCAATCATATTATTTTCCATCATTCTTTCCTCCTACAACCATGGTGCCAACACCATCATCGGTGAATAATTCCAAGAGCAAACTGTGCTGCATTTGCCCATTGATGATATGAGCGCTTTGAACCCCGCCAGCAATGGCATGTTGACAACAAGCTGCTTTAGGAATCATTCCGCCATAAATAACGCCATCTTCTTTGAGCTGTTCCAGCCCGTCAGTGGTAACTTGGCTGATACGTTTTCCAGTCTTATCCAAAATACCATCCGTATCTGTCAACAAGAAGAATTTATCGGCTTTAAGTGCTGCTGCAATGGCTGCTGCAGCCGTATCACCATTGATGTTATATCGGCCACCATTGTCGTCTAAACCAATTGGCGAGATTACCGGAATATACTCTTCGGCAAGCGCGTTGCGAATAAGTTCCGGACGAATCTTGGTGATTTCACCAACATAGCCAAGGTCAACCAACTGATGGTTTTTATCGTAGTGCAGTTTTTTCTTCGCCTGAATGGTACCTCCATCAATACCACTAAGCCCTACGGCATTACCGCCATGCTTTTGCAATAATGCCACAATTTCTTGGTTAACCTTGCCAATCAAAACCATTTGCGCGATTTCCAGAACTTCGCTGTCTGTTACGCGAAGCCCATCAATAAATTTGCTCTGATAATTTTCTTTCTCCAGCCAGTAATTGATGTCTGGACCACCGCCATGCACCAAAATAGGATTCATTCCAACAAAACGCATGAGCACAATGTCCGAAATGACTTTCTCTCGCATTTCTTTATCAACCATTGCGTGCCCGCCATACTTGATGACAATGGTGGTACCGTAGAATTTTTTAATATAAGGAAGCGCCTCAACAAGGACTTCCGCTGTATGATTACCAAACTCCATAATATTTTAACTCCTGTAATCTGCGTTGATGCTGACATAATCATGAGTAAGATCACAACCCCAGGCCACCGCTTCTCCATTGCCTTCGTGGAGATCAATCAACACATCAACGCTTTTCTTTGAAAGAATATCAAAGGCTAAATCTTCGTCAAACGCCAATCCTTGTCCATTGGCAGCCACTTGAAGATCGCCGATAAAAATGTCCATTTTATCTGGATTAAACAGTGCTCCTGAATAACCTGCCGCACAGGCAATTCTTCCCCAGTTGGCATCACGCCCATACATGGCTGCTTTTACAAGGCTCGACGAAGTTACCGCACGGGCAATGGTTTTGGCATCGTTGGTTGTTGGCGCCTGTACCACCTTAACTTCAAAAAGGCGGGTAGCACCTTCACCGTCAGCTACAATTTGCTTAGCAAGGTCAATGCAAATATCTTTGAGCGCACTGGCAAAATGTGCATACGCTTCTGACGAAGCCTCTTGAATGAAAGCGTTGCCAGCCTGTCCATTTGCCAGAACGGTAACCATATCATTCGTAGATGTATCCCCGTCTACTGAAATCATATTAAAGCTATCACCAATAGCGTCTGTAAGTGCTTGATGCAGCAACTTGCTGTCAATGGCTGCATCACAAAGCACAAAGCCAAGCATGGTAGACATATTTGGGTGAATCATACCTGCACCTTTGCACATCCCCCAGAAATGTACTTCCGTGCCATCCAATTCAACCGTAAGCGCCGCTGTTTTTGGCACGGTATCCGTCGTCATAATCCCACGAGAAGCTGCCTCTGCACTTTCTTCCAATGGTGCAAGCACGCTTTTCGCCTTTTCAATCCCTGTATTAATCTTTTCTACCGGCAAAGGCATACCAATCACGCCAGTAGAAGCCGCAATGGTATAATGGTCTGGAATGGCAAAAGTAGCAGCTAATGTCTGTGCAACGGCTTCGGCATCTGCCAACCCTTGTTTACCCATGGCGGCATTTGCAACACCGCTGTTAATAACAATGGCTTGCGCCATGCCTTCTTTGTCAATATGCGCCTTAGTTACTTGTAATGGGGCTGCTTGAAAAAGATTGGTTGTATAAACAGCCGCAGCAGAGGCTGGCACATCGGAAACAATCACTGTTAAATCATCTTTTACTCTTTTAATACCACAATGAAAACCACAGGCTTTAAACCCTTTTGGATATTTAATCATCGTTTTTTCTCCTTCGTTTCTTAAAAGTTTCTGACCGTAAACAATTATGGACAAAGCGGAAATTGTTCAAGCCCTTGCATTTCCGGTAGATCAAACATAATATTCATATTCTGAATGGCTTGTCCACTGGCGCCTTTAACAATATTATCAATAGCTGCACAAACAACAAGCGTCGTCTCATCGACAAGATGCAGTGAAATATCGCAGAAATTTGAACCCATAACATTTTTGGTTGCCGCATATTCGCCAACAGGGCGCACACGCACAAATGGTTCTTCGTCATAAAAATCATGATAGAGTGTATCAACCATTTCTGCTGTGCATGGCTTTAGCAGTTTAACCGTCAGCGTAGAAAGAATACCTCGATTGATTGGCGCAAGATGTGGATTAAAAACAAGGCCAACAGATTCATGTGTTAGAGCACTCAATTCTTGTACGATTTCAGGCAAATGACGGTGCTTACCGATATTATATGCAACAACATTTTCATTAACATTGACAAAATGCGAACTCTCTTTTAAGGATTTTCCAGCACCTGTAAGTCCCGAATCGCTATCGGCTACAACGAACGTTGGATTCAATAAGTTTTCTTTGCAAAGAGGTGCTAAACCGAGGATAATACTGGTAGGAAAACATCCTGGATTGGCCACAAGCATACTTTCACGAATCATCTCACGATGAAGTTCCGGCAAGCCATAAACCGTGCTTGCCATCCAATCTGGACAAGCGTGCTCTGCACCATACCATTTTTCATAAACACTTGCATCATTGAGTCTAAAATCAGCGCCAAGATCAACAACCTTTATTCCCATTTCAACAAGTTGCTTGGCATAAGACGATGATGTACCATGAGGTAATGCCAAAAAAACTACATCGCAGTCCTTATAATTTTCAATCGCCAAATCGCAAAACACAGCGTCTGTCAATTTAAGCACACTTTTATGCAAATCTGAGAGAGCGCCTGTCGTGCTTCGTGCACCAATGGCAACAAGTCGAACACCACTATGTCTCAGCAATAAACGAATCAACTCAGAGCCAGTGTAACCCGTCGCTCCGATAATCCCAACATTTATCATGACTACACCTCCAAGGAATGAAATTATTATACATCGCGTTGAATAATTATTCAAGTCTTTTTCTTTTAGAAAGGGGTAAAATAATGCATATTTTAGCACCACATATTATATTGTTTGATCATTCTGCAACACAAAAACAGTTTTATGCCGCGCAAATTGCTTCCGCTTACAGTCATTTTCCTCACACCCTCTTACCATACCCGGAAGACACAACATCTTTGGAACGTATGCTTCAAATATGCGTTGACGATGTATATTGTAGAACGATTCTTGCGGTAGGTAAAGTCTTTACGGCAAATAAATTTCAAAAAGCCCTCAAAAAAGTGATTCCAAACATTGATACGCCTCCCGTCTCTTCTTCCTTTTTTGCTGTGCACGGATTGTCTTATATGCGCCTAAACCACGATACTCATCTTCTTATCAGTTCAGGCAGTGAAGCCAATCTTATCGCCGCTGCAAAAATTTTATCTACCTATAATGACATCATTGATGGCAAAAGCCTGTATCATTGTGCAAAAAAACTCGGTGATTTACTAAAAGCCAACTCACTCACCATCGCCAGTGCTGAAAGTTGCAGCGGTGGACTCATTGTTAAAACACTGACTGATATTCCTGGTTCCTCTTCTTATGTTTGTGGTGGAAGCTGCACCTATACAGCTTTCGCAAAATCCAAAATTCTAGGCATCATGCCAGACATTCTTTCTACCTATGGCATTGTCTCTGCTGCAACAGCCAATGCCATGGCCAAAGGTGCACAACAACTTTACGAATGTGACATTGCGCTTGCCACAACTGGCGTTGCTGGACCTGGCGCAGATACCGATGGTAATCCAGAAGGGTTGGTCTATGTCAGCGTAGCGCACGGCGATAAATGTACCGCTTATAAATATACAGCGTCAACGCATACACCTCTTCTTGACCGTGACAGCATTCGTAAAGGCTGCACCCTTTTTGCTTTAGATACACTTTATACCACACTTCTAAATCAAGATACCCTATAAAAAAGAACTGCCATATGCAAACGATAGCTAAAATGTAGTGCCCCCAATAATTTGGACAACCAAATTATTGGGGGTATTTCTATTGGCAAAATTAACCAGAGAACAAAAGCTTATGATCTATGCTAAACGAAAGGCTGGCTATACCATCTCTCAACTCTCCCTGGAATATGGCATCGCAGAAAGCTGCATCGAATATCTTTGCCGTCTCCTCGACCGCCATGGTCCGGATGTTCTTTGCCAAGATAAAGATCGCTGCTATTCTCCTGAGCTCAAACGCCAAATCATCAACAAAGTGCTTATCGATCATCAATCTGTTTTATCTGTTGCCATTGAATATGGCTTACCTGATCATAGTATGCTTTCTAACTGGACTCGTTCCTACTAAGCCGACGGATATGTTATCATAGAGAAAAAGCGCGGGAGACCATCATCTATGAAAAAACATCCAAAAATTACCAAAGCTTACGAAGATATGACGCTGGAAGAAAAGGTTAAATATCTCGAGGAAAAGAATCTCTATCTTGAAACTGAAATTGCCTACACAAAAAAATTGAGAGCCGTGGTTCAACAGCGGAAGGAGCGCGAACAGAAGAAAAAGTGATCGTCGTTTCTGAGCTGCGGCACGAATTCCCGCTTAAATTTCTGCTCAGTATTGCCAAACTCAGCCATTCTACGTATTATTACCATCTTACGAAAAAAGATAAGGATGAAAAGAACGCAGACCTTATGCAGCTTATTAAAGCAATCTTCTACGAACACAAAGGGCGCTACGGGTTCCGTCGCATCACCTTGGAATTGCGTAACAGAGGACATGGTGTTAATAAGAAGAAAGTGCGTCGGCTTATGGATAAACTTGGCTTAAAAGGCAAACAGCCAAAGATGAAGTATCACTCTTACAAAGGTGATATGAACGGCATCGTGAAAAATCGGTTATTAGATAAAGTTGTAGATAAAAAACATAATAAAACCTATTATGAACGAAACTTCGCAATAACAACCTGCAATGAAAAATGGACAACAGACGTCAGTATGTTCTGTATAGCAGCAGGGAAACTCTATCTCTCTCCGATTATGGATATGCACACAAGAGAAATCATTGCCTATAACATCTCAGAATCACCTAATTATACACAAATACAAGATATGCTGTGCAAAGCATTTTCGCAATATAATGACCTCAAAGGACTTATTTTTCACTCAGACCAGGGCGGGCTGGCAATATCAGATGCAGCAATTTCATTACTCATTGGCAGAGCGAAACATCATACAATCCATGTCGAGAAAAGGAAATTGCATGGACAATTCGCCGATGGAGAACTTCTTTGGGATTATGAAAAATGAAATGTTCTATGGTCATGAAGGAGAGTTTGAAACGCTGGAGGATTTAAAGAGAGCGATGGATGAATATATTCTCTATTACAACACGAAACGTATTACAGAAAAAGCAAAAGGATTGACACCTGCTGAATACAGATGCCAACCCTTAGCAAAACAAACTATTTAATTTTCATAGTGTCCAACTTTTTGGGGACAGTTCAAAAGCCCGTTTGATATGGCAGTTCTTTTATTTATTCTTCGGTATCGACAAGCGCTTCACCAGCGGCTTCATTACTATCGTTTGATGCTGCCGTGTCAGTATTTTCACTTGCAGCTGAAGAATCTGCTGTGTTGCTATCATCATTATTGGCAGCATCATCGGATTTAGATTCTTCCGCCATCTGCGCCTGCGCTTCTTCAATCAGTTTATCTGGGTTGTAATCATCGGAAAGATATTCAATGGTTGCCTTGCTTTTCAGTTCGCTCATTAAGCTGGCGTACTCAGTTTGCACTTCCTGATTGGTCAACTGCTCCGTTAATTCGTCTTTGACTTCTTCAAAGCTTTGGTGATGTGCTGCTTTTTTATCTTCACACAAAATAACATGATAACCATAGCTGGTTTTTACCGGCTCTTTAGTATATTGACCTGGTTCAAGCGCAAATGCTGCATCGGAAAATTCGGTGACCATTTCATTCGCAGAGAAGTAGCCCAGTTCGCCACCTTTTTGTGCAGTAGCTGCGTCTGTACTGTATTTTGCAGCGAGTTCAGAGAAATCTGCTCCATCATCCAGTTGTTTAATGATATCTTTCGCGGTTTCTTCATCATCAACAAGAATATGTTTAGCATCTACTTGGTCATCGACATCAAACTGATCGGTGTTTTCATTATAGTATGCTTCCGCATCAACAGTGACTCCCGATTGAATATCAGCCAACAATTTATCATAGTACAGCTTTTCTTCAATCATTCGTTTCAGCATGGCATCGCTGACATCGTACTCATCAAGGTAAGCCTGAAAATCATCTTCAGAGCCACCATACGTTTGTGCAATTAAATCTTTCTTATAAGTATCAATGTCGTCATCGGTCACTTCAAAACCTCTGTTTTTTGATTCCTGAACCATTAACTCAGCTTCAACAAGACCGCTAATAATCTGACCCTTAAAATAACCAGCAAAGGAATCATCACTCTGCAGTTGATTTTGTTGGAAAAGCATATCAACACGGGCGTCAACATAATTTTTTGTCAATGCAGTATCATTCACTTTGATGACATCTTCGCCACCCATATCATCACTTGCACTACTGCATCCGGCTAACAGACCGGCAGTCATAACGGTTACTAAAAGCACGGATAATGCTTTCTTCAAAATAATCACGCTCCTAAAAAATTGTTACCTTACTTATTATACTGACTGCTTTCACCCGTGACAATCTCTTTAAGGTCGCTCAGAACAAGTTTTAACGAATCTAATAACTTGTCAGCGTTTGTCATTCTTGTGGCGTCCATAACAACAAACGTCTCATCATTGATGTTTTTAAGCATCAATCGTCCGATTTTTCTCCCTACATAGGCCACAAGCTGCTGAACATCAAAATCACTTTCCGGATCAATTTTTATATAAATATTCTGCCGTCTCTGTTTGATGGATAAAATCCGCGCTGCGCCAGCCATCTGTTTAAGGGCCACGAGTTTTAGCAAATTTAACACCGGTTCATCAGGCATACCAAAACGATCTACCAGTTCGTCATACATTTCACCAATCTCCTGCTGGTTCGTAAGACCATCCAAGCGTTGGTATAAGCCAATACGCAACCGTGGATCAGAAATATAAGTTTCAGGGAAATACGCTTGAAGCTCTATTTCGATTTCAGTATGGACAGGTGGTAAGGCCAGCTCTTCTTGTGGATGATCGGTGCGCTTCATTTTGCGTATGGTCTCTTGCAACATCTTTAAGTACAATTCAAAACCAATTTCCGCCACATGACCACTTTGTGCAGCGCCCAACATATTACCAGAACCACGAATCTCAAGGTCACGCATAGAAATTTTATAACCAGAGCCCAGCGCCGTATATTCCCGCAACGTGTTGAGACGTTTGCGTTGTTCTTCGCTAAGCAGTTTATCCGGTTTGTACATGAGATACGCATAAGCCACGCGTTTGCTGCGGCCAACACGTCCTTTTAATTGATAAAGCTGCGCCATGCCAAAATGATCTGCGTTGTGAACAATCATGGTATTGGCATTCGGTATATCAATTCCGGTTTCAATAATCGTGGTACAAACAAGAATGTCTGCTTCCTGGTGCTGAAATTTAAGCATAATGTCTTCAAGTTCTGCTTCTTTCATACGTCCATGCCCCATAATAACACGACTGTTTGGAAACATTTCCCTGTATTTACGCGCCACTTCAGGCAAGTGTTCTACGTTGTTATAAACAACAAAAACCTGACCACCACGTAATAATTCGCGTCGTACCGCTTGTTCAATAACCATAGGCATTTCTTCAATGACATAGGTTTGAATAGGCAGTCGATTATCCGGCGGCGTTTCAATGATACTCATATCTTTCACGCCTGTTAGCGAGAAGTAAAGCGTACGCGGAATCGGCGTCGCCGAAAGGGTCAATACATCAACGCTTTCTTGCAAAGATTTGATTTTTTCTTTATGCTTCACGCCAAAACGCTGCTCTTCGTCAATAATGAGAAGCCCTAAATCCGCAAAATGCAGTTTCTGATTCAAGAGCTTATGTGTACCTATGACAACATCAAGTCGGTGATTGGCCAAATCTCTGAAAATTTTATTCTGTTCTTTTGTTGTGCAGAAACGCGTAAGCTGAGCAATTTCAACACCGAATGGTTCCATTCTTGCCTTAAACGTTTCATAATGCTGCATGGCCAAAATCGTTGTTGGCACCAATACAGCCACTTGCTTATGATTGCAGACTGCTTTGAACGCTGCGCGCAATGCCACCTCAGTTTTGCCAAAACCAACATCGCCGCAAACCAAGCGATCCATTGCGTGTGGCTTTTCCATATCCGTTTTCACTTCTTTAATCGCTTTGAGTTGATCGTCGGTTTCTACATACGGAAAAGCGTTCTCAAATTCTTTTTGCATATCATCGTCTGGTGCAAAAGCAAAGCCTGGCATCATTTGCCGCTTAGCGTGCACTTCCAACAACTGTTCTGCCATATCTTCAATAGAAGCCTGAATGCGTTTCTTTGACTTGCTCCAATCGCTGGAACCAAGCTTATTGACTTTGGGCTTTTTCCCTTCTTGGCCAACATATTTTTCAACAAGATGCATCTGATCTATTGGCACATAGAGACGATCGGCACCCTTGTATTGAATAAGAATGTAATCCTGCTCTGATTCTCCGCGCTGAAGATGCTCAATACCCAGATACAAACCAATACCGTGATGTTCATGCACAATGTAATCGCCAACCTGAAGATCTTCAATAACCAACCCAGAATGTTTTTTAGCTTTCTTCTTTGACGTTGGCTGCTTATTTTCAACATGAAAGATATTCGCATCCATAAACAAGCAGCGATCCTGCGAAAAATCACAGGAAAAACAGAACTGTTTTTTCAATAGCGCAATACCCTGACATTGGTCAATATCGGCCATCGTTTCAACACGCTGATAATGCAGGCTGTATTCATCTAAAAGATTGGCTAATAAAGCAAGCACATCGTCTTCCGAATGGTAGAACACAAGGGTGTATGCATCGGCAAGACGCGATTTTATATTTTCGATAAAGCGATTGACAGGATAAACTTTCAACGGATTGGCTGTAATCGGATAATAGCAAACAGTGGTTTCTTGAAATAAACTGTGCTGCGCTTTCACTTCCGACAAATACATTGAAGGCCATTGCACGAACTGTTCTTTCAGCGTTTCTAAAGATGGCAGGACTTCGATTTTCGACGGCAAGATATAACCATAGCTAAACAAGTCGCCCAGTTGACTGATGGTAGCATCGTATTTAGTATGAATGGCATTCTCAACCACTTCTGTTTCATCAATACACAACAAGGTCTGTGCTGAAAAATAATCGAACAATGTGGCTGTGTACATCGGTGAAAGATAGGCATAATAGGCCAAAACACTGGCGTCCTCTTCACCTTCCACCACACATTGCAAACGTGTTTGAAGTTGCACGCGCACATCGTCCGGCATACGAGTCAACGTGTCGTTCAGTTCTTGCGTAATATGTTTAGTAAGCGTATCGCGCACACCATCGGTAAAGAAAATATCTTGTGCCGGAAGTATTTCCACACCCTCTACATTGCGTTCACTTTTTTGCGTCTCAGCAGAAAAAAAGCGCAAAGAATCAATCTCATCATCAAACCATTCAATACGCAATGGTTGGTCGTGATGTGGCGAAAAAAGGTCAACAATTCCTCCACGACGCGCAAAGGCGCCCGGTTGGTCGCAAATGCTGGCTGATTCGTACCCTAATTCCAAAAGGCGTGAAAGAAATTTTTCCTGAGGCACCTCTTCACTAACACGCAATGTCATCAATGAATCGTTAAAATAAGAAGGCTGCGGGAAAGATTCTAACATCACCATGGCATTGGCAATAATTACACAAGGTATGCCCTGGGTCAGCAAATAAAGAGCTTCTACGCGATCCCCATCATTTTCTTCCTTGGCCAATACTTCGACAGGTAAATGAGAGCGCTGATACAAAGCCAAAACCGGTTGAGCAAGCACCGAGCGCAACAATACAGCGAGATCATTTACGCGTCGATCGTTTTCGCAAAGAATCACCGTCGTTTGATGAGGATCCCGTTCAATAAGAAGTTCTAGTAGTGCGTTGCGCCCACTTTGATCCAGCCCATCCCAAAGCACCCTGGATGATTTAACGTCAAGTTGACTATAACATTTATTCAAAATCGAAAAGTTCATAGTGTTTTGCCTCGTCACATCTCCAAAATTTTCGGCAATCACGCCATAAACGCGTAAAAAGCAGGCTGTTACAAACAGCCTGCATAAAACAGTCAGTTAAATTGGTTCATGGTCGCAACAATGCCTTCTTTCAACCAAAAGGAACACCAGACATCCATATTGGCAATAACCTCATCAATCACCGGCGCTTCATCTTTATGAAAACCAGATAACACATGTCCAATGACATTATTGTGTGCATCGTGTCCAATCCCTACTTTAAGGCGATCAAAAACCTGGCTGTTGAGATGCGCTATAACCGATTTAATGCCGTTGTGGCCTCCTGCGCTACCTTTTTGTTTGAAACGAATTTTGCCCAATGGAAGATCCATATCGTCATGAATGATAAGAAAATCATCGATCGTATCATAATAGTGAATCAGTTGACCAACTGCCGAACCACTATCATTCATATAAGTTTGTGGTTTTACAAGCAGCACCTGTTGCCCGGCAATCATTCCTTTACCGGTCAACGCTCGACATTCCTTTTTCGTTACAGAAATACCATATAAGTCTGCCAAGCGATCAATAGCCATAAAGCCCACATTATGGCGTGTCTTTGCATAATCTTTGCCTGGATTTCCCAAGCCAACAATCATTTTCATGATGAGCGGAATCACCTACCATTTTATAACTTAAAACATTTTGCTAACAGATGCGTCCTGGAAAATACGCATAATGGCTTCACCGAAAAGCGGCGCAACAGAAAGGGTTTTAATTTTGTTGCAGCCCTTTGCCGCCGTTGGGATGGAGTTGGTTGTTACAATTTCCGTAATTGGTGAGGCATTAAGGCGATCAATAGCAGGACCAGAAAGTACAGGATGTGAGCAAGATGCATACACTTCTTTTGCACCACGTTCTTTCAGTGCGGTAGCAGCGTTAGTAATGGTACCTGCTGTATCAATAATGTCGTCAATGAGAATAACATTTTTGTCTTTCACATCGCCAATAATGCTCATGACTTCAGAAACATTTGGTTTTGGACGACGTTTATCAATAATTGCCAGTGGTGCGTGTAAAAGATCAGCAAACTTACGTGCACGAGCAACACCGCCGATGTCTGGGGAAACAACAACAAAATCATCAAGGCCAAGAGATTTATAATAATTAGCCAAAATAGGTGCTGCAATAAGATGATCGACGGGAACATCAAAGAACCCTTGAATTTGTTGTGCGTGCAAATCCATGGTCAACACACGACGGCACCCAGCCTTGGTAATCAGATTGGCAATGAGTTTTGCAGTGATTGGTTCACGACCACGGCTCTTACGATCTTGGCGTGCATAACCATAATATGGCATAACAGCGGTAATACGACGAGCCGAAGCACGACGCACTGCGTCAATCATGATTAACAATTCCATGATGTTATCATTGCCTGGTTCGCAGGTTGGCTGCACAATGAAAACATCTTTACCGCGTACGCTTTCATCAATTTCTACATTGATTTCGCCATCGCTAAACTTGGAAACCACACTGTCTCCAAGTTCGATACCAATGTAATCACAAATTTCTTTGGCCAATTCGGGATTGGCGTTCCCCGTAAAAACTTTCAAATGATCCAGTGACTTGTGCATATCAATGTCCTTCATGTTCATGTCCTCCCTATTTTCTCCAGTTTTCTTTTACAACAAGCGATGGCCGTGTAACAGCCAACGCATTTGAAACAACATCTTTCGACAAAGTCGAGCCGGCGCCAATCAGTACCTTGTCCCCAATGGTAATTGGGGCAATCAAGTTTGTATTGCTGCCGACAAAAACATCATCACCAATCACTGTACGATGTTTATGCTTGCCATCGTAGTTACACGTAATGGTGCCGCAGCCAACGTTAACCCGGGCCCCCATATCGGTATCACCAATATATGTATGATGAGAGATTTTACTTTCGTTAGCAATCGTACTGTTTTTCACTTCAACGAAATTGCCAATTTTCACCTGTTCACCAATTATATTCCCCGGACGCAACTGTGCAAACGGGCCAATCGTTGTATAGGCGCCAACCACAGAATCTTTGATGACGGATTGTCGAACCACAACGCCTTCACCAATGGTTGAGTTGGTAATACGGCTTCCCGATTCAATCACAGCATCACGTTTAATCACTGTATGACCGAAAAGATGAACATTTCCTTCCAACGTCACATCCGGCTCCAAAACAACTTCGTCTTCAATGGTAATCGTTGCCGGATCTTCCATGGTTACACCTTGCATCATCCAGGCTTCGTTAATACGCGCACGCAAAAGTTTTTCTGCATATGCCAACTGAACACGGTTATTAACACCAAGGCTATCCTCGGCATTTTTAAGCACATAAGACGCTGTTGAAAGCCCTTTTGCATAAGCTATTTTTAACAGGTCCGTAAGATAAAATTCACCTTGTGCATTGTTGGTATCAAGCGCATCAATTTGCTCTACTAAAAAGCGTAAATCAAAGCAGTAGGTGCCAACGTTGATTTCTTTGATGTTTTTTTCTTCATCGCTGGCATCTTTTTCTTCAACAATCGCGCGGATTTTCTCACCATCATGTAAAATGCGGCCATAGCCGGTTGGCTGGTCAACAACTGTTGTCATCACAGTAACAGCATTCCCCTGCTCTATGTGCTGCGATAACATGGCTTCCAGGCTCTCGGAGCGAATCAGCGGTGTATCGCCACAGGTTACAAGAACGGTGGCCTCTTCCTGCATATCTATATCATTTTTCAATGCTTCCAATGCAATACGCACAGCGTGCCCTGTACCAAGTTGCTGTTCCTGAAATACCAAGCGAACATCATCACCGAGTACTTCTCGCACCTGATCGGCGCCATGCCCTATGACTACATATTGCTCACTAATTTGCGCCTCATCGATGGCTTTTAACACGCGTGTAATCATAGGTTGACCCAGCACACGATGCAGGACTTTTGGAGAAGCGGAACGCATACGGGTTCCTTTGCCCGCTGCGAGAATAATAGCATATTTCTTCATCCCAACCTCCAGAATCAATAAGAAACTCTATCTTTTATTAAATCAGAACTACAAGTAGATGTCAAATACACATTAGGAAATAGCGCTCGGATTTTCTTATAATTTTCCCACGCAGCCTCTTGCGTTGCATAAAGGCCAAAAAGCGTTGGCCCGCTTCCGGACATGAGCACGTGTTGGACACCACAGTCTAACAGCTGTTGCTTACGTTTTTCTGTGCGCGGTTCAATACGAAAACTTGGACGCTCTAAAGCATTATACAAATGTTCTTCAATAAACGCTACATCACCATCGCGCACAGCCTGGCACAGCGCTTCAAACAACATTGTTTCCGGATGAATGTCTTCCGGTTGAATGGCTTTATAGACAGCTGCCGTGGAAACACCATAATCCGCACGCACCAACACGATATGCATCTTTGGTAAATCCGGTAAAGTATGTACTTGTTCGCCACGTCCATCGCAAATGGCCGTTCCCCCCTGAACACAAAACGGTACATCTGAACCAAGCTCAGCAGCCAGCGTCATGAGCGTTTCCTCAGACAAATTCAAATGAAACAATTTATTACAGCCCACAAGGACGGCGGCAGCATCACTGCTGCCGCCTGCCATACCTGCTGAAACAGGAATATTTTTCTTGATACGAATGGCAACTTGAGGCATTTTATAATGCTCCTGCAATAGCAAAGCTGCACGCATCGCTAAATTATTTCTATTATTTGGCACATAAACAGAATCACACTGAACCATATTCGTGCCGGCTCTGCGAATGTCAATGACATCATGTAAGCGCACCGACTGCATAATCATTGTTACTTCATGGTAACCATCTGTGCGTTTACCAATACAATCTAAAAATAAATTGATTTTACCATGCGCTCTAACAACAATGTGATGCTGTTGCTTACGTTTCATGATTAGAATCCTTTCTTTGCCAAACGGCGTTCCACATAACTAAAAATGGTTGTAATCACGGTAATCAAAATTAAATAGATAACAGCAGCAGTGACATACATTTCAAAAGGCTTATAGAGGGAACCGGAATAAATCTGAGCTGTACGCAAAAGATCCGTAACCGTAATGGCAGAAGCCAACGCTGTATCCTTGATGAGATTAATAAACTCATTACCAAGTGGCGGAATCAAACGGCGGTATGTCTGCGGAATGATAATTTTCCGCATAGCCAAACGACGATTCATGCCCAAAGAAAGAGCCGCTTCCATTTGTCCATTGTCAATCGAAAGAATTCCTGAACGAATAATTTCAGCAATATAAGCCCCACCGCAAATGCTAATACCAATGATCGCCGCGGTGAAACTGTCCAGATCAATACCCAACGCAGCAGAAAGACCAAAATAAATCAGAAATAATTGCACCATCAATGGAATGCCGCGAAAGACCCATGTGTACAAAGAACCAATCACATACAGAGGTTTGATGTTACTAATTTTCATCAAAGCAACAATCAAACCAATAATAAGACCAAAAAAGATACTGATGACCGCCAATTCAATTGTGGTCACCGTTGCTTTCAAGAGATATGGAAGTGTTTGAAAAATAACATCCCAATCCCAATCAACAGCACCAAACATTAAACTACTCATACCTGTTAATACAACCTTTCTTTAGACACACGAATACTCACCTGACCTTCAGGTGAGTATTCGTGTGTCTTAAACTCAATATTCATTGGCATCCAGACGCGCCTGTGCATCAGCAACAAGCGATTCTGTGATATCCATACCAATCCACTTCATAGAAATCTCTTTCATTGTTCCATCAACAAGCAGTTCATCGACAGCTTTCTGAATGGCAAGTTGAAGATCCCCATCTTCTTTGTTAAAAGCAATACCAATCTGGTTAGCCGTTTTTCCTTCACTGCTAGGTACATCACCCACATGGGTATATTTTCCTGTTTCCAAAAGCTCTACGGAACCAAAACTATCAATGGCTAAAGCATCAATACGTCCATTATCAAGGTCAACCGTGATTTCCGGGAAAGTTTTATAAACTTTCATGTTTTCCCCTTCTACAAAACCTGCAGCAAGGAGATCATTTGCAGCAGTTGAGCCCAACTGAGTGCCAATCACCTTATCTTTATAGTATTCAATATCATCCATGCCATCTTCAACATTTTCATTCAGAACAAGCAGATATTGATCGGCTACACCATAAGGCACATAATTTGCTTCTTTAACACGGCTGTCCCACATATTCATGCCACTGATGATTACATCGAATTTTCCCGTCTGCAACCCCGCAATAATGGCATTCCATTCCGCCGGCACAAATTCAAATTTAACACCAAGCTTTTCACCAATAGCATTCGCCATGTCTACGTCAAAACCTACGATTTCGTCTGTTTCTGCATCATGATAGCCCATTGGTGGGTAAGAATCATCAAGACCAGCTTTAATGACGCCAGCTTCTTTAACACGATCCAAAGAACCGTCACCTTTTACCGTAGCTTCCCATGGATTTTTTGCTTCGATTTTGGTCACATTTGTATCCGATGCCGCAGATGTTGTGTCATCTTCTCCAGAACCACAACCTACAACACCAAGTGCCAATACCGCTGCAAGCGTAACAGCTACCAATTTTTTTAATTTCATAATGGTGTCCCTCCGTTATTTTCAACTTAGTAGTAGTTTAACATGGTAAAGCGCTAATTGCAACAAGAATCCGCATAAATCGACACATTTTACGCACATTCTTCACGAAATCAAGATTTCTATTTGCCAAATCGCACCTTATCCGCTATACTAGTGTCTGTAAATATCACATACGCCTGTAGCTCAGTGGATAGAGCGCCGCCCTCCGGAGGCGGGTGCGTAGGTTCGATTCCTATCAGGCGTGTCTTTCCAGAAGGATCGCTTGTCGATCCTTATTTTTATGTTCTTAGATATGATACGAAAGGAAGTTTGGGATGTCACTTATTCGCCAATGTATCCAACGTTATCGTGCTGCACTTATCGTTGCCCTGTTATGTATGTCGGTCAGTCTTATTGCAGATCTGATGATTCCCTGGTTGCTGCAAATTCTTATTGATGACGGTGTTGCTGTTAGTAATGCAGTCATCCTCAAGCGCACCGGTCTCTGGATGTTTGTTGTTATCACGATTAGTTTGCTCGCTAGCATCATCGCCTATTGGCTTTCTGCGCGAGCCGCTGCACAAATTGGCCAGTATTTACGCAAAACGCTTTACGAACACATTCTTTCATTGTCTTACGAAGCCTTCAATACCATTAGTGCCTCCACACTCATCACACGACTTAGCAATGATGTTTTGCAAATTCAAAATATGTTTCTCATGGTGCAACGTGTAGCTATCGGCTTACCGATTTCATTTATTGTCGGCCTTTTTCTATCCATACAACTTAGTCCCGATCTTTCTCTAACCTTTATTGTCACCGTTCCTCTGCTTTGTTTGAATATTGGTTTTTATGTGCGTTTTTCAGCACGTTATTTTCCACGTATTCAGGAAACCATTGACAAAATCAATCTCAGCGCGCAGGAAATGCTCGTTGGTATTCTAACCATTAAGGGTGTTGGCGCCGCAGCAAAAATTGTTGATAAATTTACCGCCTTTAACAATCGTCTGCTGACACTTAATCTTACCATTCAGAAGCGCTTCAGCTTCGTGGCCCCAACCTCGATGATCATTTTCAACGAAGCCATTGTTGTAGTTCTTTGTCTTGGATTCTTTGGGTTCACCTCTGATATTGGCAAACTCATCGCTTTTATTTCTTATTCTATGCAAATTCTCAGCTGCATCACCCGAGCCTCTGGTGTTTTAACCATGATGACGCGCGCCCAGGCTTCCGTTACACGCATTGAGGAAATCATGACTATTCCCGAAGCCACGCCAGTTGCCCACCAAAAAATACCATCAAGTTGGGATTTACACGTTGAACACCTAAGTTATCGTTTTCCTCATGCACCACGCGCTCAGCTTGATGATATTACCTGCCAAATTCCTTTTGGCCAACGTGTCGGTATTGTTGGGCTTCCCGGCTCGGGAAAAACGTTGTTTCTTGATGCCATCACCGGTCTTTTGACAAGCACACAGGACACCATTCGTTACGGCGATGTACCACTGTCACACATTTCTCGTTCATGGCTTAAGAAAAATATCGGCTATGTACAACAGCGTCCCACCATTCTTGCTGGAACAATTCAGGATAATCTATTATTAGCACGCGAAGATCTTTCATTATCTGAAATGACAACTGCTTTAGATAATGCTGTTGCCTCAGAACTTTATCAAAACAACGAGGCTTCCGTTGAACGCGGCATTCTCCAACGTGGTCACGATCTTTCCGGTGGACAAAAGCAACGTTTGTCCATCGCACGCATTTTAGCACTACGGCCACACGTTCTCATTTTAGACGATAGTACAAGCGCGCTTGACCATGCAACAGAATATGCTTTTTTTGCACATCTCAACACTATGCAACCACAAACACAAATCATTGTTTCCCAACGCTTATCAACGTTGCGCCAATGCAACACCATTTTTCTCTTTGACCATGGTCGCATTGTAGCACAAGGCAGCCATACAGAACTCCTGCAAACAACCCCACTTTATGAAATGATCCTCGGCGACCAAATGATAGAGGAGGCGCTTAACGATGTCTAAAAAATCTACACAAACCACCAAAGCTACGCTTATGCGTTTGTGGCAAGTCATCAGACCAAATCGAATCTATCTTTTTCTTTCCATATTGATGAGCGCTTCTGTGTCAGCAATTATGCTGATTGCCATGGAGCGTGTTGGCGCCGTTGTTGACCTCATCATCAACGGCGCGCCAGCGCAGGTTTTCTGGCCCAATGCACTTCTTCTCTTCATTCTTTTTGCAGCGATTTCTTTGGTTACATTGATACAAATCTATACCATGGCCATTGTCGGGCAACGCCTTGCCAATGACCTTCGCCATGCCTTGTTTACAAAAATGACCATTTTGCCGATGGCCTATTTCGATGCACACACCACCGGCGACTTGATGAGTCGTATGACCAACGACATCGATCAAATCAATACCTCTTTTTCAGACAATCTTACCTCTGTCATCGAAGCCATTGTCAACGTAGTCGGTACATTTTTAGCTATGGCTCTACTCTCTGTCAAACTAACCCTTTGGTCTGCCATCGTTTTTCCACTTTTTTTCATCTTAACAGCCATTGTCTCGCGCATTTCCAAACGGCTTTTTGCTAACTATCAATACGCTTTAGGAAATTTGAACACCTATGTTGAAGAGCATCTTTCTGCACAAAATATGCTCATACTTTTCGATTACCGCGCACGAAATGTGAAGCAGTTTTCCAGGATCAATGACCAGGTTTGCACAACCTATGCCGCAGCGCAAACATCTTCGGTAATGGCACCCGTGATGACATTTATCAACCATCTTGTCTATGTTATCATCGCCATCGTTGGTGGTCTATCCATCATCAATGGCGAAGCATTAACGGTTGGCACACTTTTTACGTTCTTATTGTATATGCGCCGTTTTGCAACGCCGCTCAATCAGCTTGCCTCGATTTACAACGCTTTTCAAGCAACCGTTTCGGCTTCCGCTCGCATTTTCAGTGTGCTTGATGCACCTTCCGAAGCCCAAGCACTTGGCGACAATCGTAAGCAACCATTTCCTGCCGACCACACCATTCATTTCGACCATCTTTCATTTTCCTATGACAACAACTGTGTTCTAAAAAACATCACCGCCACCTTACCAGCGCACAAAACCATTGCCATTGTTGGCGCAACAGGCGCAGGAAAGACTACGCTAACCAATCTTTTGCTTGGCTATTATTTGCCGCAAGAAGGTCGCATCCTCATTGGCGATACAGATTTATCCACCATCTCCCTCGATGACATTCATCGCCATATTGGTGTCATGCCGCAACAACCCATGCTTTTCGATGGCAGCATCTTTGAAAACATCAGTTTCGGCAACCCTTCTGCCAATCGCGAAACCGTCATCGAAGCTTGTCGCATTACAGGCTTTGATCATATTATTGAAGAATTTCCAAAAGGATACGATACCATCCTTCACGACCAAGGTTCAGCACTCTCCCAAGGGCAACGTCAACTTTTAGCGATTACTCGCGCTCTACTTAGTCAAAATGACATTCTCATTCTTGACGAAGCCACCTCATCGCTCGACTCTTACACGGAAAAAATTGTGCAGCAAGCTTTTGCTACGCTCAGCTGCAACAAAACACTTCTTGTAATCGCCCATCGCCTTTCTACGATCAAAAATGCTGATTACATTCTTGTCATGAAACATGGTGAAGTCGTCGAAGCCGGAAGCCACAACGAGCTCCTTCAGCTTGGTGGCTATTATCACCGCCTCTATACAAGTCAGTTTTAATCACAAAAAATGCCTTCAACGGGTTCTAACAAACTCGTTGAAGGCATTTTTTATAGTTCGTTAATGATTTCATTGATAGCCATATTTCGCATACGCTTGGCAGGCATGATAACCGCCGCAACAACAGCGATAACAACACACACAATAATAATGAAAAGCGCAGTATATGGTATGTCCCAAGTATAATATGGAAAATGCGCTGTAATCAACTTATCATAGAGTTCTTTATGAAGTGGCATCCCCAAGACGATACCAACGATACAACCTGTGACAGCATAAGTGGCTGCTTCAGCAGCGATCATTTGTGTAAGCTGACGCCCATCCATGCCCACCGCACGCATAGCTCCATACTGCTTTGTACGAGCAGTAACGCTCATGGAAATGCTATTAACAATATTGAATATCGTAATCAAAGCGATGATTATAAGGAATCCATAGATAAATAAGCTGAAGGCCCAGAAAGTGGCACGATCCCCTTCATCGCGACGATCGACAAATTTATAAAACCCATCAACCCGCTCTTGAATAGCTGCAACTTCTTCATCCGTGGCATCATCGTCCAGTTGCACATCAATAATGCCCAACTTATTTTGATCGGTAAGCGTCTCAAAAGTTTCTTCCGAACAAATCAGATCGATGCTGCCTTCTGTGCTCCCACTGCTCGTAAAAGGGCTATATTTAAGCATACCAACGACTGTTACAGTATGGTCACCAATCGTCACGGTATCCCCAGGTTCGAGCGGACATGACACATCCCAAATTGCTAAAACACCACTCTGATCACCATAAACCTTTGATAGATCACTATTATCACGCAACATATCATCTTCCGGCAACCAATCCAATTGTAAATTTTCATAAGAAATCAAATCAACGACATCTTGCTCTGCAGGGACACTAAATGTCGCCGCAACATCAAGAGCAGAAGCACGACCATAAGCATGTGCCACTCCAGGCATATCATTTAGCTCATCAACCAACGCATGATCAATACTATTTGACCAATCTTTGCTTTGTATACTGAGATCCGGCGCAGCGACTGAATATGGTAGCAAACAACTCAAAAGCTGCACAAACACCGAAAAGCACAAAAAAAGTATGATACTGAGCGCAAAAGAACCACTCATGAGAAGCAAATTCTTCCTCGCTTCAGTCGCATGAACGATACCAAGACTTGGTGCAATATGCGTTAAACAACCGTAAATATGATGCAGCTTTCGCTTTCTCGTCAACACATTGCCAGAAACAGCTGCCATTGGTGAAACCCGAGATGCTCGGCGCGCCGGAGATTGTGCAGCAATGAGTACTGTAAGCACCCCAAGCACGACACCACTTACAATGCCAACGATGCTGATGCCAAAAATTGGCCACTCAGAAAATTCTCCGCCAACCCAATAATGCAGTATCGCGCCTAATCCCCATGATACAAGTACACCTAAAACGACACCGATCGGAACAGCCGTCTTACACCAATTCAACGCCTCTAATTGCACAAAACGTACTACCTGCTGCCGACTCATCCCAATACAACGCATCATGCCAAAAAACTGTGTGCGTTGAGCAATCGTGCTATTCAAACTACCAGAAATCATTAACACGCCCGCCAAAAGAATCAATAGAAAAAGAACGGCGATAAGCGGATAAATATTACGAACCAACGGATTATCACTAAGGCCAGCCAGCCCCATTAAAATAAAGTTTTGTGTAACCGCCCCATCGTCAAGATCACAAGACTTTTTAATCTCCTCAATTCCTTGACTAATGTTTGCGTGTTCTGCAAATTGTACGTAATAAGTTGCATCACCATGGTCACTATTGGCAGAAAGGACATCGTGTAGCGTTGCAATATTCAAAAACATACCAATTTGATCATCATCCACTAATAAGGCCGACGTTTCACCGCCACCATTATTAGTGGCATAGCGACTATCATTGCTACGAAAACCTGTAATAGTAAAATTATAGCATCCCGCCGGTGTTTCCAGGGTAATACGATCACCAACATCAACATTCAAAAGTTTGCGCGCATTCGGTGTAAGAATAACAGAATCCTTTTCTTTAACACTAGACGTATCATCGAAATAATACATGATATCTTTTAAAAAAGGCTCCTCTATACCACAAAGAACCGTTTGCCGACCATCAATCAAATAGCTACGACTTTGGTCTAAATTGACAGTTTCATACCACGATGACGCCGCCACATCGTCTCGCATCGCAATATCTTTAGCATCATCTGTGCTGAGACCTGACAGTTGAATTTGCCAATCGCCATGTGTTTCTTTAGCATGCATGGTTTCACAACGAATCCCCATATCTGCCATACTGAAAATGGCAGTCACCAAAAAAACAGCAAAAATAATACAGAGTAACGTCATACGATTCTGTCTACGATGCACTTTTGCCGAAATCGGTATCAGACTGAGATAACTTCTCATTCCCGACACCTCCCGAAATCGGTTAAAACACCGTCAGAAACTTGCAAAATTCGATCTGCCGTTTGGGCAATGCTTTTACTATGAGTGATCAGCAAAATGGTTTGTTCGTATTTGCGTGAGGCCTCTTTCAAAAGAGCGATCACTTCACTCGTATTTTGTGTATCTAAGTTACCGGTAGGCTCATCAGCCAAAATGAGCACCGGACGTGTAATCAAAGCCCGGCCAATAGCAACACGTTGCTGTTGACCGCCGGAAAGTTGACTCGGCAAATGGTGCCGACGCGCCTTAAGCCCCAATACCGAAAGCAATTCTTCAAGATAAACTTTATCTGGTTTCTGATAATCCAACAGTAACGGAAAAATGATATTTTGCTCCACGGTTAATTCTGGAATCAGATTAAAACTTTGAAAAATAAAACCAATATGCCGACGACGAAAGATGGTTAAATTTCGTTCCTTCATACTAAAGATGTCTTTACCATCAATAAACACTTTGCCTGATGTTGGCGTATCCATAGCGCCAATCATATTCAAGAGTGTACTTTTACCCGAACCAGATTCGCCAACCACTGCAACAAATTCACCCTTCGGTACCGAAAAACTAACATTCCGCAAAGCATGAACAGCAGCTTCCCCTTCACCATAAGTCTTAGAAATATGTTCTACTTCTAAAAGGTTCATAAGAATTCACACCTCTTTCTGTATTGTTACTGAAAGAGTATCACACCAACCTTACCAGCAAACGACAGACACCTTACAAAATTGTAGGAATTAAAAAATTGATGGTAAACGTTGTCCCTTTCTCTGGATAGCTATCTACTTCAATTGTACCACTATGCGCTTCAATAATTGCCTTCGCCAAAGGTAAACCCAATCCAACGCCTTGGGTATCTGACGAAAAACGGCTACGGTAAAAGCGTTTGAATATGTGTGGCAAATCTTCAGGGTGAATCCCACTTCCGTTGTCACGTACCACAATCTGTATGATCTGAGCAAACTGACGCCACGTAACAGAAACACTGCATCCTGCCTGCGTATGGTCAAAGGCATTTTTTATAATATTCGTTAATGCCTCCAAAATCCAAGTATGATCACACCATAAAATAATATCTGACGCTCCATTAAAAGATAATTTTTTCCCTTCTGTTTCTGCCTGATAAGAAAATCGATGTTTCAGAGTATTCATCAGCGCAGAAACATCTTCATATTTCTTTTCAAACACAAGCGTTCCTGCATCTAATTTACTAATCGTGAGAAGATTTTTTACTAGATGTTCAATACGATCCAACTCCTGTTCTGATAATGCAGAAAATGTACGAAGTGTTTCCAAATCGTTCGCTGGATCTTGCATGATGCCATTATAGATATTAAGCGTCGCTAACGGCGTTTTGAGTTGATGAGAGATATCCGAAAGAGTATCTTTCATTAACCGCTTGCTCTTCCCTTCATTTTCTGCATGGGCATTCAAGATGGCTGCCAAACCATTGATCTCATGAAAAAGACGATAGAACTCACCTTCTTCATCACACGCAATACGTACATCCGTATTACCCGATAGAAACGCTTTAATCTGAGTGATAGCAGATTCTATAAGAGCATCTTGCCGATAAAAAAATCTAACCAACACACCAACAATGATAAACATCATGCAAAAAGCGCACACAATAATCGAACTACCAGCTTGTTCCCCCAATGCATAAACAAATCCAAGTGCTAAAACCGTGAAAGTAAAAATGACCAGCAGCACTGTTGCAAAAAGCCTTTTAACCCTATTATCTGCTAATATTCTTATCATGGCATACACTCCCGAACATTCCACTTATACCCTATCCCCCGCACGGTCACTATTTTCTGCGGAACGCTGGGATTATCCTCAATTTTTGTCCTTAACCGGCGAATATATACCGTCAAACTACTGTTATCAATATAGCGTTCATTACAATCCCAGAGTTTACTAAGAATTTGCTCCGAAGAAAGCACAATGTCCGGATTTTCCATAAACAAACAAAGCAATTTATATTCGCTGGCTGTCAATTCGAGTGTATCATTATTTTTCTGCACTTCATGCTTTAGCAGATTTACTGTAATACCACATGAACACAGTACCATCTCCGATTGGTTATATTCAGAACTTCGACGCAAAAGTGCATGAACCCTTGAAAGAAACACAGCCAATTTAAACGGCTTAGTGATATAATCATCGCCACCCATCTCCAAGCCCATGATAATGTCTGTCTCCTCATCAGCCGCTGTCAAAAACATAATCGGCACCTTTGAAGACTGACGAATCTGTTCGCACAAAGCATATCCTGTGCCATCTGGTAAAGAAACATCAAGAATAACAAGATCATACGTACCATCCTGCCACATCTTTTCAGCTTCTAAATAAGTACGCGCGCAGGACACCTCATAATCTTGTTTTTTCAGTGCAAAGACCAGTCCCTTCATGAGATTGAAGTCGTCCTCAACAAATAAGATTCGTTTCACAGTCCTCTACCTCCCAATGGTTGCTTGTGAATACTTTCATTATAGTTCTCCACTCAAAAGAGCACAAGGTACGCTCAACACTCACCTATATAAAAAATGACCACATCGCATTTTAGTACGATGTGGTCATTGTATTTATAAAACAATCGCAGCCAACGCTTCCTTGAGTTTGGCCATTTCCTCGTCAGAAAGCGTCACACCTTTACCCATACGGCTATGATCCGGCGCCCATTCACGAATATCATATTTCGCTGGACGATCATTCCAACTGACAAGGTTGAGTTCTTTGCTCCAGCCACGGCTGGAAGTAGAAAGAACAGCCAGATGTTCGGTGATTTCGTATTTAATATCAGACATTATTTTCCTCCATTATTGTTCAGCTTCCAAGCAAACTGCCAGCAACTTGCTAGCTCCAATGCGACTGGCGCCAAGTGCAAGGTAGGTTTGGGCCTCTTCTAATGTACGAATACCGCCAGATACTTTCAAACGAATATCCTCACGCTTATGCGCCATGATGAGTTCAGCCGCATGAACAGTGGCACCTGGATAATTGAAGCCAGTGCTGGTTTTATAGAAATCAATTGGCAGCTGATTCAGCACATCGATCGTAGCAACAATTTCTTCATCAGTTAAAGCACCCGTCTCAAGGATCACTTTAAGAATCCCATCGTCAGGTCGCTCTTTTAACACCATTTGCACATCGTGGTAAACGTATCCAAATTCACCAGCCTTGATGCGACCAAGTGGTACCACCATGTCTACTTCTTTTGCACCATGACTAAACGCATAAGCCGCTGAAGCCGCTTTAATCTCAGCAGATTCATAGCCATTCGGAAACCCAACAACGGTACAGATCGGTACGCCACCAGGAAAATGTTTCACTAGGGTTTCTACATAACAAGGCTGCACGCAGAGTGAGGCAATTCCTGTACCTTGTGCCGCTTCCGCAAAAGCGAGAATGTCGCGCTCTGTCGTCTGCGGAGCAAGATTGGTATGGTCAATGGCGGCAATAACTTTGCTAATGTCTGCCCCCATCACATTTTCTCCAAAAGGTCAACAATCATCTGGTTGACAACACCAGGATTTGCCTGGCCTTTTGTTGCTTTCATCACCTGGCCAACAAAGAAACCAAGCGCTTTCTTCTTACCAGCTTTGTAGTCAGCAACAGACTTAGGGTTATTGTCAATGATTTCCTGAATCATTGGCGCCAGAGAGTCGGTGTCAGAAATCTGCTGCAAACCTTCTTCTTTGATGATTTCCGCAGGATCACGATTTTCATCAAAGGCTTTCATGAAAACGTCTTTTGCCATTTTGCCGGAAATATCTCCGCTCTTGATAAGCTTCAGCAAACCTGTTAACCGTTCCGCAGTAAAACCGCTTTCAGCTAAGCTCTTACCGCTGGCATTGAGTTTTGCCATAATATCGCCAACCAGCCAGTTGACAATCATCTGTGGTTCATCGAAAAGCGCTTTGGCTTCGTCGTAGAAATCAGCGAGTGCAATATCTTGAGTAATAATAGCAGCTTCTTTTGCACCAATACCATCTGCTAAAAGGCGCGCACGGCGCGCACGAGGCAATTCTGGCAAGCTGTCTTTCATGCCTTGAATCCATTCATCGGCGAGAACGATTGGCGGCAAATCCGGTTCTGGGAAATAGCGGTATTCATCGGCTTCTTCTTTGCTGCGTAACGAGAAGGTCATGCCCTGTGCATCATCCCAGGTACGCGTTTCAAGTTTAACTTTTTCACCGTCCTCGAGGAGTTCGGTTTGACGTTCAATTTCATATTCAATAGCACGTTCCACTGCACGGAAAGAGTTGAGGTTTTTAATTTCCGCACGGGTACCGAACTTTTCTTCGCCTACAGGACGCAATGAAATATTCACATCACAACGCAAGGAACCTTCTTCCATTTTTGCATCAGAAACACCAGTGTAGACAATGATGGCACGCAATTCTTCAAGATAAGCACGTGCATCAGCAGCACTACGCATATCTGGCTCGCTGACAATTTCAATCAGCGGCACACCGGCACGGTTATAGTCGGCCAATGATGAATTAGACGTGGTGATTGTGGCACCTTGATGCACCAACTTGCCAGCATCTTCTTCCATATGAATACGTGTAAGCCCGATTTTCTTATCTTCACCATCAACGGTGATTTCAATATAACCATGTTCCGCAATCGGCAAATCATATTGAGAAATCTGATAAGCCTTTGTCAAGTCTGGATAAAAATAGTTCTTACGGTCGAACTTGCTGAACTTGGCAATGGTACAGTTTGTAGCCAAGCCAGCCTTAACAGCATATTCCAACACTTTCTTATTCAACACTGGCAACGTGCCTGGAAGCCCCAAACAAACAGGGCAAACATGACTGTTTGGCGCGCCACCAAATGCCGTGGTGCAGTTACAGAAAATTTTCGTATCGGTTTTTAATTCAACATGGACTTCAAGCCCAATGACTGGTTCGTATCTCATTATTTTGCCTCCCGTATGCCTTCTTAGTTTTTCGCGCTCTGTTCAACGACTTCTGCAATTTGCAGCAAGAAGGCTTCATCAAATGCCTTCCCGATAAATTGAATGCCAATCGGCATACCATTTTCATCTTTACCATAAGGCACAGAAATAGCAGGCAAACCTGCAAGATTGGAGGTAACAGTGCAAATATCCTGCTTATACGTGGTAACAGCATCATATTCTACGCCAATTTTTGGTGCAGTCACAACAGATGCAGGTGTCAGCAGGCAATCATAGGTTTCAAAAACGCGTTTGAAATCATCCTGAATGAGATGACGCACTTTCAATGCTTTGAGATAATAAGCATCATAATACCCCGCACTAAGTGCATAAGTACCAAGCATAATACGACGCTTTACTTCATCGCCAAAGCCTTCTTTACGAGTTTGCTTAAACATGGAAATCATATCGTCAGCCTGTTCGCGTAAACCATAGCGCACACCATCATAGCGCGCAAGATTAGAGCTGGCTTCAGCTGGAGCGATAAGGTAATACGCTGGAATAGCATAGTTAGTTGTTGGCAGACTGCACGCTTCGCAAACGGCACCCTTTTCTTCAAGCATCGCACGAACCTTGGCGATTTGTTCTTTAATGGCTGGTGCTACTCCATCACCGAGGTATTCGGCTGGAATACCAACTTTGACACCTTTGATGTCCTTACCAATCAAACGCGTGTAATCTTCATGCGCCACATTCGCTGAGGTAGAATCACGATGGTCATAGCCAGCGATGACATTCATTACCAAACCAGCATCGCGTACATCATTCACAAGCGGCCCAATCTGATCAAGCGAAGAAGCAAAGGCAATGAGTCCATAGCGGGAAACAGCACCATAAGTTGGCTTCAAGCCAACAATGCCACAGAAAGCAGCCGGCTGACGAATCGAACCACCGGTATCACTGCCAAGCGCATAAACTGCTTCGCCGGCAGCAACAGCAGCTGCGGAACCACCACTGGAACCACCAGGCACACAATCATGATTCACCGGATTCTTTGTTGCCCCAAAATAAGAAGTTTCCGTGGTTGAACCCATCGCAAATTCATCCATATTGGTTTTGCCAATTACCACGGCACCAGCGGCAGTTAATTTTTCTACAACAGCTGCATCATACTGAGGCACAAAGTTTTCGAGCATATGGCTGGCGCAAGTGGTGCGTAAACCTTCTGTGCAGATATTATCTTTAATAGCCATTGGAATCCCCTCAAGCATACCAATGGTTTCACCACGTGCAATCTTTTCATCAACGGCATCTGCCTGCGCCAAAGCAGCCTCTGCATTAACGGTGATATAGGCATTGATGTCGGCATCAATCGCTGCAAGATATGCTTCGGTCAATGCGCGTGATGTGGTTTCCTTACGAACCAAACGTTCGTGCAATTCATGAATGGTCATACGATGTTCTGACAAATGAATCCCCTCCTTTTTCACACAATCTTCGGTACTTGGAACATATTTTCATGTTCTTCTGGTGCGTTAGCAAGCACTTTTTCCGCACCCATGCTTTCATGAACAACGTCTTCACGAAAAACGTTATGAATATCCATAACATGGTTCAACGGCGTCACATTGCTGGTATCAATTTCATTCAAACTATCCATCATTTCTATGATAGAACCCAGTTGTTCGTACTGTTTTTCGAGTTCTTCTTCCGTAAATTCGAGTCGGCTCAAATGCGCGACACGTTCAACAGCTTCCTTCGTAAGCATATTATTCTCCTTCCAATAATTCACATAATGCAGCTTCATCAAGCACTGGTATATTTAAGCTAAGCGCTTTATCATACTTTGATCCTGGTTTTTCGCCAGCAACGACATATGATGTTTTCTTGCTGACACTGCCAGTCACCTTACCGCCATGCGCTTCAATCATGGCTTTGGCTTCATCTCTGGAATATGTTGGCAGTGTTCCTGTGAGCACAAAAGTATGTCCTGCCACAGTTTGTGCCACCGTCTCAGCTGTTGTCTGGCGCACCATACAAACCCCAAGTTCTTCAAGCAGTTGAAGTTGTTCTCTATTGTGTACATTGGCAAAAAAGCCTACCACTTCTTGAGCAATTAACGCCCCAATCTGATCAATGCCTTGCAGCGTTTCAGCATCTGCCGCCATAAGAGCTTCCATGCTGGTAAAATGACGTTCGAGGATTTTGCTTGTTTCAAGGCCTACCAAAGGAATCCCCAAACCATAAATAACACGATAAAGGTCATTATCCTTCGATGCTGTGATGGCATTCAGCAAATTGGTCGCTTTTGCTTCTGCAAAACGTTCCAGCGTAAGAAGCGATTCCATCGACAAACGATATAGATCCGGCAGTTCTTTTACCAGCCCGTTTTCATACAACTGATTGACAATCTCCGGCCCAAGGCCAACAATATCCATCGCATCTTTGCTGGCAAAATGCGTGATACGTGCCCGCACCTGTGCTGGACAAGCCAAGGCATTCATGCAACGAATAGCAGCCTCGCCTTCCACCTGTACAAGCTCACTGCCACATTCCGGACATATCATTGGAAAAACGTAAGACACAGCACCTGCCGAACGCTTTTCTTTCACAACATGGTCAATCTCCGGAATAACATCGCCCGCCTTTTGTATCACAACCGTGTCACCAACGCGAATGTCTTTTTCTTCAATGAAAGCACGATTGTGCAAGGTAGCGCGGCGAATCGTTGACCCCGCCACAAACACTGGATCAAGCTCACCAACAGGCGTTGCTACACCGGTGCGGCCAATTTGCAAAGTGATGGCATTCAAACGCGTAGTCTTTTGTTCGGGCGGAAATTTATAAGCAATAGCCCAACGTGGGGTTTTTGCACGCATACCAAGCTGCTTTTGTAAGGCAAGGTCGTTGAGTTTAATAACCATGCCGTCAATCTCATAAGGCAGTTCCTGGCGTTTTTCTTTCCAATACATACAATAGTCGTATGCTTCATCAATCGTTGCACAAAGTTTATTTTGTATAGGTGGCAAATGCTGTTCCCGAATGAAAGCAATCGCCTCTTCCTGAGATGTCAATCCACACGCCTGGTCGTTCATCACCGTATAAAAAATACCGCTTAATCTGCGTTTAGCCGTCACAGCTAGATCCAGTTGACGCAATGAACCCGCCGCAGCATTGCGTGGATTTGCAAAAAGCGGCTCACCCAAGGCATCACGTGTTTCATTGAGCTGCAAAAACGCTTTCTTCGGCATATAAATTTCGCCGCGAATGGCAACATCACCATCTGTATATGGAATAGCAAGCGGCACACTGCGAATCGTACGCACATTGCTTGTCACATCTTCGCCTTCACTACCATCGCCCCGCGTTGCCGCCGTTACAAGCTGCCCTTTTTGATAATAGAGCGCAATAGAAAGCCCATCAATCTTAAATTCCACCGAATACTGAATCCGACTTGCCGGCACTTCTTTACGCAAACTTTGGTCAAACGCCTGTAATTCATCGAGTGAAAACGCATTGGCCAAACTTTGTAAAGGCAGCGGATGTTGATATGAACGGAACCCTTCTTTCACAGCACCACCAACGCGCTGTGTTGGGGAATCTGCGGCAATGTCATCTGGATGTAGGCGTTCAAAAGCCTGAAGCGCCCGATAACGCTCATCATATGCCGCATCACTAAGCTCTGGCGCATCAAGCACATAGTAAAGATATTCATGGTAACGAATGTCGTCCATCATAGCTTGGTACTGTTGTTGTTCATCCTTGGTCATTATTGCTGTCACCGCCTTTCCGCGTTTAATGACCGTAAAACCATTCTTAATTATACTGGAAGCACCGGCTTTCATGCAAGCTCTTTAGGCAAGAACCACCTGTCAACCTGTGCATTTGACCAAACGCAGCCATTCATTGTTTCTCCTATAAAAAAACGACACACCACATGTCATGTGCAGTGTGTCGTTTTATCTATTTTGCAATTATTCTGCGCTAGCGTTTTCACCTTCGTCTGTTGTCGCCAAGCCACTTGGACTATATGCGCCGCCTTTCGCTGTATAAAGGCTACTCACATACTGACCAAGATAAGCTGCATTGACATCTGAGCCGCCACGATTTTCAACATAGTTCACCTGGATACAAGCTGTCCAATGTGGATTTTTCAAATCGCCACCACAAATCCAGCCAAGGTTGGTGGAACCATCAACACCAATTTCGGCGGTTCCCGTCTTTGCATACACAGTTGCCCCAACGTCACTGGCATCTGCCAATGGATGCTGAATGGTAACTGCATCACGCAGTGCATTTTTGATGAAATCAATATGTTCCTGACTGGTGCCAGTGTCAATCCATACCTCTGGTTCTTCATCCAAAGCGTATAATGGCTTCATGATTTTGCCACCATTTTCCAGACAAGCGTAGGTCAGAGCTTGTTGCAGTGGTGTCGTCATCACCTGATACTGCCCATAAGCAGAATCCGCAAGACCAGTTTCATGCCCATCAGCAATAACGCCATCGGCGGTAATTTGGCTGGTGTCCACCTGATAAGCACCAGGTACTTTTTCGCCGTAGCCAAGAGATTTCATACCATTATTAAATGTATCATATCCCATGTCTAACGCACAGCGGGCAAAAAAGATGTTATCAGAATACACAAGTGCATCATGCAAGTTGACCCAACCATTATACGGTACCACACGATGCACCTTATAGCTTCCCCAACCGCCTGGTGGCGCCCAGTCTTCGCCATAGATTTCATAGCCGGTTTCTAAGGACATACTGCCGCTGTTGAGACCAATGAGCGTTGTCAAAAGTTTTTGTGTGGAGCCAGGCGTATTTTTTTGTGCAAAAATCCCGTTACCTGGCGTAACGCCTGCTTCTGCTGCGGCCGCATAATCTTCAGCACTCATATTCTCATCCAACCACATAGTTGGGTCGTAAGAAAAACCATCTGCCATCACCAATACTTGTCCAGTGCTTGGTTCCACAAGCACCGCAGCTGCAGTTTCTCCACTAATGGTTTCAGCAGCAAGACGTTGTGCTTCTAAATCGATGGTCGTCGTCACATCTTCCCCATCTGCTGGTTCGGTGTAAATCAACACGTTATCCGGCTTATCGCTAAACGTCACCGTCAAACCTGCCGTTGCAACAAGCCTATCTTGATAAGCCTGCTCAAAACCGCTACGCCCAACTTCCGTACCAACCGAAACATCGCCAACAGAACCAGATTCAATTTCAGCCGCAGTAGCCGCGCGTACATAGCCTACGCAAGAAGAAGCAATGGCGGCCTGTGGATACTGACGCACACCATTTTCATCATCTTTTGCCAACACCTCGCCATCACGGGCGTAGAGCGTACCTCGTTTGCCTTGGGTCACTTTGATATTCAACGTGTTATCAGCGGTCAGCCCGGAAAGAACCGCTTCTGGCGTCCAGGCCAACTTCATATCTGCATCGCTTCCCGTAAAAGCAAGTTGTACTGGTAAGTCTGCCGTCCAGCCGGCGCCATTAAAAGTCACAGTTGCATCATAAACCGTCTGCCCATCTGCCGAAGCATCCTTGTTGCGCTTGAGATCTGCATAATCGACACTTTCTACAGCTAATGCATCGTAGACGGCACTCATACGCTCTGCAACAACATCCTGGGATATATTCTGTTTCGTTGCATCGTCACAAATATCATATACCTGCGCAGGATCCATGGTTTCTAATACCGTTTCCACTTCGTCAAGCCGATCTTTCGCTTCCTGGCTTTCACAACCAGAAAACACCCCCACTGCCGCAAGAGCTAACAATAATACGATTCCTAATTTCTTCATGCCATCATCCTGTTGAGTTCAAAAATCACTTAAAGTCCCAGATTTTTTTCAACAACATCCATAATTACAGCTTTTTTCACTTCTTCAGCTTTTTCAGCACCAAATAACGCTTCTACCAAAGCCAAGGCAAAATAGCCAGATGCGCCTGGACCACGGGAAGTGATCACCTTGCCATCAATAACAACCGTATCTTCGCTGAAACTACCAATATTTTTCAGCTCACCTTCCCAACCAGGATAACAAGTCGTACACTTATTTACAAGCACACCAGCATGATCAAGTACAGAAGGACCAGCGCAAAGCGATGTTACCCATTTATCCTGATCGGCCATTTCCTTAACAAAAGCAAGCACTTTGGCATTTGCAAGGAGATTTGGTACACCCGGAAGTCCCCCTGGTATAACAACCATATCATAATCTTCTGGTTTAATATCTTCTAAAAAAGAATCTGCTTGCACTAATACCTGATGAGCGCCAGGCACAGCGATATCTTCAATGGTGCTAATCACATCCACAAGAGCGCCAGCACGACGCAAATAATCAACAGGCGTCAACGCCTCGATCTCCTCATAGCCAGGTGCCAATAACACACATACACGTTTTTCCATAAGAATCCCTCCTATAATGTTGAAAGACTTTGTGTTATACTATAAGCCACAGAATCATTCTTATTATAACAAAAATTGACTGAGATGCTACTGCAAAAGTACAAGTATCACTTTCTTTTTACAAAATACAACGACTACTTGTCATTGTTGGAATTTCTAACGAAGCAAAGGAGGTTTTTTATGGCACTCATGGAAATCACCATCATCCCTATGGGCACCGGCACCACCAGTTGCAGCCCTTACATTGCACGCGTGCTGGATATTGCCAAGGCAGATCCTGCTGTCACCTATCAGTTAAATCCGATGGGCACTACCTTAGAAGGCGAACTCAGCGCACTTTACCGCTGTTTACAAAATATGCAGGAAGCGCTCTTCGATGATGGCATTCAACGCGTCTACACGATCGCTAAAATTGACGATCGCCGCGATAAATATCAAACAATGACCGAACGCATTCAATCAGTGGAGGAAAAACAACATGACTAATGCCAAACTTAATGTATTACTTGCTACCGCTCTCGACAAAGCTGCTGACAATCGCGCTCAAGCAGATCGTATTATGAAACGTTTTGCACTGGCGCAAGCACTGGCTGTTGAGGAACAACTCAGCGACGATGACACGCGCATTGTTGCAGCTGCTACAGCCCTTTATGACCTCAACGACGACCAGGTCAATCCTCATGATAATGAAGGTGACGCTTTCAAACCGATTGTCATCTCTAACTACATTAAAGATTTACTTGATGACGCCAACTTACCAGTTTTTGAAGCCAGCGCTGTGGGTTCGCTGATTGCCATGCAAAAACATGGTACTGCTATTGAAAATAACCTACATAGATTACTGCTTGACATCAACACCTTGGCCACACTTGACGAACCACAAACCACCGTTGAAGAAGCAAAAGCAGCGATGGAAACGCTCACACACGCTTCTGCCAAACGTCGTTTAGCCTTATTATTCGGTCTCGACGAACAATAAATAAAATCATTCAAAAGGGAGCCTGTCGTACCAACGTCACATTGGCACGACAGGCTCCCTTTAATATTTATTACGACAAATCACACAAGTGGTTTGTCCTTTTTCTGTGGGATAAAACCATTCTCCACAATACTCACAAACAACAGCCGTCCCTTCCGCCAATGCACGCCAATGTGGCGTAGCAATATCGGCAACGGTAAGGCCATGCTCCCAATGCAAGCCATGCTCCGGACAAAGGTCCACGCATACTCCACAACGCGCACAGAGCACATCATGATGCGCCAGAACAGCCTTTCCCTCTTCTTCAACAATCGCCACCGCCTGCCACGGACAAAGTTTTTCACAGGTACGACAAAAACGGCAACGTGTCGCTGCCAGCGCCTGCAAAGGAATCACTGCTTCGTCCTCTCGCTTTGACATGGCTTCATACAATTCATGCAGCACAAGCGTTTGCGATTGTGTTTTTTCAAAACACAATGCCTGTTTTGATTGTACCGTTTCTCTGAACGCATCAAGATAACCGTTCATCGAGCGCTTTGTGTATTGTTTGGCAGCATATTTAACCGTTTCCAACTGCTTTTTCATATATTCTCGACGCGTATTGATGTCACCAAAATGCGTCTGCAAATAATCATTCATCGCCTCTTTCTCGCGAATGATGTGCAGTTTTTCTTCATAAGCAGTCAGGCCATACCGCTGCATCAACACGGTTTGTCCTTTAGGAAACCAATCATAGGTACAGGCAGAACAGGTCTCTTCATCAGCAAAAAGAACCACTTCGCCAAACCGGTGCACAAGCATCGCCAACTGCAACCAGGTAAATTGCTGTAAACACCCTGTTGAAAAAACCGGCATATCCGAAAAATCATGTTTGCGGCAGGCAATCACCAGTGGCCCTTCTGGTGGCACAGCCAATATCTCAGGGAAATCCATAGTAAACACATCATGCGGGCACGCTTGAATACAACGCCCACAACCATCGCAAGTTTCCACTTCAATCTGACCATTACGCAACTGAATGCTACCGCTGGGACACACCTGCATACAACGTGCACAGCTGGCTTTCGGCGAAAACTGATGGATACATCGCTCGCTATGCACTTCCACAGGCGCTGATAGGGCAATTAAATCAGACAGATTCACAAAAAGCCACCTTCTTCACTCCAAACTCAACGCATACGCGGCATGAAACGACGACGTTTTGGCACTTTGCGCTTAATCAATTTAACCATACGCATCAACGATGACACCAAAACCAAACCTATTGCCATGGCGCCCATTGACAGCAAGGTGTCCACACCATACGAATAAAATTCAGCAATTTGGCTATTGAGCAAGCTGTCAATCGTATTGTAAAACTTGATCCCAGGCACAATTGGAAGAATGGCAATTGTTGTAATGACCATGACGGGGACCTTGGTGAGTCGCGCAAAAATTTCTGCATAAATACACATAATGACCGTCGGCACAAAAAACTGAAAAACGATGCTTGTACCAGTTAAAAGATCAAACACAATTTTACCTAAAAGGCCGCAAGTTGCAGAGCAAATTGCCAAGCGCACCCTGCTTTCATAAAGTATCGCAAAGAAAAACGACGATGTAAATGCGGCAATATAGATAGACAATTCATGGATCATATTGGCAACACCTTCATAAGGAAAGGAAACGTTGCGTAAGCCAACGCTGAACCAATCGCGATTGCTACTGCAATCACAATAGCTTCGACAGTTTCAATCAAACCAGCACTAAGGTCTTTAGCAATCACATCACGCACCGCTGTCATGAAACCACGCCCTGGGAAGAGCATCATCAAAGTGCCGACAACGATAGCGTTCATATGTAGCTGCGGAAAAAATGTCGAAAATAAAAAAGCAACGGCAATCTGTATGTAAGTGGCAATCATAGTAGAAAAAAAGTCATTGGCATGCCGCTGCTCCAGCGGAACCGTTACCAAACGCGCCATAAACACGCAAAAAATGGCTACTCCCGCATCGGCAATTGAACCACCGCCCATCACCGAAAAAGAAGCTGCCGCTAGTGCATAACTGGTCCATGCAACAATTGGTGAATGACCACAACCTCGACAATAACAAGACAACTCATCAATGGCATCATCTGGCGGAACTGGATTAGCGCTAAGACGTCGCGCTAAATCATTAAGACGAATTAAGCGTTCAAAATCAACGGTACGATGGATAATGCGCCGTGTTTTGGTATAAGAGATTTCGTCATCGGTTTCAATCGTCACAATAATAATATTTGGCAACGCGTACACATCAATTCGTTTCGCGCCATAAGCTCTGAGCACAAAAACGATGGATTCCTCTACACGATAAATCTCAGCGCCGTTTTCCATCAGCGCTGCCCCAAGCATAACCGCCAGTTTTAAAGCCTTCTGCAAATCATAATGCTCAGCCATTGTTGTCGTTATGATGCTCCAGATAGGTTGCACGTACAATATCGTGACGTGTCACAATGCCTAAAAGCTGACCTTCATCATTGATAACTGGCACACGATTGATGTTCTTTTCAATCATATAGTCAGCAGCTTCGCTCACTTCATCGTATTCATGCAAAGAAATAACATCTTGTGTCATCAGCTGAGCAACTGTGGTTGCACCCATTTCTTCCACTTCATTTTTAATGGTTTTAAGGTTAACAGGAATAGCGCCATCAAAAAGCATCAAAAACAGTGGCTTCGTTAACGGTTTCTGCTGGCGTACCAAATCCCCTTCCGTTAATATACCAATCACGTTGTTAAACGCATCAATCACCGGCGCACCACTCACACCATGATTCACAAACAATTCGGCTGCTTTTTCCAACGAATCATTAGGCGATAAGGTTAATACATCTTTTGTCATAATCTCTTTAAGTAACATCGTTCTTCCTCCTTCACACAGTTTTCATCATGCTCTTTCGCATGAACAATCGCATAAACTTTTTCAACTTCAGTATAGCACGCAAGCGACAGTGCGTCAAAGCCAAACGAAACACTCTCAGCAATTCTCGCGCTTGATTTCTGCCATTCGTCAAAAGCGACAGTTCCTCACCGTTGAGCCTACCGACCAACTTCACAAAAAACCGTCGCTTTCTACACAATAGCTCTTGATGGAGGCCGCTAGAATGCGATAAAATATGAACGAGATTAACGAGATTATAGATATTTTTCAATCCACAAAGCAAGGGAGTTTTTTTATGCCAAAATTAGAAAACATCCACAAGATCATGATTATTGGTTCTGGTCCGATTATCATCGGCCAGGCTTGCGAGTTTGACTACTCTGGCACGCAGGCTTGCAAGGCGCTGCGCCAATTAGGCTATGAGATTGTTCTTGTGAACTCAAACCCAGCAACCATCATGACAGACCCTGATGTTGCCGACATTACCTACATCGAACCACTAAACGTCCATCGTCTTACGCAAATTATCGAAAAAGAACGTCCAGACGCTCTGCTGCCAAACCTCGGCGGCCAGAGCGGGCTTAACCTCTGCTCCGAGCTTTCCGAAGCCGGCGTATTAGAAAAGTATGGCGTCAAAGTTATCGGTGTTCAAGTAGATGCGATTGAACGTGGTGAAGACCGCATCGAATTCAAGCACGAAATGGAAAAATTAGGCATCGAAATGGCACGCAGCCAGGTGGCATACAGCGTTGAAGAAGCTGTTAAGATTGCTGACGAACTGAATTATCCAGTTGTGCTTCGTCCTGCCTACACCATGGGCGGCGCCGGCGGCGGCATCGTGTACAACGTTGACGAGCTCAAAGTAGTCTGTGAACGCGGTTTGCAAGCCAGTCTCGTTGGTCAGGTGCTTGTTGAAGAATGTATCACTGGCTGGGAAGAGCTGGAACTTGAAGTGGTGCGTGATGCTGAAAACAACATCATCACCGTATGCTTCATTGAAAACATCGACCCAATGGGCGTGCACACCGGCGATTCCTTCTGCTCTGCACCAATGCTGACCATCAGTCAGGACGTACAGGATCGTTTACAGGAATATGCTTATAAGATTGTTGAAGACATTCAGGTCATTGGCGGTTGCAACTGCCAGTTTGCTCATGATCCAAAGAGCGGTCGTATCGTTGTCATCGAAATCAACCCTCGCACGTCCCGTTCTTCCGCACTGGCTTCTAAAGCCACCGGGTTCCCAATCGCGCTTGTTTCTGCCATGCTCGCCTGCGGCTTAACCTTAAAAGAAATTCCATGCGGCAAATATGGCACCCTTGATAAATATGTGCCTGGCGGTGACTATGTGGTTATCAAATTTGCACGCTGGGCTTTTGAAAAATTCAAAGGTGCAGAAGACAAGCTCGGCACCCAAATGAAAGCTGTCGGCGAAGTGATGAGCATTGGTAAGACTTACAAAGAAGCCTTCCAAAAAGCTATCCGCAGCCTCGAAACCGGCCGCTATGGTCTTGGCTATGCGAAAAACTTCCACGATCTCAGCAAAGAAGAGCTTTTAGCAAAACTTCGCTTCCCATCCAGCGAACGCCAGTTCATTATTTACGAAGCATTACGTAAAGGTGCTACCATTGACGAAATCAACGCACTGACCAAAATCAAACGTTGGTTCCTTGAACAAATGCTGGAACTCGTTCAGGAAGAAGAAGCACTGCTTGCGAAAAAAGGCGCTGTACCAGATGAAACCACACTGCGTCAAGCCAAACTCGATGGTTTCAGCGATCGTTATCTAAGCCAGATTCTCGCTGTACCGGAAGCCGATATCCGTGCAGCCCGTTACAATTACGGCATCCGTGAAGCCTGGGAAGGCGTTCATGTCAGCGGTACGCAAGATGCTGCTTACTACTACTCCACCTATCACCTTGATAAAGACGAAAGCCCTGTCAACACCGATAAACCAAAAATCATGATTCTTGGCGGCGGCCCTAACCGCATCGGTCAGGGGATTGAATTTGACTATTGCTGCGTACACGCTGCCCTTTCCCTGAAAAAACTTGGCTTTGAATCCATCATTGTCAACTGCAACCCTGAAACCGTTTCCACCGACTACGACACCTCTGACAAGCTGTATTTTGAACCACTCACGCTTGAAGACGTGCTTGCCATCTACGAAAAAGAACAACCGGTTGGCGTCATCGCTCAGTTTGGCGGCCAAACCCCACTGAACCTCGCAGCCGACCTCAAGAAAAACGGCGTCAACATCCTCGGCACCACACCGGAAACCATCGACCTCGCCGAAGACCGCGATCATTTCCGTGCGATGATGGATCGTCTCGGTATCCCAATGCCAGAAAGTGGCATGGCCGTTGATGTGGAAGAAGCGCTTGAAACAGCCAAGCGCATCGGCTACCCTGTCATGGTGCGCCCAAGCTACGTGCTGGGTGGTCGTGGCATGGAAGTGGTGCACGACGACGACCAGATGCGCGTTTACATGGCTGCTGCCGTCGGCGTGACACCAGATCGACCAATTCTCATCGACCGTTTCCTCAATCATGCCACCGAATGTGAAGCCGATGCCATCAGCGATGGTGAACATTGCTTTGTGCCAGCTGTTATGGAGCACATTGAGCTGGCTGGGGTACACTCCGGCGATTCCGCTTGCATTCTGCCTTCAAAGAATCTGAGCGACAAACAAATTGCTACCATCAAAGACTACACCAAAAAAATCGCTGTGGAAATGAACGTTCGCGGTCTCATGAATATGCAGTACGCCATTGAAAACGACACTGTCTATGTGCTCGAAGCCAACCCACGCGCTTCTCGTACCGTGCCACTCGTTTCCAAAGTCTGCAACATCAACATGGTAAAAATTGCCACAGAAATCATGACCGCACCACTCACTGGTAATCCATCTCCAGTTCCAGCACTCAAAGACCGCACCATCCCTCATTATGGCGTCAAAGAAGCTGTCTTCCCATTCGGCAACTTCCCTGAAGTAGACCCTGTGCTCGGGCCTGAAATGCGCTCCACCGGTGAAGTGCTCGGCCTCTCCACCAGCTTTGGCGAAGCCTATTTCAAAGCTGCCGAAGCCACGCAGCAGATGGTGCTCCCACTCGAAGGCACCGTGCTCCTTTCCGTCTGCGATCGTGACAAAGGCGAGCTCATCGAAGTGGCTCAGGCTTTCCACGACCTCGGGTTCAAGATTCTAGCTACCGACGGCAGCTACAAAACAATCAGCGAAGCCGGCATTCCAGCGGAATCCATCTATAAACTCTACGAAGGCCGACCAAACATTGCCGATGAAATCGCAAACGGCAAAATCCAACTCGTCATCAACACACCATCTGGCAAGGAAAGCGCGCACGATGACAGCTACATTCGTAAGGCAGCCATCAAACACCGCGTCTCCTACATCACCACCATGGCCGCTGCAAAAGCCAGCACCGAAGGCATTAAAGCCTACAAATTTGGCCAACACACCGGTGTAAAATCTTTGCAGGAATATCATAACGACATTCACTAAAACCGTCCTGTAAAACAGCGATAACACAAACGACCTCTGCAACAAAGCACCATGCTTTGTCGCAGAGGTCGTTTATATTTTATCAGCACATGTCTTGTTATGAGCTGAACACTATAATTCTTCTACACATTCTATCATCCACTCAATCTCATCGTCGGTAAACATTTCCGGAGCAACACCACATTCCAGACAAGCCTCCTCAAAATCCTCGTCTGAAATCGGTTCGCCAAAAGAATGGCTGGCCGCCAACACCTGCACCACCCGATCAAGCAAAGGTTCGCGCGAATCAAATAGCCCAAGCTCTTCAGCACGCGCCATCTCAGCACCCATGAGCGGATCAAAATCCATCATTTCTATCACCTCCCTTACAATGTCAACAAACTACGCCACACCCAACGCCTTAAACACAGCTTCTTCGGCACTATTATAGAAAACAATATTGAAATGACTCATCAACTCCGGCGGCACAGCAGCAAGATCGCTTGCTGAACTGATTGGCAAAAGAACCCGTTTGGCACCACTATCCAGACAAACTTGCAGCACATCAACCAAATTTTCCACCTTGACCAGTGTGCCACCAATGGTGGTGTCGCCCAACACCACCATTCCTTCTTGCACCGGTCGACTGAGCGCAATGCTACAAAGAGCGATCAGTGTTGGCAACGCCAGATGCAAGGTCATGCCAACCTTGCGCAAATCGACATAGTCAATAATGTAGTCTTTGTTCTTTGTGCTGATGGCATTGCTAATGTTTTTCACATTGGCTTTCAAATAATTGAAAGCGGTACTGGTTGATTCTTTACATTTAGACCACCCTTTTAAGCCAGTGCGTTCAAACTTTCCGCTCCCATCAATCATACGCGATTCCAATCGATACACACCAAGCACTTGCTCAGGCACATGGCTTGGCGCCACACTATACACAACGCCAGGATTACAACGACCTTCGGGAATCAATGTACTTCCGCGCTGTTCTGGCACGCCCACATAACGCTCCAAATCAATGGTCGGATCAATGTACGAAAAATCCACGCGGTTAAATTCGACAAAACTCAGCTTTTTCATCTGTTCTTTCACACGACGGCGCAATTCCAGCGACAACACGAGAATTTCTTCCATTTCATCCTTGGTGCACACCCCGTCCGGATAGACCAGTTTCAGGAAACCGCTGACCATCTTGCGAATGGCAATATTGTCGCGCTGGTTAATATCGCTGCCAAGTCGAAAATACCGTTCAATCTCCTCACCTCGCTGTTCCTTGCGCATCTCATGCAAAAATCCCGCTAAATAATCCGTAATGAACCCATAATCATCTGTGAAATGCTCCGGATACAATTTTGGAATCTCCCACCCTGGGATGTAGCCATGTATGCGATCAAGAAATGCTGTATCCGTCCCCATTTCCATCGGAAATGGTTCAAAAAGCGTAGACACCCGCAAAAGTTCCTCCACACTCTGATTGATGTTCCCATTAAACACCATAGATGCAGAAGTGGCAACCTCCATGCGTCCACGCGAGAATGAACCCGAAGCCATATAATCCTTCATAATCTGAATATTATCCGTGTTATTGACCTGCATACCACCCACTTCATCAAACGCCACACAGTCCCACATACCAACCAAACCTACCCTGTGGGTGCGTAAATCCAAAAATAAATTTGCCACCGTGGCTTGCCCACCAGACACAAGGATGCTGTTGGGAGAAATTTCCTTGTACACATGGGATTTTCCTGTGCTGCGTGGGCCAAACTCAACCATATTCAGATTGCTTTCCACCAACGGCAGCAAACGCGCTAACAAGAGCCAGCGTTCGCGCTCTGTAAAGCGTTCTGGCTCCATTCCAGTCGAACGCAGCAGCACCTCGATCCATTCTTCTTTAGTAAACTCTTTGCGCGCAGCCTTCAAGGCGTCCATATCAAAGCGCGGCATCTGGATCGATTGTAACTTAAGCACATTAAACGGCGATTCGCCCGACTTTCTCTGCTCAATATAATCATACTCCAAACGAACAATACACCAAATTCCACCACAAAGCAGCCGCTCATATTCCAATGGATAATGGTCATCAATGTTCGCATAGGTGATATTGAAATTTGAAAACGTTGCATGATAGCGATCGGCCTTCGTATCCAGATACACCGATACCTTGTCAATGATCGTACCACTACCATGGGTCTTTAACATCGCCTGAATGAGCTCCGTTTCATTTGGCTGCACCAGATTTTTCTCGAGAATGTTTTTCACATTCTCAAGCCCGCGTGCCACAATATCCGGATCATCCGAACTGCAATATTGCCCCAACAAAAATTCCAGTACATAGGTCGGCACATTGGCGCCCACCTTCATTTTCTTTGTTAAGTCTTTGCGTACAATGCACCCGTCAAACAATCGCCGCAACTTCGTTGTCAAATCTTCCATTGGCAGATCATCAGAAGAATCCGCGCGCTCGCCCGGAATATCTTCATATAACCATGCCATATCGTCGCTCATCCAACCTCACTCCTTCACCAATCAAACCCAAAATCATCTGCAAACGCAATATCAATCGTGAACGGAATCTCTGCCGGCATTCCCTTGCCCCCAGCAATCACCAACCGATATGCCCGATTTTTGTCATAGGCACCGCCTTTAAGATTAAAACGCACATGGAACACACGTTCCGAAGCATTCGCACTTGTACGATCTGCTATAACAAGTTTGCGGTCACTCACCACAGCGTCTTCTTCATCCACCATATACACCGTATATTCACAAGCCAACGTTTTTTCGTCAACCGGTTGCTTTTGCAGAAAATCCAACGCAAAGATCAGGTTTGTAATCCTACGTTTTTCACTTAGCAAAATCAATTCCGCATCTGTCGATTCTACATAGCCTTTGCTTGATGCGCGCAGATTGCGGAACACCACCACCGGCACCACCATCTCCTGCAAGCTCGTACCGCCATGCACATACCCAGCACCGCCACCGCTGATTTTGATACGCGTCGTATCGCGCGGTGTGTAACCTTGCACCGCATGCCCATCAACCAAAGCATCCACACGCACCGGGAGCAACTGCGGTGCCTGTGCGCTAAGCGTGGTCAACGCATAACGGCGCCCAATCTCAACCACCTCGCCCGCAATTGCATTCTGACTCATTTTCGCATACTCAGCCAAAGGACTGCGCGTGTAAAGAAAACCATGATCCGCCGTGATGTAAATTGCCGTCCCTTGCATGTCACTGGTGATGATGCGAACCATATTCATCAATTCATTAAGCGCATCTTCACAAGCGGCAAACACCTTCTGTTCCGTCGCCAGCTTATCGCCCATGGCATCAATGGTATTATGGTAGATATACACCACCTCTTTACCACCAACCAGCGCATGACGATCATTGCGCTTCATCGCCAAGAGATCCTGATACGTTACCGCCACACTCTTCACATTCGCCCTTTGCAGCACCTGCTCACGCTCCCGTGTGGAACGCGTGGCCAAACCATCGCGCTGCACATCACCATCAGCATTCATTGCCAGCTTGCGCCCAGGCAAAAGCGTCGCCATGCCAAACTTTGTAATCGACGGAAATACGGCCTGCATACTTTCCATGGCTACCGACCCATGCGTTGCGCGCAATAAACGCTCGCCAAGCTCTGCTGCCACCTCATAACGCAACGCATCGGAAACAATCACAAAAGCACGTGTGTTTTTCTTTGTCACTGGATGCACAAAGCGCGCATAGAAATCCTGCTGGCGCACCACCTCAGACACATAGCCCAGCGCTGTTAGTTCGCCTCCTGCTGCCTTCATCCAGCAAGCGCTCATCTCATTCAGAAACCAATTTTGATACAACCGTTCTACATAATCAGCCACCTGTTTCAGTTGATCTTCGAGCATCACAGCACCTTCGGTCAATGCACTGGCAAAGGCTGTTAAAAAATGTCTGTAATGGCTATCCATTTTGCACGCCGTTACTGTGTAAAAATCCCATACCTTTTTCGGCTCCACCATATGAAACCCAGCCGCATGGCCCTGATAAAACAGCTGCATCTCACACAGCGCCCGCAGACAATCGTAATAAGCCGTAAAATAGCCATACCAACCACAGGTACGCCGCACATCAAGCACTTTTTGCATTGCTTCCGGTTTGATGACACCTTCCGCCACTTCCGCAAAGAAACGCGACAAAATGGCTTCATCAATCGCCGGAAAAACATCTGACGTTTCAAGCGTCTCGAGCGTCAACGTTTCAAACCGTGCGCCAAGTCCCAACTGCGCTTCCACATCACGGCACAGCAGGTGCAACGCTTCATGCTCCACCTGGCTGCGCCATTCTGAAACCACACTATAACAAAACGCCGTATGCGCTTCAGAAAAATGCCCTTCCAAGCCACGCAACGCACTCACATCCATCGTCTGCGCCAGTGCCGAGACCAACACATGCACCGCTAAATCCGCCAGCGTTTTTTCCTCATCATGCACAAACCCCGTACAACGCTGCACCAACTGCCAAAATGCCTCAATGCTGCCAAACTTGTTGATGTTCACAAGCGCCACATTTTCTTTCTCGTCCAGACTACCCGCAAGCACCGCAATCAGCACCTCTTGCACCGAACCGCCAGGAAGCCCCGCCAACACCGCCATTATATCCGTATGCAACGCAAGCGGCGTTTCGTACCGATGGTCCAACCGCACCAGCTTCGCCACGCGCTCCTTGTTGGCAAAAAACTTGCGATACAACTTCATTGTTTTACGCATCGCCGGCGATTCCGCCACGCCCAGCTCCTGCATCTGCAAAGACACCAAATCCGCCCGAAACGTCTCGCTGTACAGTTCAATATCCCTCAGCCAATTCTCTGCCTGATCGCTGTAAGAAAACGGATTGTAGATCAGATAATTGCTCGCCACATCGTCATGCAACAACAGCTTCTTCACTGCAAAATTGTTCGTGCCCGTGAGCTTCACCATCTTCACATCCGGAATGTCCAGCTCCTCCAACATCTGCTCAAACGCCCGCTCCTCATCTTGCCAGAAAATGATCCGCCGTACGTAAAAATCTGGGAGAGGTTCAGCGAAACGTGCAGCCAATCGCGCTTGAATGGTCTGTAAAGTCGCCATCCCCTTTCCACCAATACTTTCCTTACTCATGTCAACCCCCTACCATTAACAATAAAGTCACCAATAAATTTCTCGACATCTTTATCCCTATCAACTATAATAAAATTGAGGTGATAAAAATGACCACTGTACGAAGTGCCATTGAAAACACAGTATCCATTTCCCAATTCAACCGCGGTCAGGCAGGCAAAATTTTTGATGACGTTAAACAAACCGGTGCCAAAGTTGTGATGAAAAACAACATGCCAGAATGTGTTCTCCTATCCCCACAAGATTATGTACAGCTGCTCGATGCCCTCGAAGATGCCCAGCTCCAACTCCTCGCCATGGAACGCCTGAAAAATTTCGACCCAGCTAAAACAATTCCATGGGAAGACGTCAAACGCGAACTCGGTCTCGATGAGCTTGATCCGGACGAAATTGAGGATGTGGAATTCGAATGACTTGGAACGTTGACCTGTTACCCGAAGCCAAAGACGATCTCAAAAAGCTAGACGGCAGCCAACGACGACTGGTTCAGAGAGCCATTGAAAAAGTTCTCAGAAATCCGCTCCCTGCCAACGAAGGCGGCTATGGCAAACCCTTGGGCAATCTGAGCGACACCGACCTCGCCGGTTGCTGCAAGATCAAGCTGAAAAATGCCGGTCTACGCATCGTCTACAAAATCATCCGCACCGACAAAGAAATGCTTATCATCGTCATCGGCGCCCGCGCCGACAGCGCCGTCTACAACGACGCACAAAAACGCATCAAGAAATATAACCTCTAAACCAAATCCGCTCTACCGCTCAAAACGGAGAGCGGATTTCTTATTTCTACTCACTATCCACTAACTATTGACTACTTAATCTTCGCCAACACATCGGCGAACAGTGCGTAATTATGTTTCACACCATCATCTAAGTCGATCGAAATATTCTGGTCGGCAAGATGATGGGTTTTTTCTTCGTATTGCTGAATTTCCAAAGATTGATCTTGCAGTTTTTTCTGCTGCTTGGTGAGCTTCACACGTTCCGAGCCGCTGGCTTGCTGGATGGCTTCATCAAGATGGGCGAGCTGGGTGCGGTAGCGTTCCTGTTGTTCGTGGACATAGTCGGTACGCATACGTGCGAGGAGATCTGGTTTGTAGCGGTGCATATAAATCAGCGCTTTGAAGCCATTCTTCTTGCCGCTGTCAAACAGCCAATAGATTGGTCGTTTCTTGTAGGTCTGACAGTGGTCTTTGTAAAACTCTTTCAAAAAATAATTGCGGATAATCTCGCGCGAGGTACCCTTACCGCCCAGTGCATCAGCAATAAACTTCAGGTTTTCCTCCAACGTTTCTTTACCATACACCACTTCCACCCAGTTCACAAAACGTCCGATGATGTCATCGTCAAAATACTCGTCATCACAGATTGGAATAATGTTGTCCGCATCAGGAATAAACGTCGTGTACTTGCTGGCATCCCACGCTCCACCAGCGTAAGCGAGGCCTTCCACATCCAGCGAGTAACGCCCAAACATACAGCCCACAGCGTAGGAAATCAGTGATACCATTTCATCGCGTTTCGTGCGCACATAGCTGCTGCCCTTCATACTTTCCGGCACATCCTCCTCACTGTCAAAGATACGATGCACCGTAATATCCTTATCCGCAACCTCTGGCGTCAATTCATCCTGTAAACCATAGATTTCTATGAAAATTTCATTGAGTTTTTCTTCATTCGCTTTTAGTTGTTGGAAACGTTCTTCACATTCTTGCTTCCATGCGTTGTATTTATCAACTATCAAACGTGCCATTATTCTCCTCCTTTAAGATGTCTTCAGAGTAGTATTTGTGATCTTTATCAACAACAAAAATCCAATCTAACAAAGCATGTTTTTGAATGAGGATTTCCACCGTTGCTGTCCTACCATCTTTATCTTCTAATAAAATATTCCCATTTTCAAAGCAGTATATCCTTCCATGCGCAAGCGCATTTCGAATATGCCGAAATAAGGCTGCTACCTTTGATTCTTTGTGGTCAAACTCAATTATTTCATTTTCATTTAGTTTAATTCCGTAATTTTGATTCATCACAGCCCGAGGATGTTCAATACAAATTTTTCCCTTAGGTGATAGATTCATTTTCTTTAACGTTTCATTGGTTTTGTTAACCTTGATAATACAAAATTTCTCTATATTCGCACTTTCAGCAAGTTTTCTAAGAAGGGCTGGGTAGCCTTCTTTTTTACCAGTTGTTGTTTTCCATCCATAATCTGTCACTTTTCGCGAAAGCTCGCTTCCCCCACCCAACGTATGTATTACATAAAAATCCCAAATCAAATTAATCTGCTCTTTTGAAAAACCAATTTCCTGTAATGTTTTGGCTTCTACTTTCATTCTAGATATTTTTTACCCTGACAATTATGTTCAAATCCTTCTTTGGCTGCCATTAATAACACCTCACACTAGTGAAATTTTTTTAAAATCCCATGATGTTTCAAATGAATCCCAATCTTGCTTACTCTCGTTAATATTCTCAATAGAGATTTCATTAACTTTCTCTTCAAGAATATTATTAATAATAAGTGGCGTATTTTTTACATCCTTAACTTGTAATGTAATAGTTGGGTTTAAAACTTTAAAATAATAATCCGCAACAATTGAATTAAAAAACGAAAGAGAATACAGATTATTTTTCACGTCTAAAATGCAAGGTCCTTTTTTATCAAAAATAGATATTGGTGGTAAATACCTAAAAGAATTTATTCCACTCGTCAATTCAGTATAGGTTATACCTTCCTTAAACCAATATTTTTCTGACAATAAATTCGAAGATGGATTGGTTTTATAAAAATATCTAGCTTTCTCAGACCAATTAATAATTAATTCAATATTACCATACCATTTTCTAAATGGCCCTCCTTTAATATATATCACCCATTTTTTATTGTTTCCTATACATTCCTTATTTACTTCCCAAATTTTTCTTAAAAACACGTCATTATTTGCAGTAATATTTTGTGAGCCAGTAAATAAACTAATCGAATCAATGCTTATTCCCTTCGAAAAATTACCTATAAAATTCTCGCTCACCCAATAGGCGACTGGGGAGCCGGAGATTTTGGAGAAGTTGGACTGCTGGGCGGTGTAGCGATTTTCTTCTGCCAAAAACATTTCTTCTTTTCCCTGCTCTGTGGTTGGATCAATCAAGCGACAATACACACCTTTGTAACCTTTGAGATCAGAATTTCTCATAACAAAGCTGGTAGTTTGGACAACTTCGCCTCCGATTTCGTCAAATGCACGAGGCCCAAGATGCGCCATGTTGACGGTATCAGTTTGCAAAAGTTCCTTACGTAATTTTTCATAGCTGGAAAGAAACATCCAAGAATGCTGTGTAATCATCGCCTGATAGCCATACTCAGCAGTCATTTCATGGCAACGCTCAATGAATACAGCAAACAAATCGCTCTTGCTATCCGGATAATGTTTTTTTACAAAATCCGAGAGATGTTTACTCATGTTGCTGCTGCCCATGTAAGATGGGTTGGTGATGACAACATCGTATTTTTGCAAGAGGATTTCTGCCTGAACGATCAGTGGATAAAATGTCCAATATAGGCTTGTGTGGAAAGGCTGCCCATGGTGGAATCGCCATCCATTTCTGCCAGGCGATTACGCAAGATAGCCAAGTCTTGCAAGGTGAGGTTGAGTGGCAAAAGGCTGCCAACTTCTTTGGCGTCCTGAAACGCTTCCCAAAGTTGTCTGGCAACGGGTTCTGCGTCACCCAAATAGCCCCAGGCGCCTTCATGCAAAGGCTGGCTGTTTTGCAGGGCGTACAGGTGTGGCTGAATGCCACGTGTGAAGATGCGGCGGTCGTATTGACGCGCTTTCATCATCACAGCAAAATAAGCAAGCTGAGCGGCGCGGTCGTCAATGTCCAAACCATAGAGATTGTGTTGGAGAATTTGTTGTGCGGCGTCACGCTGGCTGATGCCGCCCGCTTCATAAATTTGCATGAGCACGTCAAAGGCATAGACGAGAATGTGTCCACTACCCATGCATGGGTCGATGAGTTTTATAGCCTGGGGCGGATGGGTCGTGGTGAGTGCGTCCAACTGTGCACGCACGTCCGGTTCCTGTGCGGCTTCTGTTAGATAGTATTTCCAGCCCATTTTTTCAGCAAAGGCTTTTTCCTGTTCAATGCGTTCTTCTTCACTATTTCCTGTGCACTGACCACTCATCGCCAAACGTCCAAGACTGTTTTCAACCATGTAGCGCACAATCCAATCCGGCGTGAAGAGCTGGGTGGCGGATGGAATGCGCTCTTTGGTGACTTTAACGTTCTTTTTCAACAGCGCATAGGTTTCTTCTTTGAGTTCTTCGTTGTAATACTGATACAACCAACCGATGATCTGCACCTGGTCGTGCCAGTCTTCTTCCGGAATGTCTGTGACGAGACGCCCGAGGATGCCGTCTGGTTTGAGGATGTTGTTTGGCAGGAGAAGTTCGGTGTAGCTGCCGAGGCGTTCAAACATACCTGGTAGGGCGCTGTTCAGGGCATTGCACTGAGTGAGCAACAAGTAGCGGTAAAGAGCGTCGGTCTGGTTTTGTTCGATATAGGCGGCAACTTTTGTTTGATCCAGCCCTTCCAGGTCGAGATGGAGAACGTCGCCCAGAATCTCCGGCTTGAAAGCGCCGTTGGCATCGGAAAAGATGCGGACATGGCTTAGTAAGTAGTTGTTTACTTCCATAAAGCGCAGAGCAATGAAACGGTTGAACCAAGTGTAGGCCACTTCTTCCATCACCTGCTTATAGCCTTTCGCCTTAATTTGCTGCACAAGGGTGGCACGTTGGCGCTGTTCATCGGTGGAGAGGGCACGGCCATTTGCTGTGACCGCGTCCTCTTCGCCGTAACTTTCTTCGGTGATGCCATATTGATAGGCACGCTGTTTAACTTGGTCGATCATTTCTGTGCGCGCCCAAACGGCAAATTTTTGAATAGCATTTTTATTCATGGGTTCGCTCCTTTTCTTATCCAATCTGTACGATGTCTCCCTGTTCGATGGCGTGATAGAGTTTGGCACGAATGCTTTCGACGTAAGTGTCGATGTCGTTCTTGCTGGTCAGGCGTTTGACCGGGCAGAGACCTTCACGTGCCACAGTAGTAATTTTTGGCGCAGGTGGTGCGGCTTCTGCCACTTTGTCGCCACCGTTTGACATCACCGGTGGCTCGGCTGACGCAGCAAGGGCAGCAAAAACCGCTTGATAATAGCTGTCACGGTTTTTCTGAATCTGAGTGATGAAAGCGTCGAGTTCAAGCAGCGAGGTGTTTCTTTTTACCTCGCCACGCTTGAGCAGATAATAGCCTTTGGCCTTGTTAATGATGTCGCCTTCGTAGTCACACTCTGCGGCAAATTGCAGCACATCGTTTTCGCACTGGTCAATGTCTGCCAGCACCTGAGCCTTTTTCTCTGTGAGCAGGGTATCATGACCTTGTTTGAGCTGTTGCACAAGATTTGGCAATTCGCCGATGCGTGTATAAGGTTTTTCCATTTGCATGATATCGCCAATGCTGTTTAAAGCTTGCGCCATCTCTGACACGCCAATAAGATAGTCGCGTTCTTTATCAAGCGTTTGCAATTCAGAAGCAGCATGGTCAAAAACATTACGCTGGGACGTAAAGAACTGTTCCAGATTTTCAAGGTCTTCGTCCATATCAAGAAGGTCATCTTGGCGCTGTACTATACGGTTCAACAGCGCCACATTATCGCCTGCCTGGCTGAGCACATCGCTGACTAGATCACGCGCCTGCATGAGCAAGTCTTTTTCTGGATAAGCGTGGTCGGCATATTGGTCGAGCATTTTCTGGTAATGATCGCGCTTGCTTTCAAAGGTGGATTTAACAAACGCCACGAGATCATCTTCGTCCTGGGGAATGTCCATGGTGCCAAGGTATTCGCGCAAAAAAGAGGTGCTCTTGGTCATCAGTGCTTCGGACGGAACAACACGGCGAGCAACAACGGCTTTTTCGGTTTCGCTGCGTTTGCGCAGAAGATCCACGAGCTTGCGATCGGTTTTCTCGATATTTTGGCCACCATACTTGATGGTTACCTTATTCTGAGCGATGAGACGCGCAACAAGCGCAGCAATGTCGATTTCACGCCAGCCGTAAGGAATGGCTTGGTAACGATGCTGCACATCGCTCATGGAAATGGTGCGCAGGCTAGCGGCTTGCAGCTCCAACCATTGGCTGATTTCGCGCATTGCTTCGGCATTATGGGCATGGCTAGCGAAAAGACTTTGATTCTCTGTGCTCCCATTTAAAATAGTAAGGATATCGGCATCGCTTTCGACAAATTGGTTGATCAAGCCGAGTTTATCGTACACACTTTCGACAAGGTAGGTCATCGCTGCATCGAGCTTGTCTTTAGCGCCAGTTTGTTTAAACGCAAGACGCTCGCCATGAACAAAAAAGGTGCCTTCAACGATGGATTTTTCGATATACGTTTTAGCGCGGGCTTGCAAATTACGCGCCTCGCGCTGACGGGCATGGATGATGGCTTGCGCGGTTTCCGGAAGCTGTGAAATGTTTTTGTTCTTGTGTACTTTTCGATCTGCTTGGCCTGTTCCAACTCATCGTAGTATGGATAATCATCCGAAAGTACAACAATGACTTCGTTGTTGGCCTGAGATTCCATGATGAGTCGCTCGCTTTCAGCATCGTGCAAATCATTTGCCACAGTGACAATACGCAGGCGAATAGCGCCTGTTGCGTTACCGTGAATGGTGTCGTCAATGTATTTATCAAAATCGAAGCTGTATTTGCCCAAACTGAACTTTTTAGCCGGATAAATGTCTTCAAACACCGTGTCGGCAATGCTCTTGTTGATCTGTGACATATCAACCACGGTATGGCGAATTTCGTTGGCAATATCCTGTTCTTCATCGGTAAGGAAAGCGTAGGTATCGCCACTGCGAGAAATGTAATTCTGGCTGAGCAAACGCTCAAGGGAATCGCTAACAGACTGGCGCAGAGCGATTTTATCCACGCGTACATCATCAATCATGAGGATGGCAATGTTGTCGATATTAGCTTTAATGTCGTCGATATAGCGAATGAGATAGAGCAGTTTGAGCACGTTCACATCCTGCAGTTCGAGACCATCGCCGTTATCGGCAGCAGTCTGAGCACGATCGATGACACGGCGAATGGCGCTATCCAAAGAGTTTCTTAGCGTATCATAAAATAAATAAAACGGTGCAAGAGCATTTTCGTCTTTCGCTTGGATTTTTTGAGCAGATTCTTGAAAACCACTAAGCATAGACCGTTCTCCCCCAGAAAAACTCTTTCCTACATTGCCATGCTTTCTGATTTGTGCAAAGACCTTCTGAATAACAATAAATTGATAGGGTATAAACGGAAATGCGCCGACAAATTCGGTAACATTTGAGAAACCTTTAATGTCAAGAACAGGATTGTTGAAGATATAAAGATTTTTCAAAACGACCTGGTTTTTTTCGTGATTAAGCGTGCTTTATTGCAAGATTATTTGCCTGCAAAGAAAATAAAAAAAGTCCGGCTCAGATAAACTGAAACCGGAAAAAGTTTGTGATGGTTGGAAAATAGTTATATTTCATGGTAATATATGTAAGTGGAATTGTATTCTTGACAAGCCATATTCCCTGGCAATAAAGTACACTTTTTTGTTAATTACTTACAACTCTCTTCATACCCTTTCGCCCGATAGCGAAAGCTTGACAGTGGCATTTCGCAGCGGCGTGCTGCTTCCACGCCAGTGATTGTACCGGCTTGCCAGGCTTCGCAGACGCTGACGAAATTCTCCGGAAGTGGCTGAGCTGGGCGACTAAAACGAACGCCGCGTGCTTTAGCAGCAGCAATGCCTTCTGCCTGGCGTTGGCGAATATTGTTGCGTTCATTTTCTGCGACAAAACTGAGCACTTGCAGGACGATATCAGCCAGAAAAGTGCCAAGGAGATCTTTGCCGCGGCGTGTATCCAAAAGCGGCATATCCAGCACAACAATGTCCACGCCGTGCTCTTTGGTGAGCAAGCGCCATTCTTCCAGAATTTCTGCGTAATTGCGACCAAGGCGATCAATGCTTTTGACGATGAGCACGTCATCACGCTTGAGCCTACGCAACAGCCGTTGATATTGCGGCCGCGCAAAATCTTTGCCGGACTGCTTATCGTGGTAAATGTTGTTCAGCGGCACACCGGCTTGACGCAACGCAATGCGCTGGCGGTCGTCGTTTTGTTCACGGCTGGAAACACGTACATAACCCAAAATTTTTGTTGTCATCATTGAAACACTCCTTTAGAAATATTAGATTATTGGTTTATTCTAGCCGCTGCATTTTTTCCACGCAAAAAAGCCCTCGTTCACGTTTTCAAATACAGAAAACATGAACGAGGGCTTTTGATATATTTTTTAGAAAATCACTGTTTCATTGCTGTGAAAAAGCATATCTTCGATTTGCAAGTCAATCTGCCATTCACCATGCAGATGGCTGCACGGAATGGCCCAGTTCAGACGGCGCTCTACATCGCTTGAACCATAGGTGTAGAGCCACTCTGTGCCAAAAGGTTGGCGATTGGTGGTGAGAAAGAAGCGATGTTGCTCGTTGCCTTGGCGCAAAATTAAGGTGCAGGCTTCGCCTTTATAGAAAGTGCCACTCAGGTAAAGACGTGCATCGTCCTGCCAAAAATCGATGGACAAATTGTCTTCAAGACGTTCTTCACTGCGATGCAGCAATTCAATGTCGATTTCAAAGGAAGGACGCCAAGCGTCGATTACTTGTTCGTTTCCTGTTTGAAAAGCCAGTTTTTCTGGTTGCCACAAGTTCACGTGCACAAGGTTATCGTCGAAAGTCCAAATAGTGCGCTGCTTGTTGCCAGAAATATACCAGGCTTGCGCCGAAAGAACGATGTCCTCCTGCCGTTCGCGGGCAAAAACCGCAGGCCGCAGAGATGTGGTGTTGGATAACCCACCAGCAAGGACAAGCGCAGCGCCATCGTCATAGCAGGTTAGATCACAAAATACCGGCGAAACAAGCGCTTCATCGTTTGACAAAAACATTCTTGCCTCGCCACTTTCCAAATCAAGGCAATTGATGGTGAGTGGTGTTGATGCCAGCTTTTTGCCAAGCGGATAGCGATTGGCATTGATATAATAGAGCGCATCACCTTGACGCTGCACGCCATAGGCTTCTTCAAAAAGCCCGCGCGCCACCGGCCGTGTGAACAGTTCAAGCCGTGTGTGCCCTTTGTTCCAGGCGTCCACGCTGTTGGCAATCTCACTTACCGCTTCCGAAGTGGCGAAACGCTGATCGTTCCAACCATCTACTGCGCCAATAATGCGTGTTACTTCGGCTGTTTGTGCATCAATCTCCAGCACCACATTCTGCGCCATGCCGCTCCAATAGAGCAAGTCGTGTGCCTTGTCGTAGCGCAAGCTGATGCCCTGAAACCAATCGCTGCCTGATTGTCCGGCGGTTCCATTGCTTGCAGGGAGCACATCGGCGGCACGCAGGCGATTGATTTCTTCGCCGCTTCGCCCATCAAGCCAAACTAGCGTATCACGCGCTTTCCCTTGCCACGCTTCTTGAGTGATGGCGACAATCGTGCCATTCGGCAGCACAGCAAAATCGCTGACAAAACCGTCTTCAAAACGAAGTTCGCGATAGATATGCCCCAAGGCGTCCATCTCCCAAATAGCCGTGCCACTGTATGGTGGCGCCATTTGCAGCGGTGCACCGCAAAGGAAATGTCCGTCTTCCAAAAACGTCATGCGGTGGTTCAGCGGCAAGTTCAACGTCCAACAGAGCGCGCCATACATATTCACCGCCACGGGCTGACCAGCGCCATCGGCAGGCACCGCAAAAAGCAGCGTATTTTTTTGCGCATCGCCCGTCAGTTCCACTTTCATGGGCGCTTCTATGCTCACCTTAGGCAAAGATACTGCCACTTCGCTGCCACCGCTTCCCTGCGCCACAAACCTGCACGCCTCACCATTCACTAAGGCTGGCACAACAATACGATGCTGCGTTGCCACCGGCGTTTCGTAACACAGATAGCAACGTCCTCTTTCATCATTCAAGCAAACCGTAAACGTTTCCTCTACATCCGTCTGAAAACACACCAACGCTGAAAGTGGTGCAATGCCATAGGGATTAACAATAACCGTTGGATATTGCACCGTGCCTGGCTCGGCAGCCAAGCGCGCCGCCAACATCTCTGTCTTGGCACGCTGTTCGCTAATGATACCGCCACTTCGTTTCATGACCGTCCTCCTCGCGAAACAATCATCGCCATCACAGCCTGATTCAAATCTTTCGTGGCCGCTTCGATCATCTCCACACTCACTGGTGCTTTACCAACGTGCGCCAATAAATCTTCCGCCGCCTGTTTTTTCTGCATAAACGTCAGCCAAAGCAAGGGATTATAATCCGCTTCCTTAAAATCTGCAGCCGCTTGAAGCATTTGCTGCAATGTCATGAGCTGGCTCATCATGGCGTGTTCTTCCGCCACGTCGCCAATCAATTTTTTCATTTTCCAGCTACGATTTTTCTCTGTAAGCATACATTTATGACCGATACGCACCTTTTTCTGACGCAACAGCGCCAGGAATGGATCCATCTCAAGATCATCCAACGCCATCAATAAAAACGGCTCACCTTCCTGCACGGCCAAAGGCTTAAAAGTTCTCATATCCATCGGCACCAATGTATCCATACATTCAGCCACTGTTTTATCTAAATCCGTCTCATCAATACAGCAGAGCCCCTCGCCAATGCGGTCTACGACCTCCACCAGCGCTTCTTGTTCTGCCTCAGATAAGCACGCTAAATTGTAAATATAGAGCATATCATCGCCTCCCTGCCGTCATTGTACCATAATAAAAAACGCGACGCCATAGTACAAATGGCGTCGCGTCACGCGAACAAAATCAGTTATCAGAAACAAAACCCAAAAGCTGTAAAATATACAAGAACAGGTTGACCCAATCAAGGAAAAGATTGAGCACCATCATTGGCACATCATCTTCCGTCAGATAGCCGCTTTGCATGAGCTGAATATCAATCAGCACATAACCACTAAAGATGAAAATACCGCCGGCGCAGATGGCTGTTTGCAGAATAGTGGCCTGCACAAAGAGACCAACAATACTCACCAAAAGCAACACAATCAGCCCACCAAAAAGGATTGGCGCCAAATGCAAGAAACTGCGGTGGGTGCGTTTGGCATAAGTGGCCAGACCAAAAAAGAGCACAAAGCTAATTGCAACTGCACCAAGCACAAGACGGGCGCCAATGGCCTGAGTGTATGCCATCACGATCGGATAGATGCCAACGCCCATGATAGCCGCAAAAGCGTAAACGAATTTCATCGTAAAAAGTGGGCCTTCAGCATCACGTTGACGCCAACGTGCGAAGAGAGCAACCAGCAACATCGCAATACAAACCCATGGCATATAAATGGCAACACTTGCCGGGATCACCATTGCCCCAACAGCCATGCCAATTGTCATCACTAACAGACTGATGGCAAATTTCGACATCACCTGTTGACTTAAGTCGGCACCACGACCAACATCAATTACAGAATTATCCACTGTATGTTCCTCCTAAAATAAATCGAACAAAAAGATACTATGTTCAGTATACATGAAAATGACTTTATTTGGAAGTGAAATGTCATCTTCTCTATAGTTTCTTAACATCGTTCATTCTGTTTATGTAACAAAAAAATCCGAATACACCAAACGGCACATTCGGATTTTTTGATTAGCGATGGATTTCTTTGATACGAGCAGCTTTGCCGTAACGATCGCGCATATAATAAAGTTTTGCACGACGCACTTTACCCTGGCGAACCACCTTAATGCTGGCTACGCGTGGGGAATGAATTGGGAAAATTCTTTCGCTGGTTACGCCGTAAGCTGTACGACGAACAGTAAAGGTTTCGGTCAAGCCTTTACCAACACGCTTGATAACAACGCCTTCGTATGCCTGGAGACGTTCTCTGTTCCCTTCGACAACCTTTACTTCGATGCGAACAGTGTCGCCAGGACGAAATTCAGGTACGTCTTTCTTCATTTGTGCTTCTTCGATCTGTTTGATGATATCCATTTGCTTTCTCCTTTCATCTGTGCAGATGTTCATAACTGCCAATCTTAGCAGACATCGGACCATCCTGATTTCTTGAAAAAAGCCGTTGCATTTGCAACGGCTACGACGCAGATGGGTCTCGAACCCACGACCTCCAGCGTGACAGGCTGGCGCTCTA
>CAUWHJ010000004.1:0-155723 GCA_963558655.1 uncultured Peptococcaceae bacterium
AATAAGAAAACCCAGCTTCGGTTCTTAGACCAAAGCTGGGTTTTTCTACAGTCTGCCGTGCTGTAAATCTTTTTTACAGCACGGTTTTGGCTATCTGTATAAAGTGAGGGGATTAGTTTCTAATATTGGTTCTGTTTTGGTTGGTATATAATCTGGCCAAAAATTCATAAAGGCTGTCATAAGCGGTGAAGGGTTTGAAGAATAGAGAATGCCATTTACACTGTATAAAGGTTCTTTTAATTTAATAATGTGTAGCTGTTTCATATGTTCTTTCAAATAAGAGTTTTCTGAGAGCATTAGGCTGTTAATAAAACCGATGCCAAGTTCATCTTGAATCGCCTGTACCCAAAATGGAATGGCAGACACAGATAAAAAAATATTTAATTTCGATGTATATTGTTGAAGCATATATACTAGGGGCGTTTGAGGATTTTCGGAAGCAGTATATAAAATTAAAGGATGAGACAGAAGCTTTTTTAGTGACATAGATTGAAATTTAGCGAGCGGTGAAGATTTCGAAACACAACAATAATACTGACTACATCCAAAGGCCTTAAGTTGGAGATTTTTATTTGACGGAACCAATTCGGTTAGACAGGAGTGATCAACAAATGGAAGGATAACGAGACCAAGCGTACTTTGCGCATTGTTAGATGGTGCAGCTGACTGAACTTGTTCGCATACTTGCTGGGTAGTGCCAGGAAGAACGGTGAGTTTAACATTGGAATAGAGATTTAAAAAAATACGTGTATAATAGGGTAACATAGTTGTCGTATAGATTGGATTGCAGTAAATGGTTAGTTTTCCTTGGAGAGAGCTGTCGAAAGAAAATTTTGATTTGTATGCGGTAGAAGATTCATTGCATTCTGCAATGATAGATTCATATTCCGAAAGTGTTTTTAATGCAAATTTAAGTACGCGTTCACCTTTTTTGGTAAGCGTGGTTCCTTTTGATGTGTGTTCAAATATGGCAAAACCCATTTCGTTTTCAAGATTTTTCATAGAAATACTCAAAGTTTGAGGGGCTAGATGTAGATGCTCACTAGCGATACTCATGGAATTTTGCTTGGCAATTTCAATAAGATATTCAAGTTGTTCTAAGCGCATGGAGAATCATCCTTTGTAAAGAATATAGGTTTATTATACTATGATTATAAAAATAATAAAAGCGGTTTATAGAATGTGGCCGAATGCTGTAAATTTATTTTACAGCGTTTTGAAGCATATCTGTTTTACTTATTCTTTTCATAAAAAATATGGATATAATAAAAAGCGTAATAACGAATTCTTGTAATGTCATGACAGAGGGAAAATCTAGAAAATTAAAGATTGTTGCTTATTAGAGGAGGATTTTAATTATGAAAGTATTAGCATTAAATGGTAGTTCAAACGCGAAGGGTGTTACTTATGCAGCGATGAATATTGTTGGTGAAGAGTTGAGAAAGGAAGGCATCGAGATGGAGATCGTTCATGTTGGTGCGAAAGGAGTAGCTGGTTGCGTAAACTGTAAGAAATGCCGTGAAAATCATCATTGTGTGATTAACGATAAGGTGAATGAAATCATTGATCGCATTGATGAATTTGATGGTATTTTACTTGGTTGTCCGGCTCACTATATGGATGTGCCTGGTCCATTTAAAGCGTTTTTAGATCGTTTATTGTATGCAACAGAACATCTTGAAGGTCATACACATAAGGTAGGTGCTTCTATTGCTGTATGTCGTCGTGCTGGTGCGATCAATACTTTCCAGCAGTTGAATAACTATCTTTATTGCAGCAATATGATTATCGTTGGTAGCCAGTATTGGAATGTTGGATATGGTTGGACGCCGGAAGAATTCCTTGCGCAAGATAAGGAAGGTGTTCAGACTATGGAAGTTCTTGGTCGTAATATGGCTTGGATGCTTAAAGTTATTGATGCTACAAAGGAAACCATTCCTCATCCAGTCATTACAGATAAACGTACAAGAACCAATTTCTGCCGAGAATTATGATTTATAGATAGAATGAGAGGGTGCGGAGTATGAGTGGAGCAACGATAAAACAGTATCCACGCTCATTCGTCATTAAATGGATGATTAGTTTAGTAATTACAGCAATTATTCTTTTGATTCCAACGAATGAGGTATATACCTATGAGGTTAAGTTATTTGTTGCAATTACTACGCTTTCTATGCTGATGATGGCGATGGAGCTGACACATAATCTTGTGGCAGCTTTGCTGCTACAAGTTGGCTATTTAATTTTTAAGGTTGCACCAGCTGATGTTGTTTTCTCAGCTTGGTCTAATCAAATTCCGTGGTTGGTATTGGGCTCTTTCATTGTTGCTGCGATCATGGAACGTACTGGTTTGAGTCAACGTATTGCATATTTTTGTATGATGAAAGCAAAGGGGCGCTTTGGCGCATTAATGTTTGCTGCTTTTATTGCAGGTGTTATTATTTCTGCTTTTGTATCAGCTTCTATTGCAAGAACAGCTATGCTTTGTGCTCTAATGCTTAGCCTTTGCCAGGCAATGGGCTATAAGGCGTTCAGCCGTGAAGCTGCTTGTGCATTTTTTGTAGCTTATGTTGCCAGCTGTGATACTGGGTTGATCTTTATGACTGGTGGAAATGCGACCCTGGTTCTCGTAGGTGTTTTACAGCAGACGGGTTATGATGTCACGTTTATAGATTATTTTTTGAAAGCTGGTCTACCAAATTTGATTCTTGATGCAATTTGTGTGTTTGTGGCTATCAAATTTTTTGGTCCAAAGAAAGGAGATGTTTCGTCGTCTGAAGATTATATCAAAGAACAGTATGCTAAATTAGGCACAACATCGAAAGAAGAAAAGAAGACTATTGCTTTACTTTTAGTATTGATAGTACTTTTATTGACATCATCTATTCATGGATTGGAAGCTGGTTGGGTATTTATTATTGTTGCTTGGGCTGCATTTTTGCCAGGTATCAACCTTGCCGATAAAACTACCGTTAGTAAGATTAATTTTACAATGGTTTTTTTAATTGCGGCAACTGTGACAATAGGAAATGTATCTAGTAGTTTGAACTTGGGCAATACGATTGTTGAAGCTATATTGCCATATATTCCAACTAATAAAATCGGTGTTTGCATGATGGTAATGTTATTAGGTATTCTTGGAAATATGGCAATGACACCGTTAGCGCTGGCGTCAGCCTTTACAGAACCAATCATTCAGTTGGCCATTTCTACTGGCTTTGGTCCTTATGGAATTGCGTACATTTTCTTGATTGCTTGCTATCAACTCTTTTTCCCATATGAGATTACTAATGCATTGGTCATGTATGGTTATGGGATGGTAAATATGAAAGAAACGATCAAATACTTTACAGTGAAAATGATTATAGCTCTTGCTTTTGTCCTTGTAGCTGTCATTCCATATTTTACTATTATTAGAATTTTATAGTATTGAATAATTTTTTGAACAAAGGAGAAATGAGTTATGTATCGTGCCATTGATTTGAGGTTACGACCACCGTATAAAAGTTTTGCTACCACTTCGTTTTATCAGAATCTAGAAACCAGGCGCGAAGAAGGTGTGGTTTCACGGGCGGCTGTACAGCGTAATATGGATTTAATGATTAAAGAAATGGACGAAAATAATATCGTTTATGGTGTTGCGGTTGCTCGTGAGAGTAAATGGGGAGGAGCTGCAAAAAACAGCGATCTTCCAGGATTGTTGGCTGATTATCCAGATCGTTTTATTGGTATGATTCATTTGCAATATGGTGCTGAAAAAGATCCATTAGAAAGTATTGATGAATATATTATCAATGGTCCTTGCACTGGCGTGTACATTGAACCAAGCTTCCGTTTTGAAAAAGTGTTGATGCATGCAGATGATGAACGCTTATTCCCAATATATGAGAAATGTCAAAGCAATAATATTCCGTTGATTTTACAATATGGCGGTGGGGTCAATTCAATTGAATACTATGATCCAAGTGACATCTATCGCTTGGCTGAAGCATTTCCAAAATTGAAAATATGCATCAGTCATGGTGGGTGGCCACAGGTTATGTTGATGATTCAACAAGCTTATGCACATGAAAATGTGTACTTGTCTCCCGATTTTTATTTTAGTGGTTGGCCAGGTAGTCAGGACTATGTCGTTGCTGCAAATACGATTCTTAGCAAAAAAATTATCTTTGGTTCTGCATTTCCATGTGTTTCTTTAACAGATGCCTTAAAAATTTATTTGGAAGCAGGTATCAAGGAAGAATATTTAGATGATATCCTTTATGGAAATGCTGCCCGTTTCTTAGGTATTGAATAAATAGTTTTAAGGTGGTGAATGGGAATGGATCTTCATTTAGAAGGAAAAATCGTGGCAGTTACTGGCGGATCTAATGGTATCGGTAAGGGGATTGCTAAATCCTTTGTCGAAGAGGGAGCAAAAGTTACATTGATTGCGCGAACCTTAGAAAAGTTGAAAAGTACACAGGAAGAGTTCGCAAAATTAGGATATGATGTTGACATTGTTTCTGTCGATGTGTGTGATTCTGATGCTTTTAAACAAGTAGTGAATAATATCTATGAAAAGAATGGACGTCTCGATATATTTGTTAATAATGCCGGAGGTGGAGAATCTGGCCCGCTGCTCGATTGTTCTGTTGAAAAGTTTAGAGAGATTGTCGACCTGAATTTAACTTCTTTATTTGTTGGAACACAATCAGCAGCAAAATGTATGAAAAAATGTGGTGGTGGTGTGATATTGAATGGTTCTTCATTTGGCGGTATTCTACCAACGGCAGGTAAAAGTGTTTATGCGGCTAGTAAACGCGCTATTATGACATTGACAACCACTTTTGCAGCAGAACTGGCTGCAGATAATATTCGAGTGGTTGGCTATATTCCGGGATTTATCATTGCTGGACGAGCGGAAGATAAGTTGAAAAGGATGGGACGAGAAAAATTGGAGTCGGAAATTGTTTCCCGCCGCTTGGGAGAACCAGAGGATATTGGTAATGTTGTAGCTTTTTTGGCATCAGATAGAGCTTCCTATATTAATGGAACAAATATTGAAATTACAGGTGGTAAGTGGATTGTACAAAATCCTATGTGGTCTTATCAAAATTGCTAAATATATTATTCTAAATATATCGATTGGAAATTTGTATGAGTAAATAAAAACCTCCATAAGAAGCGCACTATAAAACAAGTGTATTCTTATGGAGGTTTCTATTGTTTCTATTAGGTTTTTTGAGTTTTCTTGAGTGAGTAATAGATTTTACACCCACTCGGCGCAGCTTACGAGGAGGTCAATTTTCTTCCATTGAATGTCTTCGGTGATGGCATTGCCTTCTTCAACGGAGGCGAAGCCGCATTGTGGGGAGAGGGCGATGTTATCGCCAACGATGGCTTTGGCTTCAGCGAAGCGGGCTTTGAGATCGTCGACGCTTTCGAGAACAGGGTTCTTGGTGGAGATGAGACCGGCAACGAAGCGTTTGTCGTTGTCTTTCATACCAGCCCATGGTGCGAAGGAGCCGGAGCGTTCGTCATCGTATTCAACGAAATAGATGTCGTAAGGAATTTGCATGATGATTGGCGCTACGGCGTCATAGAAACCAGCAAAGAGTGGTTTGCCTTTGAAATTGCCTTTGCAGAAGTGGGTGGCGATGGTCATGTCGGCAGGGTGGTTTTCCAGCGCTTTGGTGGAAACGGTGCGGAACCATTCCAGCACTTGCGCTTGTGTGTAGCCGAGGGCAGCCACTTTTTGCAGGAAATTGTCGTCGATGAGGTAGGTCCAGGAGGTGTCGTCAATTTGCAGATAACGGCAGCCATGGTCGTAGAAATCTCTGATGGCATCTTGATAAGCCTGACCAATGTCTGCGATGAGGGCGTCCAAATCGTTACCATAGTAAGGCGTTTCTTTGTTGCCGAGTTGTAGCACATGGTCAATCAGAATCATGTTTGGGCCGGAGATACATTTCTTTGCCATCACGCCGTCGTATTTTTGCGCCAGGCTGTGGAGATAGTCCCAGGCGTACATTTCTGCATGGTGTTTGTTTTTGTCATAGAAAAATTTGCCGGTAACCTGGCCGTATTCTACTTCGTGCACACCGCCGGCGAGTTGTTTGGTGACATAGATGGTTTCAAATCCATCGAATTCTTTCAGCCAATCCAAATGCCACCATCTACGGCGAAATTCGCCATCGGTGACAAATTTTAAGCCGTGGGCGACTTCTTTTTCCACCAATTCAGCGATGGCTTTGTCTTCAACAGTCGTCAATTCTTCGCGCGTGATGCTGCCTGCTCTAAAGGCGGCACGCGCTTCTTTGATGGCATCGGGGCGCAGGAATGAGCCGACAACGTCAATTTTGAAATCAATCATGAATGATTACCTCCTTAGTGTTTGTGAACCTATTATACAGGAAGTGGGCGGCAAGGTGTAGTTTTTTTATGATGACATTGTTTGCGCTGGTCAAGAGAGGGGGTATAATGTTAGTGACAGCAGTGGCTTTTGACGAATGATGGGAGGATGAGCATGAAGAAACGTGTGTTAATGGTAGTGTGTGGCGTGTTGGCGGTGGCGTTGGTGTGCTTTTTAGGCTTTGCAGCGTTGATTGCTCTGTCGCCTGATGAGGCGGAAGAGGTGGGGCCTGTGGCTGAAACCACAAATGTGCTGGGCGAGGAGGCGCCGCTGGTAACGCTGGACGTGGGTGTGGCAGAAAGTGCTGAGGGCGCGTTGGTGTTTGATGTTACGCCACAGGAGATCATTGACAGCTTCAATGGCTATTACTGGCAGGATAAGGGCGAGCGTTATTTCCGTCCGCTGACAGCGTGGCGGCAGGAGGCGGTGGAGAATACGGTGATGCTTGACCAGCCGCAGACGCAGTATATTTACACTGCTGATGAGAGTGTGTGGACGCTGCCGCAGGTGAATGTGTATGTGCCGGAGGGAGAGTCACGGGTGGCGCAGATTGCGCTGACGTACGATGAGCATAGTTACAGCGAGGCAACATATGCGTTGTTTGAAGAAGATTGTTTTTATATGTTGAAAACGTTTTTCCCAGACCTTAGTGATGAGAAGTTGACATCGCTTTATAAAACGGTGAACCAGCTGGGCTACGACCACACGTTTCCTTCTACGGAGCAGTATCGCCCAGGCATGGCGAAACTTCCGGTGGCATTGTATTATCGTGATGGGATTGGTATTTTCAGCTATTTTGCCATTGGCGCACCGTTTCATTTTTGCGTAGTGCCGGTGGATGATGCGCTTGTGGCGTTGTATGCGGCAGGCGGCGTTGAGGTGGTTGAGATTGCATAAACGATGGACGCATTCCATGGATGTGATGGAATGCGTTATTTTTTGTTTTCAATAGCAGCAGAAATGTTTATGATAAGAAGAGACAGTTTGAGTTTAGAGAGGTGACACACGATGGCGAGTAAATTGCTTTTGCTGGAGGACGACCAAAGTTTAATTGATGGTTTGGTGTATGCGTTGATGCGCGAGGGGTATGAATTAGATGTGGCGATGAATGTGGCACAGGCGCAGAACTTGTTGAATGAGAGGCGTTATGACCTTTTGCTTTTGGACATCACTTTGCCCGATGGCAATGGGGTTGATGTGTGCAAGTGGGTGCGTGCACGGGGCAATGCGGTGCCGATTATTTTTCTGACGGCGCTTGATGAAGAAGTGCAGGTGATTCGTGCCCTGGATGGTGGTGGCGATGATTACATCACCAAGCCTTTCAAGCTGGGGGAACTTTGCTCGCGTATTCGCGTGCAGCTGCGGCGCAGCGGCGCAAAGGAGGGCACCGGTGATGGCGTGCTGACAAGCGGTAGGTTGCGTGTGGAAGGTGGGCGTGTGTTTATAGACGGGGAAACGCTTGTGTTTACAGCAACGGAATATCGGTTGCTGTGTCTGTTTTTACGGCATAAGGAACAAACTCTGTCACGGCAGATGATTCTTGACGCGCTCTGGGACGAACAGGGAAATTTTGTTGACGACAACACGCTTTCTGTGTACATTCGCCGTCTGCGTGAGAAGGTGGAGGACGACCCTGCCAATCCGGTGCACTTGATAACCGTGCGCGGTGTGGGTTATGGCTGGAGGGAAGGATAATGACCATGTGGCAGGACAAGGTGAATCGCCGTTATTTGTGCGTTCTTGGCGGTATTGTGCTGGTGTGCGTGCTGGCAGCGTTGGGGGTGGGCTGTTGGCTGGGGCACAGTGCGTTGAGCGTGCTTTTGACAAAAGAAGCGCAGATGGCGTCAGCACTTTTGGCTTCCGGTGTGTCGGAAACGGTGGTGGCAGCGGCTTTGGCGAATGAAGAAGCGGCTCAGCCGGCGGCGGTGATGTTGTTGGAAAAGCTGGGACATTCGAGCGATACAGCACCGTGGCTGTTTGCCGATGTGCGTGAACAGATGCTTGCCGTGGGCGGCGGCGTGTTGCTTGCGGCGCTTTTCTTTGGCATGGCGGTGATGGTTGCGGCGCTGTGGTTTTTGCGGCATCAGGAACAGCGCTATCTGGCGGTGGCGGAGATTATCGGCAATTATGCTCAAGGGCATTTTGAGAAGCACTTGCCGAACAATGAGTGTGGCACACTTTCGCAGATGTTTGCAGCGGTGGAAGAGCTGGCGCTGTCGCTAAAGGCGAAGAGTGACAACGAGCAGCAGATGAAAGAGTTTCTGAAAACCATGGTGACGGATATTTCGCATCAAGTGAAAACGCCGCTGGCTGCCTTGCGTATGTACAACGACATTGTTGCCGCAGAGCCGGACAATGCAAGTACAGTGCGGACGTTTACTGCAAAATCGGCACAGGCGCTGGATAAGCTCGAACAACTGATTCAGTCGCTGCTCAAGGTGACACGGCTGGATGCTGGCAGCGTGTGGTTTGACGTGCAGCCGCAGCGTGCGAAAGCGTTGGTGGAACAAGCGGTGGCGCCGCTGGTGACACGAGCCGAGCGAGAAGGCAAGCAGCTTTCCTTGGAAGGTGCAGAAGATGCGGTTTTGTTGTGCGATGTTGGCTGGACGAGCGAGGCGGTGGCGAATCTTGTTAAAAATGCGCTCGACCACACGAAGGCAGGGGCGCAAGTGCGGCTTTCGTGGACGCAGGATCCGGCGTTCTTCCGCATCAGCGTGGCTGACGATGGCGAAGGCATTGCAGCAGATGACATTCATCATATTTTTAAGCGTTTCTACCGCAGCGCGCATGGCGGTGCCGACCGCCAAGGCGTGGGGCTGGGACTGCCGATTGCCAAAGCCATTGTGGAAGGGCAGGGCGGTGTGCTTTCGGTGGTGAGTGCACCGGGCGAAGGCACGACGTTTACAATGGCGTTTCCAAAAGCTGCCAGCGCAGCGGCGGACTAAACCTTACAAAATTGTAAGCTGGCTATTCACGAAGCTGTAAGCTTGCATTGCTATCCTTATAAGAAAGGAGGCATGATTATTATGGAAATTTTAAGAGTCAACCATCTTTCAAAAACCTATGGCTATGGTGAAGCACAGGTGAAAGCGTTGCGCGATGTGTCGTTTTCGTTGGAAAAAGGCGAGTTTGCAGCGGTTATTGGCGAAAGCGGCAGCGGCAAATCCACGCTGTTGCACTGCATTGGCGGTTTAGATGAACCCACATCGGGCGAGATTCACATTGATGGACAAAATCTTTTTTCTATGAAGGAAGAAACACGCACCATTTTTCGCCGCCGCAACATTGGTTTTGTGTTCCAGGCGTATCAATTGGTGCCGGAGCTGAACGTGGAGCAAAACATTATTTTTCCACTGCTTCTTGATTATAAGAAGCCAAAGCAGGAAGAAGTGGACGAGATTCTCGACATTCTCGGCCTTACTGAACGGCGTCATCATCTGCCGAGCCAACTCTCCGGCGGCCAACAGCAGCGTGTGGCTATTGGCAGGGCACTCATCACCAAACCTAAGCTCATTTTGGCAGACGAGCCAACTGGTAATCTCGACAGCAAAAACAGCCGCGATGTGATGGAACTTTTGACACAGGCTTCTCGCTATTATCAGCAAACCATTCTCATGATTACCCACAATGCGGCGCTCACTGCTTCGGTGGACAGAGTGCTCAAAGTCAGCGATGGCGTGCTTACAGATTTGGGGAGGAAGCGCAATGAAAAGTTATCTTGACCTTGTTCCCATTTCTGCAAAGGTACGGCGCAAACAGAACCGTATGTCGGTGGCGTGCATTGTGTTGGCTGTTTTTCTGGTGACCACCATTTTCGGCATGGCGGATATGTACATTCGCGCGCAAATCACGCAAGTGACACAGGACAACGGCAATTTTCACGTTGGTGTGTGTGATGTGACCGATGAAGAAGCAGCGCTCATTGCAGAACGGCCGGATGTGGCAGCGGTATCACGCTATGGCATTATACCTTATGAAGAGAACAATCCGTACACGCTGTTTGGCCATTCGCTTCTTGTGGCAGGGTGTGATGACACTATGATGACGGACATTATTGCCGATGCTATTGTTGACGGGCATTTTCCGAGCAAAGCAGGCGAGGCAATGCTCACGCAGAATGTGCACGATCTCTATGGTTTACAGCTGGGCGATGCGGTAACGTTTACGGCACCAGATGGCGACACGTTGACCTACACCATCTCCGGCTTTTGCAGCGATTCGGCGCAGACCATGTCCAGCGATGGCTTCGCAGTCTTTCTCTCTACGCAGGATTTTCGCAAAGCTTATGCAGAGGCGAAAGGCATGGACGCTCAGGCGCTGACGAATGTCAACCTTGATGATGTGAACAGCGCGCTTTATGTTCAGTTTGCACATCCGCTTTTGGCGCGTCACAGCATTGCCGATCTCAAAACAGATCTGGGGCTTTCTGATGAACAAGTGAGTGAAAACGTCAAACTCCTTGGCCTTTATGGACAGAGCAGCAATTCAGAGCTTATTACGATTTATATTTCAGCAGTGGTACTGGGGGTGCTGGTGCTCATTGCCGGTATTTTTATGATTGCGTCCAGCCTGAACACGAGTGTTGCTCAACGTACGGAATTTTATGGCATGATGCGCTGCCTGGGAGCGACACCGAAACAGGTGATGCGCCTTGTGCGAAAAGAGGCATTGCGTTGGTGTCGTCTTGCCATTCCAGTGGGCGTGGCCATTGGCGTGGTGCTCATTTGGGCGCTTTGTGCGCTCTTGCGTGCGCTATCGCCGGAATATTTCGCTGATATGCCAACCTTTGGTGTGAGTCTGCCGGCGATTGTTGCCGGTGTGTTGCTTGGTTTTCTTACCGTCTTTTTTGCCGCGCGCTCACCGGGCAAGCGTGCAGCCAAAGTGTCGCCGCTGGTGGCTGTGAGCGGCAATGCCAGCGATCGGGCGCCGGTGAAAAACGCCTGCAACACACGTCATCTGCACGTGGAAACGGCGCTCGGTATTCACCACGCCAAAGCCAGCAAGAAAAATTTGGTGCTCATGACCAGCTCATTTGCTTTCAGCATCATTCTGTTTCTCTGTTTCTCTGTTGCAGTTGATATGATGCAGATGTCCCTGACCTCGCTCAAACCATGGACAGCCGATGTTTCCATTGTTTCTCAGGACAAAAGCTGTTCGGTGGATGCAGCCTTGCTTGACGAATTGGCTGATGACGATGCGGTTGAGCGTGCCTTTGGGCGTATGTTTGCCTACAATGTGCCGGTGGAAGATGATGACAGAAGCGGCAGCGCCGATTTGGTGAGCTACGAAGCCAATCAGTTTGCCTGGGCGAAAGACTATCTTCTGGAAGGCGATTTGCAGGCGGCAGAAACAGAGCAAAATGCGGTACTCGCTGTGTATGAGCCAAAACATCCGCTGGCTGTTGGCGATACGCTTCAGGTGACGGTGAACGGGCAGGTGCAGAAATTGACGGTGGTGGGCTTGCTTTCGGCGTCGCCATTTGTTAGCAACACCGACTTTGGCACCCTGGTGTGTTCGGAGAACACCTTCCAAGCGCTTACGGGTGCAAATGCTTACACGGTGATTGACCTCCAGCTTGCGCCGAATGTCAGTGATGCACAGGTCAATGCCATTCGTGCCGAAGCTGGCGAGGGCGTGACGTTTGTGGATAATCGCTTAGGCAATGCCAGCACGCGTGGCACCTACTACTGCTTCTGGATTTTTGTCTATGGTTTCTTAGCCATCATCGCTTTGATGACGGTGTTCAATATTGTCAACAGCGTTGCCATGAGTGTGGCGGCACGCACCAAACAGTATGGCGTATTCCGTGCACTAGGCCTTTCTGGCAAGCAGCTTTCGCGAATGGTTGTGGCAGAAGCCATTACCTACACTGTGCTTGGTGTGATTTTGGGAACAGCGCTTGGCCTTGTCGGACACTATATGCTCTATCATAGTCTTATCACCAGCATGAGAGGCATTGCCTGGACAATGCCGTGGGATAAACTGCTCACCATTCTTGTGATTATGGTGCTGTCTGTGGTGTTGGCGGTGGTTCGTCCGCTGAAACAGCTGCGTGCGCAGTCGATTGTGGATACGCTGGCAGAGCATTGAATTCTTTCGAGCCTTTAACGAGGCTCGATATTTTTTTGCGAAAAATGTGTTTGTGAGGTTTTGCGGAGATTTGCCTGTTATTCTGTTATAATGAAGAGAAAGCGTGAGATAAGGCATAAAAATAAGAAAGGAAGTGGGCGTATGCAGGAGCGGCTCTTGCTTGTTGAGGACGATCGGGTGCTGAATCAGATGATAGCCTACAATCTGTGCGCCAAAGGGTATGAGGTGGTGGCAGCCTTGAACGCAGCGGAAGGGGAACAGGCAATGGCAAGGCAAACATTTGCGCTGGCGCTTTTAGACGTGGGCTTGCCAGATGGCGATGGCTTTGCTTTGTGCAAAAAACTCAAGGCCATGCAGCCAGAGACGATTGTGCTCTTTCTCACGGCAAACGATTGCGAAAGCGACCAGATTCGTGGGTATGAGCTGGGTGCTGTGGCCTATATTACAAAGCCGTTTTATATTGGTGCCCTGGAAAGAAAAATTCGCGCCCTTTTGGCGATGGCAGCACGACAACCCACACAGCATCTCTTTGATGATGGCCGCCTTTTGCTTGATTTTTCAACGCAGAGTGCCACCTACGATGGGCAAACACTTTCTTTTACGCCGATGGAATACAAGGTGTTGAACCTTTTCCGCAAGCATCCAAAACAGGTGCTGACACGGCGGCAGATGCTTGAAAAGCTCTGGGACAGCGATTTGCGCTTTGTTGAAGAGCATACGCTGACAGCCACCGTCAGCCGTATTCGTGGAAAACTGGAAGCGGTGGGCGCATCGGGCTATATTAAAACGGTGTATGGCATGGGTTATCAGTGGATGGGAGGTGACGCTGCATGGAACGTGGGGCATGGTCGATAAAAGTGCAGTTTGCACTTGTGATGGCGGGTATGCTTGGGGTGATGGCAGTGCTTGTGTATGGCCAGTGGCGGCAGAATGGAGACGTGTGGACACTGTGGCTTGGCGGCTTGCTGATGCTTTGCGCCGCCTTGGGGGCAGTGGTGCAGACGGTGCTTTTTGCGAGACGCTTGCAGCGTTTCAGTGATAACCTTTGTGCCCAGCTCGATGGCATGATGAGTGGCGAGAATGTGGCGTTTGCAGGCGACAGTGAAGCGCTCTTTGACCGCATCGTGCATCGCCTGTTGCGTATGGAAAGTGTGCAGCGGGCAGAGCGGCAGCGTTTAGCCAGGGAACGACAGGCGCTGCAAAGTTTGGTGTCAGACATTGCCCATCAAGTGCGCCTGCCCCTGGCGAACGTGCAAATGATTGCCGATACGCTTCTGGAACAAGCCGTGAGTGAGGACGAACGTCAGCAATTTTTGCACACGCTGCGCGCGCAGAGTGAGAAACTGGACTTTCTCTTGGCAGCCTTGGTTAAAACCTCACGCCTGGAAACTGGACTGGTGCATCTTGAAAAACGCAGAGTCCCGCTTTATGATACCGTGGCACAGGCTTTGAGCGGCATTGTTACGGCGGCACAGCATAAAAAAATCGCCGTTACCGTGGATTGTCCGGAGAACCTTGTTGTCAGTCATGACAGCCGTTGGACGGCAGAAGCACTCTTCAATTTTTTGGATAACGCTGTGAAATATACACCAGTTGGTGGGCAAGTGTCGATATGTGTGCAGCAATGGGAGATGTATGTGGAAGTGTGTGTTGCCGACAATGGTTCGGGGATTCCAGAAGAGCTGCAAGCACAAGTGTTTAAGCGTTTTTATCGGGCGCCCTCTGTGCACGATGTGCCTGGCGTGGGCATTGGACTTTATCTGGCGCGAGAAATCATTACCCGCCAAGGTGGCTATATTCGCCTTGTTTCTGCACCGGGCAAAGGCGCAGCGTTTTCGGTGATGCTGCCGTGTGACGGGTGCAAGAGCGTGACGGCAAAATAACACAAACGGACCTGCATACAAACGCTCTTGTCGTTTGTATGCAGGTCCGTTTTGATTTTTCTATAATCGTTGTTTTATCAATGAGCACCTGTAAAGAAGGTGATCAGTTTTTCCTGAATATCGGGCGCTTCATCATAGACGGCATGGCTGTATTGGTCGTAGATGTCACGCTCACACCCTAACTTGTCGATGATCTCATACGCCCCCTCTATTCCGATTGTTTGGTCATTTTTATCGCCAATCACCAGCACGGGACACTTGATTTGATCTAATTGTTGATAAACATCAAAGTGCAAAAGCGCATTTACCAAAATGCCGAAGCGCACACAATCCTCTGCATTGCCTGCCTTTTCAAGCGTTGGCAGCAATGCTTGCACGCTTTCCAGAAAAGCGGCGGAATACACCACCTGGAAAAAATTTCGGTTCAGTGCCACAACATCTTGGCTGGCCGCTAATGCCAACCAGTTTTCAGTCACCTTTTTCATGGTTGCTGTTGGTCGGCTCATAGTGGAACACAGCGCCAGCTTTTTCACCTTTTCAGGATACTTGATGGCAAGAACCTGTGCAATCATACCGCCTTGCGAAACCCCATAGATATAAGATGCGCTGATATGAAGCACATCCATCGCTTGTACTATATCCTCAGCCATATCCTCGACCGTGTAGCCTTCTTTCAAAACCTTCTTTCGCTCAAAGAGATAGACCGAATATTTTTCGGCAAACAATCGATAGGACTCAGCCACCGCTTCACCCTGCCCTTCCAATCCAGTCAGACTGACGCCGGATATGATGACGACAGCCTCGCTGCCCTGGCCAAAGTGAATGACATTGATGTAGCTGTCATCAATAGGTAATTTTATTTCTTCTGAATTCATTGTATCACCACATTTTCAAACGTATCGTTAGTTTTTGATAAACGCCAATGTATTCTCCATACATCATAGCACTTATTACAGCTGTAATCTAAAAAGCACCTTTCGCTAACCGCTGGGAGCAATGTTAGCTGGTTTTATGAGCTAATCTAATTTGGCAGGAATGTTGCCTGCAGCATACGCTTCCAATGCGGAACGGTTTTTGATGAGATAGATGTTTTTTTGTTTGTGCAAGAAGCCTTTACGACAAAATTCTTTCATAATACGCAAGAGATGACGATAGCTGGCGTTAAGGATGAAGGCGCAGTTGGTGAGCTGCAGCGCAAACACATCTTCACTGGCATAGCGGAGAATAAATTTTGCCAGACGAATTTCCAGAGGTTCCAGAAGATCAGTGAGTGCTTTGGTGGAATCATTGAGGCGCAGGCTAAGTAGTTGGCAGGTGTTTTGCAAAAAGAGCAAATCATTGATGAGCGCTTCACGGTATTTCCAGAGATCAATGGCAACACAGGTGCAAGGCGTGAGCGCCTGTACGTTGCAGTTGGGCTGTTGACGCCAGAGCGAAGCTGCTTCGCCAAGCCAAGAGAGCGGCTGATTGTAGTTGACGCAAATGGTTTTGTCGAAAGAATCGTGGGTGACAGTGACTTCGCCTTCGACGAGGAAATAGAGATATTGAGACGGAACCTCCAAACGGATGAGATATTCTTTTTTCTCAAATTCATGTAGCTCGGAAATGGCGACCATGTCCAGATTGGTGATCTGGTCCAGCCCATTTTTTTCTATCAGTTTCCTACGCAGTTCTTCGGACGGATTTTTATTCATGGCAAGGCTCCTTTGGGTTGTCCTTGGTGGTTAGTATCTTCATTATACCGCGATTTCTTCAAATTCTCTATAAATGTTTGTAAGGGAATCGTAAAAGGTGACTTGTGTCATAGCATGGCTGCTGTAAACGGTCTATGATTAGAGATGTACGAGATATGTGCTCGATGATGTTCAAGGAGGAAAAAACATGAAAAAGATTCTTGTTGCAATGATGGTGCTCGCTATGGGCGTGTTTGCTTTGACCGGCTGCGGTGGCGGTGGTGATGCTGAAGCGGAGACGCTGGAAGTTCAGTTTGTGCCAACCAACAACGATGGCAGTATGCAGGCGAAAGCAGAGCCGTTTGCTGACTATCTCTCTGAAAAACTTGGCATGGATGTGAATGTGACTTTGGCAACTGACTATTCGACCATCGTCGAAGCAATGGCGTCTGGTCAGGTGGACCTCGGCATTATGCCACCGGCTGCTTATGTGCAGGCGCGTGATCAAGGTGCTGCCGAAGCTATTTTGACTTCTGAACTTCAGGGGTACGATGATGAGACCGGTCTGCCGGAAGAAGGTGTGATGAGTGGTACGTTTAAAGGTGAAGTACTCGTTCGTGCCGACAGCGATATTCAGTCTCTTGAAGATTTGGCTGGTAAGAAGATTGCAACGCTGAGTCCAAACTCTGCCAGCGGTTACATTTATCCGGTTGCCGAAATGAAGGAAGCCGGCATCGACCCAACCACAGATTGCACGCTGACAACGGTTAATGATATTCCAAGTGAAATCACTTCAGTGCTCAATGGCCAACAAGATGCTTGCTTTGTATTTGAAGGTGCTCGTGTTGTTTTCGCAGACAGCTTCGCTGATAACGACCTCATGAAAGATTTGCGTGTGCTGTATCTTACCGAAGGGGATATTCCTAACGATGCCATTGCTGTGCAGCCAGATATGGATCAGGAATTAAAAGACAAAATCAAAGAAGTCTTTTTGAATATGGCGAACGATGAAGAAGGCAAGGAAGCGATGAGCCTTTGAAGCCATGAAGGTTATACCGAAGTGGATGAAACGGCTTATGATACCATCGAAAAATACACCAAGATGGCCGCTGAATAATCAATGAAAGCTGGAGAAAATAATGATTGAATTCGACCATGTGTCTAAAGTGTATCCCAACGGTGTAAAAGGATTACAAGATGTCAACTTGACCATTGATGATGGAGCGTTTGTCTCCATCATCGGTCTTTCCGGCGCAGGAAAGAGTACATTTCTGCGTTCGGTGAATCGGTTGAACGACATCAGCGAAGGTGACATTCGCATTGATGGCATTTCCATCACGCAGGCCAACAAAAAACAACTGCGTGACATTCGCCGCCATATCGGCATGATTGCACAGTCGTTCAACCTGGTGGGACGTAGCACCGTACAGAAAAACGTTCTCTCTGGACGTTTGGGCTATTATTCAACCTTCAAAAGTATTTTTGGTTTGTTTAGTGAAGAAGATTATCAACGTGCACGTGAGGCGTTGTGCTCTGTTGGTCTTGAGGACAAACTGCACACCAGAAGCGATGAACTTTCCGGTGGTCAGCAGCAGCGTGTATCCATTGCGCGTGCGTTGGTACAAGGCGCAGATATTATTTTGGCTGATGAACCGGTGGCATCGTTGGACCCTGTGACTTCGAAAAAAATCATGGGGGATTTACGCCGTATCAATCAGGAACAGAAGCAAACAGTGATTGTGAATATTCATTCTGTGGAATTAGCCAAAGCATTTTCTGATCGTATTATTGCTTTCAAAAATGGTTGTGTGATTTTTGACGGTACGCCAGACGAGTTGACACCGGACGCTCTTGTGACAATTTATGGCAGGAGTTATTCCGAGGAAGGCGGAGAGGCATGAAAATCCAAGAAACTGTTCATTTTGATTGGTACAAAAAAGCCTTTATCTTGTTTATTCTTGTCGTTTGCTTTGCGGTTAGTGCCTATGCCACCGAAGCAGATTTTACGGAAGTTTTTACGAATAGCGATCAAATGGCCAATTTTCTTGGTCGTTTGATTCATCCGGATTTTAGCTATTTACCAGAAATCCTTACGCCCTTATTGATGACACTCAAGATGTCTGTGTTTGGCACTGCATTGGGCGTGCTTTTTGCCGTTCCGATTGCTTTTTTAGCCACAGAGGTTGTGACGCATAACAAGGTAGTGACTGCGATTGTGCGCTTTATCCTTAATGTGGTGCGTACCATTCCAACCTTATTGTTGGCAGCACTTGCCGTGGCTGTTATTGGGATTGGTGAATTCACTGGCGTTGTTACGATTGCTATTTTCACCTTTGGCATTGTTTCGCAGTTGGTGTTTGAATCCATCGAAACCATTGATTTTGGACCTATTGAAGCCGCCGAAGCAGTTGGCGCCAATCGCACGCAAATTGCTTTTTGGTCTATCTTGCCACAGGTGACAAGCCAAATTGCAGGCTATATTTTTTATGCGTTGGAGATCAATGTGCGCGCATCAACGGTGCTTGGCTATGTTGGCGCAGGTGGGATTGGGGTTATTTTGAATTCCTCTCTGGCATTGCTGCAATATGAGCGTGTCTCGATTATCATTTTGACGATTTTGGTGACAGTGGCGATTGTAGACTTTTTGAGCGAGGCTATCAGGAGACGGTTGGTATGATTAAAGAACGTATTCATATAAAAACGGTGCTGGTGGTTCTGGTGACGGCGGCCATTCTTCTGTGGTCGGTGATTGGTCTCGATTATTCCAGTCTCAGTACATTTTCCACCTCAATGGCTGCCGATGTGGTGCGAGGTCTGATGCAGCCTGATTGGAGCTTTGTCTACGATGGCAGCGGTGAAGACTTGGTGAGTCTGTTACTTTTGACCATTGAGATTGCTTTTTTAGGAACGGCATTGGGTGTTATTTTGGCGATTCCGGTGTCGCTGCTGAGTTCACGCAATTTGTGGCATCATGCACCATGGGTGTCGAAAATCGGTAAGATTTTTTGTGATATTCTGCGCGCGTTTCCTGAGCTTGTTTATGCCATTATCTTTGTCAAGGTGGTTGGCCCGGGACCATTTGCCGGTGCCTTGGCCATTGGTTTGCACATGGTTGGCATGATGGGTAAGCTCTTTGCTGAAGAAATGGAACATTCCGATGAACGGCCTGCCGAAGCGATGCAGGCGGTTGGTGCAGGTTTTTGGCAAACACTGTTCTATGCGCGTATACCACAGGTGTTACCGCTTTACTCTTCGTTGGCATTGAACCATTTTGAAATTGCTGTGCGTAGTGCAGCTACGCTGGGGCTTGTTGGTGCAGGTGGGATTGGCGCACCATTGGTTTTCGCCATTCAGGCACGTAATTGGAGCACGGTCAGCATTATTTTATTAGGGACGGTTGTTACCGTTTTCCTCATTGACTGGTTGGCTGGTATTATTAGAAAGAAGTTGCGTTGATGAAGATTTTGCATCTATCAGATATTCATTTTAGAAACGCTTACACAGCACCTAAAAATGCGTATGAACGTATGCTAGCCAAAATGACGCATCCCAAGATGCTTGTAACGCATTGTCTGGAACGTGCGCTGCAAGCAGAGATGCCGGACCTTTTGGTGATAACGGGGGATCTCGTTGATGCAGGCACTGCCGAAGATTATGCGGCACTGAGAATGTTCATTGAACGCTTGAGCGGAGGGCTGCCCATGCTTATCACGCCAGGCAATCATGATCACAAGGCGGCGCTGCGTCAAGGGTGGCTGGCGGAAGCATCGAGCGATGAACCATATAATGCCGTGTATGAGGGGAAAGACGTTGTTTTGGTATCCTTTGATACGAGTGAGTATGGCTGTGGCAATGGCAGGCTTGTTGATTCTCAGTTGGATTGGCTTGCTGGCGCAATGGAAGCGCACAAAGATAAACCCATTCTGATTGTGACCCATCACCATTTCGATGACAGGCAGGCAAATATTCCTGCGTTGCAAACAGAGCGGCTTTGGCCTTTGCTGCATCGTTATCCTGTTCTGGGTATTCTCAATGGCCATACGCATCATCATGCACAAGGGTTTATTCATGATATTCCGTACTATACAGCAGACGGCCTTTCGTTTTGCGGGGAAGATTGTTCAGATGGCTGTGTGCGCTTTGAAGAACGCGGAGGATATAATTTTTATGTTGTCGAAGGTGGTCTCATTCAGCGAACGAAAACAGAGACGTTTTATAGCGGAAAAATCATTGACAGAATCAAAGGAAGTGAGCTTACATGAAACTGGTTGTGGATTCGCACACACACACGCTGGCGAGTAGCCATGCTTATTCTACAGTGAGTGAATTGGCGCAGGCTGCCAGTGCGCGTAACTTGGCACTTTTAGCAATTACAGACCACGCCCCAGAAATTGAGGACGGCGCACCAATGCTGCATTTTATGAACTATCATGTGTTGCCAAAAGAAATGTATGGTGTACAGATGCGTTATGGTGTGGAGTTGAATATTCTCGACTTTACGGGGCGCGTGGATTTTGACGCAGACCTTCTCAAGCGTCAGGATCTTTGCATTGCGAGCTTTCACGAAAAGGCCACACAGCCGGGTACCCTGGCAGAGAATACTGCGGCCTATCTGGGTGCCATGGATAATCCTTATGTGAACATCATTGGGCATCCTGATGATGGCAATATTCCGGTAGATTTTCTGGCGTTGGTACAGAAGGCAAAAGAGACGAATGTGCTTATAGAAGTGAACAATTTATCGCTGCGTGCGGCGTATTACCGAAAGAATACGCGCGAGAATTTGTGCACGATTTTAGCGTTGTGTAAACGCTACGAGGTGCCGGTTGTGCTGGGCACCGATGCTCATTTTGCTGGCGCTGTGGGCGATTTCGCAGAAGCGCAGGCGCTGTTGGAGGAGCAAGCGTTCCCGGAATTGTTGGTGGCGAATACCTCTGTGGAAAAATATTTGGCACTTTTGGCACGCAGACGAGAAGCTTAATCGTCTGCGTTTTTTATTGTCTTGCGGAAGCGTTCGGGTTTCGCGTACAATGAAGGAAAGAAAGGATGTGCGTTTCTGTGATCAATTATTCGGAAGACAGTGAAAAACTGTATCATTTGCAGGTGGGTGTTGGCGATGTTGGCCGTTATGTGCTTTTGCCGGGTGATCCAAAACGCTGCGTGAAAATTGCCCAGTATTTTGAAAATCCAGTGCTTGTGGCAGACAGCCGTGAATTTGTGACTTATACCGGTACGCTTGATGGTGAGAAGGTGAGCGTTACGTCCACGGGGATTGGCGGTCCGTCGGCTGCCATTGCTATGGAGGAGCTGGTGATGGCGGGGGCAGATACGTTTGTGCGTGTGGGCACTTGCGGTGGTATGCAGCTTGAGGTGAAAAGTGGAGATATTGTCATCGCCAATGGTGCCATTCGCATGGAAGGCACGAGCCGTGAGTATGCGCCGATAGAATTTCCGGCGGTGGCAGATTTCCAGGTTACGAATGCTTTGGCAGAAGCGGCTGCGGAACTTGGTTTTGCCCATCATGTGGGGGTTGTGCAGTGCAAGGATTCGTTCTATGGCCAGCATACACCGGAGACGAAACCTGTCAGCTATGAGCTTTTGGAGAAGTGGGAAGCGTGGAAGCAGCTGGGTTGTTTGGCGTCGGAAATGGAATCGGCGGCGCTTTTTGTGATTGCAGCAAGTTTGAAGGTGCGTTGTGGTTCCTGCTTCCTGGTGATGGCCAATCAGGAACGTGCCAAGGCGGGGCTGGAGAATCCGGTGGTGCATGACACCGATGCGGCCATTCGTACCGGCATTGCGGCGCTGCGCCGCCTTATTGCACAAGACAAAGCAAAGGTTTGAGAGAAACCCGAATGTTTACACGCGGTGTGACATTCGGGCTTTTTTATAGGCGCGCGGAGGTTTCTGTGAGGTTTGCGGTTTATACTGTGATTCAATGAAAGGAGTGATTATCATGTGTATCTTAAAAACCGTTGATTTAACAAAAGTTTATGGCACAGAACCAACCCTAACCCGTGCGCTGGACGGTGTTAATCTGACCATCGAAGAGGGGTCGTTTGTTGCCATTGTTGGCACATCGGGCAGCGGCAAAACCACGCTGCTTAATATGATGGGTGGTCTTGATACGCCAACGAGTGGTCAGGTGTTTGTGCGTGGCAAGGCGCTGGATACGATGAATGATGAAGAACGAACTATTTTTAGACGGCGGAACATTGGTTTTGTTTTTCAGCATTATAATCTCGTGCCAATGTTGAATGTTTATGAAAATATCGTTTTGCCGCTTGAGTTAGATGGCGACCGTATCGATGAAGCGTTTTTAGCGCGCATTGTGGAAATGCTTGGCTTGAAAGATAAGCTGGAAGCTTTGCCAAATGCCCTTTCTGGCGGTCAACAGCAGCGTGTAGCGATTGCCCGTGCCCTTGTCACGAAACCAGCCATTGTTCTGGCTGATGAACCAACAGGCAATCTCGACAGCCGCACCAGTGCCGATGTTCTTGCGCTTATTCGACGAACGAGTGCTGCTTTTCAGCAAACGGTGGTGATGATTACACATAATAATGACATTGCCCAGCTTGCCGACCGCATTGTGCGTATCGAGGATGGCCGCATTGTTTCGGGAGGAGGGGAGTGCGATGAAATGGCCGTTTGAAAACGACAGCAGCGGTGTTGTGAAAAAGCTGGCTCGCCGCACGTTGACAAGTGATCGCAAAAGTGCACGTTTCCTGATTCTGACCATAGCGGCGGCAATGGCGATGGTATTTGGCATTGCCTTGGTTTCTGCCGGATTGGCAGAAGAGGCGAAAGACCCTTACCGTGCACAAGCGCAGGTGAGCGTGCTGGCGCCGAGCGAAACGCAGTTGGCGGCGCTGCATTCGGCCGAAGAGATAGAATGGGTGGGCGAATATGCAGCGCTGGGATACTCGTATCAAGAGGGTGCCGAGTTGTTTGTGATTTACGCCGACGAAAACTATCTGACCAAGCAGTCACCGCTTAGTTATACGGGTACGTTGCCGCAAGCAGCTGATGAGGTGATGCTTGAGCAGGATTATTTAACGCGAGAAGGCATTGATGCGGCACCGGGCGATGAGGTGGCGCTGGATCTCACAGGTTTGGGCGATGTTGCCACCTATCGTCTCAGCGGCATTGCTGAAAGCGATGCGTCTGAACGCAGCAGTTACACGGTTTATGTGAGCAAACCGCTGGCGCAGCACATTGCTGAGCAAACCATGGCGGGACAGTGGCAGATGACGGCATACACGCGTCTGGCTACGGACGAGATTTCTGCCGATGCGCTCACAGCGTTTGCACAGAACGTCATGACGCCGCTTGGCGTGGACAGCCGACAAATTTTTCTTACCGATTATTTTGCGGCCATGGCTGGTGCGCTGGGCGGTGGTTTACATCTTTCAATTCCGCTTTTGGCATTGGTGACCGGCGGGCTTGCTGGTATTATTATTTACGGTGTATTCTATACGATGATTGCCAAGAAGGTGCAAACCCTTGGGCAGTTGCGAACCATTGGCATGACAACCAAACAAGTGCGCCGTATGATGCGGCGCAATGGCCGCCTGCTTGCCTGGAAAGGGATTGTTTTGGGCTTGGTACTGGGGCTTATTGTGGGTGTGGTTGTCAGCCCGAGCGGCTTTCGTGTGCATACAGCGCTGCTTTATGCCATAGCGAGTGCGCTGTTTATTCGTCTGGCGGTGGCGTGCGCCATGTGGCGGCCGGTGCGGATTGCCGCTAAGACGTCACCGGTGGAAGGGGCACGTTATCAGAGCACGCAGCAACGGCGCAAAAAAACGCGCCGGCATCATCATACGCTGACACCAGCGCGCCTGGCACGTATCAATCTGAGCCGCCATTTGGCAAAAACGGTGTTTACAATGGTGGCTTTGGCTGCCAGCGGTGTTCTCTTTTTAACGCTGGCAACAGTGGCTGACTCCACCAGCGCAGAAAAACAGGCACGTTTTGAGTATTTTCCGTATGGCGACATAGAAATCAACTTGCAGCATCTTGAGCGCTCCACCTTTGATGCCAACGGTGAATACAATTATGGCACACGGCTGCAAGTTGAAGATAACCCGCTCTCAGACCCAGCGCTTATTGATGAGCTGATGGCGATTCCGGGGGTGGAAGCGGTTACGCCGCATAAAGGCCTCTATGCAGGCATCAGCATACAGCTGTCGGCGATGGATATTTTGGGGCGGAGCGAGACCGTGCCGCTTATCGACAGAAACGACTTTGAACACATTGCTTCGTTGTTATCACCTACGGTGGATTACGATGTACTGTGTCAGGAAAATGCCGTTCTTATCAATGATGACTATGGCAAAGCCGGCGATACAGTCACCATCGAAGTGCGCGGCAAAGACGGTGAGCCGTATAGCTATGAAGCGCCAGTGGTGGCAAGTTATGATGCTGCGGCGCTGATGGAAGCGTATCCGCTTGTGCCGGGGCTGCCCACTTTTCTTATGACCACAGACACTGCCACAGCGCTCACTGGCGTGCGCGATTATACAGGAATGCTCACGATTGACTGTGCCGAGGGTGCCTATGAATCGGTACGGGAGCAGGTGATGCAGCTTGCAGATGCGTCAGATGAAGTGGACGAAAATGACATTTCGCAAACGATTGCAAACATCGAAACACGCAATGAGAGCACCATGCGTAATTTGCGTATCGTGGCGATGATACTCTTTCTTTTCGGCAGCATCAGCATCGCCAATACGCTTGTGGTGGATATGCACAACCGTCGCCGTGACTTTGCGCTGCTCGGCGCTGTTGGCGCAACACAGAAACAGCTGCGGCAGATGCTTGCCTGGGAGATGGGTGTTCTTATTGGCGGTGCTGGTGGTTTAAGTGTGCTTGGTGCAGTGGTGGCGAGCGCTGTCAGTTTGCACCATATTGAAGCCACGCACCATTGTGTGCAGCTGGCACTGCCGTGGGCTGCGTTTGTTTCGTTTCTTGTGCTTTTGCTGGTGATTGCCGTCATGCTCACTGTGTATAGCGGCAAGCAACTTGCTCGGCGCAGTGCGCTTTTGGACCTGCGTGACGAATAATGCTTATGCCGGTATCTGTCCGCAACAGATGCCGGTATTTTTGTGCGCTCATGAGGAAACTATGGTCAGTATGCGACTGGTTGCAGATGCTTACCCATGGTACAATTTTTCGGCGCGGTCAAATGATAGAACATCTGTGGCCGCTGTCATTATTTATAGTGTTATAGCATTATTCAGGAAGGATGGAGCGTGATCAATGAACACCGTTGAAAACATCAAAAAACAGAAATTTCTCGGCAAAACAGGGACCGTCCTGTTCATTATTCTGATGAATATGTTCATACCTTTGTCTACGGATCTCTATTTGCCAGCGCTGCCAACCATGAGCAGTCATTTTAATGCGTCGGCGTCGCTTATTAACCTGACGCTGGTGAGCTTTTTCTTCTTCTTTGCGTTTGGCACCATTTTTCTGGGGCCGTTTTGCGACAAATATGGCCGCCGCAAGGTGCTTATTTTGTCAAGCGCCCTGTATATGCTGGCAAGCGCTTGCTGTGCGCTGGCGCCAAATGTGTATGTGATGATTATTGCACGAATTTTGCAGGGGATTAGTGCCGGTGGGATTATTTCGGCTTCCACGGTGCTCGTTAAAGACTGCTTCGCTGGCCGTCAGCGTGAAACCATTCTTGCGGTTGTGCAGTCGGCGGCAGGGTTGGCGCCAATGCTTGCGCCGGTGCTGGGGGCATTGCTCTTAAAGATTACCGACTGGCGCGGTGCCTTTGAAGTGCTCACGGTTGCAGGCTTTGTGTGTCTGGTGCTTTCACTGCTGTATCAAGAAACCTTGCCGGCAGAAGAACGCCTTCAGGAATCGGCGTTTGCGTCCCTTGGCAAGCTCGTTAAAGTTGGCAAGAACAAGGGCTTCATTCTACCATGTATCATTTTTTCGCTGTATAACTTTGCATTCATGGGCTATATTTCGGTATCATCGTATATCTATGTGGACTTTTTCGGGCTCAGCGAGCAGATGTACAGCTATTTCTTTGCAGCCAATGCGCTGCTTTCGCTGCTTGGGCCTATCATTTATGTGCGCTTTCTGGCGAAAGGTGCGAAGCAGAAGCTCGTTTATACGTGCTTTACGGTTTATCTTGTGGCGGGCGCCATTCTGCTTCTCTTTGGGCAGCTTATGCCGCTTCTTTTCTGGATTGGCTTTGCGCCATTTACCTTCTGCGGCGCATTGATTCGTCCGTTCAGTTTCAACCTTTTGCTCGACCAGCAGGAGGGGGACACCGGTTCGGCGTCGTCGCTGCTCAATGGCATTTTCACTGTTGTCGGCAGCATTGGTATGATGAGCGTTTCTCTGTTTTCAAATGGTGTGCTTGGTCTTGGCAGTGTTGTTTTTGTCAGCGGTCTTATCAGTTTGCTGGCTTGGACGCTGCTCATGCGTTCTAAGATTACCATTATTGGCTTGAATGACTGAGTGTGTGCTCACGCGTGATGATAGCGCGTGAGCATTTTTTGTGAAATGGCGCACTGCACTCAGGAAAAAATTGCGCTTTAGCGGATTGTATATTACACTGAAAAAGAGTGCTGCAGAAGAGGAGCGAGGATAGTGAAAGAGCTGGATTATTATACTGTGAATGGCGCATTGGGCTGGAGCCAGGATTGGTTTGCTGACTGGCGCTTGCATATTGGCGGCTGTGGTGCGGTGACAGCGTGTGATGCCTGTCTTTTGCTGGCGCGGGATAAGGGACTGAGTGCGCTCTATCCATACGACCCTCAAGAAGTGCGCTGGCAGGACTATTTGTCTTTTGCACGACACATGGGAAAAGCATATTTGTGGCCGCGTTTTATGGGTATTGACACTTTAGCGGCTTACCTGGAAGGATTTTTGGCGTATTGCCAGGACGCTGGCGTGAGAACGCTGAGCGCCGAGGGGCTTGGCGGTGATGCCTTCTGGCAGGAAGCGGCGCAGCTTGTCAGGACGCAGATTGATGACGGCATTGTTGTGCCGTTTTTGCTGCTGCATCACAAAGACAAAGCCTTTGCCGATTTTCAGTGGCACTGGTTTAATCTGGCTGGTTACGAGGTGGCGCAAGGACGTTTCCTGGTTAAGGCCGTCACCTATGGTCAGGCGTTTTGGCTGGACCTTGAGCGCCTTTGGCAAACGGGTCATCGCAAAAAGGGCGGCATGATTCGCTTGTTGGTATCGTGAGAAAGTCTCCACGCTGAGTGGCTGGCGCGGAGCTTTTTTATGGTTCAGCCAGGCGTTCTTGAGAGACGGGGCAGAATGTGCCATAATATGGAGGCGAAAAGGAGAAATATAGAAGGAGGAGTTTGCGTGAGCGATACATTCAAAAAAATGTTAAGTTACTACAAACCCTATATGGGAATGTTTTTGGCTGATATGTTATTTGCAACGCTGTCGGCGGCGGTGGCGTTAATCATTCCTTTGGTGGTACGCTATGTGACCTCAACGCTCATCTATGAACCGCGCGAGGTTATTTTGCAGCAAACGCTGTACATCGCAGCAGGCTTGTTGACGCTCTTAGCGGTGGACTGTTTCAGCCGTTTTTTCATTGGCAATTATGGCCATGTGATGGGGGCGAAGATTGAGTATAATATGCGAGCGGAAGTTTTTGACCATTTGCAAAAGTTGTCGTTCTCATTTTATGATGATGCAAAAGTGGGGCAGCTCATGAGTCGTGTCACCAATGACCTTTTTGACATCACTGAGTTGCTGCACCACGGACCGGAAAACATCATTCTTTCGCTGCTCAAAATCATTGGTGCTTTTGTGATTTTGGTGAGCATCAACGCTCAGCTGGCGTTGGCGGCATTTATTATTTTGCCGGTGATGTTTGTCTTTGCTTTTGTTCTGAACAAGCGTATGCGCCGTGCATCACGTCGCAATCGTGAAAAAATCGCAGAAATCAACGCACAGATTGAGGACAATCTGGCGGGGATTCGTGTGGTGAAATCTTTTGCCAACGAACAGGAAGAAAATCGCAAATTTTCGGTGGGCAACAACGGCTTTTTGGCAGCGAAACGAAACAGCTATCATTATATGGGTATGTTTCAGGCAGGAGTTGGCTTTTTTTCTCTGCTCATTCAGGTAAGCGTCATCATCACCGGTTGTGTGCTTATTGCCGGCGGCCATTTGGATATTCCAGATTTGGTCACCTTTCTTTTGTACATTAGCGTGTTTACTGAACCAATCACCACCTTGGTTAATTTTACAGAGCAGTTTCAAAACGGCTACACGGGCTTTGAGCGTTTTCGTGAGCTGATGGCGATTGAGCCGGATATTGCAGATAGTCCAAACGCTGTGCCGCTTGGGCAGGTGCGTGGAGATATTTGCTTTGATAACGTGTCTTTTCATTACAAAGAAAATCAGGAGGAAGTGCTGCAACATATCAATTTGCAAGTGCCAGCCGGTGCCTATGTGGCACTTGTTGGTTCTTCGGGCGCTGGGAAAACAACGCTGTGCTCGCTGATTCCGCGTTTCTATGATGTATCGGCTGGGCGCATCACCGTTGATGGTCATGATGTGCGTGATGTCACGTTGAAAAGCCTGCGTGACAACATTGGCATTGTGCAGCAAGATGTGTATTTGTTTGCCGGCACTATTTATGAAAACATTCTTTATGGAAAGCCCGACGCTACACCGGAAGAAGTGATTGCAGCGGCGAAAAATGCCAATGCTCACGATTTTATCATGGCTTTTCCAGATGGCTACGACACCGACATTGGGCAACGAGGCATCAAGCTTTCCGGCGGGCAGAAACAACGCCTGTCCATTGCACGTGTTTTCTTAAAAAATCCACCGATTCTTATTTTCGACGAAGCAACCTCGGCGCTGGACAATGAAAGTGAACGCATCGTTCAAGAAAGTCTGGAACGCCTTGCTGTACATCGCACCACCTTTGTCATTGCTCATAGATTATCGACCATTCAAAATGCGGAACGGATTTTGGTGCTCACAGAAGATGGCATCAGCGAATCAGGCACCCATGACGAACTGCTGGCGAAAGATGGTGTGTATGCCAAACTCTATCATATGTAGAATGTGGAGCGTTTACCATGAAAGGTGAACGCTCTTTTTCGTTGGCTTCTTCTTGCGTGTTGCGGCTATGTGTTGTATGTTGTATGGTAGAAAGAGAAAGGACGTGACACCTTATGACATTTAGAGAACTTATTATGAAACGCCGCAGCCGTCGCACTTACACGGGTGCAGTCATTCCGGAAGAAACCTTGCAGCAAATCATTGAAGCTGGGCTTTTGGCGCCAACAGGGCGCAATTTGCACCCTAATGACATCATCGTTGTGCGCGATAAGGCCATGCTTGAGCAACTGGCGCAGGCGAAAACCGGTGGTTCGGCACTGCTGGCTGGTGCAGACGCTGCGCTGGTTGTGCTGGGCGACACTGCCTGCTCCGACACTTGGGTGGAAGACGGTGCGATTATGATGGCTTATATGCAGCTGGCTGCTGAAGAACTCGGAGTGGGTAATTGTTGGGTGCAGATTCGTAACCGTTTTGCCAAGACACTTTTGCCCGATGGCACAAACCAACCGTCAAATGCATTTGTGCGTGAAGCCTTGCACATTCCTGCGCCTTATGAGGTGCTGGCCATTCTGGCGTTGGGCAAAAGCAAAGAAGAACGTCCGCTGCATACCGCTGAGGAGCTTGACCACAGTAAGGTGCATAGCGAGCAATTTTGACGAGGACAAATGCATTATTGGTTGAAATCTCAGACAAATTGTGTTATCTTATAAAATAAATATTTATATCCTATTAAGAAAGCAGAGTTGATGATTTCCTTATGGACAGTAGTTTGCTTGGCATGATTGTTGCCATTGTGATTCTCGTGATGGGTTCGGCCTATTTTTCCGCAACAGAGACGGCCTTTACCTCGCTTAATACCATTCGTTTGAAAACCTGGGCGGAAAATGGCAATAAGCGCGCCGCTCGTGCGTTAGCCTTGGAAGAGGATTACGATAAACTGCTCTCAAGTATTTTGATTGGTAACAACATTGTCAACATCACCGCCACCACGATTTCGACCTTGCTCTTTACAAAGTTATTTGTGACCTATGGTGCCACCATTTCCACAGTGGTTATCACCATCGTTGTGTTGATTTTCGGTGAAATTTCGCCAAAGAGTATAGCTAAAGAATTTCCGGAACGTTTTGCTATGTTTTCGGCGCCGTTTCTGAGTGTGGTCGTTGCAATTTTAACACCGCTGAACTTTCTGTTCAGTCAGTGGAAAAAATTGTTATCAAAAATTTTCAAGCCATCTAATGATGACGGTATCACTGAAGAAGAACTCATGGGCATTGTTGATCAGGCAGAAAGTGAAGGTGGTCTTGACGCTCATGAAGGTGATCTTATTCGTGCTTCCATTGAGTTCAATGAGCTTGAAGTGGCTGATATTCTGACACCGCGTGTCGATATTGTTGCCGTTGATGAAGAAGCAAGCGTGCAGGAAGTTGGGGCCCTTTTTGTGGAAAATGGCTTCTCGCGTTTGCCGGTGTATAATGAAACGATTGACAACATCATCGGTGTTATCCATCAGAAAGATTTCTATAAGGCACGTGTGCGCGGTGAAGATCGCGTGGGCATGATGAAATCGCCTGTTGTTTACACAACGCCAAGTACGAAGATTTTCAAACTTCTGCGTGAATTGCAAATGAACAAAGTGCATATGGCTGTTGTTGTTGACGAATACGGTGGCACCGAAGGTATTGTGACCTTGGAAGACATTCTTGAAGAGCTTGTCGGTGAAATATGGGACGAACACGACGAAGTGGTTGAAGCATTCAAAAAGCAGGCTGATGGCAGCTACCTTGTCGATTGCACTGCGGACCTCGATGATATGTACGACCTCTTCCAAGTGAAAGGCAAGTGCGAAGCCTCCACCGTCTCCGGCTGGGTACTTGAACAGATTGACCGCATTCCGGATGTTGGCGATCGTTTTAGCGCAGAAGGGCTGGACGTTGTGGTCACACAAGTAGACAACCGCCGTGTTATTGAAATACGTGTTCAACGAATGGCTGAGGACGTTACTGAAGAAGCATAAAAAAATACCATCGCAAGTGATGACGTGGTCGCTTGCGATGGTATTTTTTATGCAGCGCGATCGGCTGTGAAGGCGCAGATGGCATCGACGGTGGCGGCTTGTTGTTCGGCAGCGCTGATGGTTGCCTGGGCATCGCCTTTTTGTGCGCCATAGTTGCCAAATTGGGCGTGGTTGCCGCCTTCGATGACGATAACGTTGTCTGTATAATCTACTTTTTCAGCAACGCTTGTGTTTAGTGAGCCATAGATGGTGAGGGTGTCGCTGATGGGGTAGTCACCATAAAGATAGGCGCCGAGCAAGATAAGGCCATCAAGCTGATCGGGGTGGTCGGCAGCATAGCTGGAGGCCATGGCACCGCCCATGGAGTGACCGGCCAGATACCAGTGGTCAATTTCCGGGTGAGCGGAGATGATATCGCTGGCGGCGTCTGTGTCAAAGATGGTCATATTAAACGGCATTTTGGCAAGGAAACAGGTATAGCCGGTGTCGCGCAAGGTATCCAGAAGCGGGAGATAGGCTTCGGCTTCTACTTTCGCACCCGGATAAAAGAGTATGGCAGTGTCCGAGGGGGCATCAGGCGTGAGCGTGATGAGTGTGTCGGTTTCGTGCACGCCGCTTTCATCAAGCACTGCAAGAGCGGTGGCATCCGCATGGTAGTAGTTGTTGACGTAAAGGACGAAAGCAGCTGCGCCTGCGAGCACCAAGGCGAATAAGATGATGAGGAGCCGTTTCGGCCAACGGCGATGGTTGTTCAATGTGTACACCTTCTTTCTGAGAATACTACGAGTGTAGTGGAGTGGCGCGTGAACGTCAAGCGTTAGTGTGGACATTTTACCACGATTGGTGGAAAAATATTGGCATGAGAGCCGTTTTGTTTTTGCATTTACTCGGAATTGTGGTAAAATATACATAATGTGCCGCTTTACAGCGGCACAGAAAAAACAGATGATCACTATCATCAGAAAGGGAGAACTATTTTATGACTTCAGGATCAATCATTATTTTGATTACGATCTTCGTGTATCTCGTTGGGATGATGCTGATCGGTGTGTATTACGCGAATAAGAACAATTCAACGTCCGAATTTTATCTCGGTGGTCGCACCCTGGGGCCTTATGTCACTGCAATGAGTGCCGAAGCATCAGATATGTCCAGTTATCTCCTGATGGGGATTCCTGGTTTGGCGTATTTGTCGGGGATGGCGCACGCTGGTTGGACCATTGCCGGGTTGGCCATTGGGACTTATTTCAACTGGCTGTTTACGGCGCAACGTTTGCGTCGTTATACCCACATCACGAATTCGTTCACTTTTCCACAATTTTTATCACAGCGTTTCCACGAGGAAAAAAATATTCTTGCAGCCATTGGTGCAATTGTTATTGTTATTTTCTTCGTGCCTTATACTGCTTCCGGATTTGCGGCTTGCGGCAAGGTTTTCTCGGCACTTTTGGGTTTAGACTACAACTGGACGATGATTGCGTCGGCCGTTGTTATCGTGAGTTACATTGCAACCGGCGGCTTTTTGGCGGTTTCTATGACGGACTTTATTCAGAGTATTATCATGTCAGTGGCCATTCTTTTTGTTGTCGGTTTTGCAATCGTATCTGCCGGTGGCATGGATGTTATTGTAGATAATGCGCGCTCATTGCCAGGGTATCTCTCAGCTACGTTGAGTTATGAGCCAACAACTGGTGAGACAACGTCGTTTGGTTTGCTATCTATCATCACAACGCTTTCCTGGGGCTTGGGTTATTTTGGGATGCCGCATATCCTCTTGCGTTTCATGGCTATTGAAGATGAACAAAAACTCAAGGTGTCACGCCGTGTTGGTACTGGTTGGGTCATTATTGCCATGGCTATGGCGATGTGTATTGGTATTGCCGGGCTGACGTTGAGCAAAGAAGGTATCATTCCATCGCTTGAAGGATCAGCATCGGAAACCATTCTCATTGAAATTGCAAATCTTCTTTCTGACTATGGTGTGCTTGCAGCCATCATGGGTGGTATCATTATTTCCGGTATTCTTGCCAGCACTATGTCAACGGCTTCTTCACAGCTGCTTGCGGCTGCTTCCAGTGTAAGTCAGGATATTGTGCAGGGCACGCTGCATATTCGTTTGACCGATAAGCAGAGTATGCTGCTTGCGCGTTGCACCGTTGTGCTGATTTCTGTGCTTGGGATTATTCTTGCGCGCAATCCAAACAGCTCCGTTTTCCAGATTGTTTCTTTCGCTTGGGCAGGGTTCGGCGCCAGCTTTGGTCCGCTGATTATTTGCGCGCTGTATTGGAAACGCACCACTTGGCAAGGTGGGCTTGCAGGTATGATTGTTGGCGGTGCTATGGTTTTCATTTGGAAATTTCTTGTAGCGCCACTCGGCGGCGTGTTTGCAGTTTATGAACTTTTGCCAGCGTTCCTGTTGAGCTTGCTCGCTATCATTATTGTGAGCTTGCTGACAAAAGCGCCAGATGAACGTATTCTCAGAGAATTTGAAACGGCAAAGGCTTATGACAAGCCAATACATTAAACAGGATATAAAAAGGCATTCCCTGAAAAAATGGGAATGCCTTTTTTGCTGCTCAAAAATAATCTGAAATGTAAGGCGTTTGTTGTTCGATGGCATCTTCAAGCATATCTATGATGGATTCGCTGGCATGAAGGCGACCAATTTTTGCTAAATAATCAGGCCTTTTGTAGCCCATCAACATGGTGGTCATAGTCTGAATACTGATTTCATCGTCACAAGGTTCGGCGAGGTGGGTGGCTTGAGCGTGGCCGTCTTTGTCAATTTCAAGAAGGAAGGTGCCTTGATTGCACGCCATGATGGGATCGTTCAGAGAGAAGCGCCAACGGCGTGCGGTGGCGTCGGGTTTGAAAGGATAGTGGGCGATGAAGGCAGGAAAGTCAACAATGCGCCCCATATAATAAGGAGCAATGCTTTCTTTAATGCTGGCGTCTTCAAAAAGAAAGGCGAGCGGTTCGTCTGTAAAGATGTTGCCTTCGACACGGTCAATCATTGAAAAATGTGCTGAGACAAAATTCCATAAGCCAGTGCGCGCTTCCTCGTTGTTGAAGATCATATCTTTGATGTAAAAGACATCGTTTTCGATCCAGTAGAGCACATAGCCGTCGGGCTCGTCTTTTTCGTTGTAGTAAATGGCAGCCATGATGTCGTCTCTATCCCACAACCAATATTCGTTCCAGGCTAAGGCATCACGCAGCACGGCGCCATGAGTATGAGCGGCGAACCGTGCGTAGGTTTCCTTGATGGCAGCACTGTCGGGTTTCACGCGGCGCACATCGCCAGAGACCTGGCGTCGTTTAGGTAATTGATAGTCACGGATTTCATAACTGATTTTATCGGAGATAAGTTCCCAGCCTTTACGGCGATAGTAAGGAATGGAGTATGGGTAAAGATAGCAAATATGTTGGCCGTTGGTACGCATATTTTCTAAGGCTTGTGCAAGGAGTTTGTGCATGAGACCCATGTTGGAATATTCAGGATAGGTACCAACACCGGTTAAGCCGCCCATGGCATAGGTGGCACCAAAAATTTTGACCTGCATTGGATAAACTGCCACCTGCGAGACGAGCGTGTCATCGTCGAACCAACCGATGACGTCTGCTTTTTCCATGGTAGGGAATTTGGCGCGAATGATTTCCTTTTCTTGCCAGCCACTGGCCGAGAGTTCCTGATCGGTTACTTGGAATACATAGCGCAAAAGCGCGTTATACTGCTCCATATATTGGCTGGTTACGGGCTTCATTTTTAGGTTGCATTTTTTCATGCGTTTCGAGGTCCTTTCTGTTAAATGTGTTGGTTCTTTTGCCATTCTATCACATTTTAGAAATGGTGGAAATTATCTTTGTGGGAGTTCTTGTCGCTGCCGGAGGAACGTGCTAGACTATTAGAAGATCTTGATGAGAGGAGTATGTTTTATGCAAAGAGAAATGAGACGACAGGATCGCCATGCAACGGACCCAGAGGTGATTGCGAAGGTGTTGGACCAGTGCCAGACGCTGCATTTGGGATTGGTGGATGAAGGGCGCGCCTACATTGTGCCGCTGAATTATGGCTGGCTGGAAGAAAATGGCCATTACACGCTCTATGCACACAGTGCTGGTGAAGGGCGCAAGGTTGATTTGATTGCCCCTGGTGCTGAGGTAGGCTTTGAGATGGAATGCGGCATTGAGTATTTCAGTGCAGAAACGGCTTGTGGCTGGGGAAATCATTTTCAAAGCATCATTGGCGAGGGTCACGCCAGCTTGGTGACGGACGCGGAAGAAAAACGTGCAGGGCTGACAGCGTTGATGGCACATTATGCCAAGCGGACGGATTTAGTTTTTGACGATGCACTGGTGGATCGAGTGCAGGTGATCAAGATTGATGTTACTGCATTAAGCTGCAAAGACAATGCGCGTAAATAGCCGTTGCCTGAAAGTGTGTTAATGTGAAAAAAGTCGTTATTTATGTCTGCCTGACAGCGTTCTTTTTTGGCACCATGGAGGTGGCGTTAAAGGTCGCTGGCAGCAGTTTTGATCCGATTCAAATGACGTTCTTGCGGTTTTTGATTGGTGGTCTTGTGTTGGCGCCTTTTGGCTGGTCGGATCTCAAAAAACGCGGCACGAAGCTGACGAAACATGATATGCTTTGGCTGGCTGCTGTGGGTATTGTGGGTGTGTCCATCAGTATGTTGGCGTTTCAATACGCTGTTGGTTATTGTAACGCCGCCACGGCTTCGTCGATCATTTGCTTGAATCCACTTTTTACGATGTTTATTGCTCATCTTTTCACGTCAGAAAAGATGAATCGCGCCAAGTGGATGGCTTGCGGGCTGGGCCTGGTTGCAGCTGTTTTTATGATTCGTCCGTGGGATGTGCAGCCCGGCAACACGCCGCAAGGTTTGCTGTTGGCACTTTTGGCAGCAGCCACGTTTGGGGCTTATACTGTTATGGGAAAGCGTACCATTGGGCGGATTGGCTCTTTGGCGCAGACGAGCGTGAGTTTTCTCGTTGGTTCGCTGGTGCTTTTGGTGATTATGCTTTTCACCGGTCGGCCAATCGTTTCCGGTGTGCTGGATAATTGGCTATTGGTGGCGTATGTTGGCATTGTTGTTACAGGGATTGGCTACATTTGTTACTTTACAGCGATTCGTTATTCTGATGCTACCACCGGTGCGATTGCGTTCTACATTAAGCCAGCGATTGCGCCGGTGTTAGCGGTGATTTTCCTGGGTGAGCATATCTATTGGAATACTGTTGTGGGCGTGGTGCTTTTGATTGGCGCTTCGGTGTTAATTTTGCGTGACGCTTGGGGCGCAAAACGCATCAATCTTGAAGAGGTGCACGCCATCGATGAAATTTTTGCGCGGCATCAAACACACGCTGCGGACAAACGACGCTTTTTTGCCTGCATGGTGCCGCTTATTGAGGTGGACGGCGAAGATCATCTGGTGCTTGAAGTGCGTAACCAGGGGGTTATTCACCAGGCTGGTGAAATTTGTTTTCCTGGCGGTGAAATGTATGAGGATGAGGCGCCAGGCGTTTGCGCCATGCGTGAAGTGTGCGAAGAGCTTGGCTTGCGCCGCGATGTGGTGCACGTCATCAATCAGATGGACACTTATCATGGTTTGCAAGGGATGAAGGTTTACAGTTTCATTTGCCGCCTTGACCCGGTGGCGTTTAATCCTGACCCACGTGCAGTGCAAGAAGTGTTGACGATTCCTGTTAAGTTTTTCATTGAGACGTTGCCGGAAATGCACCATCTTGATGTGTTGCAGCGTCAGCGTGCTGGTGACAGTTTGGAAGACGCCATTGCAGCTACACTTACAGAAGGCAACCGTGATGTGCCAATCTATCGCTACAACGGTCATGCCATTTGGGGACTTACGGCGATGCTGCTTCTCGATTTTTCTAATATTTTGCGTGATGCAATGAAATAAAAATCAACAAACCCGGCGAGACAAGCGCCGGGTTTTATGTTACTATGGAAAAAAACGACCCACCAAGGAGGTCTTTCTATGACTATCAAAGACGAAGCTCGCCGCATGAAATTGGCGGCACCGGCATTGGCAGCGACAACGAATGAAGCACGCAACGCAGCGCTGGAAGCCATTGCCGTGGCGCTTGAAAAAAATCGTGACGCTATTTTTGCCGCCAATGCCATTGACCTTGCGGCTGCCGACGAAAACGGCGTGACAGGCGCCACTAAAAAACGTTTGAAATTTGATGAGGGGAAGCTGGCAGATTGCATCAGTGGTTTGCGTCAGCTTGAGAGGCTTGCCGACCCGCTCAATCAAGTCACCTTGGCACGCGAACTGGACGAGGGCTTAACGCTTTATCGTTCTACGGTGCCAATTGGCGTGATTGGTGTGATCTTTGAAGCACGTCCTGATGCCTTGGTGCAAATTGCTTCGCTTTGTGTGAAAAGCGGAAACTGCGCCATTCTCAAAGGCGGCAAAGAAACGGTTCACACCAACCGTGTGCTCTTTGAACTGATAAAAGAGGCGGTGGTAGACGCTGGTTTGCCAGATAACTGCCTGCTTCAGGCAGAAGCACACAGCGAAATAGATGAGCTTCTCGCTTGCGACAGTGACGTGGATTTGCTGATTCCGCGCGGTTCTAACAAATTTGTGCGCTATATCATGGAGCATACCAAGATTCCTGTGATGGGTCATTCCAGCGGTATTTGTCATGTTTATGCTGATAAAGCCTGCGACCAGGAAGCTGCCTTGCCAATTATTGTAGATGCAAAAACACAGTACGCTGCGGCCTGCAATGCCATGGAAACCTTGCTCATTGACCGTGCCATTGCGGCAGAGTTTCTGCCAAAAGTGGCTGAAGCACTTGCGGCAGCGGGCGTTACTTTGCGTGGCAGTGCTGAAGCGGCGCAGATTGTTGCGATGGAAGTGATGGCTGATGATGACTTTGCCACCGAATATGGTGACCTTATTTGCTCTGTAAAGATTGTTGATGGTGTTGAAGAAGCCATTGTCCATATCAACACCTATGGTTCCCACCATACCGATGCCATTCTGACAGAAGATGCCACCACCGCTGCACGTTTCTTGCAGATGGTTGACAGCGCCGGCGTTTATCACAACTGCTCCACACGCTTTGCAGATGGCTATCGCTATGGCTTTGGTGCAGAAGTGGGCATTTCCACAGGAAAAATCCATGCGCGCGGCCCTGTTGGATTGGAAGGCCTTGTGACCTATAAATATAAACTCTTCGGGCATGGCCAAATTGTTCAAGATTATGCAAGCGGTGAAAAACAGTTCCATCATCGGGACATTTAATTGAGACAGCCAAAGGAGACGACCATGACGATTGACAAGACGACCATTGCACAGTGTGCACAGCAAAGCAACGCTTTTTATCTGTATGATGAGCGCGTGATACAAAGCCAGATGAACATCTTAACCACTTTTTTTCCAAAGGTGCAGTTTTTGTATTCGATGAAATGTAATGCCGACCAACGCGTAACGGCAAGCATTTTTTCACAGGGATTTGGTGCCGATGCAGCAAGCGTGGGTGAAGTTGAGCAGGCAGTGGCTTTGGGCAAAGCCAAAGATGCCATTTATTTTTCAGCGCCGGGGAAAACTCGCGAGGACATCGTTCGCACGATTCAGTCGGCGGTTCTTATTGCAGACAGTTTGGACGAAATTGGCCGTATTCAAGATGTTGCCGAAAAGATGCAGCTGGTGGCTGAGATTGGCTTGCGTATCAATCCAAACTTTTCGTTTGATGGTTCGGCGGGTGCAGTGTCGAAATTTGGCATCGATGAGGACCTTGCACTGCAATTTTTGCAGGAAAATCCTTACGACCATGTGCGTGTGACGGGCTTGCACGTGCATTTGCGTAGCCAGTCGTTAGATGCCGATGCGCTGGCGGCATATTATCAAAATATCCTGGCGTTGGCACAACGGGTGGAGCAGCAAACCAAGACGCCGCTTGCCTATGTTAATTTAGGTTCAGGCATTGGTATCCCATATCGCATGGATGAGCAAGCCCTCGACATTGAGAAACTGAGCTTATCGCTCAACCAGGCCATTGCAGATTTCCATGCCGCCCTTCCACAAACACAGATTTTGATGGAAACAGGACGTTTCCTTGTGGGAAAAGCGGGCGTTTATGTGACACAGGTATTGGACCGCAAGGTATCGCATGGAAAAACATTTGTGATTTTGAAAAACACGCTGAATGGATTTGTTCGCCCATCAATGGCTTGTCTTGTTGAACACTATGATGCAAGCGACAGTCCAGCCAGCTATGAACCGTTTTATACCAGTCAGAACGCTTTTCAGTTCATTCCGCTCAAAGAGGACAGCCCTTGCGAAAAAGTGGATTTGGTTGGCAATCTCTGCACCTCAACAGATGTTATCGCAGAGGACATCATGATGCCGCATCTTGAAGCGGGTGATTACATGGTCATCACCAATGCAGGCGCTTACGCAGCGGTACTTTCACCAATGCAGTTTGCCTCGCAGCCAGCACCAGCAGCCTTCTTTGTCGATGCCCATGGCGTGCTCCATGGTGCGAACTGCGCCGCATCTCTGAACGCAGCAGACAAAAGATAGCAGGCAAAGTCGGGCAAACGTTAGACGGTTTCTCTACAATGAAAGAGGAAGGTGGTTGAACCATGGCATGGAGCGAAAGCATCAGTAAAGCCATTGCTTATATCGAAGCCCATTTGCAAGAACCCTTAGACGTGAAAGACATCGCCCGGGCAGCGGCCTTATCGCCGTTTTACTTTCAACGTGGGTTTACCATGCTTTGCGGCATGAGTGTGGGGGAATACATTCGCAAACGCCGTTTGTCGCAAGCCGGCTTGGCAGTGCTCATGAGTGAACAAAACATCATCGACATTGCCCTGGCGTGTGGCTACGAATCGCCCGATGGCTTTACAAAAGCCTTTACCCGTTTCCATGGTGTAACACCAACCGAACTTCGCAAAAGCGGCGGCACCGTTGTGTCTTTTGCGCCGCTGACGCTTAAAATTTCTCTGGAAGGTGGAAGAAACATGGACTATCGTATTGAAAAGAAAGAAGCATTCACCGTGCTTTGCCGCAAAGAAACCTTTAGTTATGAAGAAGGGCCAAGCAAAGTCCCTGCTTTTTGGCAGGAACATTTTGCAGCAGGCGGCGTTCAAACAGTGCGTGGGCTTTATGGCATCAACATGGACGAAACAATGAAGGGGGATACGTTTGACTATCTCATCGCAGACCCTTACGACCCATCTGTGGCTATTCCGGAAGGCTTCACCACGTGCACCATTCCGGCGCATACATGGGCAGTATTTCCTTGCCGCGGCAAAATGACCGAAGCCATGCAAGCGGTGAACCGACAAATCTTTTCCGAGTGGCTGCCAGCACACAGCGACATCGACCTTGCAGCAGGCATCAATGTGGAATGTTACGACGATGCCGCAAAGTACCCAAATGGTATTCAAGATGAAAATTATTACAGCGAAGTGTGGCTGCCAATTAGAAAGAAATAAAAACAGCAATCAGACCATAGGGCCAATGTCCTATGGTCTTTATATATGCTTGCTTGTGGCGTTCATTTTTTCTGCATATATTAGATGATGAAGTCTGCTATGATAGGATTTTCTTATGTGTGTCAAAGATGGTGGAAAATGACGTTCAAAGTATGTAAAATATAAAATATATATGCAATTTTATGCAGAAAAAGGCTTAGGGGGTTAGACGGTATGTCAACATCGAAGAAAAAATTTGGCATCGGCACCGTTGTGACATTGGTTGCAGTGGTTGTTGTTTTGCTGGTGGCTGCCTTCACGACAACGGCCGAATCGGTGCAGGAGTCGTTTTGGTCGCTCGTGCCGCCGATTGTGGCTATTGCCTTGGCGTTGGTCACAAAAGAAGTGTATAGCTCGCTGTTTGTCGGAGTACTAACAGGGGGGCTTTTGTATTCTGGTTTTTCGTTTGAAGGTACGATCAATCACGTCTATACAGATGGGATTGTATCGGTGCTTGCCGATCCGTACAACGTTGGTATCATTATTTTCTTGGTTATTCTCGGTATTATCGTTTCTCTGATGAATAGAGCCGGTGCCTCGGCGGCGTTTGGTCGTTGGGCACAAACGAAGATCAAGAACCGTATTGGTGCACAGTTGGCAACGATTGCATTAGGTGTTTTGATCTTCATTGACGACTATTTCAACTGCCTGACCGTCGGCAGTGTCATGCGTCCGGTAACTGATAAGTTCAAAATCTCCCGTGCCAAGCTTGCGTATTTGATTGATTCCACCGCAGCGCCAGTCTGCATCATTGCGCCAATCTCTTCATGGGCGGCAGCAGTTTCCGGCTTTGTGCCAGGTGAAACCAATGGGATTGCGCTTTTCATTCAGTGTATTCCATATAATTTCTATGCACTCTTTACGCTTGCCTTTATTTTATTGATTTCTGTGACAAAAGCCGATTACGGTTTGATGAAGCTGCACGAAGTCAACGCTATGAAGGGCGACCTTTACACCACAAGTGAACGTCCATACGATGGTTTTGAAAGCGACGTTAAAGAAGAAGGCGGGCATCTTATTGATATGCTGTTGCCTGTGCTCGTGTTAATTGTGGCTTGTGTCCTCGGTATGATTTGGAGCGGCGGGTTCTTTGCAGGGACAAGCTTTGTAGATTCTTTCTCTAATTCTGACGCTTCTGTTGGTTTGGCCGTTGGTTCTTTCTTTGGTTTGGTGTTCACGCTGATTTTCTATATGATTCGCCGTGTCATGTCGTTCAGCGAATTTATGGAATGTGTGCCAAAAGGCTTTGAAGCGATGATTGCACCAATCCTTATTTTGACCTTTGCTTGGAGCCTCAAGGCGATGACCGATAGCATGGGCGCTGCTTCTTACGTAGCTGGTTTGATCGAAAGTTCTGCTGGTGCATTGGTGAACTTCCTGCCAATGATTATTTTCCTCATTGGTTGCGGGCTGGCCTTTGCCACTGGTACCAGCTGGGGAACGTTTGGGATTCTCATTCCAATCGTTGTTGCAGCTTTCCAGGAAACCGATCCACAGCTTATGATTATTTCCATGAGTGCGTGCATGGCTGGTGCCGTATGCGGCGACCATTGCTCACCAATTTCCGACACTACCATCATGGCTTCTGCCGGTGCTCAGTGCTTCCATCTGAACCACGTCAACACCCAGTTGCCATACGCTATAACTGTGGCTGCAATTTCTGCGCTTACTTTCGTTGTTGCAGGCTTCACACGCAATATGTTTATCTGCTGGATTGTTGGCGCTGTGCTTCTCGTTGGCGTGATGTTCCTTGCCAAGAAGCATGAAGCCAAAAAAATATGGTGCTGAAGGGGCCGAATAAGGGTTTTTTCTAAAATTGTCTGGCGAAAAACCCGGCGACTGATTGCCGCCGGGTTTTTAATGTGTTAATGCCGTGTTTTAACTGCTTTATATATTATGATATATTTAGCAGTTGACATAAAAAAATATTGAAAAGGGGACTGATTGTATTGACTTTGACAGAAACTCTTGTAGCGATCAGTGACTGGATGTATCTGTACATTCTCGTTGGTTTGCTGATCATCATTGGCTTGCTCTTGTCGATTCGTACACGTTTTGTGCAGATTCGTCTTTTCCCAGAGACGTTCCGCGTCGTTATGGAAAAGAAAAGCAACAAAGATGCCATTTCATCGTTCCAAGCACTGATGGTTGCTACGGCTTCTCGCGTTGGTACCGGTAACATTGCCGGTATTGCTACGGCTTTGGTAGCCGGTGGTCCTGGGGCGCTCATGTGGATGTGGATTATGGCGATCATCGGTGGGGCTTCTGCTTTTGCCGAAAGTACGCTGGCGCAGATTTATAAAGAACGCGATGGCGCAATCTTTAAAGGCGGTCCTGCGTATTATATTGAAAAAGCCATGGGCAAGCGTTGGCTTGGGATGGTTTTTGCGGTTATTCTGATTATCACTTTCGCCTATGGTTTCAATGGGCTGCAATCATTTAATATTGTTTCGGCATTTGAATATTATAGCAGCGACTGGGAAAACTCCAATGTGCCAATTTATCTGGGCATTGTGCTTGCTGTGGTTGCGATGATTCTTTTCTTCGGTGGCGTTGATAAAATCAGTAAGGTGTCATCAATCCTTGTGCCAATCATGGCTAGCCTTTATATTTTCCTGGGGATTGTTATTATTTGCTTCAATATTGGTAAGTTCCCAGAAGTCATCAGCATGATTGTTCGTGACGCTTTTGATTTCCGTGCTATCTTTGGTGGGATGTTGGGTTCCTGCCTTGTCATGGGGGTTAAGCGTGGGCTTTTCTCCAACGAAGCTGGTATGGGTTCGGCACCAAATGCTGCTGCTTCTTCAGATGTTAGCCATCCTGTTAAGCAGGGGTTGGTGCAGGTGCTTTCTGTATTCATTGATACCATGGTTATCTGCTCTACCACCGGTTTTCTCGTACTCTTTAGCGGTGTTTACGAAAAAGGCGGCGAGATGGACGGTATTCCACTGGTACAGGCTGCTGTTGAAACGGTTTTTGGTACGACCGGCGTGCATTTTATGACTGCTGCGGTAACGCTTTTTGCATTCACATCTCTGATCGGGAACTATTTCTACGCAGAGTTTAATGCCCGTTTTATTTCTGAAAATAAGGTGTTCCTCTTCATTTTCCGTTGCACTTGCGTGGTCATGGTCTTTGTTGGTGCGATTAACTCCATGGATGCTGCCTGGGCGCTGGCGGATATTACCATGGGTTGCATGGCTATTGTAAACATCATTGCACTTTTCTGCCTCAATGGCACTGTAAAGAAAGCGTTGGATGATTACATGCGCCAGAAGAAAGCTGGTAAAAACCCAGTCTTTAAGGCGAAAGAAGCCGGTATCGAACATACGACGCCAGGTATCTGGGATTAAATCATGACTTTTACGAGCGTTGCTCCGATTTACGAGCAGCGCTCGTATTTTTTTGCACAGGCATTGCCACAGCGAAAATACAATCTTTTCTTGTGCCACAGGCGATAAGAAAATATAATGGAGAAAAGAGCCTTAGGGAGGCGATGGGATTGAGAATTGCAATTTGCGACGATGATTGGCATATGCAGCAAACACTGCGGTTGTTTATTGACCAAACCTATCAGGACTTGGATGTGCTTGTGGACGGCTATACATCCGGCGAAGCGTTGCTTGCCGCCGTTCAGAAACAAAGCTGCGCCTATGAGCTGATTCTTTTGGATATTGAAATGCGTGGCCTGGATGGTATTGAAACGGCACGCCGTGTACGCGTCTTGCGACCGGATTGCTATATTGTCTTTATCACCTCGCACGATGAATTTGCCCTCACCGGTTATGAAGTAGCAGCCTTCCGCTACCTGCTTAAGCCGCTCCAGCCGGAAAAACTTACAGAAGCCATTTCAGCAGTGCGTGCCGAATTGGCGAATCAATACACACTGCACCTGGAAGATGGCACAGAAGAAACGCTCGTGCGTGCCAAAGATGTGTACTACATCGAAGCACAGGATAAGCGGGTGCGTGTGGTGACTCGTGAAGCCGTGCTCAGCGATCGGCACAGCCTCGATGAAATGGCAGCCATGTTGAAAGACGAGGACTTCTATCGTATTCATCGTAGCTATTTGATCAATATGCGGTATGTGGTGCGGCTTGATGGCACGAACGTTCAACTTGCAAACGGAGATGTCGTGCCAATCAGTCGTTTGCGGAAAAAGGCATTTAAGAATGTGTTTCAAGCGTATGTGAAACGCACAGCGAGGTAGCAGTATGGTTCGCTTATTGGCAGCTGCTCTTGACGTTGCCTTAATTAGTATGCTTGTCACTTTTGCGATTGATGCGAAAGTGCGGCGCGATTTTCCGCGCTGGCAGTGGTTATCACTTGCAGCGTTGACGTGGGCTGTGCTTGCTGTGGCCGTGGCAACAGATAATGATGACTTCTATCTCATAGTGGGAGGCGTCTATGCGCTGTGTATCATTTTTGCGCTGAGTATTCGTGGGCGCTTGCGTATCATCTGTGCTACACTGCTTCTCATGCTTGTGGCCTGTTTTCCGTTGAATACGTTGGTTTTTGTGCTGAATGTGCTAGGTATTGACGTTGTATTTGGTGACGGTGATGCTCTTTATGCACTGGCAGCCGTGTCAAGCGTGGCGGTGATCTTTTGGGTTTGGCGGCAGCGCCGACGCTACAACGACGAATTGGCGGTGCGTTTTAGCGTGTCTGAAGGATTGTTGGCGGTTTTTCTCTTTCTTCTGACGACCCTGTTTGGCATTGTACTGAATCCGAAGTCGGGCGAATTGAATGCTGAGGTGCTGTCGACAGGTAGTGGCACTTTCCTTGTGACGATGGTGGCTGTACTTGTCGTGTTTCTTAATATTTCTTTTCTTGTAATGGTGTGGCGCAGCAAAACCACTGCATATTACCGGCGCATGAATACGTTGAACGCACAGTATGTCGGCATGGAGCTGCAATATTTTGAAAGCTACAAACAGGCGCAGACAGATATTCGCACTTTTCGTCACGATATGAAACATCATCTGGCACAGATGCAGCAGCTTTGTAAGATGGGAGATATAAGCGCGCTGAGTGAGTATTTGGCGCAGTTTCAAGATGAATGGCAAGAGACGGCTTACCGGCTCTATCAAACTGGTAACGATCAGATTGATGCGCTTCTGAATGGACGTGCTGCACGTTTTCATAAAGAACACATTGCGGTGACTGTTGTTGGTTCTTTTACGAGCAAACTGGTGTTGTCGCCTTTTGATCTTTGTGCCATCTTTGCGAATGCACTCGATAATGCCATTGAAGAAAATGCGCGCTTGCCGGAAAATGCTGTCCGGTGGCTGCGTTTTGAGATTCGTAAGAATGAGCATTATCATGTGGTGACCGTGGAAAATCCTCTGGCGGGCAAGCTGGCAAACTCGGCACGCACGAAAAAAGCCGATGCCCGTAATCATGGGTTCGGCCTTTACAGCATCCGCGAGAAAACAGAGAAAAATGGCGGAAGCATCGAAGTGGTGCAGACCGACGGCTGCTATCAACTGAATATTTTCCTGCCACGATGACATTTCACGCCTGTGGGATGACATGTCGCGACGCTTTTTAAGGCGTCGCGATTTTTTGTGCTATGATTAAACCAACAGAGAACGAAAGGAGTTTTGATCCCTATGATGGTGATACCAAAAGAAGAAAGACGCGCTGTGCGAAAAGATCTCGGCCGCGTTCACCGTTTTGTTTTTCTTTATACACTGATGTTTACCATTTTCTCCTTTGCGGCGATGGTTGCCAGCATCATTCCACAGTTGGTCGAGCAGCCGAACATCGCTTTAGAGAAGGTTGAGGAAATTTTGATGCAACAGGCCGGCGTGTATTCGCTGACAGCCCTTGTCTTTGGTCTGGCTTTCATTCTTGCGAACAGGCGCAAGGCCCTTTTTACAGAGGATTTACGTGCGCCGGAGCGCCGAGCAATGACAGCGCGTATTTTCGTTTGTTGTGTGGTATTCTTTTTTACTTGTCAGACAGCATATGCGCTGCTTGATCCGATTGTACGCAGTGTGGCTGGATTCTTCGGTTACAGTCTGTATAGCACGGGTGACTCGTTGGCAGACGTACCAAACGATCTGGCAATGGTGCTCTATGCTGGTTTTCTTGGACCGATCGTTGAAGAAGTGGTTTTTCGTGGTGTTATCATGAGAGGGCTTGCCAAATATGGGAAGATTTTTGCCATCGTCACATCTGCTGCGCTTTTTGGTATTTTTCATGGTGACATCGTACAGGGTATCTTTGCTTTTGGTTGCGGTGTGATGCTGGGCTATGTTGCCATGGAATTTGGCATTGGCTGGTCGATGGTACTGCACATTGTCAATAATTTTGTGATATCGGAATTTTTTTCTCATGCTATCGCCTTATTGCCGCTTGTCTGGCAAGAGCCGATACAAACGTTTCTCATTCTCGGTCTTGGCGTTATTGGTGGGGTGGTGCTTTGGAGAAATCGCGCAGCCATCATCGGCTACTGTCAAGCCAATCGTACCGAGAAAGGCATTATTCCTATTCTTTGGACGGTGCCGAGTTTTTGGCTCTTTGTGCTCATGGAAGTGTGGATGATTTCGCTGGGCTTTACGAAAGTGGGGTAAAAACAAAAAAGGCTTCTATATCCTGTTTGTCTTACAGGATATAGAAGCTTTTTGTTCATTATTGGAGCACCTCGTTCAGCAAATAATCCATGCCTTCGAGATAGCCTTGGATGCCGTGACCACAGATGGTTTTCACACAGGCGGCACGAATGTAGCTTACTTGGCGAAAATCTTCGCGTTGGCTGACGTCGGAGATGTGGATTTCTACCGTTGGAATCCCTACCGCTTTCACGGCATCGAGCAGTGCAACAGAGGTGTGGGTGTAGGCGGCAGGGTTGATAACGATGCCGTCTGCATCGCCGTAGCAGGCTTGGATTTTATCGACAAGGTCGCCTTCGTGGTTGTTTTGGTAGATGTCCACCTCGATGCCGCGCACTTTAGCGTGGTCGTTAATGAGGGCGCAGAGGTTGGCGTAAGTGGTGCGGCCGTAAATATCCGGCTCGCGGATACCGAGCATATTGAGATTTGGGCCGTTAATGATACATAGCTTCATGGAAATCCTCCAATATGTGAGAAACGGTGGTGTCGACGTTGTGATTTTCGAGGGTGACGTTGCAGAAATCGGCGTAGCAGTCACGGCGTTCGGCAAAAAGACGACGCAAGGTTTCAAGCCCGCCGCTGGAAAGTGGACGCCCATCGGTTGGTAAATCTTCAAGCGGACGTGTGAGCCAGTAGATGCGGCCGTTTTGGCGCAAGAGGTCTTTGTTGGCAGCAACGGTTGGGCTGCCGCCGCCAGTGGCAATGACAAGCCCGTGGCCTTTGCCGACCTCAGCGATGGTGGCACTTTCAATAGCACGGAAAGCAGCTTCGCCATGGGTGTTGATATAGTCGGGCACACTGCCGTATCGTTCTGTGATAACGTTGTCAATGTCTACAAATGTGCGATGGAGACGTTCAGCAAGGGCTTGGCCAATGGTTGTTTTGCCCACGCCTGGCATACCGATGAGCACAATGTTTTCATCGTCGGCACGCATCTTAGAAAGAATCGGTGCAATTTTATCACGCGGATGCTCGAGCTGAATGAACGCTTTGGCAGCATAAACGGCTTGTGCCACAAGCATGGGCAGGCCATCGCACGTGTTGACACCCAGGCGTTCGGCGTCGAGAAGAAACTGGCTGCGCCGAGGATTGTAGATGACATCAAAGCAGGCTTCAAGGGTTGCGAAGCCGGAAAGTTCAATAAGGCGCGCACCGTTTTTCGGATACATACCGACAGGTGTGGCGTTGACAATGACTTCTGCATCGTGATGCAGCGGAATGTCGGCGTAAGGCAGGGCATCGTGGCGGCCAAAAACGAGAATATCTCGGGCGCCTTTGTCGGCAAGAACGGTGCAAACAGTTTTTGAGGTGGCACCATTACCAAGCACCAAACATTTTTTTCCATTGATGCTGATGCCAGCATTGTCCAGCGCAAAAGCCAATCCGTCATAGTCGGTATTGGTGCCAAAGAGGCTGCCATCGGCGCGGCGCACGAGGGTGTTTACACAGCCGATGCGCCGAGCCTGTTCAGAAATATCATCGCAGTAAGGCATGACTGTTTCTTTGTAAGGAATGGTAACGTTTACGCCCTGCCAATCACCGTTGCTAAAGAAAGAGGGTAAGTTTTCCGGCTCTACTTCAAAGAGGTCGTAGCGGTAATCGGCGATCATAGCGTGGATTTGCGGAGAAAAGCTGTGGCCGAGGGTGCGGCCGAGGAGTCCGAATCTCATAAGCCAACCTCAACATTTTTATAGGCACCGAGCAGGCTGAACGATGGGCAGTCGCGGCTAAGCTGGTTGATGATGGCTTGTACCTGGCTGTTGCGAATATCAACTTCCATATCCATAAAGAAGCGGTGGGTGGTGTGGCTGCCGTCAACAATAGGGCGGCTTTCCAAAAGCGTGAGATTGATGCCCAAAGCTGCCAGTGGCGAGAGCACATCGTCCAAACCACCGGAAACATTTGGCACAGAGAGCATAAGGCTTACGGTATCAGCATCTGGATGGATGCGTGGTGTTTTTGCCAGACAGATGTAGCGAATATAGTCACCAGGGTTGGCCACATCTTGACGCAGCACATGGAGCTTGTCGGAGATGGTGACATGGCTCGGTACAATCCAGCCGATGAAGTTGTCGCTTGGTTCGGTAAGTTCGGCGGAGATGTCCTCGTAGCCTTTTTCGATGATGTCGCAGTTTAAGGTAGCGAGGAAGTTTGAGCAATGGTAGTAGGAGCGGCGGTCCACCACAACGGTTTTAAGGCTGGTGAATGGCACGTTGTTGGCAGCAACAAGCTTGTAATGCAGGTTCACTTTGATGCCGCGGACAATATGACAGGTTTTCTTGAGAAGCAAGTCGTAGGTGAGGGCCTTGGCACCGGAGCGGTTGTCTTCAATTGGCAGAATGCCATACTGGCAGAGGCCAAGATTAACCGCATCAACAATTTTCATATCGTTATTGAGCTTAATGCAGCGTGGATTATCGAATAAGCTCTGGGCCACTGGCAGATCGTTAGGGTCGCCGCTGATGGCGACGCTGCCAGTTTCTGGAAATGCCTCATCGGTGAAGGTGCAGGTGACACCGTTGATAAAGCTCTCATCGGGGTCAATGAGCTGGCTTTGGCGGCGACGGCTGACACGGAAGAGGGTTTCGTAGGTTTCACGCAGCGGTTCAACAAGGTCGGCGCTTTTGTCTTCGGTGATGTGGTCGAGAATCCAAAGTTCGCGGTCGCGGTCGAGAATAGGCAGGTTGTTGGCTTTCTTGTATTCTGCTACTTCTTTGGACAGATTAAGGCGTTGAATGATGAGGTCAAGCAGCTGTTCATCAACGCTATTGATTTCTACACGAATATCGTCTAAATTTTTCATGATGGTTGCTCCTCCAATAATAAATCTAAGATGGCGATGGCCATGACCGCTTCCACGACAGGCACAGCACGAATGGCAATGCAGGGGTCGTGGCGGCCTTCGATGATGAGTGGCTCATTACATTGTTTGGACAGAGATACAGTTTCCTGCTTGTGAGCGATGGAAGGGGTTGGCTTCATGGCGAGGCGCACGGTGATGGGTGCGCCGCTTGTGATGCCGCCGAGAATACCACCGGCATGGTTGGTTACAGGGACAATGCGGTCGCCTTGCATGGCGAACGGATCGTTATGGGCGCTGCCGCGCATGGTGACACTATCAAATCCTGCGCCGAAATCTACTCCTTTGCAGCCAGGGATGCCAAAAAGTGCCTGGGCGAGGCGGTTTTCAACACCGTCAAACATCGGCCCACCAAGCCCAACAGGAACACCGATGGCAGCACCTTGCACAATGGCGCCAACGCTGTCGCCTTCTGCTTTGGCTTTGGCGATAGCGGCTTGCATGGCGTCACCGGCGCCGGCATCAAGGGTTGGGAATGGGCGTTCTGCCATACCTTCGAGCGTTGCAGCGTTGACGTGTATAGGGTCGAACGCTTTGCCGCACACGTCCGCCACTTGCACAAGCTGAGCACCAATGTGGATGCCGCGACGGCGCAGAATTTGCTTGGCGATGCCGCCAGCAATGCACAGCGGCGCTGTGAGCCTGCCGGAGAAATGACCGCCGCCGCGCATATCGGCAAAGCCTTTGTAATGCACATAGGCGGTGTAGTCGGCGTGCGATGGCCGTGGATGGTCGAGCAGATTGCTGTAATCTTTCGAGCGTTGGTTGGTGTTTTGAATGTACGCCATGAGCGGAAAACCGGTGGTGATGCCGTCTTTCAGACCAGAAGCAATATGTACGCTGTCTGGCTCTTTGCGTTGTGTGGTCAGTGTGCTTGAACCAGGCGCACGACGTGCCATAAAACAGGCGAGTTCGGCTTCGTCGATGGATTCGCCAGGGGGCATACCATCAATGAGAATACCTATCATCTCGCCGTGGCTTTCGCCGAAAACCGAGCAACGGTAGCGTGTGCCAAGACTAGATGCCATCACAAACACCTCCCAGAGATGTGTAGTCGTTGAAGAAATGAGGATAGGATTTTCGCACGGCACTGGCGCCGTTCAGCGTGATTGGCGCATCGCAGTTGAGAGCAGCAATAGCTGCCGCCATGGCAATGCGGTGGTCGCTTGCGCTGTCTACGGTGCAGCCGCCGCGGAGCTTAGAAACACCGGTGACACGCATGGTATGGGCATCGCTTTCGCAAGGCACGCCCATGGCGGTGAGCAAGGCAGACGTGGTGGCGATACGATCGCTTTCTTTAAGCCGCAAACGTTCAATGTCTGTGAACACCGTGGTGCCGTTGGCTTGTGCCGCAATGACGGCAAGAATTGGCAAGGCATCGGGAATTTCTTTCACAGAGATGGTTTGCGCTGAAAGGGGCGCTGGCTGCACACAAATGTCACCGTTTGCTTGCAAGGTTACGTTTGCACCGAAATTGCGTAAAAGCGTAACAATGGCTTTGTCGCCTTGTGTGGAATCAAGGTCAAGACCGTTCATGGTAACAGGGTTTGAAAGCGCACCGGCAGCCAAGAAGAAAGCGGCGTTGGACCAATCGCCTTCGATGGTGAGCGGCGCATCAGGCAGGTGATAGCGGGCATCGGCTGCTACATAGAAACGGCTGCCGTCCTCCTGCACAGAAACGCCGAAACGACGCAGCACATCTAAGGTGAGATCAATATAAGGGCGAGATTGCAGCGGTGTTGTAAGCGTAATCTCAAGAGCATCGTCAAGAAGTGGTGCAGCCAGAAGAAGGCCGGTCAGATATTGGCTGGAGATATGGCCAGGCAGTGCAGCCTGCCCGCCTTGTAGGGTGCCGGAGAGGGTGAGAGGCAAGTGTTCGCTGTTTGTGGTAACGCCAAGGCCATGCAGCACCTCAAGAATGTCTCCAATCGGCCGTTCAGGCAGCCGTCCGTGGCCAATGAAGGTTGCTTTTGTGCCCAGGGCGGCGCATACTGGCAGCAAAAAACGCAGTGTTGAGCCGCTTTCCTGGCAATCAATGGTGGCTTCTTTTGCGACTTCGCTAATGGGCGTGATGGTGACCGTATTTTCGTTGCGGACAACACCAGCGCCAAGAGCCTGCATACAATTCAGCGTGGTGTCAATATCAATGGAACTGGTGGCAAGCTGCCATGTGGACGCTTGTTCGGCGAGGCTGGCGGCGATGAACAGGCGATGTGCCGCCGATTTTGAAGGAATGGCAGCGATAGAGCCGCCGAGGGTGGCTGGAAAAAGTTGCATCTTAAAGCGGCTCCTTTCCGAGGGTAATTAGCGTGCGAAGTTCGTCGTAGGTGACAGTACGCAGCACACAGTCGCCGATGGCTTGTGGAACAACAATGGTAATGGCACTGGCACCGGCTTTTTTGTCACGGCGGCAAATTTCTAAGATGGCGTTTGCATCGTAGTCGGTGTTCTGCGGTAGTGCGTTTTCTTCAAGCGCCAGCTCAATGCGGCGGGCGGTGCGCTCGCTGCACCAGCCTTTTCGCATACTGGCGCGCGCCATCATCGCCAGGCCGATGGCAACGGCGTGCCCATGGCTGGTAGCGAAATCAGACAGATGTTCGATAGCGTGGGCGAACGTGTGGCCAAGATTCAAAAGCTGCCGCGTGCCTTTTTCAAATTCATCGTTCGTGACGATTTTGTTTTTGAAAGCCACGCAGTCGCCGATGATGGCATCTAAATCAGGCGCATCTTTTTGCAAACGTTCACCGGCGATGCGGTCGAACAGGGCGGGATTGTGGAGCACGCCATATTTGATACTTTCCGCCACGCCATCAGCAAAGGCGGCATCTGCCATGGTGCTGATAACATCTACATCACAGAATACACCAAGCGGTTGGTAGAAAGCGCCAACGAGATTTTTGCCAGCAGCAATATCAATCGCCGTTTTACCGCCAACGGAAGAATCCACAGCAGCAAGAAGCGTTGTTGGCACCTGCACGAAAGGAATCCCGCGTTGGTAGCAGCTGGCAGCAAAACCAGCAAGGTCGCCCACCACACCGCCGCCTAAAGCGATGACCATATCGGAACGGTGCATTCCTGCCAGGCTCCAGTTGTTCATGAGCGTTTCCAACACGGAAAAACTTTTGCTGGTTTCGCCGGCTGGCACAACACTTTCCAACACACGAAAACCTGCTTGCGAAAGGTTTTCGGTAAGACGTGGCAAATACAACGGCGCCACGTTTGTATCGCTGACAACTATGACCTGACAAGGACGGTGTAGCTGTGAAAGATGTGCGCCAATCTCATCAAGCAAACCGTGTCCGATCTCTACTTTATAAGGCTGACCAGTGCCCACTTCGATGGTGCGGGCGATCATTGGTGCAATTCCTTCTGGCAGAAAGCGTGCAATTTGAACGCATCGCTGGCAACTTCATCGAACGTTTCCGGACGCAGGCACTGTGGGCCATCGCACTTAGCGTGTTCAGGGTCGTTGTGCACTTCAATCATCAGCCCATCAGCACCGGCAGCAACTGCCGCCATGCTCAGCGGACGTACCATGCGGCGAATACCAGCAGCGTGGCTAGGGTCGATGATAATTGGCAGATGCGTCAGCTCGCGCAGCATTGGCACTGCAGAAATATCCAGCGTATTGCGGGTTTTAGTTTCAAAGGTACGAATACCACGTTCGCAAAGAATGACATTCATGTTGCCGCCTGCCATGATGTATTCGGCACTCATCAACCATTCCTGGTAGGTAGCGCAAAGACCACGTTTGAGCAGCACCGGTTTGTCCATCTTGCCAACTTCCTTGAGCAGGTTGAAGTTTTGCATATTGCGGGCGCCAATCTGCAAAATATCAACATCTTCAAAGAGTGGCAGTTGTGAAATATCCATCACCTCAGAAATAATTGGCAGTCCGGTGGTTTCTTTGGCCTTCAAAAGTAGTTGAATACCCTCAGCCCCCATGCCTTGGAAAGAGTAAGGCGAGGTGCGTGGTTTGAAAGCACCGCCACGCAAAATCGTAGCACCGGCAGCTTTCACACGTTCTGCCACCTCGATGATTTGCGCTTCGCTTTCAACAGAACAAGGACCAGCCATCAGCGTCAGCGAGCCGCCGCCGATGGTGGCATCGCCAATCTTAATCACCGTATCCTGCGGATGGAACTTACGATTGGCATTTTTGTAAGGCTCCTGAATACGGGTGACACTTTCTACAACTTCTAACGCTTCGATAAGCTCAATATCAACACGAGAGGTATCACCGACCAACCCAATGATTGAGTAAGAATCCCCCTCGGAGAAATAGAGACGGAGGTCCATCGACTTGAGCCATTCAGTGAGCTGTTGTACCTGTGCGGAATCTGCATTTTGTCTAACCTTGATAATCATTGGATAAGTGCTCCTTTCAAATAACGGTGGATGAGAAATAATCAGACAATAAAAAAACTGCACGGGGATTATCCTCCGTGCAGTTGCTATCTCTCACATTATAAAATGTCAGATAGTGCTGTTTTCAGGATAACCCAAAAAACCCTTACTGAAAACAGTAAAGGTAAAGTAGCTAAAGTAATATTGGGTTGCCTGAGAAACAGTATTGGTTGACATTTTAATCACCTGTATGGTAAAAGTTTTCTAAAGAATATCATATTTTGTGACAGTTGTAAAGCGCTCGCGAAAAATATCCACAAAGTTTTTAGCCATAAGCGTTCATTTTTTGCGAAAAATGGCGGCTGTCATTGTTGAGAACCATTTTTGGCAGAAAATGGTTGCTTACAATAGAAAGGAGTCCAACCATGCTTACCATTCGTTGTGCCACCTGTAAAACAAAGCTGTGGAAATATGATAAAATAGGCCATGGCGAAGTTTTGCGCTGTCACAAAGACCGTATCAGCAAGTGGTATGTGCCAGTGGAAATGCAGGGTGACAAAATCATCTGCCCAAATTGCAAACGCGCCATTGGCATTGACAAAGGGTCGTTTTATAAAATGGACCCCAACGCCTTCCGCTACAATGGAACCAAGCGGAACAAATAGAGCGTTCGAAAGCGTATCAGCTATCCGTTAATTCGTGCCCGCCTGTGACCTTATGAAAGGAGATTTTTATGACCACCCATCAATTCAACCTGTTGCTTCATCCCATCACAGCTGTCGATGATGCCGCTATTGCCGCCATTATTCGCGACAATTTGCGTGCCGTGCATCTCGATATTCCCGGAACTGCTTACTTTGATCCAGAACTCGACCACCTCAGTGCTTTTTATGGTGCAGCACCGGAAAAACGAGCGTATTACATTGTAACCGATGCCAGTGGCAATATTGTCGGTGGCGTTGGTTTTGCGGAATTTCCAGGCGTTGCAGATTGCGCCGAGTTGCAAAAGCTTTATCTTGCAGATGCAGTGAAAGGCCATGGCTACAGCCACCTGCTTATAGAAACTGTTGAAAACGGCGCCAGAAAAGCCGGCTATAAGAAACTCTATCTTGAAACGCACACCTGTTTGGAAGTGGCCTGCGCCCTCTATGAAAAACATGGCTATCAACGCATTGAACAACCTGTGCCTACGGTGCACACTACCATGAATCGGTTTTATATAAAAGCACTGTGAGTGATGCTTGTTTAGATAGATCTATCATGAAAGTCATGATTGTGGCACGATGTTGTTTTTTTGAAAAAAATAGTTCTTGCTAAAAAAACGTTGCTGTGATATACCACAATCCCTTAAAAAAACAAGGCTGTTTTCGCCTAAGTCCTCATGCTATACTGTGATTCAACAATCAGGGAGGCGATTTTATGGCAGAAAATTGGCTTAAACAAGTAGCAGCACCAGTGCAAGTTGAGTCATTATTGGCATTAAATGCAGAAATCAATGCTTTTGGGCTAACTCTTACGGCTAATGATGTGCATCAAATTCTGCTAGCACGTTCGCAGGTACTACAAGACGCCGAGCGTGTAGAATTCGGGGACGTGGTTGTGACGAAACTTATTCGGACATTTGCAGATTCAGATTTTATTGACCAACGCCATTTTGTTGCGACAATCATTCGTTTGCTGGAGATTTTTTATCATTATAAAAATGAAACACGTGATGAATTGAACGATGAAGAATTACTGGGCCTCATGCGTGAACAATTTGATGCACTCTGTTTTGGTGATCTTGATTACCTGGAAGGTACGTGCCTGGCCAATTTCTCTGAGGCTGTGCGTGCGGGATATCGTGGCTATCGGATCAATGATGGTACAAAGGATTATGACAGGTTTGATCTTGTTGACCGTTGGGATCATGCTCTTTATCAAAAATGTTTACAAGAACTTTGTGGCTGGTGAATGAGACATGGTATATACAACGGAAGAATTGATTCCTCTTGTTGGTCGTCTTGCGAAAAAATGGGCTGGTCATGAACATACCTCTATACCTTATGAACGAGCGCAGCAACTGATGGACGCAGTGCAATATTGTATTGCAGAGGTTGAGCATTTTGCAGGAGAGGATATGCTTGCAGCAATGTCCCTCAGTGCAGAAGATGCTTATGCAGCCGGCCAACGCCTTGTAGAAGCAAAAGTGCGACAGACACTTACGCAGACTAATAAACTATTTGCAACCTTTGACAGCTATGGTAATCAATATCTTGAAGATATGGTGGTAAAAGGCCTCCCAGCATTCTTTAAATGGTATGATCCGCAATTTGCGCCTCCTTACGCTTGATTATCCATTGCTTGCTGATTATACGCAGACAAGTGGTATTGACCGCATTGCGCTTGTTGTAGATGCACTTTGCGTAGAACAAGCGTTTTTACATATTTTTTCGCGTGAACTTGTTTTGACCCTATTGGCCAAACAAAAAGAAGCGATGGCAGAGCCTGTTGAAAACCTTTGTGAACCATTGCTTTTAGCGCTCGTTGCACATGGACTTGTAGGGGAACCGCTCAGTGCGACACCACTTCAGACTGCGGCACGAGAACACCTGCGTCAGATGCTTGTTGTGGCACCAAAGGAAACAAAGCAGGCGGTGCGAAAGTATTTTTTCAAAAATATGAAGAATACATTGCATCTTGACGAAAAGCATATCGCCTATCTTGAATTGGGCCTAGATGCTGTCTTTGTTCGCCTACACGTTGCAGCTACGTATGGAACGTTAGAGAATATTGTTTAGGTTGTGGCAAGAATAGAAATAATACGAATGATGTGGTGGCTGTCTGTGCATTCTATAAGGTTTATTGGATATAAAGCCAAAAGAGTTGTTTGATTTTAGAGATTAAAAGAATGGCGCAACCTTTACGATGTTTTTCGTAAATGGTTGCGCCATTTTTTGTTCGCTTAAATAAAGATGAGTTTCAAGATAAACAGGATTGCCAATATAATCATGACAATGGATACTTTTTTGCGTTTTTCAGCTGGTGCAAGCGCGTTATAGATGAGGTTAACGGCAACGTAGCTGAGAACGCCGAGGGTAAGGCCGTCACCAATGGAGTAGGTGAGTGGCATGGCAAGGATGGTGACAAAGGCTGGGAGGCCTTCTGTAATGTTGTCAAATTCGATGTTCTTAACCGCACTGAGCATGAGATAACCAACGTAAATCAACGCTGGTGCAGTAGCACAACTTGGAATAGCGATGAAGATTGGTGAGAAGAACATAGCGATTAAGAAGAGCACACCGACTGTGATGGCGGTATAACCGGTGCGGCCGCCAACGCTGACGCCGGTGGAGCTTTCCACATAGGTGGTAACGGTGGAAACACCGAGGCAGGCACCGGCGGTGGTTGCAACGGCATCAGCCATGAGGGCACGGCTGGCATTTGGCACGTTGCCGTCTTTGTCGAGCATACCTGCTTTGGAGCAGACGCCAACGAGAGTACCAACAGTGTCGAAGAAGTCAACGAAGAGGAAGGTTAACATGATGACGATGAAGTTAGAAATTTGTTCTGGGTGGAACAGGTAACTAAAATCAATCTGCCCGGCGATTGGAGCGACGGATTCAAATTTAATGATGCCTTCTGGCAGAACGATGCCATGGCTTGCAGCGGCTTCCGGATTGATAAGAGCATAGCCCCATGCAGCCAGGGAGCAGACAACGATACCAATGAGAATAGAACCACGCACGCCGCGTTTGTCGAGCGCGGCAATGAGAATGACTCCGAGGCAGCAGATGACAGCTGGTAGAGCAAATTCGTTGAGAGCAACGAGGGTTGATTCATCAGCAACGACGATGCTGCCGTTGATGAGGCCAAGGAAGGCGATGAAAAGACCAATCCCACCGGTTACAGCGTACTTCATGTTGTGGGGAATGGCTTGCACAACCGCTTCACGCACTTTGCAAATGGTTAGAATGATGAAGATGATACCTTCACAAAAAACGGCGGTCAGTGCTACCTGCCATGGAATGTCATAGCCAAGGACGACGCTGTAAGCGAAAAAGGCATTGAGCCCCATACCCGATGCGAGACCGAACGGCAGATTGGCAATAAAGCCCATGAGGAAGCAGCCGACAGCAGCGGCCAGACAAGTGCCGGTGACGAGGGCGCCGGCGTCCATACCTGCTTCAGAGAGAATACTTGGATTGACGGCGATGATGTAAGCCATGGTGAGGAAGGTGGTGAGGCCCGCCAACACTTCAGTTTTCATATCGACGTTTTTTTGACCAAACACGGGAAAGAGTTTGGTCAGCAGCGAGGTTTGTTTTTGTGTGCTCAATAGATACACTCCTTCTTTTTTTGATTGTTTTATTATACGGAATTGTGGCGTCAAAAATAGTCATTATGCGTCAAATTTGGCGAAACTTACTGAGATATGCTACCTAAATCAAGCCAATGGCTCTTTAGGCTGCAAACGAGGCGGGCGTCGATGTAGGCCTGGTCGCGCGTGAGAATGGTTTGGCCCTGGTAGTTGCCGGCTGGTGTGAGTTCAACAACGAGAACAATGTCGATGGCTTCGTCGCTGGAGAGGTGCAGTGGCAGCATGAAGTTCATGGTGTTGCGCGATGGATAGTAAGATGGAATGGCAGTGTGGTAATTCCAGCGCACTTCTTTACGGGCAAGAAGTACGGCATCGTCAATACGGTTTTTCAGGCGATTGTAGAGAAGGCTGTCGCTTTCCAAAAGTCTCTGGATTTTGCCATAAAGGTTGTCGCGCTGTGTATCGTCTTTGGCGCGGTCAATATCAGAAAGCAGCTTCATGGCTTTTTTGTGGTCGTAGAATTGGCTTTTGAGATAGGAAAGCGGGAAGCGGTCGATGTTTTCGATGAGAATGTGTTCATAATCGCAATGAATTTCCTGTGTGAGATCGAACAGCAGATCGCCTTGATGTTGGAAGTAGGTGGCTGGCTTTGGCAATGGGTTGAAGTTCTGCACGAGTTGTTTCCCCATGCCGAAGTGGCCGGCAATGCAAAATTCTTTGAACAACCATGGCGATTCGCCGGCGGTGTTTGGCACAAAGCAAGCATAAATTTCATCAAAATGGCTGTCAACCAGGCCGGTATTGAAGGCGGCAAGCCGTCCGTCTTCGCTGAGCATGACTTTACCTTCCAGCTGTATGCGGTAGAAGGTGTATTGGATGTATTTTTTCAAAATGTAAAAGCTCTTTTTCTCAACGTTTGGAAAATCCCATTCTTCTGGGGTTGCCATATCGGCGAGTGCTTGCAGAAAATCTTCCCAGCGGCCGAGGAAAGCAAAGGTTTCCAGCGCTTGTGCCGGGCTGTCGCCTTTGATTTTATTGACTTCCAGGGTAGACGATGGTGCGTCGTTGTCGTCGATATAGATGAGGGCGTAGGGCGAGAGATGTTTGCCGGTTTTTGGCGGCCGTTTGAAGGTGAGATAAATAGGACGGCCATTTTTCGCCGGCACGTCAAGACGGAAGCCGAGTTTGTCTTTGGTATAGTCTAAAGCGCCCGAGGCTTTCGCTTGCTGATAGCTGCTTTCAAGAAGCCCAGGCAGAGAGGCTTGCACGCGGCCGGTTTTAAGCGACAAAATGTGCAGCATATGGCTGTCGAGCTGGGTGTGCGCCAGCAGTGATTCCGGTGGCTCTGGTAGTTTTGGCACAACGGTGTGGTGTGCCGCTTGATTGCCGCTGGTTTTTGGAATGGCGGTGGCACGTGTGCGGCGTGTTTTGCCGGCGAGTACCACGGTTTTGGTTTTTGCTTTCGCCGGTGGTTTTGTTTTGGTTGTTTTTGGCCGCTGCCAGATGGCAAAACGCACGCGCATTTCTTCGCTGCCGTTTTCCGGTGGCAGAAGGGTGATAAATTCCGGCATATCACGCAGCATATTTTTCAAGCGGCCGTAACCATAGTTGCGGCTGGAGATGTGGTTATCTGCCAGAAGTTGAGCAATGTTGTTGATGGGATGCACGCCGTAGTTGATTTTTTTGCAGAGGAAGCGGTAAAGTTCCTCTTTCTGTTCAATGGACAGCATGAAATCCTCCTTTCGTTGGTGGGGTTGATGATGGGAGTGTTAGTGGGCGTCAGACAAGGGGCCGTCGATGATGCCGCCGGCGATGACGCGTTCGCTGTCATAGAGCACAACGCTTTGGCCAGGTGTGATAGCGCGTACAGGTGTGTCGAAATGCACCAGCAAACGCTCACCTTCCAGGCGCCAACTGCCTTCGCTGCCGCGGTCACGGGAGCGAATTTTGATGCGCGCTCGGCCGCTTGTGGTGCCGGAAACAAGCAGATTCACTTGGCTGGCAGAGAGCTCTTGATGCATCAGGTCATCGTTGGTGCCAACGGTGACGGTGTTGGCTTCGGCGTTGATGGCGGTGACATAGGCGGGATACCCCAGAGCAAGTCCCAGTCCACGGCGCTGACCGATGGTGTAGCGCCAGGAACCGGTGTGTTCGCCGATGGTATGGCTTTGTGCATCAATAAAGGCGCCTTTCCCTGGTAAGTGGTCGGGGCAGTATGCTTGCAGGAAGGCAGCGTAATCATCGCCGGGAATGAAACAAATTTCCTGAGACTCTTTTTTTTCGGCGGTGATGAGGCCAAGCTCAGCCGCCATGGCGCGTGTTTCGTCTTTGCTGTAATCGCCGAGCGGGCAGAGAATGTGCGCGAGCATATCGCGTGGTATGCCCCAAAGAAAGTAGGATTGATCTTTTTCCGGACTGGCGGCACAGAGCAGCGCATCGCCGGACGTATCATGACGCACACGCACATAGTGGCCGGTTGCCAGTTTGTCGCAGCCAAGACGCTGCGCTTCTTTCCAGAGAGCGCCGAATTTAACCAGTGCATTGCAGCGCACACAAGGGTTTGGCGTTAATCCTTGGAGGTAGGCATCGGCGAAAGGCGCAATGACCTCGCGAGAAAAATAGTCGCGCATATCAAGTTCGTGAAAAGCGATGCCAAACTGTTCGGCAACGGCTTGTGCATCGCGGGCAGCGCGGTTGTCGCGGCCGCTTTCCGGTGTTAGGCGCATATGAATGCCAACCACCTCGTGTCCAGCTTGTTGCAGAAGGTGAACAGCAACGGAGCTGTCCACGCCGCCGCTAAGACCGATGGCAACTTTACTCATGATGTTCTCCTTTCCGGCGTGCGGTAACGGTGTCGTCCTCAAAATAATAGCGGGTGTCCGTCATGGTATCTGGCAGATACTGCTGCTCTACCTGGTGCATAGGATAATCGTGCGGATATTTATAGCCAATGCCGTGGCCGAGTTCTTTGGCACCAGCGTAATGGGCATCGCGCAGATGTTTTGGCACGGCACCGTTTTTGCCGTGGCGCACATCAGCCAGAGCACGCTCAAGACCCATGTAGGCGCAGTTGCTTTTAGGCGCAGTCGCCATATAGGTCACTGCCTGAGCGAGAATGATGCGGCCTTCCGGCATACCGACAAACTGCAGGGCGTCCGCAGCACTTTGCGCCACCACCAACGCTTGCGGGTCTGCCATGCCGATGTCCTCGCAAGAGAGAATAACAATGCGCCGAGCAATGAAGAGCGGGTCCTCGCCGGCATCAAGCATTCGTGCCAGATAGTAGAGGGCGGCGTCTGGGTCGCTGCCGCGCATACTCTTAATGAAAGCAGAGATAATGTCATAGTGTTCGTCGCCGGTGCCATCATAGCTCACCGCAGGGCGTTGAATGGATTCTTCGGCAACGGCTAAATCAACATGAATGGTGCCTTTTTCATCGGCAGGGCTGGAAAGCACCGATAGTTCCAGAGCGTTAAGCGCCATGCGTGCATCACCTTGCGAGAAGTTGGCAAAGTGCTCTAAGGCGTCGTCTGTGATGTCAACATGATAGGCACCCAGGCCGCGTTCACGGTCGGTGAGCGCACGGTGCATAAGGGCGATGATGTCCTTTTTGCCAAGTGGCTGAAGCTGAAAAATCAGCGAGCGTGACAACAGCGCACGGTTGATGCTGAAATAAGGATTTTGCGTGGTGGCGCCGATGAGAATGATGGTGCCATTTTCTACCGAAGGCAGCAGTCCGTCTTGCTGTGCCTTGTTGAAGCGGTGCACCTCATCAATGAAGAGAATGGTTTGGCGGCCGTAAAGCTGCTGCTCTTCTTCAGCTTTTTTGATGAGCTTACGTAGCTCCGGCAGGCCTTCGGTAACGGCGTTGAGACGGGCGAAAGGCCGTTTGGTCACATTGGCAATGACAGACGCCAATGTGGTTTTGCCGCAGCCGGCACTCCCCCAGAGAATAATGGAAGAAAGGCGGTTGGTTTCAATGGCGCGGCGCAAAAGCTTGCCTTTACCAATGAGCGCATCTTGACCAACAATGTCATCGAGCGTTTGCGGACGCATACGATCCGCCAACGGTGAATGGGAATGGGCGCTCGATGCCGAGGCAGCAGCGCTGAAAAGGTCGATTTGATCGGGCATAACAACATCTCCTTGGTGAGTGGCACTCAATCAAGCTGGGCGGCGAGATTTTTGAGATACTTTGCCAGAGCTGGGCCAATCTCATCGCGGCGCAGCCCAAACTCGATATTGGCTGTGATGAATCCCAGCTGGTCGCCAACGTCATAGCGGCGTCCCTGAAAGGCGCAAGCCATCAGCGCTTCTTGGTTGGCAAGCGTATTGAGGGCATCGGTGAGTTGAATCTCGCCACCTTTGCCGGGTGCGGTGGCATCGAGAATATCAAAAATAGCAGGAGTGATGACATAACGCCCCATAATGGCGAGGTTGCTTGGCGCTTCATCGGCGCTTGGTTTCTCCACCAGGCTGGCAACACGGCAACGTCCTTCGTTTAGGGTGTCCATAGGTGCAACAATGCCGTATTTATGAATAGCCTCGTTTGCCACTGGCTGCACGCCGACCACCGATGCACCGGTTTCTTCGTAGATGTGGCAAAGCTGTGCCAGCGCAGGCGGCTCAGCGGCAACAACATCATCGCCAAGCAGCACGGCAATGGCTTCATCGCCTGCAAAATCGCGCGCCAAAGAAACGGCATGGCCTAGCCCCAGCGGCGTTTCCTGCACGATGTAGGAAAGCTGGACAATGTCGGAAATATGTTGCACACGCGTGCAGAGTGCCTCTTTGCCATGTGCGAGGAGAAAATCCTCCAGCTCCGGTGCAGCGGCAAAATGGTTGCGAATGGCCTGTTTTTGTGCGCTGACCACCAGCAGCACTTCTTCAATACCGCTGGCTGCAGCTTCTTCGAGAATGATTTGCAACGTTGGCACGTCCACAATCGGTAAGAGTTCTTTAGGAACTGCCTTGGTGGCTGGCAGAAAACGGGTGCCAAGTCCGGCGGCAGGGATGACGGCTTTTCTGATTTTGTTCATGAAAGCTCCTCCGTAAAAATGATGATGCTTTCATTATACCATCAGCAATTTGCCGGTGTAAAGCGGCGTCTGCGCTTGTCGGGCAGTCTGGGGCATGATAGAATGGTGGCAGTGTGAAAACAAGGAGGAGCAGCAGTGATTGGTAGTGGCAAAAGCATGAGAAAACGGCGGCTGCGCGCTTGGCGGCGAACGACAGCGCGGGCTGGTGGCTGGCAGTGGCAAGCAGCGGGCAGAAGGTTGTGGCATTTTTTCTGTTATGGATTGCTTTCGGTGTTCATTGGCATTTCTGTGGGCGCAGTGACAGCGCTTTTTGGTCATGGGTTGCTGTTGGTTAATGAGTGGCGCGCAGATCATTTGCGCTGGTTCGTGCCGTTTCTTGGTGTTGCCGGCTTGCTTATCATGACGGTGAATATGCACTGGGGCGGGCGTGCCCAACGCGGCATGGGACTGGTGTTTGATGTGGGCCTTGGCAAAGAAGAAGGGATTCCCTTGCGTATGGTGCCACTCACCATGTTTTCTACCTGGATGACGCATCTTTTTGGCGGTAGTGCAGGGCGAGAAGGGGTAGCGGTACAGATTGGTGCAACAGTGTCCATGCAGTTTGCTAGATGGGCGCCTGGTGGTCTGCGTCGTCAAATTATTTTGGCAAGCGGCATGGCAGCCGGTTTTGCAGGGCTTTTTGGCACGCCTTTGGCGGCAACTTTTTTCGCGCTGGAAGTGTTGGTGGTGGGTGCCATCTATTATGAAGCACTGGCACCTGCATTGATTGCTGCCTACTGTGCCTCGTTCACAGCGCGTGCCTTGGGGCTTCACGCAATGGCAATGCCGATTGGTCCGGTGCCGGATATGGACAGCCGCATGATGCTTTTGACGATTGTACTGGGGCTTTTGTTTGGCGCGGTTGGCTGGGCATTTTCCTGGCTGCTCAATCATCTGCGTGTGGCGTTTGCGTTGCTTATTGATGACCCGCGGCTGCGTATCTTTATCATTGGCTGCCTTTTGGCAGCGGTGTTTTATGTGGTTGGTGATGGCCGGTATTCCGGCCTCAGTGATGGGCTTTTTATGAACGCCTTTACCGGTGGTGATATTTATGTCTATGACTGGCTGTTGAAATTGGTGTTGACAGTAGTGACCCTGGCTGCCGGTTTCCAAGGCGGGGAATTGACACCGCTTTTTGTCATTGGTGCTTCGCTTGGTTCGTTTTTAGCGCTGGCGCTGGGATTACCGGTGGCGCTTTTTGCGGCGATGGGCAGCGTGGCGGTGTTTGGTGCTGCTACAAAAACGCTTTTTGCGCCGCTTTTTATTGGTGCAGAAGTTTTTGGCACGCAGGGATTGCCGTTTTTTGCACTCGTAGCAATAACCGCCTTTCTTATCAGCGGTCACCATGGCATCTATGCGAAACAAAAGTTTCTGCCGGAAGAAGCACGACTGGAAGAACATGAGAATAAATAGTCCTAGGCAAGGAAGCGAAAATTTGTTACTATAATGGATGGTATAAAGCCGTTACGCGACGACTGTCGCCAAGCATAGATTATTGAGAGGAAAGAGGAATTCGATTATGAGTAAAGTTCTTGTATTTGGGCACGCCAACCCAGACACCGATACCATTGCCAGTGCCATCAGCTACGCTTACTTGCTGAACCAAACGGGCTACGAAGCCACTGCTTATGCGTTGGGTGCGCCATCGGAAGAAACGCAGTTTGCGCTTGATACATTTGGCGTAAAGGCACCACAAGTTATTGCAAAAGCTGGTGATGTGGCCGATGCCGATACCCTTTTGGCACTGGTGGATCACAACGAAGCACAGCAGTCTTTGGCAGATCGTGGCGACTATCGTATTTGGAGCATTGTGGACCATCATCGTGTAGCCAATATTGAAACGGTGGAACCGCTCAACTATCGCGCAGAAACCGTTGGCTGCACCAGTACCATCCTCTATAAAATGTACAACGAACAGGGTGTGACCATTCCGAAAGACATGGCAGGGCTGATGCTTTCTGCGGTTATCAGCGATACCTTGCTCATGAAATCTCCAACCTGCACGCCAGATGACGAAGCGGCTATTGTAGCATTGGCTGCACTGGCAGGTGTGGACTATAATACCTATGGCCTGGATTTGCTCAAAGCTGGCACCAATCTGTCGGTAAAAACTGCCGATGAACTGCTCAATATGGACGCCAAGAGCTTCCCAATGGGCAGTGCCACGGTGCGTATCGCTCAGGTGAATACCGTTGATGTCAACGATGTGTTGAGCCGCAAAGACGAGATTGCTGCACTGATGCAGGACACCAACGCCAAAGAAGGCTACAATCTCTTTGTGCTCTTGATTACCAACATTCTTGACAGCAATTCCACCGCTCTGGTTATTGGCGATGACATGAGCAAAGTGGAAACCGCCTTTGGTGTTAAAGTGACAGATCATTTGGCAGAACTGGCTGGTGTGGTATCCAGAAAGAAACAGGTTGTGCCACCACTTACCAAGGCATATGAAGGTTAAAAAAGATAAAGAGACTGCGCCTGGCAGTCTCTTTTTTTGAAAAGGAGTGACCCCTATTTATGAAGACTTTGGACGTTAAACACATCACCGAAGCCATTCGCCTGCAAGCGGTGGAAGTCAATACCAATCTGCCGCTTGATGTGGAACAGGCGCTGGAAAATGGCTGTGCGCGGGAGGAATCACCGTTTGGTCAATATTGCCTGAAGCAAATTCTCGCCAATGCCAAATTGGCGCGCAGCGAACACCAGGCCATGTGTCAAGATACCGGCACCATGGTTGTTTATGCCAACGTTGGTCAGGATTTGCACCTGATTGGCGGCGATGTAACCGCAGCTATCAACGAAGGCGTGCGCCTGGGCTATGAAGAAGGTTATTTGCGAAAAAGCATGGTTGAAGAGCCGGTATTTGACCGTGTGAACACTGGCGATAATACGCCGGCGGTGATTCATTACAATATTGTGCCGGGCGACCAACTGGAACTGATTCTCATGCCAAAAGGCGGCGGCGCTGAAAATATGGGGGCGTTGGGTATGCTTAAACCAACAGCCGGCAAACAGGGCGTGGTAGATTTTGTGGTTGATGCTGTGTCTCGTGCTGGCGGCAATCCTTGCCCACCAATCATTGTGGGTGTTGGCATTGGCGGTACCATGGAACGTGCCACAGAAATTGCCAAGGAAGCCCTCATGCGTGACATTGGCTCGCATCATGCCGATCCACGTTATGCAGCGTTGGAAGAAGAACTTCTTGAACGCATCAATAAACTCGGCATTGGGCCGCAGGGGTTGGGCGGACGTGTCACGGCGCTGGCGGTACACGTGAACACCCACCCGTGCCATATCGCCTCGCTGCCGGTGGCTGTGAACATCAACTGCCATGCGGCACGACACTTACGCATTGTGTTAGAAGGAGAGGAGGCATAACCATGGAAAAAGTGATTCATGTTCCATTTATTGCCGAAGAATTGCAGGGCTTGCGTGCCGGCGACACCGTGTTGCTTTCAGGCGTCATCTACACCTCACGCGATAAGGCGCATAAGCGCATGGTTGAAACATTGGACCGTGGCGAACAGCTGCCGGTTGACTGGCACAATCAGCTCATCTATTATGCAGGGCCAACACCGGCAAAACCGGGGCAAGCCATTGGTTCCATCGGGCCAACAACTTCCAGCCGCATGGATGCGTTTGCGCCGCGACTGATGGACGAAGCCGGATTGAAAGGTATGCTTGGCAAGGGGCCGAGAAGTCAGGAAGTGGTCAACGCCATTGCACGCAACGGTGCGGTGTATATGGTGGCGGTTGGCGGTGCCGGTGCAGCAATTTCTCAGAGCGTGAAAAAAGCGGAAGTTGTTGCCTATGATGACCTTGGCACCGAAGCCATTCGCCGTTTGGAAATCGACCATCTGGCGGCTATTGTTGCTATTGATGCCGTTGGCGGAAATTTATTTGAAACAGGCCGTGCTCAGTACGAAATCAGAGATTAAACACAGCAATCTATCCTATAAAGAGCAGAGACGTTCCGTGGTGGAACATCTCTGCTCTTTTTTATAAAATGGCATTTTGATATTGACAACAATGTGCAAGATATGATATGGGGCTGACGGCGGGATAAAATGCGTGTAGCTTATACCATATTTTGAGCTATTTGTCTAGTGGTAAACGCTGGAAAAAGCCAAAAAGGATTGCAATAACTATATATATTCCAATATGAAATGGAAAAATATTAGGATTTTATTGACAGTTGACCATTATAAGATATAATGAAAACAAAGGATAATGATAAGTGAAATTAATAATAATAAAGCTTCTGATTGTTTGGTCTATTGATTTATATAAATGATAAATGAGCTTTATTCCTTCTTAATACCTTATTATTATTCGTGGATAGAATCCACAAATCGTAGCGCTTATTATTCTAATACTACAAAGAATGGAAGTGGACGTATGGGAGAAGACACGAGACAAGATAAAGTTGTTGTCAATCATTTAACGAAACGCTTTGGCGATCTCCTCGTATTGAACGACATCAACTTCACCGTAAAAAAAGGTGAGTTCCTCGTTATCGTTGGTCCTACTGGTTGCGGCAAGACGACGTTCTTAAATTTGCTGTCAACCTTGTATGTACCAAGTGAAGGGGAAGTGCTCATTGACGGTGAACCGGCCGATCCTAGAAAGCACAGTATTTCCTTTGTATTCCAGGAACCTTCTTGCTTGCCTTGGCGTACAGTCAAAGAAAATATTGCTTACGGGATGGAAATTAAAAAGTGGCCAAAGGACAAAATCGAAAAGAAAGTGCAGGAAGTTATGGAGCTTGTTGGTTTGACGCAAACCCAAGATCTCTACCCAGCACAAATTTCCTCCAGTATGGAGCAGCGCGTTGCTATTGCAAGAGCTTTTGCAACCGACCCTGACCTGCTTCTCATGGACGAACCGTATGGTCAGTTGGACGTGAAGCTGCGTTTCTATTTGGAAGATGAGTTGGTGCGTATTTGGCAGGAACTGCATAATACAGTTATCTTCATTACACACAACGTTGAAGAAGCAGTGTACATCGCTGAACGTATTTTGGTATTGACCAACAAACCAACGACCATCAAGGAATCAATTCCAATCAATCTGCCAAGACCACGCGACGCTTTGGCTGATGACTTCGTAGAGTTGCGTAACTATGTTACCGACGCCATCAAGTGGTGGTAAGCACTTGTGGTGAGAAATAAAAGGTAAAAAATTGAAGGGAGTGTGTTTCTTATGAAACGTCACAAAAAAACATGGAAAGTTGCTACAGCTGTCGTTTTATCAGTAGCCGTGCTTGGGACGCTCGCCGGTTGCGGCGGTGGCGATGGTGGCGGTGGATCTGCTTCCGGTGAAAGCGGCGAAGTGCTCGCTGTATCCGGTGGTTTCCAGGGCCAGATCGATGCTTGGCCAGCGTATTACGCAACCATGACGGATCCATCCATCCAGGAAAAATATGGCATTGAAATGACCATGGAATACTTCGATTCTGGGATGCCAATGGTGCAGACGGTTCCAGCCAACCAGCTTGCTATCATGAGTAACGGTTCTGTACCTACATTGATGTCGGCATTGCGTTATGACACCCCAATTGTTGGTGTATCTTCCAACGAATCCCGTGCAAACGTTCTCTTGGCACGTGAAGGCGACCCAATCTTCAATACGAAGAACGAAAACGGCACCTATGGTACTGCTGAAGACATCAAAGGTAAGACCATTCTGACCACGACTGTTTCCACTGGTACCTACACCCTCTCCGGTTATCTCGCGCAGTTCGGCCTTACTGAAGACGACGTTACCGTGCGTAACCTCGAACAGGCTCAGGCTATTGCAGCGTTTGAATCTGGCGAAGGTGACTACATTGTACTGTGGGCACCATTCCTCTACACCGGTCTGGAAAAAGGCTGGCAGGAAGTTGCTACTGCAGAACAGGTTGGTTCTACCTGCTTGATGCTGTGGGTTGCTGACCCTAAGATGGCTGAAGAAAATCCAGATGCGATTGCCAGTATGCTCGCTATGATGAGCGAAGGCGCTGATCGTTTCAATGACGAAGGCACCGATATGGCCGGCGAAATCACCAGCTTCTTCCAGGATTGGGCTGCTATGGAAGTAACGGAAGAAAATGCTGCTCGTGACATCGAAGCGCATGATATTCCATCTCTGGAAGATCAGCTCGAAATGATGAACAGTGGCGAACTGCTGACCGCTTTGCAAGGTACTGCTGATTACTTTGTATCTCAGGGTCAGTACACTGCTGATGAAAAACAGCAGCTCGAAGATAAAGGGTATTGCATCGATTCTTCCTTCCTCGAAAAAGCTATTGAAATTAAAAACGACAAAGGCTAATGCGTAGCGAATAAGTACATGAAGAATGGGGAGGGGAGTCTTGAAAAATAATAGACTCCCCTTTCTTTTTAAGACGTTACATAAACCATTTCCCTGCTAATTGTCAAACGTGAAAAATTTCCTGAGTGGAGGTGTAGTTATGGCGAGTAAATTAAAACGTACAGAAAAGAAACAGAGCTTTTATACAGCAATTTCTATCATTTCTGTCTGTGTATTCCTTGTTGCCTGGGAAGGCATCGTGCGCGCGGGTCTTATTTCACCGCATCTTTTAGCATCGCCAACACAGGTTATCTCGCTATTTATTGATAAATTATCCAATCCAAATCCAGATGGTACCATCATCTGGGGGCATATCGGCCTTAGTTTGGAAGAAGCACTCATTGGTTACATTCTGGCACTGATCGTTGGGATTCCTCTGGGGCTGGCCATGGGCTGGTTTACCACCTTTGATGGTCTGGTTCGTCCGATTTTTGAAATCGTTCGTCCTATCCCATCGGTTGCATGGATTCCTCTTTGCATTATCTGGTTTGGTACTGGTTTGTTCAGTAAAGTGTTCATTATTTTCATTGGGGCGTTGGTGCCATGCGTTATCAACTCCTGCTCCGGTGTTAAGATGACCAACCCAACCTACATTCGTATGGCGAAAACCTACGGTGCAGGCAGCTGGGAAATCTTCAAAAATGTCTGCGTGCCATCTGCACTGCCAATGGTATTCGGTGGTTTGCAGGTAGCACTGGCAACGGCCTGGACCTGCCTTGTTGCAGCAGAAATGGTCGGTGCTAACGCCGGTCTCGGCTTCTTCATTGAAATGGGTCGCCGTCTCCTGATGCCAGACATGATTATTCTCGGCATGGTTCTGACAGCGCTGACTGGTGTTGTTATCACCATCATCGTTGGGTTTATTGAAAAGCAGCTCGTTAAGGGCTCGAGAAAAGGTCAGTAAGGAGGTGCCTGGTTATGAGTGAAACCATTTCTGAAAGCAGAGGCGGTAATGTTCTGCAAAAAGCCCTGCGTAATAAACGTGTTTTGAACGTCATTTCTATCATTCTCTTCCTGGGCATCTGGGACCTCATCGTTGTGGTGGGTAATTCTACAATGATGCCACGCCCTTGGGAAGTTGTTACGGAACTGATTGATATGTTCCAGACCAGATTGGCTGGTTCAACGCTTTTGATGCACACTTGGATCAGTTTCCGCCGCGTTATGATTGCTTTCTTGCTGGCTGCTGTTATTGGTATTCCTGTTGGGGTGCTCATGGGCTTCAACAAAACAGCCAATGCAATCATTCGTCCAATCTTTGAATTCTTCAAACCAATGCCACCTATCGCATGGATTTCCATTTCCATTCTGTGGTTTGGTATTGGCGAAACCTCTAAAATTTTCATCATCTTCATTGGTGCTTTGGTACCACTGATTTTGAACTCTTACAACGGGATTCGTCTTGTTGACCCTGAACTTTACGATTGCATTCGCAACTTGGGGGCGTCCTATTGGCAGGAACACTGGCAAGTCACGGCGCCATCTTGTATCCCTGCAATCTTTGCAGGTTTGCAGATTGCACTGTCCACCTCCTGGACGTGCGTGGTTGCAGCCGAATTGGTTGGTGCACGCAGTGGTCTTGGGTTCGTTATCAACCAGGGTATGAGAATTGACAACACGGCGATGTGTATTGCCGGTATGTTGGTTATCTGCCTCGTATCCTTCCTGACTTCGCTCGCACTGACGTTAATTGAAAGGGGGCTTTGTCCATGGACGAGAAACACACAAATATAATCGAATGTGTGGATATTACAAAGGAGTTTGGCGACAAAAAAGTGTTGTCCACCATGAACTTCCATGCAAAAGAAAACGAATTTGTCGTTATTCTTGGGCCTGGGCAGTCCGGTAAAAGTACATTGATGCGTTTGATCGCAGGTTTTGAAGCGCCTACTACTGGCCATGTTTATGTGAATGGCGAAGAAGTGGATGGCCCTAGTGATAAAGTTGGTTTCGTATTCCAGCGTTATACCCTGTTCTTCTGGCGTACCGTTATGGGCAACGTTGAGATGGGGCCAAAGCTGAAAGGCATTCCAAAAGAAGAACGCCGTAAAATGGCGCAAAAGTACATCGACCTTGTTGGGCTTACCGGGTTTGAAAACAGCTATCCAAACCAGTTGTCCGGTGGTATGAAACAGCGTGTTGGTATCGCGCGTGCTTATGTCAACGAACCAACATTGCTCATTCTTGACGAGCCATTTGGTCAGCTCGATGCACAAACACGTATCCTCATGGAAACTGAAATCGAACGCGTTTGGCAGGAAGAAAAACGTACGATTCTCTTTGTTACGTCCAACATCGACGAAGCCATCTATCTGGCAGACCGCATCATCATTCTCGATGGGAAGCTGCCTAGCCATCTCGCTGGTGAATACGTTGTTGACCTGCCTCGTCCACGCAACCTGACCGGGCATGATTTCTTGGAATTGCGTAAGAAAATCACCGATTCGATGAGTCTCGTACTTTAATGAAAGGAGGCGTTCTCTGATGATGATCGCTGCATTGATACCGATGAAATGGGCACTGTTTTTTACAGCCTGTGTCGGCTTGGCAGTTCTCTTCGTTGTTATTCGTAAGACAGTGTTCTATTTATCGGAGCGCTTCTTAGGTAAAGATGATTGAATAAAAAATCTCGAGCTATTGATGGCTCGAGATTTTTTATTGGCTGTCATTGGCAGAAAACGGTAGGTGTGCTATGATGGCGTGTAGACAATGGAATGGGGAAAGACATGAAGGAGGATGAACCATGCCTGCGATTTTTGCTCATTATACTTTTGGCGCGGAAGCGTTGCCAAAGCTGACAGCGCCGGTGCGGCGTATTGTTAGCGCGCATCGAACGCTCTACAACCTCGGCTTGCAAGGGCCGGATTTTTATTTTTTTGATCAGCTTTTGCTGTTGCGCGGGAAGTGCTATGCGCGTGTGGGGTCAAACTTGCATCACGATTCTTGTGCAAATCTCTTGCTGGCGCTTGAAGGTACAGGCGCGCGGCGGCCGAACAGTGCAGCGTTGGCCTATCTTTTTGGTTTGATTGGCCATTTTGCCCTTGACTCAACCGCGCATCCGCATATTGATACCTGGGTGAAGGAACTGCCCTATAACCATCACCGTTTGGAAACAGAGTTCGACCGTTTTCTATTGGAGCGTGCAGGAGTTGAGCCGCGCAGCTTTCGCTTGGGTGATTGCCTGCACGCTTCACGGAAAGACAGAATGTTGGTCGGAAAGCTGTACGAGATAGCTGGCCTGGGTAAGGCGAGCGATGTGGCAGCACTTTTTGCGGATTTTCGGCATATTAAAAATCATACCACTTTCAAGCACAATGGCAGCTATCAGGCGCTGCATTTCTTGCTCATACCGTTTGGTATTTGGCGAGGGATTGGCGGCATCTTTATGGGGCCGAAAGACACGCTGTCGGCGGTGACCAATCCGCAACTTTTTGCTCTCTTTGAGGAAGCGCAGACACGTTATGTGCAGCTTGCGGATAACTACTATCGTCATGTGTTTGAAGGCGTTGCGCTGGACGCTTATTTTCAGCGAGATTTCGAGACAGAACCCAAGGAGGGACAGTTATGAGCCTTGCAGAAGACATTCGCACAGCACTGTTCGCTGAGGCAGATGCAGACTATAAAGCGTTTCATGCCAAATTGGTGCCAAACGTGGCGCCGGAGCGCATCATCGGTGTGCGTATACCTACTCAGCGCAAGATTGCCAAACGCTTTAGCAAAGACCCGCGCATTCAGGAGTATATGGCGTTGACGGCGCATGATTATATGGAAGAAATCAATGTTCATGGCTTTTTTATCGCCGACCTCATGGATGAGGCGGCGTGCCTGGCACACATCGATGCCTTTCTGCCCATGCTGGACAACTGGGCGACGTGCGATACCTTTTCACCGAAACTGTTCAAAAAACAGCCAACTTTGGTGGAACAACCGGCGCTCGCTTGGATGAATGACAAAGCCCATCCCTACACTGTGCGTTTTGGTATCAATATGCTCATGCAACATTGCTTAGACGATGCGACCTTCAAGCCCGAGCAGCTTGCAGCCGTGGCAAGCTGTGCCTGTGAGGACTATTATATCAACATGGGTGTGGCGTGGTATTTCAGCATGGCACTGGTCAAGCAGTGGGTCGCCACGCTGCCGTGGATCAGCGAACGGCGTATGCCTGACTGGGTGCATCGCAAGAGCATTCAAAAAGCCATCGAAAGCCGCCGCATTTCGCCAGAGCGCAAAGCGCTCTTAAAAAGTTATCGTTAAAGTGCTCGTAAAACATTAAAGCGTGCCCGCAAGCGAACATTTGCTTGCGGGCACGCTTTCTTTATGCGTAAAAATCTTTGAACATTTTCTGCATGGTGCCAACAGCTGTTTGCACATCGTCCTTCATGCTGTCGTAGGCAGCACGTGTGTCGTCGTCAAGATGACCAGCATAAGGCAGACCGTTTTCATCGAGGGTGTATTCGGCGCTGAGGATGGGTGTGAACGTGCCGTCCGCATTTTCCTGTAACCCCTGGTCGAGATAGAGCGTGGTGGCAGATGGTGCCGTTTGTGCATCGGCAGAGCTGTAACGCAGCACCAGTTGTTTTTCGTCATCGTTGCCACATTCTGCAACGATGAACGCCGCGCTTTCGTCAATGCTGGTTTTGAAGGAGAGCAGCGCAGGAAAATCTGTCGGCTGGACGATGTAGCGAATGTCCCCGTCTTTAGCAACGACGTTGCCGGTGGCGAAACGTTCGCCGTTTTCATCGGTCAGCACTTCTTCGCTGAAACCGTATTTTTCCATGGTAGCATCAAACTGCTTCTCAAAGCTGCTCTTTTGGCTATACCAAAAACCACAGTAAGCAGCGCAAAGAATGGCAATAGTGCCAACTGCGGCAATAAGCCCCTTGGCCAGCCGCTTGCCGGTGCGGCGTTCTTTGTCAATGGTCTGGATCATTGTCGAGTCCTCCTTCAACAGCCTGTCCAGAGAAACGCCGAAATGTTCGCTGATGTCCACCAAGGTTTGCAAATCGGGATAACTTTTCTCGTTTTCCCAATTCGACACCGTTTGTCGGGTGACATGAAAAAGCTGGCCGAACGCTTCCTGGGTCATGCTGTGATCTTTTCTCATTTGAGCGATTTCTTTTCCAAGTTTCATGATAGATTCCTTTCTGTGCGGAGGATGATGCGCATCAACGTTCCTTGGTTTCATTATCGCAGGTCGCGCTGAAAAAAGAAAGCAATGCACTCTTGATGGCGGTTTTTTTCAGCGCAAAGAATCTTTGACAAGCGTAAAGAGTGTTAAAAGTGGGGGCTTAGAACACCCATGAAACGGCAAAAAGATGGCTGGCTGTTATTTGGTTTGCAAACAATTCATTGTTGTTTGTATAAAAATGGTAGACTGATAGCAACTATTTTTCAAAGGAGACTTGCTCATGACAACCCATTATCTCACAGACCAACACCTCGCTGCCTACCACAACCATCTGCGCGAAGAAGAAAAAGCTGCCGGCACCATCGACAAATATCAGCGTGATCTGCGCGATTTTGTGCAGTGGCTGGCAGGCGATGCCGGCGTTTGCAAAGAGCGCGTGGCTGATTGGAAAGCCCACCTGCAAACACAGGGGCTTGCGCCGGTTACCATCAATTCCAAGCTCGCCGCACTCAACAGCCTTTTTCGCTTTCTAGGCTGGGAGGACTGCCGCGTGCGTTTCTTAAAAATCCAGCGCCGCCCTTTTCGCGATGCCGCGCGCGAACTTCACCGCAGCGACTACGACCGTCTTGTTGCCGCTGCGCGCAAACGTAGCAACAAGCGGCTGGCACTGGTTATGGAAACGCTCTGCGCCACCGGCATGCGTGTGTCCGAACTCGCCTACATCACCGTTGAAGCAGCCCGCCGCGGCCGTGCCGACATTTCGCTTAAAGGCAAAATTCGTGTCGTTCTCTTGCCAGAACGCCTCTGCCGCAAACTGCTTAACTACGCCGCAAAACAAAAAATCGCCTGCGGTGAACTCTTTCTCACCGCAAGCGGAAAACGTCTGTCCAGGCGACAAATATGGAGCGAGATGAAACACCTCGCCGTTTGTGCCGGTGTGAACCCGCAGAAAGTGTTCCCGCACAATCTGCGCCATCTTTTTGCCACCGTTTTTTATGCCGCCTGCCGCGACATTGTGCGCCTGGCAGACGTGCTCGGTCATTCTTCCATCGACACCACCCGCATCTACCTCACCACCAGCGGCGAAGAACATCGGCGCTATCTGGAAAAACTGCGGCTGGTGCTTTAGGCAAAATCAACATTTTGTCTACTGGATATTACTTATCCTGTTTTATCATCTCATATTATACCATAGCTAATCATCGCCTGCAAAAAAGTTTGTGCATAGAAAACAGAGACACTAAAAATTTTTATAAGTGCCTCTTGGTTTCGCTCGGTCAAAATGCGCCGAGCGTTTTTTTATTGGCGATGTGCAGAAGAGTATGGCTGAACTTATTTTCTATTAAGAGGACAAAATGTTGATTTGGACATAGTTCCGTTAGAAGGGAGGGATGACCATGACCATCACCAGGGCACAGATTGAAAACTACCTGGCAAGCCTTCGTGCCGAGGGCTACACGGCAGATTCTGTTCTGAGCTATCGCAGCAACCTCTATCAGTTTTATCATGCGTTGCCCGAGGATAAACAAATTGACCAGCACACCGCCCGGCATTGGCGCGACCATTTGTTGGCGCAGGGTTACCACCCTGCCACCATCAACCAACGTTTATCCAGCATCAACAGCTTTTTGAAACATCTTGGTGTGCCGGAATATCAGCTGTTTGAACGTCTGGAAGAACCCAAAGAGGTTCAACCGGCGCTCAGCCGCCAGGAATATCTGCGCCTTCTCTCGGCGGCGAAGCAGCGTAACCAACTACGCACCTATCTGCTTATCAAAGTTTTTGCTGTGCTCGGCTTGAGCATACAGGAGCTGCCCTTTGTAACAGCGGAAGCTGTTGCAGCCGGGCAAATTGCCTGCCAGGCAAAGAAAAATCACGCCGTCCCCACGCGCATTTCCGGCACCCTGAAAAAAGAGCTGGAAGCCTACATGAAAGCCAACGGCATTCAAAAAGGCCCGGTGTTTATCACCGAAAAAGGCACCCCGCTCAACCGTTCCACCGTTACCACCAGCATTCAACGGTTGGCAGAAGATGCACGTGTGGAGCCGGCCAAATGCACGCCGCGTTGCCTGCGTAAACTTTGTCAAAGCACATGGGATGACCTGCAAGACAACCTTTCTGCCTTGTTGGTACAAACCTACGAGCAAATGCTTGAGCAGGAACAGGTGCTGTATGGTTGGGAGCGGGTGCCTTCATTTGGCAGAAGCTCATGAAGCAAAAGGGAACAGATTAAAAAAGAAAACAGAGAAAGGGAGTTGTATTAAAGAATGAAAAGACGATTATTGGCAGCCTTGCTGACAGTCGCCATGATGGTGGGCTTGTTTCCAACATCAATGATGGCGGCAGAAGCGGAGGTGCAGGAGGGCGCAGCGTCAGCGCCTGTTTCGGCAGAAAGCCAGCAAGATGAAGCAACTGCTTCGGAAGAAACAGCAACCGATGACACAGCGCAGCAGGATGACACAACATTTAATGTTGCGGACAACAGTGCATATCAGGCTGCGATTGAGACCATCAAAGCCTCAGAAGCAACGGACTTCACCATTGTTTTAACCGGCGATGTACGCGTGCCGGAAGATTATATTGGCAATGGTAGAAAAGGGACAAAACTTGGTGTTGAAGGGAAAAAGATTACCTTCAAAAGCGATGAAAATGGCCCATGGTTTCTGGCAGGTTCAGCAACTATTTATGTTGAAGGTGACCTCACGTTGGATAATGTGTGGCTGAATAAAACCCAATCAGCCGGACGCGGTCAAGGCACCGTGTCGAACTTTTATGCCAACGGTTACACCGTAGAATTTACTGAAAACTTTAAGCACCACATTGCGACGCTGTATGGTGGTGCGAGCGGCGAATATAATATAAAGTCGGCTGAGAATACCCATTTGATTATCAATGGCGACCTTGTGAATGGTGCAAATGTACAAAATGACCGCGTTTATGGTGGCGGCAAATATTATTCCACTACGTACACTGGAAAAGTGACAGGCAATGTCGTCATTGATATTGGCGGAAATGCAAACACCCCGTGGATTTATGGTGGTGGCTGGAACAGCCCGGTGGAGGGCAATGTTACCATCAATATGAATGGTGGTCATGTGTCGCAAATCAATGGTGGTGGTGCAGCTGCTAAAGATGGTCCAACTGGTAGCACATCGGCAACAGGACGTTTTGCCGGTACCGTAGGCGGTAATATCACGCTGAACTTGAACAGCGGTACTTTGGGTAACCTTAGTGCTGGTGGCGGCAGCGTTAATGACGGCGGTTTTGAGGGCGTTGACGCGAAAAATCAAACGGCTCAATACATTCAAAGTTTGAATGATAAGTACAGAACCTCAAACTATCTCTTTTACGCAACGGTTGGCGGTAATGTGACGGTGAACCTGGGAACAGAGAATGCCCTGTTGGATGTGACCAGTGGAAACAATATGGTCGCCGGTTCTTTGTATTCTGTGATTCAAGGTGACCTTAATGTAACCGTCAACAATGTAAAACACGTGTCGGCAGATAGCACAAAATATGGGCTGGAAGCGATGGGCACCAACGATATTGTGGAAGGTAAAGTTAATGTGGTGATGAACGGTGGTGACCTTGCCGAAATTTGCGGGCTTGGTGAAGCGTGGATGACAAGTTATGGCACCCATGAAATTGGTCGCAGCGATGATGAGCAAGAAGGGTATTATTATCCAAAGGATGCTTTGAATATCACTGTGAATGGCGGCACTGTTGGCAATGTTGTCTGGTTCCAGCAGATACGGAAAACTGGCGGAACTTCTCATTATGATGAACCGCAAATTTATGGTAACGTGAATATTAACATTAACGGTGGCAACATCGGTAGTGTGTACATTAGCGAGCCAAATGCAAAAAATCCGGACAGTCTTGGTGAAGGTATTTACGCGGATGCTTACATCAGAGGTACAAAAGGGATAGAACTGCACATTACAGGCGGTAAATTTAGTAGCTATCCATCGATATATGCACATGAACTGAGGCGCTCTTATATGGGGCAGCGTATTTATTTTGAAAATGCAACGCCTGTGGAGCTTTATCAGATCAATGGTGCTAATGCACAGAACAATGCAGACTATAATGGCGGCACGGCGGACATTATTGTCAATAACAGTGCGCCTGCCACGGTGATGTATTACAATAATGGCAATGAGTATCCAGCGTTGGAGGATTGTGGCAGCATTGACATTCAAAAAGGCACGCTGGCGTTGGGCGGCGAGAATACGATTGACGGTGATTTCACCATAAGCGACCAGGGAACCTTGGCGCTGGCTGCGAAAGATGACACCCATGGCTTGCCAAACGGCGTGCTCAATGCGGGCGGAGAAGTGACCACGCCAGACGGTCAAACTGGCGGTCTCAAAGTGGTTGATGGCGGTTATTATGCGTTTAGTGGCGGAAGATATCGCCTTGCACCAACCACCACAGAAGTCACACCAAATGTTGGTGAAGTGTATCTGCGCGCACAAGCCACCAACGAAACAGCTGCATCGAATAGCGACTCCGATTTGCTGGATTTGAAAAATAGCAATGCAGCAGGCAGATATGTGGAATATACCACGGATGCAGATGCAGTGGATAGCTACAAGCACGCATGGCGTATTGCACAAGGGGACGTGCAGGAACAGCCATGGTATTACGAAGTGTACTACGAATCTATTGACTCGGACACCAATAAATCTACATGGGCGAAACATAAAGGTGGCCAAGGTGGAGAAGCGGCACCGGATGCTACGGTAAGCATCTCTCATGAAACATTTGATGGTGAAGAACTTGGCTGGGATGCCCCCTATGGACAAGGGCCGGAAAAACTTGGTACACACTATGAATTTGACGCAGAAAATGAAAACAATCGTTTGACTGCAACCTGTGCCGAAGCAACAGAGAAAAAGCCGCTCAAGATTTACTATCGTGCGAAACGAAGCGATGTCACCTATGCGTTCGAGGGCGATGTAAAACCGGAGAATGCAGACGACCTTCTGCCTAAAAACGAACAAAAACCATACGGTTCAACAGTTGAGATCGCAGCTGCGCCAACAGCCGACGGCTACACCTTCTCCGGTTGGACGCTTAAAGAGCCAGACTATATCACGGATGGGGACATAAAAGATGGCACGTTTACCATGCCAAATGAAAAGGTCACCTTGGTTGGTTCGTGGACAAAGAACGAGGAGGAACCAAAGACACCGGTGACGATTCGTCCTGCGGATATGACCATTTACACCGGTGGCGACAGCTATGAAGGTGTTGTCGATGGTACCGGTGAACCAAGTAAGTCTGATAAAGGTTTGCCGGAAGCTGGGTTCTTCTTTACCGTTCCGGATGAAATCAATGAGATTTTAGGCGGTAAGGCAAATGCTGCTGATCTCTCTAAATATCTGACTTTCACGGTTGATGTTGAGGGCACGGAGAAAGACCGAACATGGAACGTTGCATTGTACAGCGATGGCGATACCAGTAAGACCGACAAAGATGACAATATTGCGCGTTTTGTGTATCGCATGAATCCTGCGGAAGGGCAAGACCCGGTGCGGCTGGAGTTCACTAAAGACGGTCACACGGTTGTTAGTGATGTATTTAAGCTGACAACAACGCATCAGAATGAAACGTATGAGATGGCTCTTTACACCGGCGAAAATGTGGAGTTGACGAACGTTAAAGCCAACTTTGACTTCACAAATTTGCCAAACTACACTGGTGAAAAACATTTTTCCTACCCTGTGACAACCGAAAGCGGGCAGTTAAAGATTCGCGGTGTAAGCGAGAATGTCAATGATGAAACGCAGATTATCGGCCCACAAGACAATCTGGAAGAAAAGTTGGATAATGACCGCATCAGTGCTGTTGCGCCGGACGATGTGAAGTATTATGTCAACGACAGTATGGTGGAAATCACAGATAAAGAGAATGTGAAGCTCTTGAAAGACCGTGTGTTGGAAACCGATGCGCTGGAAAAACATCTTGAAAGCGACGAAAATCTGACAAACGGCGATTATCAGTTCGACTTTGTGTACATGGATTTGGTGGATTCGTCCAACGGGAACGCTTATGTGACTATGGGCGAAGGGCAGAAGATGACGCTGTATTGGCCAGTGCCGGACGATGCAAAGCGTGATGGTGACTTTTATGTGGCGCATTTTTACGAATTGGACCGTGACAGCGATGTGAGCGGCGAGGATGCCCTGAGTTACCATCTGTACAAAGATGGTGATGCGACGCATTCGCTGAGCGTGGAAACCATTGGCGGTACGGATTATGTGAAATTTGCAACGGATAGTTTCTCGCCATTCGCACTGGTGTATGAAAAAGAGGGCAGCGGCACGATTGACCCACCTCCAGTAGACCCAGGTGAACCTGGCGGCGGTGGTGACAACCCACCGGCCCTCAATACCGAAGACCATTTCTCCTACGTGGTTGGTTATGAAGACGGCATGGTGAAACCACAGCGCAACATTACCCGCGCCGAAGTCTCCTCCATCTTCTATCGCTTGTTAGAAGATGAGGTGCGTGACGATAACACCACCGATGTGTCCGATTTTAGCGACGTGAGCGCAAGCGACTGGTATGGTACCACCGTAGCCACCCTCTCCAAAATGGGCATTGTCAAAGGCTACGAAGACGGCACCTTCCGACCAAATGCACCAATCACCCGTGCAGAATTTGCAGCCATCGCCACCCGCTTCTTTGAAGAAACCGGCGCAGAGTATGAACCGGGCACCTTCACCGATGTAAGTGGTGACGAATGGTTCGCTGGCGCTATTCAGGATGCTGTGAACCTTGGCTTAATTGGTGGCTATGAAGACGGCAGCGTGCGACCAAACAACAACATCACGCGTGCCGAAGCCTGTGCCATCGTCAACCGCACCTTGGGCCGCGTGCCGGATGCAGACCATCTCCTGCCAACGGACGAAATGAAGACTTGGCCGGACAACCAGCCAAGCGATTGGTTCTATGCCGATATGCAGGAAGCCACGAACGGCCATGAGTACGAGTGGATTACGGAAGACGGCAACAAGGTAGAAGAATGGACAAAAATCATGCTGGATAACGATTGGGAAGATCGCTGAGTGTGCATGATACATGATAAAACCCGCAAGACTGTGATGGTCTTGCGGGTTTCTTTATGGAGAACGTAGGAGAATGAAAAAAACGCCGAACGATTACGTTCGGCGTTTTTGAAAAGGGGGTGTATGTGAATAAGAAATGTTACTTGGTCATCATTGCAGATATGCTGCGTGCGAAGGCGGTTGGATCTTCGACTGGGAGGCCTGCAATGAGGCGTGCCTGCTGATAAAGCAGGTTGGTGTATTCTTTGAGGGCGTCTTCGTCGTCGGCTTTGTAAAGTTCTTGGAGTTTGGCATAAACAGGGTGGTTTTTGTTGATTTCAAGCACCTTTTGTGCCTTGATGCCGGCGGCGTTTGGCATGGTGGCGTAGAGTTTTTCCATGTCAACGGAGATGGCGCCTTCGGTGGAGAGGTAGACGGCGTCCTCGTCGGCAAGATGTTCGGTGGTTTTCACCCCAACGACTTCGTTGGAAAGGAGGCCGGCGAGTTTTTCAAAGAAGGCGTTTTCCTCTTTCTGTTCTTCTTCGGATTTTTCCGGAGCGTCCTCGCCATCTAAGCCAAGGTCATCGCCGGAAACTGAGCGGAATTCTTTGTCTTCGTAGGTGGCGATGGTTTTGAGAACAAATTCATCAAGCGGATCGGTGAGGTAGAGCATATCGAAATTGTGTTTTTTGATGATGCCAACCTGAGGCAGGGTGTCGATTTGTTCAACATTCGAGCCGGAGGCGTAGTAGATGTATTTCTGGTCTTCCGGCATCTTTTCCACATACTCTTTCAGGGTAACAAGTTTGTTTTCCGTGGAGGAGTGGAAAAGCATGAAGTCTTTGAGCTTATCTTTGTCGGCACCATAGCGGTTGTACACGCTGATTTTGAGATGGCGGCCGAAGGTGGCGAAGAATTTTTCGTAGGTTTCGCGGTCGTTGTCGCGCATCTGGCTCAATTCACGGCTGATGCGTTCGTCAATGTGGTGACGAATGGTCAGAAGCTGGCGGTCATGCTGCAAAAGTTCACGGGAGATGTTGAGGGAGAGGTCTTCGCTGTCAACAACACCTTTGACGAAATTGAAGTATTCAGGCAGCAGGTCTTCGCAGTTGTCCATGATGAGGACGCCGTTGGAATACAGTGCTAGGCCGCGTTTGTAGTCGTTGGTGTAATAGTCGTAAGGCGCCTGGCTTGGAATGTAGAGGATGGCGCGATAGCTGACGGCAGCCCCTTCGGCATTGAGGTGAACGTGACGCAGTGGCGTGTCGAACCCGAAACGACGGTCGAGATAGAAGGCGTTGTAGTCTTCGTCTTTGAGTTCGTTTTTGTTACGGCGCCAAAGCGGTACCATGGAGTTCAGCGTGTCGTCTTCGTAGTAAGTTTCGTATTCCGGATTTTCTTCGGTGCCTTCTTTGAGACGCTGCTTTTCGCAGAGCATGATAATAGGGTAACGAATGTAGTCGGAATAGCGGCGAACGAGGGCGCGCAACAGATGTGGATCGAGGAATTCGTCATAGTTTTCTTCGTCGGTATTGTCGCGCAGCACGAGGGTGATCTTTGTGCCAGGTTTGGTACGGTCGCATTCGGAGATGGTGTAACCATCGGTGCCGTCGGAATGCCACATAGCGGCTGGTTCGTCTGGGTTCCAGGTTTTTGATTCAACGGTTACTTCTTTAGCAACCATGAAAGCGGAGTAGAAACCAACACCGAATTGACCAATGATGTTATGTTCGTCGTCTTGTTCCTGATTGGTTTTGAAATCGAGACTGCCGCTTTTGGCGATGGTGCCGAGGTCGTTTTCAAGTTCTTCGGCAGTCATGCCGACACCGGTGTCTTCGATGGTAATGGTACGCGCCTCGCGGTTTGGCGTTAGGCGGATGTAGTAATCGTCTTTGTTAAAGGTGCGGTTTTCATCGCTGAGCGTCTGATAGTACACCTTGTCGATGGCGTCAGAGGCGTTGGAGATCAGTTCGCGCAGGAAGATTTCGCGGTTGGTATAGATGGAATGAATCATCAAGTCCATGAGTCGCTGAGACTCTGCTTTGAAGGCTTTCTTAGCCATGGTGGTCACCTCTTTGGAATATTAGCACTCGACTCGTATGAGTGCTAATATTATTGTAGCACGTTCGTTGAGAATGTCAAGCGGTAGGGGAAAAGTTTGCACATTCTACGGAGCGTAGGCTCTACGGCGCGTAGGTGTTGCAGGTGGCGGTGGCGTGTTATGCTTGGTGTGTAACAATTACAAAGGAGGAATAAATAATGAAAGTGACAGTTTTTAACGGCAGCCCGGCGGCAGCGCACAGCGCTACGCACGTGCTGGCTGATGCGTTTTTGCGTGGTGCGTTGCGCGCCGGAGCAGAAGTGGAGGAGGTTTTCCTTTCAGAATATGATGTTCGCCAGTGTCAGGGATGTTTTGCTTGCTGGTTCAAAACGCCGGGGCGGTGTGTGCTGCATGATGATATGGCGACGCTTTTGGCGCGTTATCAGGCATCGGATATTGTGGCTTTTGGCACGCCGGTGTATACGTGGAATATGACGGCACTTTTGAAAAATTTTGTGGATCGTTTGGCACCGCTTAAAGCGCCACAGCTTGTTGAAACGCAGGGACATTTTGATCTTGCTGATGCGGCAGTGAAAACGCAGCGTTTTGTGGTGTTGGCTAATTGTGGATTTCCGGGAGATAATAATTTTGCTGTGTTGCAAGCGGCGATGGCTTGCTGTGCGCCGGTATTGGAAGTTTACCGCAACTGTGGAAAACTTTTGGTGAGCAAGCAGGAGATGGCTTGCGAATGTGTGAAAAAGTGGCTGCCAGCGCTTGAACGTGCCGGCGAAGAATTGGTGCAAATGGGCGATGTGTGTGCGGAAACGCGCGCAGCGTTGGCGGCACCGCTTATGAGCACGGAGGATTATGTGCGCTTTTTAGGAATGTGAGGTGAGTGGCTTTCGCACGCAAAAAAATACGAGCACTTTCAATGGCGTTTGAAAGTGCTCGTATTTTTATAAGGCTTAAAGCAGGGCTTCGCCGCGTTTGGAGAGACGACGCCAGTACCAGATGCCGACAATATCGGCAAGCGCCCAGCCGATTGGCACAGAGGCCCAGATGCCGGTGACGCCGATGGCAGGAATGGCAGAAAGGGCGTAAGCCAGTGCCACACGGGTGCCTAAGGAGATGATGGTGAGAACAACGCTCATGCCAGGGCGCGCAATGGCGCGGTAGAGGCCGTAAAGCAGGAAAAGAATGCCGATGCCAACATAGAAAGCGCCTTCAACGCGCAGGTAAAGCACGCCGGCAGCAATGATGTCGGTTTCAGATGCGTCAATAAAGATGGTCATGAGCGGCTCGGCGAAGATAAAGACAATCGCACTGACGGCAATGGAGAACACCGAAGCAGTGATGAAAGCGGTGCGAATGCCCTGGCGAATACGCTCTTCTTTTTTTGCGCCGTAATTTTGGGCGATGAAGGTGGAGAAGGCGTTGCCAAAATCCTGCACCGGCATATAGGCGAAGGAGTCGATTTTCACGGCGGCGGCAAACGCTGCCATAATCACCGGACCAAAGCTGTTAACCAGCCCTTGCACCATGAGAATACCAAAGTTCATCACCGATTGTTGGATACAGGTAAGAAAGGAAAAACTGGTGATTTCATGAAAAATGGCGCGGTCCCAGTGCATATGCGCGCGGCTTGGCCGCAAATCGGCAAAGGCGGCGAAGGTGTAGAGGGCAAGTCCAATGCCCGATACCCACTGCGAGAGAATGGTGGCAAAAGCGGCACCAGCCACGCCCCAGTGGAACACGCAGACAAAGAGCAGGTCGAGCGCAATGTTCAAGAGCGCAGAAACAGCAAGAAAGAGCAGCGGCACCTTGGAATTGCCCAGCGCGCGCAGAAGGCATGAAAAGTAGTTTTGTAAAAAAGTGGCAAGAATCCCCAGAAAAATAACGAGTAAATAATCTTTCATCAGGGCAGCCACGTTGGCATCGCCAACGCGTAAAAACCAGATGATGAAGTTGATGCCAATCATCACAAGCACATTGATGGCAACGGCAACGATGCCGATGAACACGAAAGATTGAAAAATACCTGTTTTGAGGCGGTCGTATTGCTCACGGCCAAAACTGATGGAAAACGAAGCGCCGCTGCCCATGCAGAGACCGAGAATAATGGAGGTGAGAAAGGTCATTAAGGTATAGGAGGAACCAACAGCAGCCAGAGCGTTGGCGCCGAGAAATTGCCCAACAATGATGGTGTCGGCAATGTTGTAGCATTGCTGTAAGAGATTGCCGGCAATCATCGGCAAAGCGAAAATGAGCAGGCTTTTGGTGATGCTGCCGGTGAGCAGCTTGCTTTCTTGCATACAAAATCCTCCGAACAGACGCCGGATTTGTCGCGTGGCAGGGCGTCTGATTTTATTATGGGGGAGAGCAGCGAGGGCTGTCAAGGGCGATGTGCCCGCGTTGACAAGAGATAGCGTTGGTTGCATAATACAAGCAGAGACTTTAGAAAAGGACGTGTTCTTATGGCAGATTTCGACCAAAAAGCGCCGGAGTATGACGCATGGTATCAGACGCAGAAAGGTGCGTTGGTGGACACGCTGGAAACAGAATGTGCGTTCGGTTTGTTTACGCCAACGCCGGAAATGTTGGTGCTGGATGCTGGCTGCGGTACGGGTAATTTTTCGCTGAAAATGGTAGCGCTGGGTGCATGTGTGGAGGGCGTGGACCTCTCCGAGCCGATGATTGCTTTCGCCAATGAAAAGGCCAAAAACTCGCCTTATGCCGATAAGCTGCATTTTCAGGTGGGCGATTTATACCAGTTGCCGTTTCCGGATAATTCTTTTGATGCTGTGCTTTCGATGGCGGCGTTTGAATTTATTCACGAGGACGAGCGCGCATTGGCAGAATTTATGCGCGTGGTGAAGCCGGGCGGCCGTGTGCTCATCGGCACCATCACGGGCAATTCTGATTGGGGCATCGAATACAAGAGCCATATGCCGCGTGAGGATTCGGTGTTTCATCATGCTGCCTTCAAAACGGCGGACGAGATGCGCGCGCTCTTGCCGGAGCGGCTTTTAGCGAGCGCAGAAAGCGTCTTTCTGCCTTACGCTACACCGGAAGCGGAAGCCACGCGTGCGCTGGACGATCAGTATCGCGCGCAGGGTGCAGTGGGCGCCTTTGTTTGCCTTCTCTGGGAAAAACCGCTGGCATAATGGCATGGATAAAGCAGGGAGCGTCCCTGCTTTTTTCTTTGCTCGTTGATGTGAAGGACGCTTCATATTTTTCTTGACAACGCCTGAATTGTCTGATAATATGAAGGTGACTTCACATGAAGCGTGCTTCACATAGAAAGGGGCTGAGACATGAAAACGCGTGTGAGAGAGTTTCGGACGGCGGCGAAGATGACGCAGCAGCAGTTGGCAGAGTTGGTGCATGTCTCGTCCCGTACCATCATTTCCATTGAAAAAGGACAGTACAATCCATCGCTTATGCTGGCCTATCGCATGGCGCGGGTATTTGATGTGAGCATGGAGGAGCTGTGCTGCTTGCCGGAGAACATGGCAGAGGAGGATAAGCTATATGAAGATTTACAGTAAAAGAAATTTTGTCTGGGGCGTGCTTTGGACGATCCTTGGCGTTTTACGTTTGATTCTTTTGGTGGCTCACCCTGAGGATGGTGTGGGCGATGTGGTGAAAGGCGTACTCGTTGGCGGTGTGTTGCTGATTTTAGGGGCATCGGGCTTTGTGCGTGCTTGTTCTGCAACCGTTGATGTGGAAAAAGGAAAAGGTGAATAATGATGAAAGTGTATAATAAGAAAGGACTTGCCTGGGGCGTATTCTGGACGATTCTTGGGGCGGCGCGTTTGATTCTTTTGGTCACGCATCCGGAGGACGGCGCAGGCGATGTGGTGAAAGGCGTGCTCGTTGGTGTTTTTATGCTGGCAGTGGGGCTCACTGGTTTCACGCGTGCGTTTTCCAAGCAGGCAACGTTGGAAGATAGGGTGGAAGAGAATGACGAGCGCAATACGCTGCTAAAGCTGAAAACAAAGGCGCGTTTATGCGATGTGTTGTTTTTGGGCTTCCTGGCGTTCATTGCTATTGGTGGAGTGGCTTATATGCAGACCGATAACATCGCTTGGGCGTTTTGGGTGTTCGTGCCATGTTTATTTTTGATTATTTATTTCATTGCCGGGCTGTTTTGCGCCTTTTACTATAACAAACGACTCTAGAAGGAATGAGGATGAAGCAGTCAACGCGGCAGCGTCCGCATAAAGATGAACGGGAAGTGGCGATTGAAAAAGAAGCGCGCAGTTATGCGTTGGAAGGTATGCTCGTTGCGACACAATTTCTCACTATCATCTGTGTGATTAAACAAAACTCAGCCTGGAAAGCAGGGCTTGCATTGCTTTTTATCGGTGCTGCGGCAGAGTTCTGGAGCCTGTATAAGCAGTATGGGGGAGAAGATTATAGAACGATTTATAAAAAGATAGGGGTGTTTTTTGCAGTGATCGGTGTCATTTTTTATGTATGGTTTGCGATTGAGGCCTAGAAAGGAAGATAAACATGGACGAATTGGAAAGACCGCGGTCGCATAAAGATGAGCGGGACGACATGATTGACCGTGATACGAATGGTGAAGCGTTGGATGCCATCATCACCGGCGCTGAGGTGTTGGCCTTTGTTTGCTGGCGGCGCAAAAATCCTGCCTGGCGTGGTGTGCTGGCTCTGCTTTTTTTCGCCGTGACCGGAAAATTGTGGGCCATGGGCGATGCGTATGACGAAAGTGCCTATCGCAAGGCAGGGCTTGTGGCAGGCGGGCTAGGCGGCGCGCTGTGGTTTGCTTGCTGCCGCGCGATGAAACGTGGACATTAAGCGCATCGCAGATAGATAAAAATAGACATGAAAAAACGCCCAAAGGTGCGATGCTTTTGGGCGTTTTTGTTGCTGTTAGTTTTTGAGTGTGGCCAGTTGCAGCATAGGTGCTTGCGCGAAACGGTTGAAAACGGCGATGGTGCGGCCAACCCCAATCATGGCCAGCAGTGTGCCAATGCCAACGCCGATGAGATGACCGGAGAGGGCAAAACTGATGGCGATGGTGAGTAAAAGACAGGTGAGATCGAAGCCGTTTTTCGTAAAGCCAACGCTTTTGCCGGAGACATCGGCAAGGGCTTGAACAATGCCATCGCCAGGGTTTGGAATGAGGCGCATATTGAGCGACATGGCAGCGCCCACACCGGTGCAGATGATGGCGGCAATGAGCATCGTCAAACGTGTGCTGAATTCGGCGTTGGTGAGCGTTGGAATGAGATGGTCAAACAGATTGAGAAAACGGGTGAAAACAATGCTGAGTGGGATTTGCAAAAGGTCAGCCACCAGCAACAATTTCAGCCGTTGGCGGTTGGCTGCGGCCCTGTTTTGCCATAGATGCAGGCAAAGTTCAACGAACACAAACAGGCTGTACCAAAGCAGGGTCATGTTGCCAAAATTGAGGGAGAAAATTTCGGAGATGCTGTATGCAACCGAGATTAACGGTGACACACCCAGGCAAGATTTGGTGTTTAGAGAAATACCCATGGCAAGCACCAAAAGACCAATGCTGTAAAATGTAAGACGATAGGCAAAGGGTTTGGACATATGTTTTCCAGCTTTCTATAAAAAATCTACCTTTCTATTCTAGGACGCAGAAAAATGATTGTCAAACGAAGAAAGGGCAATGAAGCGGTTTACCCAGCATATGCGGAAAATTGAGAATTGTAAGAAAATAATGGAAACCATGAGAAAAGTCTGGTATAATGGCGGGAGAAAATAAACGCTGAAGGAGTCGATGATGATGACTGAAAAAACCTACATTATGTTAAAACCTGATTGTATTCGCCGTGGGCTTATGGGCGAAGTGATAAGCCGCATTGAACGTAAGGGCTTTTCGATAACTGCTGCGAAAATGATGCAATTAGATGAAGCCATTCTGCGTGAACATTATGCCCATCTTGTGGATAAACCGTTCTTTCCGGAACTGTTGGCGTATATGATGTCTGGTCCGGTGTTGGGCATGGTTGTGGAAGGTGAGAATGCTGTGAAAGGTATGCGTATTCTCATGGGTGCTACGAAATATGATGAAGCAGCCGCCGGCACCATTCGTGGCGACTATGCTACCAGCACCACAGAAAACATCATTCATGGTTCAGATTCTGTGGAAAATGCAGACGTTGAAATCAAACGCTTCTTTGGTTAAACACTGGCGTTGCACGAAAGTTGAAGGAGAGCAAAAGATGGAGATTAGGGTGATTGAAAATGAGAAGAAACGCTTTTTGCCCTTGCTTCTTTTGGCAGACGAACAGGAGGATATGATTGATCGCTACTTGGAACGCGGCGTGTTGTATGCTTTGTTTGCTCCGGAACTTAAAACGGTTTGTGTTGTCACCGATGAGGGCGGTGGCGTGGCTGAGATCAAAAATTTGGCGACCACGCCTTCTGCACAACGTCAGGGGTATGGACGCGCGATGATAGAGCATATTGCGGTGCTTTATCAGGAGCGTTTTCATACGCTGCGTGTGGGCACCGGCGACAGTCCGTTGACCCTGCCTTTCTATGAAGCCTGTGGGTTTCATCGTGCCTTTTTGATTCCCCATTTTTTCACCGACCATTACGACCACCCCATCATTGAAGCTGGCGTGCAGCTGGTGGATATGGTGGTATTGGAACGTGACCTTTCTGCTGAAATACTATGAATTGAACATGAAAAAAGCCGAGAGCAGGGCAAACGCCACACTCTCGGCTTTGATTTTATAAAAATAAACCGTACATCCACCTCCGAAATGATCTCCCAGGCGGTAACGCACCAGCCAGCTCGAACCAGGCACCCCCGTGGCACATGCGCGGGTCTACTTAGTGCTGCTTCCTTCCGGACCTGACACGGTTCATAGGTGCACATTGCACAGGACCCAGCTGTCAACACCGCTTAATGCGGCCAGACCCTAAAATCACACCCCTCGGGTGAACATCGATCCTGCTATAGCGGATTGCAGGTTACAGGGCACCGCTAACTCCCCATCTAGTACGGCTTCATTATTATACAACGTGAACACACAAAAGACAAGTGATTGTTTGGAAACAAAAAAGGGAGCGCAGGAAGCACTTCTCGATGTTGGAGCCGTGCTGACGGTTATGAGATGTTTTTTGTATTGACAAAATAACGTAAAACGCGTTACATTATTTTTACGGAGGTGAGCGTTATGGAAAAGACAGCAACGCTTAATTTAAGAGTAAATCCTCAGGTGAAAGAGCAGGCTGAAGCTGTTCTGGCGCGTCTTGGTGTGCCAATGTCAACGGCCATCAATATCTATTTGAATCAGATTACGTTGACGGGTGGCATTCCGTTTGCGGTTTCTCTGCCTCAGGCACCGTATTCTGTCAATGCAGATTTGATGAGTGATGAAGCATTGCGTGCAAAGTTGGAACGTGGCTATGATGACGCCGAAGAGGGGCGTGTTCGCAATGCAAAAGAAGCGCTTTCTGAGCTTTTGGAGATGGGCTGATGGAGGAATATACCGTAGATATTACAGAGGCTGCCTATGAGGATTTGAAAGCGATTCGCGCACACATTGCTGATGAGTTGAAATCGCCTTTGAACGCGGCAAAGCAGATAGAAAGAATTGCTGGAGAAATCCTTTCGTTGGACATTTTACCGGAACGATATAGCGTTGTCGAAGCGGAACCATGGCGTTCTCGCGGTATTCGACATATGCCGGTGAACAATTACACGGTGTTCTATCTTATAAAAGGAAACTGCGTTATCGTAACAGATATTCTTTACAGCGCATCGGATTTGATTGCAAGATTGAGAAAGCAAAGTGGAGAGAATTGACGCATGAGAAAGCTTAATTTCGGCATACAAAAACGCCCTACACCAAACGGTGCAGGGTGTTTTTCATAAAATAGCCCGTACGGGATTCGAACCCGTGAATACTAGCATGAGGGGCTAGGGAGTTCAACCACTTCTCAAACGGGCCACAGTAGGTAGCTTATTTGCTACATACTGTATATTACAACTTTGGTTTTTAACTGTCAAGAACTGAGATCAAAATTCGCGGCGCAGTATGATACGCAGGCTGGCGCTATAAGAGATGCGTAGGCAGATGATGGCAAAGGCAACGCCGATGCCAGCAAGAGCGGCAGGGGTGAGAGATAAAAAGGCCTGGATAAATGGCAGCGCATCGGCGAAATTAACGACCAGCCCGGCGAGGAGCACGGCAGCAAAGAAGAGGCCGATGGCGATGAAACTAGCGAGACGAGCGCGTTCTGCACCGAATTTGAGCTGCAGTGGCAGCATGAAGCAGACAAAGAGTATCATGACAAAGAGTGTGCCAATGCCGGTTCCGAGAATTTCAGCGAACGGCGCTTTATAATCGGCGAAAGTGCGAAAAAGCAGGCAAAGCGCAGTGGCGAAAATGCTGAAACTGACGCCCATGAGCACGATGAAAATATATTTTTCGCGCACGTAGACGCGGCGGTCGACGGGCAGGGAAAAGAGAAAAGTGAGACCGTGGTTCTGGTCGTCCATAGTGATACTCATCATGCCGGTGATCATGCCCATGAAGCCGAGATAGCCGATGACGAAAATGTAGTTGTCATTTTGACTGAGGGCGAGGACGATGCCGACGAGAGCGATGAGGAGAAGGAAACTCTTTTGCGTAAGCATATAGCGAATATCCTGGATGAAGAGTGCTTTCATAATTGGTCACCTCTGATCATGAGTGCGAATACGTCATCGATGCCACTGTGTTCGATGGCGATGTCGGGGTAATTTTCGTGGTAGTATTGTTTCTGGTTAGTAAGGCAGGCATAGCCGTAGTTTTCTTTTTTTATGCGCTGGATATGGGCATGGTCAATGCGCTCGAATTGCTCTGGCGTCATCTTGAGCACAGCGTAGTCGGACAGGAGCACGTCGGTGTCTTCGTGGAAGATGACGTGACCGTCATGGAGCATATAAAGGTCGTCGCAAAGGTTTTCCAGATCGCTGGAAATATGAGAGCTGATGAGAATGCTGTGGTTTTCGTCCTCTTCCATAAATGCGCGTAGTTCATCGAGCAGATCATCGCGCGCCAACGGGTCAAGACCGGCTGTCGGTTCATCTAAAATAAGCAGCTTGGCCTCGTGGCTGGTGGCAATGAGGACTTTGAGCTTGGCCAGCATACCCGTGGAAAACTGGTTGATTTTCTTCTTTAGCGGCAAACCCATGTCGCTTGCGCGGCGCAGGAATTTTTCTTTGTCGAAATGCTCAAAAAGCGCAGCAAGGACGGGCACAATGTCTGAAATTGTGAGATGGCCGTTGAAGCAAGCGTCTGAGAGAACGACGCCTATTTGCTGGCGGTCTGCGGCTGTAAGTGTTTCGATGGATTTCCCAAGCACGGTGCCATCGCCGCCGTCGGGCCGCGTGAGTCCGAGAATGGCTTTGAAGGTGGTGCTTTTACCGGCGCCGTTGCGCCCGATGAGTCCGGTGACATAACCGGGACGCACCTCTAAGGTACAGTCAAGATGGAAACCGCTGTAATTTTTTTGCAGGTGATTGAGTGTGATCATCGTGATCCCTCCAAAATAATGTCGAATAGGTCGCGCATATCCTCATCTGAAATGCCAAGCCGCCGCCCTTTGAGAATGGCTTGCTCAAGGGCATTTTCCACTTCTTTGCGTTGCTCTTCTAAAAGCAGCTCGCTGTTGGTGGCGGCAACATAGGTGCCTTTGCCATGAATGGTGTGTGTGAAGCCTTCAGCTTCGAGTGCATCATAGGCTTTTTTGACGGTGAGCGCACTGATCTTGAGCTCCTTAGACAAAGTGCGTACCGAAGGCAGGGCATCGTTTTCAACGAGGATACCGTCGCGGATTTGTTTTTTGATTTGATCGACGATCTGTTCATAGATTGGTACCATGAGAGAATGGTTGATGATGATGTTCATGGAATGCCTCCTCTCGTTGTAAACAGTATAGAACAGTTAATAACTGTTGTCAAGTGTTATATACTGTTTGTTTTTAGGATGGGAAATCGCCGGTCTCCGTGAGCGTACCTGGCAGAGACCGGCGATGTGTGGCAAGGGAATGATACTAACGTAGTTGAATGCCATCGGTAGTGAGGTCGAAAATCAGAGGAGAAGGTTGCATGTAGACAAATGCGTTGTCTGTTGAGAAAGCATTGTGAGATTCTGCGGTTGTTACAGGATATTGGAGGTGTTGTTTTTGATGGATGTAGGTCATTTGGCTGTAACACATCTGATCGCTATTGCGCGGTGTGACGGAATAAACGACATAACCGCGATGGTGTTTGCCCTGATCCGGGAAGGAGAAAGTGGCATTCACTTGATCATGTAGTGGGATGTTTGTAAAGATATGGCTTGTTGCAGTGTGTGTATTGATGGAATGGTAGGTTGCAGAAAGCTGTTCCCCATCGTTGTTGTAGAGAATGCGACCGGTCATTTCATCTGCCAGAAGCCAATCTTCTGGGGATGCTTCATAAGCTGGAAGGATAGAGAGAGCTGCGGTGCCTGCAAATGTTGGTGAATCGAACCAGCAAAAATGATGGAATATGACAATGCGTGGCTCCTCGTCGGGGATAAGCACGGCGATATTGGTTAAGGTTATATCGTAGTCTTTATTGTCGAATGTTGGATGTGTGCTGTTGCGCATTGCAGAATCTGCAATCACTTGTTTGGCGCCTTCGCAGAGTGCAAGGTCTTCTGATGAAAGGTCGTTTAAGATGTATTCTGGGAAACCGAGGTGTTCTAGATGATCTTTTATTTCTTGGGTGGCTGGCGATTGGATGGTGTTGGTTGCATGCCAGTCCATGTCGTAGCTTGAGTAGAATAGGTAACCACAAATGCAGCCGATGAGTGGAATGGCAATAAGGATCAGCACGAACGCATAGTCAGAAATTTGTCTTGGTGTTGGTTGTAGCACATAACCGGTTTCATCTAGTGTTTTGCCCAAACGGGAGATCATCCAGAGAATGAAAAGAAAACTGACAACAAGAAGGATTAAAGTATACCAAGAGTTGAAAGAGTACTTTCCTGTGAATTGTAGAAAACCCATGACGCTGATCATGAGATTTAAAGCGAGCAACGCTAGCACACTAGTAGCCTTGGAGTGGATTTTGCGTGCTTTTTGTACAGATCTGAGACCGCGCCAGAAGCAGAAGAGTGAGACTGTTGTAAAAACTGTCTGGACGATATACGAAATTATGGTGGTGGTTTCTGTATCTGGTGGAAACTCAAAAATGGTGGCATTCAGGATTAGTTTGCTGAAAAGAGCGAGGGCGTGGAAATTTTCAAGGGTATAGCAAACACGGAACCAGCGGTTTTCATGTCGTAGTGCACGAAAACCAAGTAGTACAAGAATTTGGCCGATGAGCGGAAGTAAAAGGTCGAGCCCGAGGAAATGCATGATAAAGGTATATAGAAAATAGCCGATGAGAATACGGTTTAGTGCTTTTTTACCGGGAATTGTTTGTGCGACGATGTCGTCTGGTGGAACTTTTGGTACACTGCGTATAAGCAGGGTATCAAAATCTTGGTCATTCGTGAAAGGCGATTTTTTCTCACTCATAATGTTCGCCTCCTAATAATTTTCGCAAAGTTTTTCTTAAACGATATAGTCGACCTTCGACCGCCTTTTCTGTGACACCCAATTCGCTGGCGATTTGAACAGTGGATTGCAGGTAATAGTACTTTCTGTAAAATAGGAGGCGATCTCGAGATGAAAGTTGGTTTAAGGCTTTTTTCAACGCTTCTTGCTGTTCTTGTAGTATGATGTTTTCTTCTGGTGTTGGTTTGGGTGAGGGAAAATCTTCGGGAATGTTTCCCGCGGTATTATGACGAGCAAGAGATCGGACGTGATTTAATGCGTTATTTCTGGTGATAGCAGTGAGCCAGGCTTTCCAACTACCTTTTTTTGGATCGAATTGATCTATTTTGTTCCAGACACGCAAAATTACATCTGCAAGGCAGTCTTCTTGATCTTGTGGATTTTGCAGGATTGGTGAAATAATGTAGCGCATCAATGGCTCGTAGAGTATGGATAGTGCAGTTAAGCCGTCTTCGTTCTTTTCTTGCAGCAATCTGATAATGTCCTGTTCTTTCATGGTATCGCCTCCTTTCAATGAGGTTTTCTATTAAATAATACACGCAATAATAAAAAATCCCACGGTTAATTATGGTTAGTAGGAAAAATGTTTTTAGACATAAATCACATGGCTTGAAAAAAAGAACGGATATTCAGCGTTTTAAGCGAATATCCGTTCTTTTTATTTGATTTCTTATTTTTGATGATTTGGCATAGGTGGATGTTTTGTGATAACAAAAAAACCGGAAGGCAGTAACCTTCCGGTGTGCGAGCTGATGACCGGACTTGAACCGGTGACCTGCTGATTACGAATCAGCTGCTCTACCAACTGAGCCACATCAGCAAAAAGCCGACAATGGGACTCGAACCCGCAACCTGCTGATTACAAATCAGCTGCTCTACCAATTGAGCTATATCGGCGCATGCATTTATATTAGCATCGATAAGAGAAAAATGCAAGCATGATTTTTAGTTTTTTTATATTCTTGTTAAAGATGATATAAAAGGGTTCAAAATCTAGTAAAATGATGGTATTATAAAAGTATACGTTAACGTGTTGCGCGAAGGTTTTGTAGAATTAGAAAAAGCTGGCGGAATACGCATGGGTGGCACTTGACGTATCAATGATTACCGTGGATAATATTGATAAGCAAATCAGAATACGTTATTCAGTGCTTTCGTGTGCGCTGGGGGGAAATCGTACATGAAATCCAGGCTTTCATTGTAGGGCAATTTGCGGTATTAGAATTATTTTTTAAGGAAAGGAAGTTTGAAAAAACAATGAAGACGTCCGATGAAATTTTTGATAAAAAACAGAGATTGGTTCATGAAATTCTTAGAACGAGAAGAGAAATGGGCATGACTCAAAAAAATATTGAAGCGGCTTGCGGCGTTAAACAGCCTGTGATCGCCCGTATGGAAAGAGGTTTAACAGACCCACAACTGACGACGATTTTGAAAGTGTTGCGCCCATTGGGTAAAACCTTGAAAATTGTTGATATTGAAGAAGACGAAAAAGAATAAAAGTATCAATAGTTTATGTATGGAATGCGCCCTTTTTAGGTCGCATTTTTTGTAGATACAACATGAAGATGGCATCATAACGCAAAATGTGGCGATGCGTGTTAAAGAAGGAGGGCGTCCGTGGCTAAGGCTAAAACAAAGTTCGTTTGTCAGGAATGTGGCTATCAAACACCAAAATGGATGGGACGCTGTCCGGATTGCGGCGCATGGAATACGCTGGTGGAAGAGGTGGTGGCAGACGCACCGGAAAAAAAGGCGGGGCGTGTACAGTTGCAACCGCTGGGTGCTTCCGGCGGGAAGCCGGAAACGCTGGCTGCCATCAAACTCTCTCAGGCAACGCGGATTGATACAGGCATTTCAGAACTGAATCGTGTGCTGGGCGGCGGGTTGGTGCCGGGTGAGCTGGTGTTGCTTTCCGGGGACCCTGGCATTGGCAAGTCTACCTTAACCATGCAGCTTATGGGAGCGCTTTCCGGCGAAGGAGATATTCTCTATGTGTCCGGCGAAGAGTCGAAAGGGCAGATTCGCGGACGTGCTGAACGGCTTGGTGTGGGTTCAAAACGTATCCATGTGATGACGGAAAACAATGTGGCACTTCTTGATACGATTGTGCGTGGCCGCTCGTGGGATTTGCTGATTGTGGATTCGGTGCAAACCATTTTTGATCCGGAGGTGCAGTCGGCACCGGGGAGTGTGTCACAGCTGCGGGCTGTAACGGCATCTTGCATGAGCTGGGCGAAGGGTGTGGGGATTCCTACCATTCTCATTGGCCATGTTACGAAGGAAGGCAATGTGGCAGGGCCGCGTGTGCTTGAACACATGGTTGATGCGGTGTTGTTGTTTGAAGGCGACCGTCAGTCGCAGTATCGTGTGCTGCACGCATTGAAAAATCGTTTTGGCTCAACAGGCGAAATTGGTGTTTTTGATATGACGGGCGAAGGCCTGGTTGAAGTGAGCGATGCTTCGCGTGTTTTTCTGTCGGAACGTGCCAGTGCAGTGAGCGGCGCTGTGGTGACGTCTATTCTTGAGGGGACGCGGCCGCTTCTGGTGGAGATACAGGCGTTGGCGACAAAGTCGTTTTATGGGCAGTCGCGCTGTATGACGACTGGTATCAAATACGACCGCGTGTCTATGTTGATTGCGGTGCTGGAAAAACGTGCCGGTTTGCGCTTGGGGGATCAGGATGTGTACCTCAATGTGGTGGGCGGCTTGCGTGTGGACGACCCAGCGTGCGACTTGGCGGCTGCGATGGCTATTGTTTCAAGCTATTTGGATCGCAGTGTGCCGCAAGATGTTCTTCTTTTAGGCGAAGTTGGGCTGACAGGCGAGCTGCGGCAAGTCAATCAGTTGGAACGGCGCTTGCAGGAAGCGGCGCAGATGGCTTTTCGCAAGGCGGTTGTGCCCAAGCAAAAGAAGCGTTTAGCTATTAAAAATATGGAAGTTTTAGAAGCCTCGTTGATTGGCGATGTCATCAATGAATTATGGAGGGAGTAACGTGCAGTTAATTTCAAATGAAACCAACGCATTGATGGATGTTCTAAAAAAGACTGCGCCGGGTACAGAGCTGCGTGAAGGCTTGGATAATGTACTGCGTGCCAACACAGGCGGACTGATTGTGATTGGTGACCCGGCAAAAATTCGCCCGCTGACAAAGGGCGGTTTTGAAATTGACACGGATTATTCGCCTGCCCATTTATACGAGCTGGCAAAAATGGATGGTGCCATTTTGATTTCGCAGGATATGAAACGCATCATCAGTGCCAATACACATCTCATGCCAGACCCGGACGTGCCATCTACGGAGACGGGGATTCGTCATCGTACGGCAGAACAAACAGCACGACAGACGGGTGCATTGGTGATTTGCATTTCTCAGCGCCGCCGTGTCATTTCTCTTTATAAAGGCACGTCGAAATATGTGTTGAAAGATGTCAGCGTGCTGCTGAACACGGCCAATCAGGCGTTGGGAACGCTGGAAAAATATAAAGATGTGTTGGAAGAAGCCTTGCTGCGTTTGAGTGTGCAGGAATTTGATAATGTTGTCACATTACCGGACGTATTGCAGGTGGTTCAGCGTGCAGAATTGTTTAAGCGTGTGGAAAAAATGCTGACGCTTTATTCCACGGAGCTTGGGGACGAAAGCACGTTGATTCGTATGCAGGCAGAGGAATTGGCAAGCAATGTAGAAACGGAAGAACGTTTGACGATTCGTGATTATATGGTGTCTGATCCCAACAAGAGCGATCAGGAACAGGTTGATGAGTATTTGCAGCGTTTGGCGCGTTTTGACAGTGAGCAGTTGTGGGATTTAGACCTTATTGCGCGCTCGCTTAATCTCAATGAGTTCCACGAAAAGGATAAGCGTGTGTTTTTAGAGTGTCGTGGCTATCGTGTGCTGCATAAAATTCCTCGTCTGCCAAACAATGTCATTGAAAATATGGTGGATGCTTTTGGCGATTTACAGGCGATTCTTTTGGCCAGCAACGATGAACTTGACGATGTTGAAGGCATTGGGCCGGCGCGTGTAAATCAGATTACGCTTGGTTTGGAACGTATTCGCAGCCAGATTCTCACCGAAAGCAACTGGGTGCAGTGATTTTCCTGCACCTTTTCTTGCACTTGAAAGGAGGTGAGAATAGTGAGAAATTCAGATAAGATCATTATCAATATTGTGCGATTGACCATGCTTTGTGTGGGGTTGGCCATAGGCTATATTGTCAGCTTTCCGGCATATCATGTGCTGCGTTCTACGTCCTGGGATGTGCTGCGAAATACGACGTATGGCTACCCTGTTGTTTGTGGTATCCTGATGGTTGTTTGTGGACTTATAGGATTTGTTATTGGAAAACCATTGGCGGATCTGATCGTACGCGGAACCACAGTGCTTGAGCAGCGGCTCAAGCAGATGCCTTTACCGGCGCTTGTTTCCAGTACCGTTGGTTTAATCGTAGGTTTATTGATTGCTGCTCTGTTGGCAAGCACGGTAAAACAGCTGCCGGTGGTGGGTAATTTTATGCCGGTGGTGCTGAGTATTTTGCTTGGCTATCTTGGTATTTCTGTGGGCTACCGCTGGCGAGAGACGGTGGATGGGCTTTTGGCTGCGTTGAAACGTCCCTCTAAGCGTAGCCGTCGCGAGGCGAAGGAAGGAAAAGGTGATAAGAGCGAAACGATGCCAGTAGAGGCAGTGTCGTTTAAGACGATGGTGCATCCTAAAGTGCTGGACACGAGCGTGATTATTGACGGTCGTATTGTAGAAATCTGCAAAGCAGGCTTTTTGGAAGGCCCGTTGATTATCACCAACTTCGTTCTTGACGAACTCAGACATATCGCCGACAGCGGCGATTCGCTCAAGCGTGTGCGCGGGCGTCGAGGGCTGGATATTTTGAACGATTTGCGAACGACAGATGTGGAAGTCATCAATGTGAGTTTGGACTATGAGGACATTCCGGAAGTGGACGCAAAGCTGGTTCAGCTGGCACAGGATTGTAACGGCTATGTGGTGACCAATGATTTCAATTTGAACAAAGTGGCCTCTTTTCAGAAGGTGAAAACGCTCAATGTTAATGAATTGGCTGGTGCCATTAAAACGGTGGTGCTGCCAGGCGAAAGTATGCGTGTTGAAGTGGTTGCCCGTGGGAAAGAAAACGATCAGGGGGTTGGCTATCTGGACGATGGCACCATGGTGGTTGTGGAAAACGGCAAGCAGGTCATCGGGCAAACGGTGGATGCTGTTGTCACCTCTGTGATTCAAACAAATGCAGGACGCATGATTTTCGTGCGTTTGGCGTAGATGAGTAAAAGTCGTTCTATCAACGAAGAAACGTTGGTAGGGCGGCTTTTCTTTTGCAGTAGGCGCAAGTGGCAGCTTGTGTTATAATGGGAGCCAGTGAAACATAAGAGGAGGGGAGCGCATGATTGGTGCAGTGGTTTTGGCCGGTGGTCAGGGAAAGCGTATGGGCGCCGGTATGAATAAGCAGTATCTGCAAATTGCTGGGCGCAGCGTGTTGAGCTGGGCGATTGAGAGCATGGCGCAGGTGGCAGAGGCGCTGATTGTGGTGGCCGCAGCCGGCGAAGAGGAATGTGCCTGGGGGGCGGTAGCTGAAAGCGGCGTTGACAAAACACGGGTGCAGGTGGTTGTTGGCGGAAGAGAACGTCAGGATTCGGTGCGCCATGCGCTTTTGGCGATGTCGGATGAGTGGCAAAAGGTGCTTATCCACGATGGCGCCCGTCCTTTCGTGCCACGGGCGGTGCTTGTGCGCCTCATTGAAGCGACAGAAGCCGGCATTGGGGCGATTCCCGGCGTGGCAGTAACGGATACCATCAAGCGTATTGATGAAGAAGGCTTTATTGTTGACACACCGCCGCGTGCCGACCTTCGTGCGGCGCAGACACCGCAATGTTTTATGGCGGCTGAGATTCGTGATTTGCATAGGCAGATGGCGGAGAGCGGTCGTATTTTCACCGATGATGCAGTGCTTTATGAAGAGGGTGGCAAACGGGTGCGTATGGTAGAAGGTGCAGCGATGAGCCGTAAACTAACGGTGCAGGAAGATTTGCTTTTGGCAGAGAACATGAAACACGAATGGGAGGCGCAGCGACAATGAGAGTTGGCATGGGCTACGATGTTCACCGTTTGGTGGAAGCACGCAAGCTGATATTGGGTGGTGTGGAAATTCCGTATGAAAAAGGGCTGTTAGGACATTCTGATGCCGATGTGCTGCTGCACGCTATCATGGACGCCATGCTGGGCGCCGCAGCGCTGGGCGATATTGGCCGCCATTTTCCGGATAACGACCCTGCGTATAAGGGAGCGGACAGTATGCAGCTTTTGGCGGCTTGCCGTGACAAGATTGCCGAAAAGGGCTATCGGGTTCATAATTTGGATGCTTTAATCTGTGCACAGGCACCAAAAATGGCGCCGCATATTGCACAGATGCGCAAAAACATTGCAGGCGTTTTGGGCATTGATGTCGATGCGGTTAATGTGAAAGCCACCACAACGGAACGTCTTGGCTTTGTGGGCGATGGCTCGGGTATGAGCGCCTATGCAACGTGTTTATTGGAGGAAATGTATGCCTAAAGCCTTGGATTTGTATCAAAAAAGCAGCGACCATCCTGAGCAATTACCGGCGCTAACGCTGGCTTTTGTGGGTGATGCAGTGTATGAACTGTATGTGCGTACCATGATGTTAGAGCGCAGCGTCAATGCCCATGTGCTCAATAAGCGCTGCGTGCAGTTGGTCAATAACCGCACACAGTCGGCGTTGTATGAAGTGTTGGAAACTCAGCTCAACGACATCGAGCAGGGCGTTTTGCATCGCGGGCGCAACGCTAAAGGGATTGTGCCAAAAAACGCCAACACACAGGATTACCGACGGGCAACGGCGGTTGAAGCATTGGTGGGGTACTGGTATTTGATGGACAATGAAGAACGCCTGATGTGGGCTTTTGACACCCTCTGGGCGATGACGGAAGGAGCAGACAATGAGCAGAGCCGATGATATTTTTAAGCAAAACATTCGCCAGATTCTTGAAACGGGTGTTTGGGATACAGACTATGACGTGCGTCCACGTTGGAGTGACGGCACGCCGGCGCATACCATTAAATGTTTTGGGATTGTCAACCGCTATGATTTGAGCGAAGAATTTCCGATTCTTACGTTGCGTAAAACCAATCTGACCAATGCGGTAGACGAACTTTTGTGGATTTGGCAGAAAAAATCCAATCGCATCGCCGACTTGCACAGCCATATCTGGGACCAATGGGCGGGCGATGATGGCACCATCGGCAAAGCGTACGGTTATCAGCTGGGCATCAAGCATGAGTACAAAGAAGGTTGGTTCGACCAGGTGGACCGTGTGCTTTACGACCTCAAGCATCAACCGAACAGCCGCCGCATTATGACAAATATCTACAATCATCACGATTTGCACGCCATGAATCTCTACCCTTGCGCTTACAGCATGACGTTCAACGTCAGTGGAAAGCGGCTGAATGCCATACTCAACCAGCGCAGTCAGGATATGCTCACCGCTAATAACTGGAACGTGGCGCAGTATGCGGTGCTGGTGTATATGATTGCACAGGTAAGCGGCTTGGAAGCAGGTGAATTGGTGCACGTTATTGCCGATGCCCATATCTATGACCGTCATCTGCCGATTGTGGAAGAAATTATTGCACACGATGGCTATGAGGCCCCACAGTTTTCGCTGAATCCGAATGTGACAGATTTTTATGCGTTCACGGTTGATGACGTGCAGCTTGACAATTATCAATATTGGCCACTGAAAGAAAAAATTCCTGTGGCAGAGTAAAATCGTTCAACGAGGCTTGGCAGATGTTGCCGAGTCTCGTTTTTGTTTGCGCCCTTGCTAGGCGCTGCTTGAATATGGTATATTTTCTGTATGCCCATGACGGGTGAATACAACGAAGAAACGCCATGTCGGCACATTGGCGGAGAAAGAGAGGCAACCATGAAATTTATCGTTGCAGTAGATGAAAACTGGGGCATTGGCAAAGGTGGCGGTATGCTGGATCATTTGCCAAAAGACCTGGCATTTTTTAAGGAGAAAACGAGCGGCCACGTGGTTGTCATGGGTAGAAAAACCTTGGAGAGCTTTCCAGGCGGCCGCCCACTGCCAAACCGTTTGAACATTGTGTTGTCCACGCAGCGTGAGTACACGGCGCCGGAAGGCGTGGTGCTGGTGCATAGTTTGGCTGAACTGGTCGAAACGCTGCATGATTTGGGGCGAGACGATGTGTTCCTTGTTGGCGGGGGCAGTTTGTATGCGGATTTATTGCCAGCGTGTGAAGGCGGCTATGTGACGCACATTGGCCATGCTTATGATGGTGTGGAAGTGTATTTTCCAAATCTTAAAGAAAAGCCGGATTGGCAGCTGGCAGAAACGATAGAGACGCTTTGTGATGGCGGCAAATGCTTAACGTTTTGCTATTATCGCAATGAACATCAACAAACATTGGAGGCATTGATATGAGTGAAATTTACGGACGTAATCCGGTTGTTGAAGCACTCAAAAGCGGCGCAGACATCAACCGTGTTTATATTTCAAAAGGCGCTCAACATAAAGTCATTGACGACATCTATGAGCTGGCGCGTGAACGTCAAATTCCTGTGCAGCAGGTGGAGCGCAAAAAACTGGACAGTCTTTTTCCAGGCAAAAACCATCAAGGGGTTTACGTTTCCGTGGCTGAAACAGCTTATGTGGAATGGGAGGACATTCTGCAAATAGCGCGTGATAAAGGCGAAGCGCCGCTTGTTTTGGTGCTTGATGAAATTGAAGACCCACACAACCTTGGGGCCATTTTGCGTAATGCTGATGCCTTTGGCGTGCATGGCGTGATTATTCCAAAGAGACGCTCGGTGAGCCTTACCGGTACGGTGGCAAAAGCTGCGGCTGGTGCGCTCCAATATGTGCCAGTGGCACGTGTGGCCAATATTGCACAAACATTGAAAGCCTTGAAAAAAGAAGGGCTTTGGATTTGCGGCACCGCCATGGACGGACAAAATATTTATCAGGCACCGCTTTCCGGCGCTTTGGCGATTGTCATAGGCAATGAAGGGCAAGGGATGCGTTCGCTCGTGGCGCAGCAGTGCGATTTTACCGTTTCTATTCCAATGAAAGGACGCATCAACTCGCTCAATGCTTCTGTGGCCACGGGGATTGTGTTATCAGAAGTTGTACGGCGCCAGGAGGCAGGACGATGAAAACCTATCTCTTTGTCGATGGCTACAACATTATTGGCGCATGGCCGGAGTTGGTGGAACTGCGTGACGAATCGCTTGAGGAAGCGCGCAAAAAAGTCATCGACTATCTCAGCGAATATGCCGCCTCAAGCGGCTATGAAACCATCCTTGTCTTTGACGGCTGGCGTGTCAAAGGCAATCGGGGCAGTGTCGTTGAGAATCCGTACATGGAAATCCTTTTTACGCCGGAAGGCGTGACGGCTGATATGGCCATTGAACGCTTGGTGGCGCAGTTGCCGAAACATCAGAAAATCTATGTGGCAACCAGCGACCGCCTTGAGCAAGAAACTGTTTTGGCGCAAGGTGGGCTGCGTATTTCGGCAATGGAACTGCACAACATGGTGTTCACGCAAAAAGAAGCGCATCGTCAGCGCATTGAGCGACAGCCGGAAACGACCAATCCGCTTGATGCACAGCTTGATGAAGAGGTGCGCCGACAGCTGTATGCCATGATTCATGAAGGCAGTGAAAAAAATTCGCAAAAAAAACGAAAAAAATAAAAGAAAAGCGTTGACTTTATGGAGTGATGATGGTATTATAAGTCTCGTCGGTTGGCAAGGAAACAAACGAGCCGACAAGCCTTTGGAGGGATACCCAAGTTGGCCAAAGGGGACGGACTGTAAATCCGTTAGCTGTGCTTTCACAGGTTCGAATCCTGTTCCCTCCATTAAATGCCGCGGGGTGGAGCAGTTGGCAGCTCGTCGGGCTCATAACCCGAAGGTCGCAGGTTCAAGTCCTGTCCCCGCAATTTTGCTGATATAGCTCAGTCGGTAGAGCGCCACCTTGGTAAGGTGGAGGTCACCAGTTCAAATCTGGTTATCAGCTTCATATGGCGATATAGCTCAGCTGGCTAGAGCATACGGTTCATACCCGTAGTGTCCGGGGTTCAAGTCCCTGTATCGCCATCAAAAACCTCTCGGTGTTGCCGAGAGGTTTTTCTTTTTCTAATTAAAAATGATTGTGGATATATCTATGCTTTGATATAGTGTGAACGCATAGCAGGAAATGAAAAAATGGCATTGGATGCAAGCTTTAGAAAGTTATAAAATTAAAAGAGGGTGAAGCAGGCGATGACGGTGTAGACGTGTATTAAAGAAAGGATGTTGAACAATGAATAAGCCTTTTATCGTTTGTCATATGATGATGTCTGTTGATGGTCGCATTGATTGCGGTATGACCGCGCAGCTTCCGGGGGTAGATGATTACTATGCATCCTTGGAAGCGTGCCAGGCACCTACGCGTGTGAGTGGGCGTGTGACCGCCATGTTAGAGATGGCTGACAAAGATGCTGTGTTTGAAGCACATGGCGAAGCCATTGCAAAAGAAGCGTTTTCAAAAAAAGAGGACGCCGTAGCCTACGAAGTGATTATGGATACGAAAGGAACGCTTTGCTGGGACCATTGGGAACGCGAAAAACCTTTGATTATTGTTACCAGTGAGCAGGTAAAGACAGATTACTTGGCTTATCTTGACGGCTTGGGGATTTCCTGGATTGCCTGCGGTGAAACACGCATTGACTTGGCGCGCGCAGCAGAAATTTTGGCAGACGAATTTTCAGTGACGCGTATGGCTGTGGTTGGCGGCGGTGCCATCAACGCTGGCTTTTTGGATGCTGGCTTGCTTGATGCTGTCAGCATTCTATTGGCACCGGGCATTGATGGACGTGGCGGCATGGCGTCAACCTTTGATGGTCTGCCAATGGATCGCACACCGTTTGCACTGAAGTTGGAATCGGTGGAAGCTCATGAAAGCGGTGCGGTATCGCTGTATTATCAGGTAGAAAAGTAAAAAAAATCAAGTAAAAAGCAATGTTGTTCGGAAGTAGAAAATCGTGAAGGGTTTTCTACTTTTTTCTTTTCAAACGATTGGCCTTATGATAAGGTAGAATTGATGAATGGATTCCAGTTATTGACCGGTCCAACGAAAAGGAATGATGCTTATGCAACTGAACCAGTTTCGATTTCTCATTGCTGTGGACAAATATGGTTCTATTTCCAAAGCTGCTCAGGAACTTTACATCTCTCAATCAACCATTAGTTTGTCATTGATCAATTTGGAAGAAGAACTCGGGTATGTGTTGCTCAACCGCAGCAAACGTGGTGTGACATTGACGCCGGAAGGCAAAGAAGTGTTGAAGCGTGCCATGGTGATTCAGGAAACCATAGAGAGCCTTAAAGATATTAACTGTGACGACAAGCAAATTATTGGCGATGTGCGTATTGGCGGATGCAGTCACTTGGGGATGAATATTATCACCGATGCCATGCTTCAGCTCAAACGGCCATATGAAGGGATTCATGTATTTGCACAACGAGGAGACATCAAGGAAGTGCTCAAAAAGGTGGCGCAGAATGAGCTTGATATGGCGTTTATCAATTATCATTCGTTGCAGGCATTGGACGTGCAAAACGATTTGCGGCGCTTGTCGTTAGAATTTAGCAAAACCTACAGCGATAAAATGGTGATTTGCGTGCACGAGGACCATCCGTTGACGTGGCAGAACGTGGTGCGAATGTCCGATGTCGTTCGCTACGAACGTGTGACCATGTCGCCAACAAAAGACGCTTTTATGGCGAAGCATTTTGGCTATAAGGAAAGTGATATGGCGGTGGTTACTTTGGTGGATGTATTGAATCTGCGTAAGTATGCAACGCAAACGGATGCTGTTGTTTTTTTGCCGCTCAATGAATCGATTCGCAGTAACAAAATGTTTCCTTACAAGCTCTATCCGCTTGATGTGGAAGATTTCGATATTGATATTACTGGTGGCTGGGTGCATCACAGTACCCATGAGATGAATGCCGCAGAACATTGTGTGGCGGATGCTTTAGCCAATATCTGTCAACAATACGAAGCCGAATCACTGGAAATGTGTGAGAACGGTGGTGCATGAAAAGATGCACCACCGTTTTTTCTATGCCCTTTTTCATTGGATTTTCAGAAAGCAGAACAAGTGGTCATTCATTTTTACAATAATAAATATTGATAAACAAGGCTTTTGGTAACTATAAATCAGATGTATCATAAATGCGTGGAAAGAAATCACGTATACCTTTGATGGCCATCAAACAAACGACGTGAGCTTGAGAAAAATCACTATATAAAGGAGCGTTTTTTATGTCGGAGGTAGTAAAAAAGAAGAAAAACACTGCGTACTACATCAATTCCATTATTTCTCTGATTATCATCTTTGGTTTCGGCCAACTGCCTGCTGTGGCACCGTTGACGCCACTGGGGATGAACTTGATTGGGATTTTCCTGGGGCTTTTGTATGCATGGATTTTTGTTGATATTGTCTGGCCGAGTTTGGTTGGCCTTTTGGCGCTGATGCTTATTGGCGGGATTAAACCGGCGGTGCTTTTGAACACAAGTTTTGGGGATTCCATCGTTGTTATGATGTTCTTCATCTTTGTTTTCTGTGCAGCCATTGATCAATATGGGCTTTCACGTTTCATTTCATTGTGGTTTATTACTCGTAAATTTGTGCAAGGGAAACCTTGGGCGTTCACATTTATCTTTTTGGCGTCCATCTTTATTCTTGGCGGTCTTACCAGTGCATCACCGGCAGCGCTCATTGGTTGGGCGATCCTCTATGCCATTTGTGACCTTGTTGGGTACAAGAAAGGCGATGGTTATCCAACGATGATGGTTTTCGCCATTGTATTCGCAGCGCAGGTTGGGATGTCGATGATTCCGTTTAAGCAGGTGCCACTGACGGTGCTTGGTGCTTTTGCCAACATTTCCGGCACAGAAATCGACTATGCCAAGTATATGCTCATTGCCATCATTTGTTGCATTGTTTGTGCCGTTCTCTTATTGCTTACTTGCAAGTTCATCTTCCATCCAGATGTTTCCAAACTTGAAAATCTCGATGCCAAGCAGCTTGACCAAGATGGGCAAGGGCTTGTTTTGAACAAAAATCAAAAGATCGTTCTTGGTTTCCTTGTAGCGTTGGTGCTGTGCTTACTTTTGCCAAGTTTCCTGCCTAAGAGCTTTTTCTTAACACAGTTCCTCAATGGTATTGGTAACACTGGCGTGGTTATTCTCATTGTTGCTATTATGTGCTTCATCAAGGTGGATGGTCATCCATTGTTGCAGATGAAGAAGGCTATTAACAATGGTGTATCTTGGGGCATTATCTTCATGCTTGCCGCCGTTCAGCCTTTGTCCACAGCTATGACAGCTGATGGCAGTGGCATTGTTGATTGGATGATGGGGATTTTGAATCCAATCTTTGGTGGTAAGAGCCCTATTTTCTTTATCATCGTTATTGGTCTTATTGCAGCGCTTGTAACGAATGTTATGAACAACGGTGCTCTTGGTGTGGCATTGATGCCAATCGTTTACAGCTATTGTCTGGCTAACAACATCGATCCACAGCTTTCTGTCATCATCGTTGTCATGGGCGTTCACCTGGCCTTCCTCACCCCAGCCGCAAGCTCCAGTGCTTCGTTATTGCATGGGAACGAATGGGTGACCTCCAAAGACATTATGAAGTCGGCAACGCCTGTCGTTTTAATTTCCTGGGCGGCCATCACGATCATCACTGTTGGTCTTGGTTCGCTTATTTTCTAAACGTGTTTTAATAGTATCAAATTTTAGAGAAAGAGGTGTTGGCGTATGCCACCAATCATTGACAAAGAAAAATGTATTGAATGCGGAACCTGCGCGCAGATCTGCCCTCTGGACGTGATTCGTTTCGCAACGAACGAAGAAGGGAAAAAAGTTGTTGTTGTGAAATATCCTTATGAATGCTGGCACTGCCGTGCGTGCGTAAAGGATTGCCCTAAAGGTGCGATTACCATGCGTTATCCATTGTCTCACATGATGTTTACGATGGAATTGTCCGATGAGAAAATCGCAGAAAACAAACGGTTCGCTGAAGAAAGAGGTGTTGAATAATGGATGTCAAGGTTCGTGACGAAATTATTAAAACAGAGTATCTGATTATCGGTGGCGGTGTGGCTGGTTTGATGAGTGCCATTACGGCTGCCGGTAAAGGTGTTGATGTTCTGATTGCTGAAAAGGCAGACACCAGACGCAGCGGTTCCGGTTGTGGCGGCAACGATCATTTCATGTGCTACATTCCATCGGAACACGGCGACGATTTTGAACGTGTGATTTCTGAAATTAACGAGGGCATGGAAGGCGGCCCTTGGCAGGATCCTGCGATGTTGCGGAAGATGATGCGCCGTACCGAAAGCGTTGTGAAACGCTGGGAAGAATGGGGCATCAACATGAAGCCAACCGGTAAGTACAACTTTGAAGGGCACACGATGCCATCTCGCCAGTGCTATCATTTGAAATATGATGGTGCCAACCAGAAGCGTGTGCTGACCAATAAGGCACGCGAAAATGGCGCCAAGATTATGAACAAGCTCTACATCAACGACATTCTGACCAACGAAGAAGGGCGTGCCGTTGGCGCCATCGGTTTCATCCTTGCGGACGATGTGCCGGAAGTGGTGGTGATTCAGTGCAAAGCGGTGCTTGTAGCTACGGCACAGGCAATGCGTATGTATCCAAATGTCAACCCAGCCTATATTTTCAACACCCACAGCTGCCCTGCAGCTGCCGGCGGTGCAGCCATCGCTTATCGCGCTGGGTGCAAGCTCGTTAATATTGATGTGCCTTACCGTCACGCTGGGGTTAAAGGCTTTGCGCGTAGTGGTAAAGCAACTTGGTTTGGTGTTATTTCTGACATCAATGGCGACTCTATCAGCCCATTCTGCAAAGTGCCAGACCGCAAACGTGGTGATGCGCTGATGGATATTAACCCTGGCATTTTCACCAAACGTCTCGACAATGCCACCGGCCCAACCTTTATGAACTGCACCGGTTACAGTGAAGAAGACCACGAATATCAGCACAAACAATTCAAGTGCGAAGGCATTGACTCCATCACCGATTATCTGGACAAACGCGGCATTGATTTGCATAAGAGCATGGTGGAATTTGGCACCTACGACTACTCACTCTCTCAGCGTGGGATTGATATTGGTTTGGATGCTTCCACCAATGTGCCTGGCATTTATGCTGCCGGCATTGTTTGCGGCAATGTGCGCGGTAACATCACAAGCGCTTCTGTTTGGGGCGATGTTGCTGGTGAATCGGTGGCTGAGTATGTGAAAACCGTTGATGAATACGATGTAGCTGGCGACCCTGCCATTCAAGAACATATCGACTTCTACAATAAGCTGATGAATCGTCCAAACGGTGCCGACTGGCTCGAAGCCAACTCCAGCTTGCAAGTCATCATGAACGACTATGTTGGGCTTAAGATGCGAAGCGAAGATATGATGCGTGCCGGCATCAAATATCTTGACGACTTGAAAGTTTATGCCAAGAGCGACATTGGCTGCGATGACGCCCATCAGCTGATGCGTACCATGGAACTCTTTGATCTCATTGATTTGGCAAAAGCTGTTGCCATTACCTCGCGCAACCGCAAAGAAACCCGCGGCAACCATAGACGCATTGACTATGACTACACCAATCCGCTTCTTACCGGTCTTTTCCAAACCATTCACCTCGATAAAAATGGCGAAGTGGTGCTGGAATGGCGCAAGCGAGTGATGAAAGAATAACAGAACTTCAATGGTAAATGTATCGCCCATCGTTTATTCGCGATGGGCGATGTGTATATAGAAAAAGGAGGAGTTCCTGATGATTCAATCCATTGACCAAGAAAAATGTGTGGGTTGTGGCAGGTGTGTCAATATTTGTCCGCTGGATACGATTCGTTTGAATGATGTAGGAAAGGCGTTCATTGCTTATGGGGACGATTGTATGACTTGTTTCAAGTGTGAGCGACTTTGTCCGGCTGGTGCCATTTTTGTGCATCCGTTCAAAGAAGCATTGCCAATGGCATTTGAATGAGAGGAGGTGTGATGATGGAAGCGAAAACGATCAAAGAAGTACGCAAAACCAGTGATATTCTCATCATTGGTGGCGGTTCAGCAGGACTCTGGGCGGCAGAGCGTGCAAAAGAACTCAATCCGGAACTCAGCGTGCTTATTGTTGATAAAGGACCTGCCGATTGGGGTGGGTTGATGTCAATGTCCGGTGGTGATTTCGATGTCATTTTGCCAGGAGAAAATGTGGATGACTGGGTGAAAGATCTTGTTTACTACTACGATGGGCTCTGCGATCAGGAATTGGTGGAAACCCTGCTCAGCCAATCCTATGCACGCATGAAGGATTATGAACGACTGGGCTGCCATTTTTTCAAAAAAGAGGACGGCAGCTACAAAGGCATTCCGCAGCGCGGGCTGGATCATGTGAAATTGTACCCTGCTCAGTACAAGGGCAAGGGCGGCGAAGACATGGCGAAAAATCTGGTCAACGATGTGAGGGCGCGTGGCGTGGAACGTCTTGGCCGCATTTTGGTAACTGATTTATTAAAAGAAGATGACCGCGTTTGCGGTGCTGTTGGTTTTGATAGTATCAGCGGCGATTTTTATATATTCCAAGCGCGTGCTGTGATTTTGGCGACTGGCTGGACGGGGTGGAAAACGTCCTATGGTAAAAATACCACCACCGGCGAAGGGGCAGCGTTGGCATTCAAGGCTGGCTGCAAACTTTCAAACTTTGAGTTTGGTCGTGTCTGGAATGTACCGAAACTGTTCGGCTGGGAAGGGCAAACGGCACTCTTCCCGCTTGGTGCAAAAGTGGTGAATGCAAAAGGCGAACCACTCATGGAATCTTATTCGCCGGTGCTTGGCGCTAATACCGATCCGCATTTTACAACGTTAGCAATGGCGGTGGAACACCGCAAAGGAAACGGCCCGTTTTATTTAGACATTAGTGCTGTCAATCCTGATGATATGGTGCTCTTAAAACCGCAAGATGGTTGGCAAAAGCTCAATTATGACAAGCTCTGTGCTTTGGGCATTGATATGTTTAAGGAAAACAGCGAATGGATTCCGCAGCTCACTTGTGGATTTGGTGGCATCGAAGCAGATCTTGACGGCTATACGGGTGTGCCTGGCTTGTATGCGGCTGGCACGGCACGCAGCCTTGATCCGGGTGTGTATATGGGCGGATTTGCGCTTGAAACGACTGCATCTGGTGGCTATATGACAGGGGAGGCTGTGGTAAAGATGCTGGCTGATGCACCAGCTCTGGCTCCATTGAACGCTGATGTTATTGCGGAGAAAAAAGCTGCGCTTTATGCGAAGATGGGCAGCGATGGTTTGATGCCACATGATGTGTTACGTGACATTCAGGAAACGCTCTTCCCTTATGAGGTGTCAATTATTAAGAGCGAACGCTCTTTGACAGCAGCCTTGAACCGTTTGCATGAGATTCAGCAAAACGATTTGCCACGCATGAAAGCCAAAGATCCTCACTATTTACTTAAACTTATTGAAGTAGAAGGCATTGCTTTTATCAGTGAGCTGTATTTGCGCGGCTCTCTCATGCGTAAGGAATCGCGCGCCGGACATTTTCGCGAAGACTATCCAACGCGCAACAACGACGATTTCCTGGCATGGCTTGTTGTCAGCCAAGACACTGACAGCGGTTTCCATTACAGCAAACGGCCGGTGCCGGTGGAACGCTATAAACATCCGATTGAACGCTATTATTCGGACAATTTTACGTTCTCGACCCTGTTTAGCGACAAGAAAAATAGTTGAACCAAACATACCGTCAAAAGTATGTTCCGATAATCACAAAACCTTTCCTTATCTAAAGAAACACACGGCTGCGGTCGTGTGTTTCTTTTTTGTGTGGGTATTTACAATCCAGTGTCAATTTAATGCGGTTGAACGTGCGGCTTTGGTGGATGTGGTATAATAGCAAGCGGTGTTCTGTTCTTAAGTTTTCTGAAGAAGGCGCAGGGGAGCGGGGCGCAGCTTGATTTGACCTGGAAGAATATGATAGGATACGCACAGATGGTCATGGCAGGTGCTATGGCAGCAAAGAAGGCGAGGTGTCATCGTGGCGATAAAAGATTTATTGAACAAATACCAGGAACAGTGGCGTTATTTGATTGTTGGTTGCTGCACCACGCTGATCAACTATGTGCTCTATTTTCTGTTGAACCTTTTTGATGTGCACTATATTGTAAGCAATGTGCTGGCATGGGCTGGCGCTGTGGTGTTTGCTTATTTCGCCAATGGTGCCTGGGTGTATCGAGCCACGTCACGGCGCAGTATTCGCGAGGCGACAGCGTTTGTGGCCTCGCGTGTGTTTTCGCTGGGGCTGGAAACGGTGCTTTTGGCGCTGATGGTTGAGATGCTGGGTTGCGGTGAGTATGTGGCAAAAATCATTGTTGGCGTTGTGGTTGTTGTGGTGAATTATTTGACAGGGCTATTGGTTTATAAAAAGGGGGTGTGAGTCATGCTATCGGTTGTGGTGCCGGCGTATAATGAGCAGGGCTTGGTGGTTGTGGCGGCACAAACGTTGCGCGAGGTGCTCTCTGGCGCTGGTATTGATTACGAAGTGATTTTTGTGGACGATGGTTCGCGCGATGGTACTTGGAACGAGATTGCGGAAGCCAGTGAGCGTGATGACAAGGTGCGTGGCTTGCGCTTTTCCCGTAATTTTGGCAAAGAGTCAGCTATTTTTGCGGGCTTGAGTGCGGCGCGTGGCGATTGTTGCGCCGTGATTGACTGCGACCTCCAGCATCCGCCGGAAAAATTGGTGGAAATGTACGCTCTCTGGCAAGAGGGGTACGAGGTGGTCAATGGTGTGAAGGAGGACCGTGGCAAAGAAAGCGTTGCTCACGGTTTTGCAGCGAAGTGTTTTTATAAATTGATGAGCCGAGCCGCCAGGATTGATATGAGCCGTTCTTCTGATTTTAAGCTCATGGACAGGCGTGTGGTGGATGCTTTGCTGTGGTTGCCGGAGCGGCAGACGTTTTTCCGTGCCTTGGTGGGCTGGGTTGGTTTTCGCTCGATTGATGTGCCGTTTTGTGTGGAAGAGCGTGCCGCTGGTAAGAGCCATTTTTCAACGGTCGCTTTGTTTCGTTACGCCCTTTCTAACATCACGGCTTTCTCTTCGGCGCCGCTGCAAATTGTGACGGTGATTGGCTGCATTTTTCTTGTTCTGGCAGTGGTGTTAAGCGTGCAGACGCTGGTGCATTGGGCGCGTGGCATGGCGGCTGATGGTTTTACCACGGTGATTATTTTGCTGCTTTTCATCGGCAGCGTGATAATGATTAGCCTTGGTATTATTGGTTACTACATCGCACAGATTTACATTGAAAGCAAGGAACGACCACGTTATCTTGTGGCGCAGACCTGTGAAGCGAAGGGAAGGAGTGCCAGTGGCAGAGAGAACGATACCAATGCCGGAAGAGGCTGCTAAACGTCTGAGCGCGCATCTTTCGGCGCCTATTCGCTGGACATTTCTGGCAACGCTGATTTTGGGGCTTGTTACGCATCTTTATATGCTGGTCAACAAATTGCCTAATCATGACGATATTTTTTACCTGTTCCAATGTGATTACGGCACACTGAGCGGTCGCTGGTTTTTGCCGTTTGTTATGCAGTGGGACGGCGCGTTTAGTATGCCGTGGCTGATTGGTGTGCTAAGTTTGCTTTGTCTGGCGGGCACGGCGTGTTTATCGGTGAGCCTGCTGCGTATTCGCAAGCCTTTGGCTTGTGTGGTGACGGCGGCACTTTTGGTGGCGTTTCCGGCGGTGACGTCAACCTTTACCTATATGTTCACCGCTGATGCGTATTTCTTTGCCTTGCTTCTGGCAGCTTTCAGCGCATATGCAGTGGTGCGGTTTCCGGTGATGGGGCTGCCGCTTGGCGCTATTTCACTTATTCTTTCGATGGGCATTTACCAAAGCTATTTTCCGGTGGCAGCGGTGCTGATGGTAGGCGCTCTGCTCTTTGACTGTTTGGAAGGTCAGCTGTCGTTTCTGCGTATTGTGCTGCGTGGCATCAAGATGGTGTTCACGCTGGGCATAAGCATTGTGGTTTACATTGCTGCCGCGCATTTAACAACGCAGGAAACAGGGCTTTCCGATTATATGGGCATCTCCAGCATGGGTTCTGTATCACTGGAGCAGCTGCCAATGCTGATTCGCCAGTGTTATGCGACTTATCGCGACTATTTTTGGAGCAATCCCTATGGCTGGTATTTCGATTTTCTGCCTGTTTTGTTGCAAATAGCAGCCATCGCAGCGGTTGTGCTCTTGCTGCTTTTGCTAATAAGACGTCGTGTTGGCGTTTTGCGTGGACTTTTAGCGGTGGTGCTTGCGGTGCTCTATCCTTTGGCGGGCAACCTTATTTACATCATGGTAGCTGGCGGCCACACTCATTTTCTAATGATTTACGGTGCTGTGTATGCGCTTGTGCTGCCGGTGGCGTTGACGAGCTTTGCCGCAGAGCATGTCGCCGACATGGGTAAGCTGCGTTGTTGGCTGCAAGCGCTTTTAAGCTGGCTGCTGCTTGGCACCATGGCATTGACCGCTTATTCGTACATGGTGGCCGATAACAAAGCCTATCTCAAAGCAGAAATTAGCCTCGAGCAGCTTTCGGCGTACTCCAACCGCCTTGTTGCGGCGATTCAGAGCAGCGAAGGCTACACGCCTGAAACCCCTGTGCTGCTTATTGGCAATGCTGTCGCCGATGCTACGCTGGTTACGCCGGAGGAATTGTCCGATGTGTTTATGACGGGCGTCTTCGGTGCCGCCACCTATCGCAGTGAATACAGCTATAATGACTATTTGAACCGTTTTCTGGCGTTGCCGAATACCGTTTATCTGGATAACGACAATCAAGACGACCTCAATCGCATCCGTGTTGATGTTGCAACGTGGATGCCAACTTATCCACAGGCAGGAAGCATTCAGCTTGTGGATGGTTATATGGTGGTACGCTTGAACTGAAAAATCCTCAGCGAATGCTGCACTTATTTTGGCAGGTTCGCTGAGGATTTTTTATTTGCGATGATGTTGGCTGATGGGCAGCGTGACCGTGAACGTTACGCCATCGTCTTCGTTTGCGGCACTAATGGTGCCGTTGTGCCGCTGGCAGATGCTTTCGGCGATGGCAAGGCCAAGGCCGTAGCCGCCAGTTTTGCGTGTGCGGGAAGCATCAACACGGTAGAAGCGTTCAAAGAGATGGCTGAGGGCTTCTTCGTCAAAAGCTGTGCTGGCATTGTGCACGCTGAGGCGGCAGGCTTTATCCTGATGGGCAAGCCGCACATGGATGGTGCTGCCGGAAGGCGCATACTTGCAGGCATTGTCCAAAAGAATGGTGATTAGTTCATTGAGCTGTGTTTTATCACCTTCCAAGCGGCAGTTGTCTTCAATATGGTCGGTGATAAGCAATCCGTTGTCGAGTGCAACCGACTCAAAACTTAAAATGGTGCCCAGCACAAGATCACTGAAATTGATGGCCTCGCTGGTAACGGGCTGATCTTCGCCGGCATCGTTACGTGCCAGAAGGAGCATATCGCTGACCAGCTTTTTCATACGCAGCGCTTCTTCGTTGGAGCTTTCAATCCAGCGAAGTTGTTGGTCAATGCGTTCTTCCTTGTGGTTTTCGAGAATATGCATATTGGCGAGAATAACGGTCAGCGGCGTTTTCAGTTCGTGAGAGGCATCGGCGATGAACTGACGCTGCTGTGCCCAGGCGGTTTCAACTGGTCGAAACACCCATCCGGACAAGCGCCACACAAGCAGGAGAAAGAGCAGCCAGGCAATGACAAAGCCAAGCAGGCTCCAAAAGACCAGGCTGCGAATATTGGACGATTCGTAGCTGCGATCCACAAAAGCGATTTTCGTGCCTTCGGGCGTTTGCCGCACGCTGAAAGAAATGTTGGCTTTGTCGAGCGTGCCCTCGGTTTTGCCGCTTTGTGCCACTTCCTGAACAAGATTTTTGACAGTGGTGGCGCTGATGTTCATATTGCGCGAAAAAAGTGTGTCAGTGGTGCCGGTTTCTTCATCAACTGTTACCACAATGCCTGGCAGGGCAAGAGCGGCTTTTTGTTCTTCGGCATCAAGCCTGGAAGTGGCGTCTGGCGGTGGCGACGATTCGGGCATAGTGTCGTTGGGGTCGGCTTTTTCTACGTTCAATGGCTGATCACTGCTGCGATTGGCGTCTTGAAAACGTTCTGCGCCATGGTCATTATAAGAGGAGAAGGTGTTGATGGGATTGGTCATATTCACCAGGGTGTGCAGCGATTCAAAGGCAACGTTTTTGTAATGCTGCATATTGCCGGCAATGACGATGGTGAGAATCCCCAAAAGCATCAGTGTGATGGTGACCATATTGATGACGATGAAACGTCTGCGTAGGGCTTTTAAGCGATTCATGCGCCGGTGTCCTCAAGGCGGTAGCCGATGCGCCGCAGCGTGACTATTTGCACACGGGAACCGAGAAATTGCAGTTTTTTACGCAGAAAAGAGATGTAAACTTCCACGTTGTTTTCGCCGGCGTCAGATTCGCTGCCCCACACGCTGACGATGAGCTCTTCTTTGCTGATCGACAACTGCGGGTGTTGCAGAAAACGCTGCATAATGGCAAATTCTTTGTAGCCAAGGTGCACGGCTTTATCGCCGCAGCGCAGCTCCGCCTTTTCAAGGTCCAGCGTGAGGTCGCCATAGTCCAGCTCATCGAGCACCACCTCGCCCACACGGCGTGTAAGCGCACGAATACGCGCGAAAAGTTCTTCGTAAACGAAAGGTTTGGTCATATAATCGTCGGCGCCGCAATCCAAGCCGATGATTTTATCGCTGACCGCTTCACGGGCGGTAAGAATGAGCACTGGCGTGGAAATTTTTTCTTTACGCATGGTTTTTACCACATCGAATCCGTTAAGTTCAGGCAGCATCACATCGAGAATGACAAGGTCGTACTGACCGTTTCTGACATAATCCAATCCGCTGCGGCCATCGTAAACGCAGTCCACTTCGTAGCGTTGGTCTTTTAAGAGCTGAGCAATGGCATCGGACAAGGCACGCTCGTCCTCGACAATGAGAATGTGCATGAAAGCTCCTCCTTTTCGTGCGTGTTTAAGAATAGTATAAAGGCTGTGTAGAAAAAATCATAGCCAACCAACCTTAAAAATGCATTAAATTCTTTTGCAGCGGGCGCCCATTGAAGAAGAATTGATTAAAATTCTGTCATTTTAAGGAAAACGTAATGCATTTACAGGCCGGTTGTTGTACAATGCTAGTGAATATCTTTTGGGAAAGGAGCCGACACAATGATTAGTTTGCTGGCTAATTCGCCAGGGTCCATCTTTGTCATCAATCTTCTTGATATTCTCATCATTGCGTTTGCAGTGTATAAGATTCTTGAGCTTATGCGTGGAACGCGTGCCATGCCGCTGGCGAAGGGTGTGGCGATTTTGCTGCTGTTTTCGGTGCTCAGCGATGTGCTGGGACTTTCCACCGTGAATTGGGTGCTGGTGCAGTTGCAGACCATGTTTATTGTGGCCTTGCCGGTGGTTTTTGCGCCGGAATTGCGCCGAGCTTTAGAGCAGCTTGGCACGGGTTCTTTTCTCATCCGCAGCCGTCATCTTTCAGAGCATGATCAGGTGGCAAAGCAGGTGCAGGAAATTGTTGGCTGCATGACAGCAGCCAGTGCGTCGCGCACAGGTGTGCTGATTGCCATTACCCGCGAGAACGCCTTGAAAGAATACATTGATACAGGCATCGCCATTGATGGCCGTTTGTCTACACCGCTTTTGCGAAATATTTTTATTGTGAACACGCCGCTGCATGATGGCGCGGTTATCGTGAATGGTGACCGCATTATGGCAGCAAGCTGCTTTCTGCCGCTGTCGGAAAACAAGAACATTTCTATGAAACTGGGTACGCGCCACCGTGCAGCCATTGGTCTTTCAGAAGTCAGCGATGCGGTGGTGGCAGTGGTGAGTGAAGAAACCGGCGCCATGAGTATCGCCGAAAAAGGCAAACTGCGTTACAATCTCAGCGAAGAAGCCTTGGTACAGGAAATGACCAGTCTTTTACAGGCGCCTGAGAAACGCACACTTTTGGCCCGTGTGAAGAAGGTGTTTCGCAAATGAAGTGGATGGAAAACAATACGCTGCTGAAAGTGGTGTCGCTCTTAATTGCTGTGGTGCTTTGGCTGTATGTGGGCACAGAAAAAGACCCGCTTGGCCAACAAACCTATGAAGTGGCGCTGGATATGCAGGCGCTGCCTGTGGATAAAACGGCTGTGCTGGCCGATGAAACGGTGAAAGTGCGTGTTCTGGGCCGTCAAGATCGTTTGGATATGCTCACAGGTAAAGACTTTAAGGCCTATGTGGACCTGACAGACGTTAAAGAAGGTGAGGAACGCCTGCCTGTGCAGCTGACCTTGCCAAGTGAGGTTTATTTTGCACGTGTGGAACCGCGCACTGTGGAGGTGCAGGTGAACCAGCGCGAAGGACAGATGATGGACGTGGAGGTTGTTCCTGAAGGCACTTTGCCGGAAGGCATCAGCGTTGACGAGATAAACGTGGAACCTGAGCAGGTTTTTGTGACAGGCGATCCAAGTGCGCTGGCGAATGTGGCACGTGTTGGCGTGGTTGTGGACCAGAGCACGCTGTTTGAAAACAGCAAAGAAAAAGTAGATGTGCATTTTTACGATGCCGGCGGTACAGAACTTGACGCCACCAGTCTTGAAGCCTTGCCGAGCAAGGTAACTTTGTCCATCAAGGTTGATGAAACAGAGGTGCAGAAAGAACTACCAATTCAGGCGCATTTAGTAGGTGCCTTACCGGAAGGTGCTCAGGTAAAAAGCGTGAGCGTTTCGCCGGAAACGGCAACGATAACAGGCTCGCCGAAAGAGATGGCTGCGCTGACTGCCGTGCAGACAGAAACGATTGACCTTTCATCGCTGACGCTCGATGCAGCAAACGAGGAACAAACGATGCAACTTCAGGCAGAGCTTGTGGGGCAGAACGTGGCGCCGCAAAGCGTTACGGTGACACTCCTCATTGAAAAGACAGATGAAGATTCGCAAGATAATGAAACGCCCGTCAGCGGTGTGGTGAATGTGCCGCTTGCCGTCAGTGGACAGGCAGCGGGCTTGGTGTACTTGGATACACAAAGCGTTGAGATTTCCTATCATATGTTGGAAGGCTATGCCGATGCCGGCGCATCACTGACTGCCTATGTGACCGTTGATACCATTCCGGATGCAGCCACAGCAGTCAGTGTTCAGCTGACAAATGTGCCGGGCTTGGTAGTTGATGCGATAACGCCAAGCACGGTCATGGTATATCCTAATCAATAGAAACCATAGACAATAAATAGATGATAAACGATAAAGGAGATTAGTATGGCAAAGTTATTTGGAACAGATGGTGTGCGCGGCAAAGCCGGCGAAGTGTTGACAGCAGAATTGGCCATGAAATTGGGGCAGGCTGCCGGTCGCGTTTTTCTGGAAGAAAATGGCGGAAAAACTGGTGCAGTCATTGTTGGGCGTGATACGCGCATTTCGGGGCAAATGCTGGAATGTGCGCTCACAGCAGGTCTCACCTCGGTGGGTTTGCAGGTGATTAGTGCGGGCGTGGTCCCAACGCCGGCTGTGGCGTTTTTGGTGCGTAATTTCAATGCGCTGGCAGGCGGCGTTATTTCAGCCAGCCATAATCCTTATGAGGACAACGGCATCAAATTCTTCAGCGCCACCGGTACCAAGCTGCGTGATGACCAGGAAGCAGCCATTGAAGCTGCACTTCAAGGCGAACTGCCAATTCCGGTGGCTTCGGGCAAAAACATTGGCCGCTATGCACAGGTGGAAGAAGCAGTGGAAGCCTACAAAGATTTTCTTTCGCAGATGGTGAATGTGAGCGGAAGCCGCTACCGCGTGGTGGTTGACTGTGCCAACGGGGCAGCCTCAAGCCTTGCTCAGGAAGTATTTGAGCGCGCTAAGCTGGATGTAGTCATGATGGGCGACCAGCCAAATGGCAGCAACATCAATGTCAACTGCGGCTCCACCCACCTTGCTCAGCTGCAAGAACGTGTGGTGGCAGAAGGCGCCGATGTTGGCCTGGCGTTTGATGGTGACGCCGACCGTTTTTTGGCGGTTGACGAAAAAGGGCGTGTTGTTGACGGCGACCATCTGATGGCGATTTATGCGAAAGCCATGAAAGAAGAAAATCGTCTAGTGGGCAACAAGCTAGTTGTAACCGTGATGAGCAATTTGGGATTGAAACTTGCCATGCGTGATGCAGGCATTGACATTGTAGAAACCAATGTGGGCGACCGCTATGTCAACGAAGGTTTGCTGGAAACAGGCGCCGTGTTAGGCGGGGAACAGTCCGGGCATATTATTTTCCGTGAGTATAACAGCACCGGTGATGGCATGATTAGTGCCATCATGCTGCTGAATGTGATGAACCATAAGCGAGTGCCGCTCAGTGAACTGGCTGATGCTGCCATGACCAGTCTGCCACAGGTGCTGGTGAATGTACCGGTACGTAGCAAAGAAGGTTGGCAGGAGATTCAGGCCATTCAAGAGGCCATTGCCAAAGCCGAAACAGCGCTTGGCGAAGAAGGGCGTGTGTTGGTGCGTGCCTCCGGTACCGAGCAGCTTTTGCGTGTGATGGTGGAAGGCAAAGACCAGAAAAACATCGAAATGCTGGCGAATGCCATTGCCGATGTTGTGCGTGAAGCGATTGGTGCTTGATGAGTATCCTTGGCATTGGTGTGGACATGGTTGCATTGGCACGCATACAGGCGGTTTGTGAACGTCGGGCAGAACAATTTGCCCGACGTGTTTTTACAGAAACAGAGCGTGCTTATTTTGAGCCAGAGCCGGATATTCCACGCATTGCTGCGCGCTTTGCGGTGAAAGAAGCCGTCAGCAAGGCGCTTGGCACCGGCATTGGTAAGGTGGGCTGGCAAGACATTGAAACCACCCGCTCGGCTGCTGGCGCGCCACAGGTGCAGCTTTACGGCCGGGCGGCAGAACTGGCGCGGGAAAAGGGCGTGCAAACGGTCCATTGTAGCATCAGCCATGAACGCACAATGGCTGTGGCGATGATTATATTGGAGGGATAGCAGATGTATCTCGTGAGCAACGAAGAGATGCGTGCGTTGGATCGTTCGGCGATCGAAGAATGGCAGATTCCATCGCTGGTATTGATGGAAAACGCCGGTATTGCAATCATGCGTCAACTGGAAAACGATGTGGCAGATTTGTACGCAAAACGCATCACCATTCTTTGTGGTTGTGGCAACAATGGCGGCGATGGGCTGGTTTTGGCACGTCAGCTCTATTTGGCAGGTGCCGAGAATGTGACTGTGGCGATTGTCATTGCCGGTGAACGCCGCTTTTCGACCGACCATCAAGTTAATCGCAATATTCTGGACCGTTTGCCGATCAAGCTCATAGAGGTGGACGGCGCATCTAAGCTCAATGTGCTTAAAGCGCAGCTCAATTTTACAGATGTGGCGGTGGACTGTTTGTTTGGCACTGGACTTTCGCGTGAACTGGATACCTTCCTGCAACAAGTGATTGAGGTGGTCAACGACAAACGTGTGCTGCGCGTCAGCGTGGACATTCCTTCCGGTTTGGGCGGTGACGATGGCAATATCTATGGTGCTGCCATTCGTGCCGATTACACCTATACGTTAGCGTGGCCAAAACAAGGGCTTTTTGTTGGCGAAGCCGCTGCCCATTTGGGCACTTTGCGTGTGCTTCCGATTGGTATTCCAAATGAGGTTGCCGAACAAGCGGCTGTACAGGGGACTTTGTTGGAGCCGGCGATGCTTGCGGCGGCTTTGCCAAAGCGTGCTCTTAACAGTCATAAAAACAGTTATGGCCATGTTGGACTCATTGCCGGCAGTGTTGGTATGAGCGGTGCCTGTGTGCTGGCGGCGCGTGCTGCCATGCGTAGTGGTGCTGGGCTGGTGACAGCGCTGATAGATAAAGGCATTTACACGGCTGCTGCGGCCGCAGCGCCAGAGGTGATGATGAAACCGGTGGCGTGGCCTAATCAACCGGCGCTGGATTGGCTTTTAGGGAACACCACCGTGCAGCTGATTGGTCCGGGTATGGGAAAGAGCGAAGAAAAGAAACAAACCATCTATTCCTTATTGCGTATGGCAGAAGGCACAGTCGTGATTGACGCCGATGCGCTGAGCATGATTGGCGAAGGCGATGGCACCATCTTAAAAAACAGTGCTGCACAGTGTATTCTCACCCCGCATCCGGGCGAAATGGCACGCTTGCTGGGTTTAACAAGCGCAGAGGTGCAGGCTGATCGTATGCAGTACGCGCGGCGGGTGGCAGAGCGTTTTCATTGTGTGGTGGTGCTCAAAGGGCATAACACCATCATCGCAGCACCGGACGGCCGCTATGCCGTCAATCCATGCGACAGCGTGGCATTGGCAACGGCTGGCAGCGGCGACGTTCTGGCGGGCGTGATTGCTGCTTTTGCAGCGCAGGGCATGGAAGCTTATGATGCTGCGTGCATGGGCGTGCTCGCTCATGGCATGGCTGGTATGCGTCTGGCGCAGACGCGGGGAGCGATGGCAACGGTAGCTTCGGATATTATTGACAGCGTGGGAGAGGTCTTGCGAGCAGCCGTGCAGGATTAAGTTTGTAACTTTTTTCTTTTGGTTGTAACTTTTTTTGTCACTGTTAAGAAATGGGAGACACGCTGTTTCTATATTGTTGAAAATAAGCCTGATTTATCAACGTAATAAATCAGGCTTATTTTATGCGATTTTATGCGTTGTTACTAATATGTCATATATTTATGCGTACGGTTTGAAATAGAGTATGAAAAGTTCTCTGAGATAGAAATATATAATTAAAAGAAGATTAAATATCGGTAAAAAACAGGAAAATTGGTAAGCGTAGGGTAAAACTTGTTCATGTGAAAAATATCCCTTATAATGATAAAAGAATTTTTCGAGACGAGAAACTAATGTCTCATACTTGGCGCGTTCATCGCTGCCAGATTTCAAAGGAGTGTTTTCATGCATCACAATATTCGTAAATTCATCGCTGCAACCGCTATTGTTGCGGTTGGTTCGGTTACTTTGCCAATGACGGCTTCTGCTCAGGATACTGCTTATGTTGGCGGCGACCAGAGTTATACGCAAAATAGCGGCTATCTGCCAGTGCGTAGCGCGCTGAACGCTGTTGGTGTGGGTGTTGAATGGCAGCAAACTGCCAACGGTCAGCAGCTTGTTCTGACCTATGGTGGTGCCAGCCTGACGGCTGTAATTGATGCCGCTAATGGTGTGCTCAGCACAGGCAGCGGTGCTTATGCCTATAACAACTATGGCGGTTCCCTGCACGCAGGGCTGGATTTCTTCCAGAGCCTTTTCAATAATGCTTCTGTAACTGCCAATGGTGCAGGCGGCATCTATGTGACTGCTATTGATGCCAGCCAGCCAATTACGCTCTCAACGGTTGATGCCGGCAACAGCACAGGCGGCAACTACACCTATTATGAAAGCGGTCAGGCAACTTGGTATGGTTCTGGCGCACATGGCAACTACACCGCCAGCGGTGAAATTTTCAATATGTATGATTATACTGCTGCACACAAAACCCTGCCTTTCGGCACCATCTGCCGTGTGACCGATACCGATACCGGCCGCAGTGTGCTCGTTCGCATCAATGACCGTGGCCCATTCGGCGCTGGCCGTGTCATCGACCTGAGCTATCAGGCTGCTTCCGATCTCGGCATTATTTCCAAAGGGGTTGCAAATGTTACCGTAGAGGTGCTTTCCTAAGCATCGACCATCGTTTATCGAGCTGCTCGCATGATTGTGAGCAGCTTTTTTGTGTTGTTCTTACAAAATCTTAACGAAAGAAGGTCTTGACGCTCATCGACAGACTGCGTACACTGAAAGGGTTGGGACAAACATCCTGCGTATTTTAGATGAAGAAAGGAAGTGAGCCGGCATGGAGATTGGCCCCTACCGATTATCGTTTGTAAAAGAAAATATGTTCGGCTCGCTGTTTTCACTGCATCAGCGGAAATGGTGAGTCACAGGAGGGATGACTGTGAAAACCATTTATAAAACATCGGAAACCCTTGGCCATTTGTCGAAGGTACCGGAATATTGCGATGGGAATTGGGTGTGCCTGATTGCGCCAACGCCGGAAGAAATTCAGGACGTGAGCCAGCACTATGGCATCGACTTGCAGGACTTGGTGTTCGCTTTGGACGAGGACGAACGTGCGCGTGTCGATGCCGACGATGATTACACCATGATTATCATTGACGTTCCCTATAAGGAAGAAGAGGAGGAGAGCGGCGAGAGCTATTACGGCACCGTGCCTTTGGCGATTATTCTTGGCGACAAGGAACAGCGCTATATCATCACGGTATGCCTGCGCGAGCTGGCACTTTTGGACGACTTTTTCAATGGCAGAGTGAAGAAATTCTACACCTACAAGAAAACACGTTTCATCTTGCAGATTCTCTACCGCAATGCCAGCTATTATTTGTACTACTTGCGTATGCTTGAGCGTTCCATCAGCAGCATCGAAAATGCGCTGCACCGTTCAACGCGTAACGAAGAATTGTTCAAGCTCCTGAGTTTGGATAAATCGCTGGTAGTCCTGAGCAATTCGCTGCGTGCCAATGATTTGGTACTCGACCGCTTGCTGCGTTTGGAAGCGGTAAAAAAATATCCGGAGGACAAAGACCTTCTTGAAGATGTTATTGTCGAAAACAAACAGGCTATTGCCATGGCAAACGTTTATTCAAGCATTTTGGATGTGACCATGGAGGCATACAGCTCGGTGATTTCTAACAACTTAAACACCGTGATGAAAATTTTGACGTCCATTACATTTATCATGACCATTCCCACGATGATTTTTAGCTTTTTTGGCATGAATGTGCCACTGCCTTGGTCGGACAATCCGGCGGGCGTTTGGCTGATTGGCGGCATTTCTTTGGTGGCTGTTGGTGTGGCAGCAGTCTTTATGAAACGGCGAAAATTGTTTTGAAAAAAAGCATTGCCGATACCTCACAAAAAGAGGCATCGGCAATGCTTTTTATTTTAACCAACGTTGGTGGATGGTGCAATTTGATTGTAGAGGGCTTCTGCCGGTGCAGCCAATGGCGCGGGAAGATCGGCAATGGTGCACTGGGCGAAATCTTTAAGACGGGCAAAAAATTCGCGCGTGAGCAATGCTGTATCGGAAATGCCATCTTTGGAGGTTGGGCAGCCGCTCGCATCAAGCTTCATCTGTTCGGCAATGTAGATGGCACGGTAGAGATGGAAACGCTGACTCACAATGATGGCGCTCTGCACATCGAAGTGTGTACGCAGATTGGTGATGCTGGCATAAGTGTCGATGCCGTGGGTGTCGGTGGTGATGGCAAGCGAAGGAATACCGTTTTGCAGAAGATAGTTTCGCATCGCCGATACCTCACTTTGGGCGGCATCTTCACCGCCGCTGACAATGATGTCTTTGGAGGCACCATTTTCATAAAGCGCGATGGCGGTGTCGAGCCGTTCCGCAAGAATGGGGCTTGGCGAGCCGTCTGCTTCAATACCGGCACCGAGCACAACGATGCAATCGGCGTCAGCACCGGCCAATTCATCGGTGGTTTGCATATTGCCGGTTGTTGTGACAAACATGATGAGGTTGATAGCAACAGCCATCAGTGGCGGCAATAGGAGCAAAACGATGATGAGTTTCAGAAGAAATGGTATACGACGCCGCCTGCGCCGGTGACGTGGTGCAGATTGTCTGCGGATTGGTGGTTTGGATTGAGTCATCACTGTTGCTCCTTTCGTAAAATGTGCAAGGTTTATTATAAAAGATGTGTCGGTGATTTACCAGACCAGATTTGGTGGCAAAAATGTGGGTGATTTGACAGTATTGGCGCAATCACGTATAATTTTTTGTACAATCGTGTTTGCAGCATTGTCAATAAAGCAGAGAGGTGAAAAAGATGACGGAAAGAAAAGAACGCACAGTCAGCCTGCCTGTGCGTATGTTGCGCCGAGGGTGGCAGATTGTCAAGGTGGCGGTGGTCGTTCTTGTGATAGCGAGCGTGGCAGCTATTGCGTTGCCGGTGAACGTGCCGGTGACAGGGCGCAGCCAGTATCCATCGCTGCCCAATGGCTGTGAGGCGGTGGCCGCTTCGTCCTCTCTGACTGCGCTTGGCGTGCCCATTTCGGCGGAAAGTTTTGCCAGCCAATATCTGCCAAAATCGCCCGTGGGCAGCGGTGTCAGTCCCGAAGATGCCTATATTGGCGATCCCTTCGGTGATGGTTACTATTGTTATCCACAGGCGCTTTGCACAGGCATCAACAGTTTTCTCAGTACACAAAACACCAGCTTGCAAGCAAACACTCACAAGCTGGTGCCATTTTCGGAAATTGCGTTGCGCCTGCATCTTTCAAAAAAACCGGTCATTGTATGGCTGACCACCGACGATAAATTGGCCGAACGTAATGAAGCGGTTATCTGGCAGGTGGAAGGGCGGGAGTACCACCCCTATACCAATCTGCACGCCGTTGTCGTGAATGGCATCAGTGGTTTTAAGGTTCACCTGGTTGATTCGGTCAACGGTGAACGCTGGTTGTCGTTAGCAAAGTTTTTGCCGGTGTATTATTCGATGGGGCTGCGTGCCGTGTATTTTACGGATTAACGCGTTTTTCATGCCGCACCATGATGGCTGCAATCTCTTCATCGTTCAGCGTTGTAAGAGCGTGCAGCACCTCATAGGTGCGGTTTTCTAATGCCTGAAAATCGTAGTCCCAGTTGCCGGTGGCAAAATTGTACTTGTCAATTTGTTCCATACGGTTTTCTTTTTCGGCAAAATCGTAGTCGGACCAGTCATCATAAAGGTCAATAAAGTGATAGGTTGTGTGGATTTTTGGTTTTTCTGCCATAAAAGACACCTCACTGTTGTAAAATGCGCTCGTGCTTTTCTTCAAGTTCTGCCCAGCGGTTCATTTTTGCTTCAAGCTCGGCTGCCTGAGCGTCACGCTCTTTGGTGAGTGCCATGAGTTTGCCATATTCGGTGGCACAAGCCGCCATCTCTTTTTCAAGCCGATGAATGGTTTCTTCGAGCATGGCAATGTCTTCTTCAATGGTTTCGTACTCACGCGCTTCTTTATAGGTGAACTTGAGCTTTGCCGGCGGTTTGGTTTTGCCGGCCTTTTCTTTTTTAACGGGCGTTTCTTTGGCGGCAGGTGTCGGCCGTTTTTCAAGGTAGCTGGAAAAATCGCCGGCGTAGAGTTTTAGCGCACCGTCCTCTTCATAAGCCAGAATACTGGTGCAAATGCGGTCGAGAAAATAACGGTCGTGGCTCACCGCCACAATAGGACCAGGGAAGTGCTGCAAATAATCTTCCAGCACCTGCAAAGTGCCAATGTCTAAATCGTTGGTTGGTTCGTCGAGGAAGAGCACATTGTTTTGCTCCATCAAAATAGAGAGAAGATAAAGGCGTCGGCACTCGCCGCCGGATAAATTGGCGATTGGCCCGTGGATTTGCTCAGGACGAAAACGGAAGGCTTCCAGCATTTGGCTGGCGGAAAGATGCGAGCCATCGGCGCGGTGAATGTACTCGCCATGGTCGCGAATAAAGTCGAGCACTTTCTGGTTCTTTGGCAAATCTTGATTCTGCTGTTTGTAGTAGCCAATCTTCACTGTTTCGCCCACCTCAAGACGGCCGCTGTCGGCTTCGGTAAGCCCGGCAAGCACGTCAAGCAGCGTGGTTTTACCAATGCCGTTTGGCCCCACAACGCCGATGCGGTCGTTTTTCACGAAGGCATGGGTAAAATCGCGGAAGATGGGGCGTTCGCCATAGCTCTTGCTCAGATGTTCACATTCGATGATTTTTTTCCCAAGACGCGCATTGACAAAATCCATCATCAAAGTGTCCTCATGTTGTTGCGTGAGCTGGCTTTCAATATCGAAGAAACGTTCTTTGCGTGCCTTTTGTTTGGTGCGGCGCGCTTCCACGCCTTTACGCATCCACGCCAGTTCCTGCTTGTAGAGTTTACGCAGTTTGTCGGCACGGCGTGCCTCATCGGCCTCACGCATGGCTTTTTCTTCGAGAAACGTAGAGTAATTGCCGCTGTAACGGTAGAGCTTGCCGCCGTCAAGTTCAAGAATGGCGTTGGTGGTGCGGTCAAGAAAATAGCGGTCGTGGGTAACTACAACAAAGGCGCATTGGCGTTCGTGCAGTTCACGCTCCAGCCAGCGAATGGTTTCGTAATCAAGATGGTTGGTTGGTTCGTCTAAAAGCAACAGATTGGCAGGACGAATCAAGGCTGCCGCCAACGCCACACGCTTACGCATTCCACCGGAAAGGGTGCAAATTTTTTGCGATACGTCATCAATGCCCAAACGGTGCAAAATGCTTTTCGCGTTGGATTCAAGCTGCCAGGCATCTTCACGGTCCATGGCGTCCTGTGCTTCCAAAAGCACCCTGGTGGCGCAGACATCGTCCGGCCGCGCATTCACAGCAGCCAATGCTTCTTCGTAGCGGCGCACAATCGCCAAAAGCGGAGACGTACCCTGAAAAACCTGCGCCAGCACCGTTAAATCGTCTTGCATAGGCTGATTTTGGGGCAAATAATCCATCACCAGCTGGTTGGAGGTTAATATCTCACTGTCTGGGTTCACCTCAATGCCTGCAAGCTGCGCCAAAAGGGTGGACTTGCCCACTCCGTTGGTGCCGATTAAGCCGATTTTGTCGCCCTCATTGATGGCAAGCCCAAGATTGTCAAACAATACGCGCTCGCCAAAACTGCAATGTAGATGGCGGGCTTCCAAAAGTACCATATGGCAATTCCTCCTGAGTCTGATATAATAGTCAATAGCTAGTATAGCAAACAACGGCGTTAATGAAAAGTTTCCGCCGATAATATGAAAGGATGAACCTCATGTCAAAATTTAAAAAAATCGCAGCCGTTTCGGCGCTGGCGGCTGGCGCTATCGGTGCGGCGGTGGCTGTGAAGAAAATGAAGAACGCCTATCAGCTGGAGCTGGAAAACTGCACCGATGATGTCCTCGACATTTATCTGGGCACTGCTGTGGCGCAGGATATGCTTGTTTTTGAAAACTTCCTGCCGGGCGAAAAGCGTTTTATTGACCTCACGCTGCTGCCTTTGGCTGAGCACGATGTGGTCTACATTCGTTTTCCGGAAACAGCCGACCGTGCTGGTTACAAGCGTACCTTGATTTATGATACCGCAGAATGTACCAGCCCAATGCACGGCATGATTGTGGATTACGGCGAAGGCAACTATGATGTAAAGCTGGTGAAAGTGGGATGACGTGTTACACAAAAGACCTGCTTGACCCATCACTGCGTAAAGCCATTCTTGTGAGCGGCGGCCCGGCGCCACAGCCCGCCCTTTTGGCAGATTTGCGCGCGCAGTTTCCAGATGTGCCATGTCTGTGTGCTGATGCGGGTGCCGACCTCTGCCGTGCTGCCGGTGTGCGGCCGGACGGGCTCATCGGCGATATGGATTCGTTGGCAGAGGCAACGCGTGTGTGGCTGAAAGAAGAAGGCGTGCCGAAGGTGGTTTATCCGGTCGAAAAAAACGACAGCGACCAGGCATTGGCAACAGAAAAACTCTTTGAGGAAGGCATCGAAGAAATCATCGTTATCGGTGGTCTTGGCGGCCGCATGGATCACGAGCTGGCCAATATGATGGAGCTTGTTCGCATGGGCCGTTCGGGAAAGAGCATCGTTTATTGGGACGACATCAACCGCCTGCGCTATGTGGGGCCTGGTGAGCATCGCCTGAAACGTTGCTCGGACTATATCAGCATTGTGCCGTTTTCTGATGATGGTATGCAGCTATCGAACAAAGGGCTGTACTATCCGCTCGACCATTTTAGCACGCCCTTTGGCAAAACACGCCTGATTAGCAACATCTGTACCGATGCCGAAGAAGCGGTGATTATCATTGAGCGTGGCGATGGGGTGCTCGCGCTCTGCCATGACCGCATGACAAAAGCGGACGCTGAATAACGGGGAAGCACGCCCCTTTGGTTTACAAGCCTCGGCAGACATGCTATTATAGAGAGGTTATCATAGAATATTTTAAGGGATAGGAGACAATCATGGGTGGAAAACAGTTACCAGAAACCCTGACATTGATTAGGGACAACATCTTACAATACGACAATCCCCTGGCGGTGAGTGCCCGAGAAAATGCCGAATGGGCGCAAGACCTCAATCTGCCAAAAAAAGGTGATTTGCTCTTTTATACCGGTGGGGAATATCAGCTCTTGCCATTTATGGATTCGCTCTTAACGGTGATGGACATTGTTGATCCGGGCACGCCAGTGTTTGGTTGGATGATGTCGATGCGCGACCTCGTTCATAAGAGCGGCATGGCGCCAGAAAAAATCTTTGCCTCGGTTTTTGCTCAGGACAAAGAACGTTTCTTTTCTATCAACAAAAAAGCAGCGCAAATTTTGAAAGCCCTTGGTTATGATATTTGCTACGATGGCGAAAAAGAAATTTACAGCGGCGCCCTGCTCCACGAGCTGGGCTTTGAGGATGCCCTCGGCATTTATGCCAAACGTGTGGCGAGCTTCTTAAACCAAAGTGGTGCTAAAACCGTCGTGTGTATGTCGCCGCACGCTGCGGAAATGTTTGCGCTGGTTTATCCGCACTACGGCGATTTTCCAAAGGTAGAGGTCAAAACCTTTATCCAACTTGTGCATGAAAAGCGCGATATGTTGCCAAAGAATTTCTACCGTGGGCTTGTCACGTTGCACGATTCCTGCCGCATGGCGCGAGAAATGAACGTGGTGGACGAATTCCGTGAGGTGCTCGATGCCATGAACGTACGCTACAAAGAACCATTCCGCACCGGCAAATGGAGCACCTGCTGCGGCGGCCCAATCAAGACAACGTATGCTGAACTTTCGCACAAGATTTCTCAGAAACGTGCCAACGAACTCGCCGACACTGGCGCACAGATTGCACTGTTAAGCTGTCCATATTGCCTGTCGGCACTTAAAGGCTGCAAAACAGCCACACACATGGAAATCATGGACTTTGTAGAATTTCTTGCAAAGGGGTATCATCTATGAGCACGATCAAAGAAAACATCAACGCCTACGCCAAAGACATCAACGAAGCCAGCGAAGATGAACGCATTCGCACCGCCATTACGCGTGCCATTGCGTCCTATCGTAAAAACCTTGCCGATGCGCTGGAACGTTATCCACACACACCGGCTTTAGCAAAAGAGGTGCAGGATATTAAGAAAAACGCCCACAAGCACTGGCGTGAACTGATGGCGCAGGCGATGGATTCCATCGAACGTAACCATGGCCACGCCTATTTCGCTGAAGACGCGCAGGCGGTTGTTGATATTATCAACGAGATTGCCGGTGGTACAAAAACCATTGTTAAAGGAAAATCCATGCTGGGCGAAGAAATTCATTTGCGCCAGCGTCTGTCAGATTGCGGCCACGAAGTGTGGGAAACCGACCTTGGCGAGTTTATTCTCCAACTCATGGATGGCCGCCCAATGCACATTCTCTCGCCGTCCATTCATGTGCCACGCGAACAGGTGGCTGAAGTGTTCAGCGAATTTTTTTGCCGTGACATCAAGCCGGACATTGCTGAAGAAGTCATGGCGGTGCGCGAATTTTTGCGTGAAAAATATTTTACTGCCGACATTGGCATCAGTGGTGCCAATGCGGTTGCTGCCGATACGGGTCAAATCACCATCATCGAAAACGAAGGCAACGTGCGTTTGTGCACGGCAGCACCTCCGGTACACATTGCCGTTGTCGGCATTGAAAAAATCGTGCCAAGTTTCCTCGATTCCATGAAGGTGGCAGAAGTCAACTGGCGTTATGGTCAGTACACCGCGCCTGCCTATGTGAATATCATCAGCGGGCCATCTAAAACCGGTGACATTGAAAAAGTCACCACCTACGGCGCCCACGGGCCACACGACTTCCACGTGATTTTTGTGGACAATGGCCGCAGCAAGATGATTGACGATCCTGTGTGCCACGATGCAGCCCTTTGCCTGCGCTGCGGTGGTTGTATGTATGAATGTCCTGTCTTTTCGTTGGTTGCCGGTCATTTCGGGAAAACCTACATGAACGGCATCGGCGCCATCTGGACAGCTTTTGTGGACGATACCAAAGAAGCTGCGCCAATCGTTTACAACTGCCTGCGCTGTGGGCGCTGTGTGGAACAGTGCCCAATGGACATTGATGTACCAACGATGATTTATCATCTGCGTACCCAGGCTGTTGCGGAGGCTGACGCCAAAGCCAAACACTGAGGGACGGCTCAGCATAAGGAAGTTTTTTACGGGAAAGGGTTGACAAAAACATCGCCCTTTTCTAAAATAAATAGAAACCTGTGATGTGGAAGTAAAACCGGCAGACGGTTGCAAAGCGAGTCAGGGACGGTGAAAGCCTGATGAATACGCGCCGGCACAATGGGCCACGGAGGGCACTGTGAACGTTCGTCCAGTAGCAGTTGACGTGACACTCGCGTTAAGGGTGAGGGATGTGTTGGCATCCTGCATGAGGCGAGCGCCGTGTGCGCTAAATAAGGTGGTACCGCAGAGCATTCAGCATCTGTCCTTGTATGGGGACAGGTGCTTTTTTGTTGCCGCGTCGTCAACCCCAACGAAAACGAAAATTTTTCGGGAGGGGCGAACGACGAGAAAACCACTGGTAGATTATTAGTAGGAAAAGTAGGAGAGTGATTGTTTTGAGTGACAAATTAACACAGTCGCGGGATGGATTTCAGAGCCGTTTCGGTTTTATTCTGTCCTGCATTGGCTCAGCGGTGGGGATGGGCTGTATTTGGCTCTTTCCGTATCGTGTGGGGCAGTATGGCGGTTTTGCATTTCTCGTACCGTTTTTGATTTTTGTCATCGGCCTTGGCTTTTGTGGTGTCATCGGTGAAATGGCGTTCGGCCGTGCCATGGGCACCGGTCCGGTGGGCGCTTTTCAGCAAGCCGTGGCTAAGCGCGGCGGCAAATTTGGCGGCGTCCTGGGGATGATTTCGCTCATTGGTTCCATTGGTGTTACGGTGGGTTACACCGTCATCTGCGGCTGGATTTTGCGCTTCCTTTTTGGCGCACTTACAGGTGCCATGTTCGATGGCGATTCTGCGGCGTATTTTGCGGAAATCTCCGGTCATTTTGGTAGCATCGGCTGGCACGTGCTTGCTATTATCATTACCTTTATTGTTATGAACGCCGGTGTTTCCTCCGGCATTGAGCGTGCCAATAAAATTGTCATGCCGTTGTTCTTTTTGCTTTTCATTGGTTTGGCGATTTTTGTTTCCACCATTCCGGGCGCCGAAAAAGGCTATGAATTTCTCTTTAATCCGGATTGGTCCGCACTGGCCAATCCAAAAACCTGGATGTATGCCTTGGGACAGGCGTTTTTCTCCTTGTCCCTTGTTGGCTGCGGCACCATTGTCTATGGCAGCTATCTGAAAAAAGATGTGGATATTCCTTTTTCCGGCATCATGGTATCGGTGTTTGAGCTGATTGCCTCCATTCTCGTGGCACTCACTATTTTACCGGCGGTATTCGCCTTTGGCGCCGACCCACAAAGTGGCCCACCATTGATTTTTATTGTCTTGCCGTCCATTTTTGCTCAAATCCCAGGCGGCCAGTTCTTAGCCGTCATCTTTTTCTTAGCGGTGTTCTTTGCCGGCGTTACGAGCTTGATGAACCTTTACGAAAGCCCGATCGAAGCTCTGCAAAAACACTTCGGCATCAAACGCCGCCCTGCCTGCGTGATCGTGCTCTCCTTGAGCCTGGCAGCGGGTCTTTTCCTGGAAGATTCGGATGTGGTTGGTCACTGGATGGATCTCTTCACCATCTATATCACACCGTTTGCGGCACTTTTGGCAGCCATCATGTTCTTCTGGGTCTGCGGCAAAGGCTTTGCCGCCAAAGAAATCAACACCGGTTGCGCGCGTAACCTGGGTGGTTTTATTGAAGGCATGGGCAAATATGTGTACTGTGGTGTCACGTTCATTGTTCTCATTCTTGGTATTGTTTTTGGCGGCATTGGTTAAGTCGCTTAGATATTATGATAAAGAGGTGATTTGTATTGGCTAACAACAGCAATGACTCTCGCGACGTATTTCGCAGTCGCTTTGGTTTCATCATGAGCTGCATTGGCTCGGCAGTGGGGATGGGCTGCATCTGGCTCTTTCCATACCGTGTCGGCCAGTATGGCGGTTTCGCATTTCTCGTACCGTTTTTAATCTTTGTCATTGCCCTCGGTTTTTGTGGCGTGATGGGCGAGATGGCGTTTGGCCGCGCCATGCGTACCGGACCGGTGGGTGCTTTCCGCAAAGCCACCGAGCGCCGTGGCAGCAAGGTTGGTGGCCTCTTGGGGCTTTTACCGCTCATTGCTTCCACCGGTGTTGCCATTGGTTACACCGTCATCGTTGGCTGGATTTTGCGCTTCCTTTTTGGCGCGCTGTCCGGCACCATGTTTAACACCGATGCCGCCGCCTATTTTGGCGAGATCGCCGGCAATTTTGGCAGCATCGGTTGGCATTTGCTCGCTATTGTGATTACCTTCATCGTTATGAACGCTGGCATTTCTGCCGGTATCGAGCGTGCCAATAAAATTATCATGCCGCTCTTTTTCTTCCTGTTCGTGGGGCTGGCCATTTTTGTTGCCACCATTCCAGGCTCGGAAGAAGGCTATGCCTTCCTGTTTGATCCAGACTGGTCAGCGTTGGCCAATCCAAAAACCTGGATGTACGCCCTGGGACAAGCCTTTTTCTCGCTTTCGCTGGCTGGCTGCGGCACCATCGTCTATGGCAGCTATTTGAAACGTGAAACCGACATCGTTTTTTCCGGCGTCATGGTGGCTGTGTTTGAGCTGATCGCTTCCATTCTCGTGGCGCTCACCATTTTACCGGCAGTTTTCGCCTTTGGCGTGGACCCACAGAGCGGCCCACCGCTGATCTTCATTGTGCTGCCGTCCATTTTTGCACAACTGCCTTATGCACAGCTTTTGGCCATTGTGTTCTTCCTGGCGGTCTTTTTTGCAGGCATCACCTCTCTGGTCAACCTTTATGAAACACCAATCGAAGCCCTGCAAGATCTTTTTGGTCTTAGCCGCATTAAATCCTGCCTCATTGTTTTTGCGCTTAGCATCATTGTGGGCCTTTTCCTTGAAAATGGCGACACCGTTAGCGCGTGGATGGATATTTTCACCATCTACATCATGCCGATTGGTGCGCTTTTGGCTGGGGTGCTCTTTTTCTGGGTGTGTGGCAAAGGCTTTGCCGCCAAACAAATCGAACTGGGCAGCAAATACCACGTTGGTCGTTTCATCGAAGGCATGGGCAAATATGTGTACTGTGGCGTCACCATCATCGTCTTAATCCTTGGCATCGTGTTCGGTGGCATTGGTTGAGAAAGGAGACTTCATCATGGCTGATCGTTTAGAAATTGAAAATGCCGAACAGTGTAAGGCATTGTTTGCGCTGCTGAATGACAGCGAAAAGCAAACCGTGCGTGCCGTGCTCAGGTACATTGATGAAGCCAATCTCATGCCGGAGCAGTCGCTGCTCGTTGAGCTGGGCGTTTTGGAAAAACTTTTGCACGATGTGCAGGCAGGCAGCACCATTGCCGCCCTCATCACAGATATCGACGCTTACGCAGAAGCTGCCATCAAAGAGATTGGCGAAGAAGTGCGCCGCGAGCGCCATATCGGTGCGCTCATGGGCGGCATCGCCCTTTGTGCCATTGTACTTTTGGTGTTGGGCCTTTATGGCATAGCGCGCGGGCTGGCGAACGGGCAAGCGCTCATGGCTTGCACCACCAGCTTAGACCTTGGTCATGTGATTTGTTTCATTGCCTTTCTGGCGGGCACACGCTTTTTCGTCATGGGCGATAAAAACGCCAATTACAACGACCCACGAAAAGCCAGAAACCGCACCCAACTCGTCGGTTTCCTGTTCATCGTTGGTTTTTTGGCGCTGGTTGCCTCGGCGTTTTTCGACCTGCCCGTGGTGCTTGTGCTGCCGTCGGTGTATGTGCTTGTGGCCGCATTGCTCTTGCTCGTTCTCTGGAAACTCAGCGGACGTCTTTAATCCATCAACCACCGTGCGCGTGATGCACGGTGGTTTTTTTGTGCCCTTTTTGCTATACTGGTGGCAATGAACCAAAAGGAGGAAAAACATGGTAACCATTCGCAATGAACAACCACAGGATTACGCTGCCGTGGAAACGCTCACCCGTGCTGCGTTCTATAATATGTACATCCCTGGCTGCGTGGAACACTACCTTGTCCACATCATGCGCGACCACGCCGATTTCATTCCAGAGCTGGACTTTGTGCTGGAAGAAGAGGGCGAGATCGTTGGCAACATCATGTACACCAAAGCCACCCTCACCGATGAAAACGGTGCTGTAAAGAACATTCTCACCTTCGGTCCGTTGTGCGTGGCACCGGCGCATCAGCGCAAAGGCTACGGCAAACGCCTGATCGACCATTCCTTTGCTGCCGCCAAAGCACTGGGCTATGAAGCTGTGGTGATTTTTGGCAGCCCTGCCAACTATGTCTCAAGCGGTTTTGTCAGCTGCAAAAAACATCGCGTGACAACGCCAGATGGCCGCTATCCGGCTGCCATGATGGTGCACGAGCTGGTGTCGGGCGCCCTCGATGGTCACACCTGGGTGTATCAGGACAGCCCTGTGATGGCGATTGAACCGGCTGATGCCGAACGCTATGATGCCACCCTGCCGCCAATGGAAAAACGCTGGCAGCCAAGTCAGGAAGAATTCTTCATTTTAAGCCAGGCGTTTTTAGACGCCTGAGCCAAACGCCTGCCGCACCATGTTTCGTGCGGCAGGCGTTTTTGTGTGCCTTTTTGCCGACGCGTTGCGAAAATTTTCTTCTTGCCGCCCAGAAAATCGGTATGCTATAATTTTTCGTGGCTTGCGCCACAGCGTTCGGGCGTTGTCTGTCCCCGAGCGCGGCGCAGTGCTGAGAACTATTATTTTATTAAAGAAGGGAGAAATCCAACATGACACACAAAGCCTTAACAAAACGTCTGATTGCAGCGATGCTCTGTCTCTCGCTTTTGCTTGGGCTGCTGCCGATGCAAGCCTTCGCGCAGGACGCGCCGCAACCGCTTGCATCTGGCGAAACCACGGAGAATGCGTCTGTGACTGTGGATTACAAAGATGCAGACCGCTCCAAAGCTACCATCACCTATCACAAACCTGGCGTTGATGCCGATGCCTACAACCTCATCTTTTTGGTGGACATTGCCACCCAGGGGCGCGAGTCACATCAACAATTTGAACGCATGATGCGCGACAGCGGCATGCGCTATATCTATGACTATGGTGCCCCAACCACGGTGCGTATGATTAACTACCAAAACGAGATTATGCGTAACGATGTTTTTGAAGATGAGTCAAGTTTGAGCACTGCGCTGGATGAGCACGCAACCGCTGGGCAGGGCACGGCTGACGAAGTGAAAGCCCTGCAAGCTGCTACCAAAGCGGTGCAGCAGAACACGAACGGTAAGAAAAATATTGTTCTCTGGGTGCTCGGCGACCGTTTCGGCAATCAGGACACCGCCGCCATTGAAAACGAGCTGAGTGCTCTTAAAACTGCTCTCGGCACGGACGGTGCTCTTATCACCTGGCAGATGGCAGACCAACCAAATAAATTACTGGAACAATACGCCACCGAACACACCGTGGCGCACCCTGAGGATGAAAATATAACGGGGGGGTATTTAACGGTGTAGTAAAAGCCGCCCACGCCGAAAGTGACCCTACCCTTTTCCGTGCCGAACTGGGCGAAGACCTGGAACAAATCGTGCACGACCACTACCATAATTTGGATTTCACCCTAAACCTGGCGAATGGGCAGAACCTTGTCAAAGCCATCACAGGTGTCAGCGTTGATACCAATGATGGCGTTGCCGACATGACTGCTCAAATCGCCAACGACAAACAAGGCATTGACGTGCACATTGAGCGCGCCTGCCGACAGACAGATATTGACATTGCGATAGATGTCGACTTAAACACCGAAGAATTTACCAAAGAACCCGTTTTTGATGCCACCACCGTTACTGATGGCCACGGCGATGGCACAAGCGGCGGCTTGCATACCGGCATTTTTGACGAACAAACCGTCCATGATTTGCGAATCATCCTGCCAGCCGCCGAAATCAACCGTGCTCAAAGCACCATCACCTTTGACGCAGACGAAAATGGGCATCAGCCGAAAGAACTTAAAGCCTTCCCGGGCAGCCGTGTCACCCTGCCAACAGGCGATGAATACGCTCAAAGCGGCGACACCTTTGGCGGCTGGAACGATGCCGAAAATGATGAGCATTACGCCCCCGGCACCGTCATCCTCATGCCGGAGAGCGACCGCACCTTCACCCCCGCCTTTGGGAGGATTGGCTTGGATATTGAGATAGAGTATGAAAAAGGGGAGCCGATCAAAACGGGCAATCAAATGGCGGAAGACTATATTAAGGAGAATCATCCCCAATCACTGGAATTTTATGATGAGCATCCCTTTAATTTTATCAATGTGTCCACAGACGATGAACACAAACTGACGAAGGATTCTGTGAAAACCATCACTTTCAAAGACCAGATGGTGGAGTATGACACAATAGAAAATTCCGATGATGAATCTTCCCCTTATGATGAGGTCAAAGTCACCAATGTGCCCAATGTGGTATATGCACGCCATATTGGCGCCACAGATAACGACAAGGTGGTTGTCTATCTGACCCCACGAGACGGTGATCCCGGCTATTATGATGCGGTGGTTGCCGCACCCGGCGGCGTAAAAGCGCCATCGGATTGCACCTATTTGTTTGGTACGCATCCTAGTAGGTACGAATATCAAAATTACAAGCTGGAAAGCGTTGACCTTACCGGTTTGGACACTTCTGATGTGACAAATATGAGCGGAATGTTCGCCCGCTGCACTGGCTTAACCAATATAAAATTTGGTGGATTGTTCAACACCAGTAGGGTAACGGACATGAGCGGTATGTTTGATATGGGTTACTCAGCATCGAGTGATGATAAGTGGGAACCAAGCAAACTAACCAGCTTGGAGCTCAGCGGCTTTGATGTCAGTAGCGTAACGGATATGGTCAGTATGTTTGCTGGCTGTACTGGACTAACCAGTCTGGATCTCAGTGGCTTTAATACTCATAATGATGAGGCTGAAGAAGATTTTTCTGTTGATATGGGATACATGTTTTCTGACTGTTCCGGTTTAACCAACATCACATTTGGCGAAAACTTTGATACCAGCCATGTAACAAATATGAGTGGTATGTTTTCTGACTGTTTCAGTTTAACCAGTTTGGATCTCAGCAGTTTTGACACCAGCAGGGTAAGGAATATGGGCCATATGTTTGAGATGGGTTATGATAGCAATAGCAAATTAACCAACATCACATTTGGCGATAAATTTGTTACCAATGAAGTGACAAATATGAGAAGTATGTTCTCTGGCTGTTCCAGTTTGAAAAGTCTGGACCTCAGCGGTTTTAATACCAGTAATGTTGGGAGTGATGTTACTGGTGGTATGGATTCTATGTTCTCTGGTTGTAGCAGTTTGACTAGCTTAGACCTCAGTAAATTTGATACCAAACATATAACGAATATGAGCGAAATGTTCGATGGCTGTTCCGGTTTAACCAACTTAGACGTCAGTAATTTTAATACCATCAAAGTAACGAATATGGAAAAAATGTTTTCTAATTGCTCTAGTTTGAAAAGTCTGGACCTCAGCGGCTTTAATACCAGTAATGTTGGGGAAGGCGGTTATGGTAATATGCGTTCTATGTTCTCTGGTTGCTCCGGTTTAACCAGCCTTACATTTGGCAAAAACTTTGATACCAGACATGTAATGGATATGAGTAATATGTTTTCTGGTTGCTCCAGTTTGAACAGCTTGGACCTCAGCGGCTTTAATACCGGTAGCGTAGGGATAGGTGAAGCAGCTTCTTATGGTATGGAAAGTATGTTCTCTGGCTGTAGCAGTTTGACTAGCTTAGACCTCAGTAAATTTGATACCAGCCATGTACAGGACATGAGCAGTATGTTCTTTGGCTGCTCTGCTTTAGAGCGTTTAGACGTCAGCAGTTTTGATACCAGCAAGGTGATGACGATGAGCTCTATGTTTTCTAACTGCTCTGAGTTAACCGAACTTACGCTTGGCGATGGGTTTAGTCTTGAGAGCGTTGAAACTGTAAGTGGTATGTTCAATGGCTGCGATAAGCTGGCGACCATTGAGGGTGCCTTCCATTTTGGCGCAGAAAACGGCATTGACAGTTTGGCTTATATGTTTTCCGGATGCAGCGCACTGACAAGCGTGACCTTCATTGGGCCGGAAAAGGGCGTTGCCAATTTTGATGATCTTACAACCTTGGAAAATATGTTCAACGGCTGCTCCAGTCTCACTGATGTGACCTTTGAGAATTTGAAGGTGCAGAATCTGACCCACACCAGCAATATGTTCAACGGCTGTACCAGCTTGGAAAACATCACGCTGGATCTTCAGGACATTAGGGCACAGGCAGGTGGCTTTAACGCAAAAGATATGTTCACCGGTGTGCCAACAAGCGCTCATTTGGACATTAGCGGCATTGACAACGCTGAGATACAAACGCTGATTCGCGACGCTTTCCCGGGCGATAACGTGACCACCGATGCACCGGACGAACCGAGCGAGGAACCGCCGGTAGAGGAACCGGACGAACCGGAACAGCCGGGCGATGAACCACCAGCGGAAGAGCCGGGCGATGATACGACCACCGATGAACCAACAGACGGCGAACAACCGGGTAGCGGCGATGAAACAGAGCCGCCGGTGGAAGAACCGGGCAATGGCGATGAAAACGAACCACCAGTAGACGAACCACAGCCACCGGTTGAACCGGAACAACCAACCGATGAGCCACAGGAACCTGCACAGCCGGAAGAACCGGCAGCACCTGAACAACCTGCTGAGCCAGAAGCACCAAGCGAGGACAAACCGGAAGCCTTGAGCATCGACCCGCTGAGCAGCTTGATTATCCATCCAACCGAAGTCAACGAAGGCGACACCATCACTTATAAAATCACCTTGAAATACAAAGGCGACAAAGGCGTGAAATCCGGACGCATCAATCTGCGTTTCCCAATTCCGGAAGGGATCATCGAATTTGTTGGCAACGATAAACTGGAAGCAGGCTGGCATATCGAAACCACCGAGATTCGTGAAACAGAAGGCGCCGGCAACGGCTACCTTGGCGGGCGTGTGGTGGAAAAACCAACGATTTCAGACGATGGCAAAACCATTGAGGGCGTGTTTGAAGGGCTGTATACTGGCAACGAAGTAGTCGTGAGCCTGATCGGCACGGTGGACAGCAAACCTGGCTATGACGAACACGACTACACCTTCTGGGATGCCACCGCTTATGCCCACGACAGCGCAGGCAGCGCCACCTCTGACACCATTCGTCTCTGGCACAGCAAAGACGAAAGCGAAACGCCAGAGCCACCGGAAGACAACACGGTGATTCTTAACTACGCCTACACCGGCGATGTGCCAAATGTTGCCCTGCCAGACAAGCAGCTTGGCGAAAGCGGCAGCGAAGTGACCGTGGCAGAAGCGCCAAACGCAGAGGGCTATACGTTCGATGGCTGGACACGCTCTGATGGTGGAAAGGTCAACCCGGGCAGCACACTGACCCTGCCGGACAACGACCTGACCTTGACCGGTCATTGGACACAAGATGAAAGTGCCAAAGAATACATTGATGTGACCTATAGCAATACCAAGGATATGCTGGAAACCGACACCTACCATGTGGAGGTTGGCGTGCAGCATCCTGTGCAAACCATTGTAGACGATGTGGACCATCAGGCGTTTGATGGTTGGGAACCAAAATTGACCATTGGCGGAGAAGAAATCTCTCTGGAAAAAGACGATGAAGGAAACTACATTGGTAAAGACAGCGATGGCACCACCTACGCCATTGGCACTGACACGCTTTTGACTGAGCAGTTTGCAGGCAAGAACAAGGTGAAGGTGGAATATGTTGGGCAGTGGCATCCATACACTGGCACCATTCATTTTGACGCCAACACCGGTCGCGGTGAAATGGACGATATGACGAATGTGGCTTGGGACAGCAAGGATAAACTGCCAGAGAACACGTTCACACCGCCAACGGAGGACTACGAATTTGCAGGCTGGGCACTTTCCACCGAGCCGGATGCAAAAATAGTGGAAACCACCGAAGGCTTGATTACGGAAGACGACAAAACCGTGACCCTCTACGCGAAGTGGAAACTGAAACATGGGCAGTATGGCGTTGTGTACGAACTTGACCATGTGACCAGCTCGAACGATGCTAAAGAGGTGGGGCATGGTGGCACCTACACCACCACCCTCAAGGCAGACGATGGCTACACGATGAAGAGCGTGGACATCACCATGGCAGGGAAATCAATCACCAGCGACTGCTATGACAAAGAAACCGGTGACGTTAAGATCAAAGACGTAGCCGGTGACATCATCATCAAAGCTGCCGCCGAAGCCATTGACGATGGCGGCGATGGTGGTGATGGCGGAGACAACGGAAACGGTGGCGACAACAGCGGCGGTGGCATCACCCCACCGGATAAGCCAGACGAACCGGATGAACCAGACAACGGTATTGCCGACCCGGATGATACTGGCGTGGCTGACCTGCTCAACACCGATGACCACATCGCTTATATGCACGGCTATGAAGATGACACCTTTGGCCCGGCACGCACCATCACTCGTGGTGAAGTTGCCAGCGCCTTCTACCGCCTGCTGCGTGACCAGGATGTGGAAGAAACCAAAGAATTCCCTGACGTGCCAAAAGACAGCTGGTACCACGACACCATCGCTGCCCTGGCAGGCAAAGGGCTTATCAGCGGCTATGAAGACGGCACTTTCCAGCCGGACAAAGCCATTACCCGTGCCGAATTTGCAGCCATGGCGACCCGCTTTGCCAAAGCCAGCACCGACAAAGACGTGGACTTTGTTGATGTGGCGAAAGACAGCTGGTACTATGGCGCTGTGCAAACCGCCGTTAGCTATGGCTGGTTGCGCGGCTACGAAGACGACACCTTCCGCCCTGAACAAAACATCAGCAGAGCAGAAGCCGTCTCCGTCATCAACCGTATGCTCGCCCGTATTGCCGACCAAAGCGCCATCGACGACGGCGCCGGTGAACGCTATCCGGATGTGAGCGAAAAGCACTGGGCATTCTACGAAATCACAGAAGCGTCCAGCGCACACGACTACACCCGTCCATCGGACACCGCTGAGGAAGAATGGGACGTGTAATCACACACCGTTGCCTGTAACGGGTAACCTCAAACAAAAAAAGACAGACACAAGGAGAGGCTGCCTCAGGGCTGCCTCTTTTTGTACCTGCCACAGGCTGGCTATTGCGTTTTGATGTGTGATGATGTATACTAAACACAAGGTAAAGCGATCACCGTGCTTACCCATAAACACTACGAGATCCATTTGTGCACCTCCCTTCTGGGCTTACGCCTAAAGGGTAGCAACCACTTTTGATTATAAGGGATAGGCGGTGTGATGGCAAACAAAATGAGAGCAGGCTGGGTATTGCATTTTAGCGCGTCATAGTGTATGCTAAAAGCAAGGTAAAGCGATCACCGTGCTTACCCATAAAGACGACAAAATCGGTGTATACCCAAAAAAGACAGGTGCGGGAACACCTGTCTTTTTACTTTAGGCTGGGTTACTATTTTTTCCTGCCATCCAGCCATTTGCAGATGCGATCAGTAATCACACCTGCTATGATGGTGAGGAGAAAGACGACAAAATCCATTTTTGATACCCTCCCTTCCGGGCTTACGCCTAAAGGGTAGCAACCACTTTTGATTATAAGGGATAGGCGGTGTGATGGCAAATAAAATGAGAGCAGGCTGAGCATTGCATTTTTGTGCGTGATGGTATAGGATAAAAGTAAGGTAATTATTTACCGAAAAAGGTTAGCTGTGTCCAGAACACAAAAAAGACAGGTGCGGTAACACCTGTCTCAGCTTGTCGAAAAAGTCTTGTTGCCTAGCAGCAGGACTTTTCTTGAGTTCTCAATAATTTTCCTAAGTGCGTTATAAAGTCGTTCATATCGCGGTTTTTCAAGTATCTGTGTGAGAATAAACGATTTGCGAGATGCTTCACTGTCCCTGATAAGGGGTTTATCTACAGTCTGAGACAGGTGCGGTCACACCTGTCTTTTTTCTATGCTGTTTTTTGTGATTAGTCGAGCAGGCCAAAGTCGCGCATGGCGTTTGCCAGACGTTCTGCGTTGGCTGGTTCAATTTCGGTGAGTGGCAGGCGCACGCTGCCGCCGCAAAGCCCCATGAGTTCTACGGCTTTTTTCACAGGGATTGGGTTGACTTCGCAGAACAGGGCGTTGATGAGGTTCATGGCGTCAAGCTGAATTTTGGCGGCGCCGGCTACGTCGCCGTCGAAGAATTTCTGCACCATGTCGTGGGTTTGTTGTGGAGCGATGTTGGAAAGCACGGAGATGACGCCCTTGCCGCCGAGGGAGAGCATTGGCACAACCTGGTCGTCGTTGCCGGAGTAGATGTCGATGTCGCCGTCGGCGATGGCGAAAAGATGACCGATCTGTGAAATATCGCTGCATGCTTCTTTGATGGCGACGATGTTTTCGACATTGCGTGCGAGCCATACGGCGGTTTCAGGCTTGATGTTGCAGCCGGTGCGGCTAGGCACGTTGTAGAGCACTACCGGAATGTTGATGGCTTCGGCAATGGTTTTGAAATGCATCTTAAGCCCGTTTTGGGTGGCTTTGTTGTAGTAAGGGGTAACGAGGAGCACAGCATCGGCGCCGTCTTTTTCAGCTTGCTTGGAGAGCATGACGGCGGTTTGTGTGTCGTTGGAACCGGTGCCAGCAATGACAGGCACACGATGGTTTACATGCTGGATGGTGTGGGCAATGACCTTGGAATGTTCTTCTTCGGAAAGGGTGGATGATTCGCCGGTGGTGCCGCAGATGATGATGGCATCGGTGCCGTTGTCAATCTGGAAATCCAAAAGACGTTCGAGAGCAGGATAGTCCACAGAACCATCAGCAGCAAATGGGGTAACGATTGCGCAGCCTGCGCCAGTAAAGATAGACATAAATAATTCCTCCTTAAATGTGTGTGGGGAGGAGCTTCGAGAAAAAGAAAAAAGCGACGATTCTTGGGGAATCGTCGCTGGTTGTCCAGTTCATTGACCCATAAAGGGTTCATGCCGATAGCTCCCCATCCTATACCCATACGGGTATGTGCGATGACAGTCATACGCTTATTCAACGTATGCCCAGCAGAATGCCGCCAGCCGGCAACCTGCTTCGGCGAGACTCCCTTTTGCCAGCCGTCAATGCCTGCGGGAGACTCGGGCTGGTGACTGATGAGGCTCGCAACCTCTATCTAGATTTTCTGTATATTTAGTATATTAGGGGATAAGGGGAACGCTGTCAAGGGGAAATGTGAAGTTTTTTGGAGCGTGGTGATTTTCGTGGTATAATGGGCGCATTGAGTGACGAAGGAGAACGAGCATGAATCCCATTGATGTGTTGAAAAAATATTTCGGTTATGATAAATTTCGGCCTGGTCAGCAGGAGATCATCGAGGCGCTTTTGAGTGGGCGTGATGTGCTGGCGATTTTGCCAACGGGCGGCGGTAAATCGGTGTGTTATCAGGTGCCGGCGATCTGCATGAAAGGGCTGACGCTGGTGGTGTCGCCGTTGATTTCCCTGATGAAAGACCAGGAGGACGGGCTGGTGGAGATGGGCGTGGCGGCACGCTCGGTGAACAGTGCAACGTCGCCGGAACGTTTTGCCGAAACCATGCGTATGGCACGCAACGGACAGTTGGATTTGCTGTATGTAGCACCGGAGCGGTTGGAGCTGGAAGGCTTTCGTGAGACGTTGGCAACGCTTGATGTGACCATGGTGGCGGTGGATGAGGCGCATTGTGTGAGCCAGTGGGGGCATGATTTTCGGCCGAGCTATATGCGCATTGCCGAGCTTTTGTCAAGCTTTCCTAAGCGGCCGATTTTTGCGGCGTTTACGGCGACAGCCACGGCACAGGTGCGTGCGGATATTATTACGCAGCTACAACTGGAAAATCCGTTTTGCTATGTGGCGAGTTTTGACCGGCCAAATCTTTATTTTTCGGTGCAAAAACCTGAAAACAAACGGCGTGCTTTGTTGAATCTTTTGGATGAGGAGACATCCAGCATTATCTATTGCGGTACGCGCAAAAATGTGGAGGACGTTTACCATTTTCTGCGCGACCATCGTTTTCCTGTGACCTATTATCATGCTGGATTAACGCCGGAGGTGCGGGCGCGGCATCAGGACGATTTTATTTACGATCGCAAGCCGATTATGGTGGCGACCAATGCCTTTGGCATGGGGATTGATAAAACAGATGTGCGTAGTGTGATTCACTATAATATGCCAAAAGATCTTGAAAGCTATTACCAGGAGGCAGGCCGTGCGGGGCGTGATGGGGCGCCGGCGAGTGCTGTGCTGCTTTTTTCTGCTCAGGATATTATGCTGAACGCGCGCCGTGTGCAGGAATCGAATGCGCCCAATGCACAGGAAAATTTGCAGGCGATGGTGAGTTATTGTAACACTGGGAACTGTTTGCGGCGGTTTATTTTACGCTATTTTGGTGAGGAGCCAACGTGGAAAGAGTGTGGGCGTTGCTCGGTGTGCGATGGCACAGTGGCGGTGACGGATTGCACCGTGGAAGCGCAAAAAATTCTCAGTTGCATTGTGCGTATGGGGCAAAATTATGGCGCGGGGAAGGTGGTTGATGTGCTGCGCGCCAATGATACGGCATTCAATCAGCAGCATCATTTTGACAAATTATCAACCTATGGCCTTATGAAAGACTATCGGGATAGTGATATTCGTGATATTATTTCGCTTTTGTTGGCAGAGGGGTATCTGAGCATCGGCGCGTTTCGTGAGTTGCGGCTGACGGCGCGCAGCAAACCGCTTTTGCATGGGCAGGATCATCTGGCGATTAACAAACAGCTTAAAGAACCAGAGCATAAGCATTTGTCGCAGAGTGTGGAGGATATTGTTTCTTATGACGAGGCACTTTTTCAATCGCTACGCACCTTGCGGCGGCAGATTGCCGAAAACATTGGCGTGGCGCCGTTCGTGGTTTTTACGGATCGTTCGCTTATTGATATGGCGGCTAAATTGCCGTTGACGCTTGAGGAAATGGGCGAGGTGGCTGGTGTCGGGGAGAAAAAGCTGGAACGCTATGGCGAGCCGTTTATGCTTGCGGTGCGGGCCTATGTGGCTAGCTATGGCGTGGATGTGGAAACGGCGCGCAAGAAAAATCTGACGGTTATTGCTGCGCCACAAACCATTTCTGGTCGTGGTGCCAAACGTTCTACGCAGGCGCGTACGCTGGAGCTATTGCGTCAGGGTCTTAGTCTTGAGGCGATTGCCCGCGAACGCAAGCTGACTTTGCAAACCATTGAAAACCATATTGTGACGCTGGTGGAAAACGGGGAGCAGCTGCCTGTGCAAGACTGGCTTTCTGATGAGGATCGTGCGCTGATTTGCCGTGTGGCGAAGGTGGCGCAGTCAGACCGGTTGACGCCGATTAAAGACGCTTTGCCGGAGCGCATTACGTTTTTTCAAATTAAGCTGGCGTTGGCGATGGAAAAGTGTGGAAAATAATAAAAAGCTATGCAGAATACGCACGAAGGCGTTCTGCATAGCTTTTTTGCGCTTACTTTTTCTTTTTGTTCTTGTTGTACCATTTCATGGTAGGGAAGGCTTTATCGAAACGGCGGGCGAGCCGTGGACGTGTTTCCAAAAGTTCACGGCGGCGTGTGCGTAAGGTGTCGAAGCGATTGAGGGCTTCTTCGATGCGGGCAGCGGCTTCATCGCTGCGTTCAGCACGCCAGGATTCAAGAATATCGCGCCGTGCATCGAGATTTTGCAGGTAGTTGTCGAAACGTGCACGGCGCAGTGCACGTTCTTCGCGGTTTTCAGCCTGCCATTCGTCGAATCGCAGCTGAACCGGTTCGAGACGTTCCTGTGCGTCTAAGGTGCGTTCGGTGATGGCACTGCCAATGGCGGCACTGGTTTCGCGTATCTGCGCTTCAATATCGAAAAGCAGCTCGCTTTGGCTTTGCAGATGGCGAATACCACGCACGGTGATGATGAGGTCGGCGAGCGTGACCACCGATAGCGCACCAAAGACAATGGCGAGAATGAACGAGGGCACAATCGCTATGGCGTCACGAATCGGCGGATGCACCACTTTGATGAGAAAGGCACCGCCAAGCCCCCAGGCGAGCGAGAAGCGTAGACAGATTAAGCCAGCAATATTAAACGGCTCTTTGCTGTAATCCCACCATTGTGTGTGGAAGAGGGCACGCAACACCAAGCCGACCACAAGCTCCAGTGCTGTGCAGAGCACCATGGAACCAAGAAAGGTGAGCGGCCAGCTGTGTTGGAGAGGCTCGGTGAAAACAATCATTAAAAGCATACCGGCACCGTAGATGGGGCAAAAAGGGCCGGCAAGCATACCACGGTTGACAAGGTGACCGGTGGTGAGGGCGTGATAGGCGATTTCCACACACCAGCCGAGGAAGGCGTAGATGTAGAAGAAGGCAAGAAGGTGCAGTAGTGGCTCAGAAGTCGTCATGATAGACACGTCCTTTCCAGTAATTGTTTTCATTGTACCCTGTACCATAGGGAAAAGCAAGAAAGGCTGCAGAAGATTGCTGCGGAAATCTTTACAAGCGCAGAGGGGAAAACTATAATAGAAATGATTTGCAAGCAATGCACAGCTCTGGCGATCAGAGCGGCTTTATAAGGAGGATCTACATGGACTATCAGCAGCTGGCTGAGTGGTTGTTCCCAGATGTGGAACTGACCATTGATGATTTAGAACAACGTTTTCCAAAACGCACTCTTCAAGACGGGGCGATGATTACCCGTTTGGGACCAAGCCCAACAGGCTTCATTCACATTGGCAATCTTTATGGTGCGTTGATTGACGAACGTTTGGCGCATCAAAGCGGCGGCAGTTTCTTGCTGCGTATTGAGGACACCGACGATAAGCGCAAAGTGGAAGGCGCAGAAGCGCTGATCATTCGCGCAATGGATTATTTCGGTATTCATTTTGATGAAGGGGTAACGCTTGCGGGCGACAAGGGCGACTATGGCCCATATCACCAGAGTGAACGCGTGGATATGTATCAGGCAGTGGCAAAATCGCTCGTTGCCCAAGGCAAAGCGTATCCATCATTTGCTACGGAAGAAGATTTGGCAAAGATTCGTGAGGAACAGGAAGCGCGGAAAGTGAACACTGGCTACTATGGTGAGTGGGCAACGGATCGCAACCTTTCCATGGAAGACATTCGTGAAAAGCTCGATGTTGGCGAACCTTGGACGTTGCGCCTGCGTGCTGCGGGCAATCCGGAAGAAGCTGTGAGCGTTCCGGATGGTATTCGCGGTCATGTGACCATTCATCCAAACGACCAGGACTTTGTTTTGCTTAAAACCAACGGTGTGCCAACGTATCACTTTGCCCATGTGGTGGACGACCACTTTATGCGTGTGACCCATGTGGTGCGTGGGGAAGAATGGCTGGCAACGCTGCCTTTCCATATCGAATTGTTTGAAACACTGGGCTGGGAACATCCAGTGTATTGCCATACGGCGCATCTCATGAAAATTGACGAAAACGGCACACGCCGCAAACTGTCTAAACGCAAAGATCCGGAAATGGCACTCTCGTTTTATGAAGAAGAAGGCTATTTTCCACAGGCTGTGCGCGAATATATCATGACCTTGCTCAATTCTGACTACGAAGAATGGCGTCTCGCTAATCCAGAGCTGCCACTTGAAGATTTTCCGGTTCATCTCGATAAGATGGCAACCAGCGGTGCGTTGTTTGACATGGTGAAGTTGGAAGACATTTGCAAAGAAACCCTCGTGCGCTTGGATGAAGCAACCATTGCAGATTTTGTGCTCGCTTGGGCGAAAAAGCATCAGCCAGATGTGTATGATGTCATTGTGCCACAGCGCGACGATTTTGTGAAACTATTGGCGATTGGCCGTGATGGCAAGAAGCCACGCAAGGATTTGGTGAACGCACGCCAGATTGTTGCTTTCACGAAATATTTCTTTGATGCCTGGTTTGTACAGGAAGATGCTTTGCCAGAAAACATTCCTGCTGAAGAAGCGGTTGCTATTTTAGAAGATTATTTGGCAACTTATGACCATGCAGACGACAACGAAGCATGGTTCAATAAGATTCGCACCATCACTGAAAATCGTGGCTATGCTGTGCGGCCAAAAGATTACAAGAAAAATCCGGAGGCTTACAAAGGCCATGTTGGCGATGTGAGCACGGTTGTGCGTCTTGCCATTACCGGCCGTCGCAATTCGCCGGACGTGTGGAGTATTCAGCAAGTGCTTGGCGCAGAAAAAACTGTGGCACGCGTAAAGGCATATATCGAAGCGCTTGCCTAATAGGAGAGAAAACAGGGACCGCAAGGCCCCTGTTTCTTATGCAAGGCTGTAAGGAGGAACTAACGTGTCAGAACGTTATAGGCTCATTGACGATATTCGTGGTTTTGCGCTTGTGAACATGATCCTTTTTCATGCAATATGGGATTTGGTCTATCTCTACGGAGTAGAGTGGTCGTGGTTTGTGGGCGTGCCTAGAGAAATTTGGCAGCAGGCTATCTGTTGGACATTTATTCTCGTTTCAGGTTTTTGTCTGTCTTTTTCTTCACAGCCGCTGAAACATGGGGTGGAAGTATCGCTGGCAGGACTGGCGGTGACATTTGTGACATTGGGCTTCATGCCGCAGGCGTGCATTATTTTTGGCGTGCTCACCTGCATTGGTGTCTGTATGCTTCTTTTAGGGGTGGTGCGTCCTTTTTTGGAACGCCTGCAAGGTGTGGCTGGTTGGATGGCATTGCTTTTCCTTGTGCTTTTTCTTTTTACGCGAGGATTGATTGACGGTTATGTAGGGTTTGGAAAGTGGCTTACCATAACAGTGAACCCGTCGTTTTATAAAAACCTCTTTACCACCTTTTTGGGAATGCCCATGCCAGGATTTTATTCTGCCGATTACTTTCCGCTCATACCATGGCTCTTTCTTTTTGCCTGTGGGTATTTTCTCTCACTATGGCTGGCAAAGAACAACAAACTGCACATTTTTCGTAAAAGCTATTGCCGTGCGCTCTCCTGGGCAGGGCGGCACAGTTTGTTCATCTATCTTCTGCATCAACCGATTATTTTTGTACTCTTGCGGCCTTTTTTTTCCGTCATAATCATGAAAGCGATCCAGCGATGGGTCGCTTTCATGCGTTTTGGGCATGACATGAAATGTGCAACGGGTATTGGCTATAAACTGACACAGTGTCTATACTAGAAATTGCCGATTAGCGTATGATTTTATAGACAAATCGATGAAGGAGAGCGACAGAAAATGACCATCATTGAAAACCAGACCTTTGACAAAGAACGTGCATTGTATGGAGTGAACGACACCTTGGTGAAAAACTGTATCTTTGACGGACCATCTGATGGCGAAAGTGCGCTCAAAGAATGTAAGAATATCGTGGTTGAAAACTGCTTCTTTGATTTGCGTTACAGCTTGTGGCACGATCAAGGGCTGTCCATCACCAACTGCGAGCTGACAGAAAACTGCCGTGCCGCCTTGTGGTATTCTAGCGACGTTCGCATCAGCGACAGCAAACTCCACGGCATTAAAGCCTTTCGTGAATGCAGCAACGTGACACTCTGTAACTGCGACATCGTTTCCGACGAATTTGCCTGGTTCACAGACCATCTGACATTGGAAAACTGTACTGCCGAAAGCAAATATTTTCTCATGAAAAACCGTCATGTGCGTGCTAAAAATTTGGAAATGAGCGCAAAATACTCTCTGCAATACCTTGAAAACGGCCTCTTTGAAGAGTGTGTCATCGACAGCAAAGACGCCTTCTGGCACGCAAAAAATGTGACCATTCGCAACAGTGTGCTTGGTGGCGAATATTTGGCGTGGTATAGCGAGAATCTAACCTTTGAACACTGTAAAATCATTGGCACACAGCCATTTTGTTACTGCAAAAATCTAACCCTTGTGGATTGCGAAATGATTGACACCGACCTGGCATTTGAACGCTCCACCGTCAACGCTACCATCACTACACCTGTTGAAAGCATCAAAAATCCCTTGGCTGGAAGTTGCATCGTTGTACCGGCTGTGGGCGACATTGTTCGTGACATTGATGGCGCAGAGGGAGAAGTACGCATTGAGACAGCGCCAGACACGTTGAGTGCTTGATGAACGCCTACAATACCAGCGAAAAACGAAAACGAAAAAAATCTCAAAAAACCGTGATTTTCCGCGAAAAAGCATTGACAAATACCCTCTACAATTCATATAATAGTCGGGTATGGTCGACACAGTAACAGATCCAGAGCCCCGGATCCATTGTGGATACAACCATCAATTATTTTATTGTACAATTTATTCATAATGAAGATACCGAGAATCAAAGGAGGATGTTACATGCGTAGCACAACTTTCATGGCCAAAGCTGGCGAAGTTGAAAGAAAATGGTATGTCATTGACGCAGCAGGCAAGCCACTTGGTCGTGTAGCGACTCAGGCAGCTGCTCTTTTAAGAGGTAAGCACAAAACTACTTACACCCCTAACGTTGATTGTGGCGATTTCGTTATCGTTATCAACGCTCAGGATGCAATCCTGACTGGTAAGAAAGATCTCCAGAAGAAATATTATCACCATAGCGGTTATCCAGGCGGCTTGAAAGAACGCACTTATGGCGATCTCATGCAGAACAAGCCAGCGTTCGTTATGGAACGTGCCATCAAAGGTATGCTCCCACATAACAGACTGGGCCGTCAGATGTTCCGTAAGCTCAAAGTATATGCAGGTGCTGAACATCCACATGCCGCTCAGCAGCCAGAAGTATACGAATTCTAAGAAGGAGGACAACCACTATGGCAGATATTCAGTATTACGGTACCGGTCGTCGTAAATCTTCCGTTGCACGCGTTCGCCTCGTTCCAGGTAATGGTAATGTAACCATCAACGGCAGAGACATGGCCGAATATTTTGGTAAGAAAACCCTCGAAATGATCGTTATGCAGCCTCTCGAAATCACCGAAACTGCTGCTCGTTTCGACGTTAAAGTAAACGCTATCGGTGGTGGTACCACCGGTCAGGCTGGCGCTATCCGTCACGGTATTGCTCGTGCACTTCTGCAAGCAGATCCTGACTACCGCCCAGTTCTCAAACGCGCAGGCTTCCTGACCCGCGATCCACGCATGAAAGAACGTAAGAAATACGGCCTCAAAGCCGCTCGTCGTGCACCGCAGTTCAGCAAGCGATAATCTACAACTTAAAAATGATAAAAAAGCCCGGAAATACGCCATTTTCCGGGCTTTTTCTATGCCCAAAATTCTG